>CAKAEX010000001.1 GCA_916438495.1 uncultured bacterium
ATTGTTATTCACAAGCCAACTGGCACGAAACGCAATCGTATTATTAAGATTGATATTTACTATAATTTCATCGGAAAAACTAAACAACGAAAAAAAGCGAGCCAAACGAATTGGCTCGCTAATATTAACCCAAATAACTAAACTGCTATGTGTCAGGTCAGCTATGCAGGACCTATTTCTATTTTTTTGAAAATTTAGATTTTTTTGAATTTTTTTATTGATTTTCTAATAAAGAATATAACTACTGGTGTAAAAAAATTGTAGCAATTAGACTGATTAATACTAGTATAATGGTGTTATTTTTGATGGTTTTTTTATTTTCAGTTATTCCTTTTTAATAATGTACTTAAGATTGTTTTTAAATAATATTTGCAAAAAAATCAATAGTGTGCTAAAAATTTAAATACTTTTTCGAAAAAGGGGTGATATAATGAAATCGAAAGAACTTTTTAAATAGGTTTGGTAAAACTGATTTATTTTTTTGGATGGCTGCTACTCTTTACACTAAAAGAGTTACTGAGCCAGAAAAAAATCTAGACTTCTTGCAGATAAATTTAATTTTAAGGAATTAACTCTTGAAATTATTATCAATGAGCCTACTGGAGTTTTTCGAAAGAAGAATTTCTTCTTTGAGTTAAATGACGATAATCTTGAAGAAGCTGAAAAGGCGCTTCAAGAGGGGCAAATTGCAAATTGGTATATTCGTGAAACTGTGGCTTCAGACATCCAATTTAACTCAATTTTTTTCATAGAGAAATTAACCAAACCCTTTAACTCAAACCACTCAAAAGAGTGGTTTTTATTTTCGAAAATTAAAATCGCCCGATTTGAGCGATTTTTGGGTTATTTTTTAAAGATTTCTTGAGTAATTTCATGTACAATTTGAGTGTCGTTCCAAGGTGTTTTTTCGCCATCAATTACGCGGTAAACTTCATGTCCTAAACCTGTAATTAACACAATATCACCTTTGCCTGCAATTTGTAAAGCTTTTCGAATTGCTTCTTTTCGATCTGGGATTTCTTGAATATTTGCTGGGAGTTTTTCGTTCTTTTTCGAGATTCCGGAGATGATTTCTTCACGAATTTGTGTGGCATCTTCGGTGTAATTTTCCTCATCAGTGATAATAATTCGGTCGGCTAAATCTTGTGCAATTTTCCCCATAATTGGGCGTTTTTCACGATCACGGTCACCGCAAGCACCAAAAACCAAAATCGTACGCTCTTTAGTGATTTTTTTTGAAGCTTTAAGAAGTTTTTCAAGCGCGTCTGGTGTGTGGGCGTAATCTACAACTACGTCAAAAGGTAAATTCGAAACAGCATATTCAAACCTTCCTGAAACTCCTTCAAGATTAGCGATTCCCTCTTGAATATCTTCGAGCGAAATTCCCAAAAGATAAGCGCCGGCTGCCGCCGCAGTCATGTTGTAAACATTAAATTCGCCTGGTAGATTTGTGGCGATTTCAAGTGTAACATTATTATCAATTCGTAAATTAGCTTCGCTTCCCTTTTTATAAAGTTTGAAATTTTCAATTTTGACTTCTGCAGAATCACTCTCGCCATAAGTTATTTTTTGCTCGCCAGCCTCAAATTTATTGAAAAATTCAAAATAAGCGTCATCAGTATTTAAAACAATAAATCGTGGTTGCATTTCGAAAAGTTTTGCTTTAGCGTTAGCGTAGTTTTCCATTGTTTTATGGTAATCAAGATGATCTTGCGTAAGATTGGTCATAATTGCCATCTCAATAGGAACTCCAGCAAATTTGTATTGATCAAGCGCGTGCGAAGTTGCCTCAATTAACGCAAATTCAACACCAGCTTTTTTTGCATCAGAGAAAAATTTTTGTAATTTTGAAACTGTTGCGGTTGTAGAATTAGTGTCATTCACTGTTTGAATACCCGCAATCTCAATATTTGCGGTTGAAAACATCGCAGTTTTATATCCAGCTTCTTTCAAGATTTCATTAAGAAAATTAACAGTAGTGGTTTTACCGTTCGTACCTGTTACAGCAATCACTCGCAAGTCGTGCGCGGGGTTGCCATAACGTGTGGCAATAACTTTTGCACGAGATTTTCGATAAGTTTTTTCCAGCCCAACAAGCGCCGATTTTGGCAAAACTTTGCGAGCAGTTTTTGTTAAGTTATTCTTAATGCTCATTCTTAAATTATATCACTTTTTTTAGATTTTTCAAGCAAATTTTTTTGAAAGAAAGAACTGCCCCTTTTTAGGTACGGAAATCTTCGGGAATTATTTTAAATCTTTCGAAACAATATTTCGCTGAATATCAACCATTCGGTTATATTCTTTTTATGTATTATTCTGATATTTTTTTAAACATTTAGAATTGATTTGTATTTAAATCAATTCTAAAATAATCTAATTCCGTTCAACATTCCTCCAGTGGAAAAATATACCAGAAATCAAATACATTATAAAAAAATACCAATTTGAAGTGTTAATAGAATTTCTGCCCAGATTTTTTTGCCTTTGATTTTTCGCCCAGTTTCGATTTTCGAATTTATTCGCAGCTTTAAGTGAATAGCTAACGGCTATAACTGAAAGCAAGCTAAAAACCATAGTTAATAATTGGAGCGGGCGAAGAAGCTGGAAATAAGCTTAAGAATCCCAATATTGCAGCAATTTGAATTGGTATAAAATCTTCGCTTTTTACCTTTTCGAATAACTTTATATTCCTCAAGAATGAACTCATTGTTTTTGGGATTTTTTTGTGATTTTTTTCTTGGTTTTCTTTTTGGTTTTTTTCTTGCGGTGTTGGATAAATATCTTCTGGCTTATATTTTTTTAACTTCCATATTTCAAATTATACCATGATTTAATTGAAAATTTTTGAAAAAAATAAAGTAAAAATATTTTTTTATGGAGAGATGGCCGAGTGGTTTAAGGCGCACGCCTGGAACGCGTGTTGGGCGTAAGCCTCGCAGGTTCGAATCCTGTTCTCTCCGCCAAAACCAATATTTTTTTGAAAAAAATCCTTGACTTTTTCGAAAATTATCAGTTAAAAATAGTAAAGTAATTTGCACGAGTGGTGGAATTGGTAGACACGCTAGTCTTAGGAACTAGTGCCAATTGGCGTGAAGGTTCAAGTCCTTTCTCGTGTACCAGAAATTATTTAGAAAAATCTCCCGAGAATTTGGGAGTTTTTTTCTTTTTATTTTTTTCAAAATTTTAAGATTTTTTTCTAAGCTGAATGTGATAAAATATAAATAGAAAAGAGGTAAATATGAAAAACTAAACTTGTAATCTTTGGCTTAACTGGCGATTTAGGGCGCCGCAAGCTTTTACCTGCGCTCGATTCCCTGCTTGAAAAAAATGAGATTTCACCAGATGAACTTGAAGTTATTGGCGTTTCTCGGCGGCAAATTCAGCCTTTCGAAATTCTTGAAAGTTCGCTCGGGCTTTCTCGTGCCGAAAATTCTAAACTTTCGCAAATTTTTAAGTTTTTTTCGAAATGAATTTAGCAGATGATACAGAATACAAAAAAAGCTTAAAAAAAATACCTTCAAGATGAAAAATGAGGAATCGCAAATTTTTGCTGTATCTTTCAGTTCCGCCAGCAAGTGCTGCACAGATTTCAACATTAGCTGGAAAAGCTAGCTTAAATGGTGAAAATGTTAAAATTCTTTTCGAAAAACCTTTCGGAATTGATCTAAAATCAGCACAAGAATTTATTTCTCGAACGGCGGAATTTTTTTAGTGAAAAAGCAGATTTTTTTCGAATCGACCATTATTTAGCAAAAAGAAATGGCGCAGAATTTGCTTATTTTGCGGCATAAAAAAACGCATTATTTTCACAAATTTGGAATGGAAAATCTATTTCGAAAGTACAAATTGTTGCTAGCGAACAGATTGGAATCGAAGGTCGCGGCACTTTTTATGAACAAAGTGGTGCTTTACGTGATTTTATTCAAAGTCATTTAATTCAGATTTTGGCATTATTTTTGGCGGATTTTCCAAAGAGTTGGAACGATTTGCCTGAAGCTCGCTTTAAAGCATTAGAACAGATTGAAAAATTACAAAATCCTGAAGAAAATGCAATTCGTGGTCAATATCAAACCTATCGTGAAGAAGTTGAAAATCCAAAATCTTGTGTTGAAACTTTTGCTAAAATTCGACTATTTTCGAAAGATGAAAATTGGAAAAATGTACCTTTTGAACTGATTTCTGGCAAAAACTTGAGCGAAAAGCGTAGTGAAATTCGCATTCATTTGCGCAAAACTGAAGAAAAATCAAGCCAATTTAATTCAAATTTCGCTCGATGATTCAGCGAGCGTGAAAATTGAACTTGCAACAAAAATTCCAGGTTTGAATCGTCGCACAGAAATTCGAAATTTGAGCTTTTTTTATGATGAAAATGCTCAGCCTGCCGAAGCTTATGAAAAAGTTTTGGCTGAAGCGATTCGGAATGAAAAAGCGTTTTTTGCTGAGAGCGATGAAATTTTGCGTGCGTGGGTAATTCTTCAACCAGCTTTTGGATTTTTTTGGCAAAATTCGAACGAAGAAACTTTGCGATTTTTATAAAAGAGGAACAGATTGGAACAAAATTTAATGCAAGAAAAATCAATTTTTACACGAATTATTGAGGGTGAAATCCCCTGCCATAAGGTTTATGAAGATGAAAAAGTTTTTGCAATGCTTGATATTGAGCCGCTTTCGAACGGCCATGTTTTAGTTATTCCAAAAAAGCAAGTTGATTTAATTTGGGATTTAGATCAAAGTGATTATAATTATCTGTGGCAAATTGCTAAAAAAATTGCCAAGAAAATTCAAGCTGAAATGAAGCCGATTCGTGTGGGCGTTGTGGTTGAAGGTTTTGGTGTGCCACACGCACATATTCACCTTGTTCCACTTTATGATAAAAATGTTTTACAACTTCATCATGGCTATCCTGCCGAAACTACTCCTGAAGAATTAACGAAAATTGCACAAAAAATTGCTTTCGAAAAATAAAAAATAACCCCACAATTTGTGGGGTTTTGAAAAGTGGAACCTTAGTTTAGAGTAAGATGATACCGTATTCTTCCCAAAACTTGATTTCTTCCCGAACTTTTTCTCCATAGTCTGCATCATTTCTTGATGCTATAGTTGATGAGTAGTTATCGGTTTCATGTTTGGTGCAATAATCATCAATTAGGCGACCTTCACGTTCCAAGAAAAACTTACGTGTTTCTTCTGGTACGCCAGCAAAGTCAATTCCTTCAACAGCCCTAGGACTAGGGCTATCATTTGTGTGTAGCATTAACAAAACTTTTCCATCAGGCTGGTCAACAAATTCTTTAAAGACCTTAACCATATTATTCCTCCGCGTTTAAAGCCCGCTTGGCTATAGGATATTTTCGAAACTTTCAGCTTCGAAAGCTGAGCTCAATTTTTAAACTCAATTTTCGAAACTGAAAAAATCGATCAATAGCCAATTTCTCACTTCTGAAATGTCCTCTCGCTCCACGCAAGTAACTTAATTATATCACTAAAATTGCAAAAAGTCAAGAGTTATGTTAAAATTTAAGTATGAGAATTATTGCAATTGGCAAAAAGCACGAAAAATGGGTTTCAAGTGGAATTGAGCTTTTCGAAAAGCGTTTGAAAAAGCCGTTTGATTTAAAGTGGGATATTCTGCCGCATTCGAATTTTGCTGAGGAAAAAGCGCGTGAAGAAGAAACCCAGCGAATTTTTAGCAAAAAAATTAAACCGAGTGATTTTGTGATTTTGCTGGATGAACGCGGTAAAAATATTTCTAGCCCAGAGCTCGCTAAAATGCTTTCGAATGGATTTGTGAATTCGCAGAATTTTTGTGATTATTATTGGCGGAGCTTTTTGGTGTGGCTGAAGAGCTTAGAAAGCGTGCGAATTTTGTTTGGAGCCTTTCGAAATTGGTTTTTTTCCGCATCAAATTGTGCGCTTAATTTTTGGTTGAACAAGTTTATCGCGCGCAAGAAATTTCTTCTGGCGGAAAATATCACCACGAATAAATTATTTTTTGTGGAAAAAGCTGTGGAAACTCCTTGAAAATTCGAAAAAAACTCGCCTGAAAGTATTTGCGAAAAATGATGAAAAAAATATAATAGAATTACTATGGCGAAAAATGAAAAAGAGATTGTTAGACTTCGAAATTTGAAAAAGCGTTTTGGTGTTGGTGATGCTGAGAATTATGCTTTAAATGGTGTAAATTTAAGTATTAAACAGGGTGAATTTATTATAATCATGGGGCCTTCTGGTTGTGGAAAGACCACACTTTTAAACACAATTGGTCTTCTTGATCGTGCGACTGAGGGAGATTATGTTCTTGATGGGCAGAACGTTGCACGAATGTCGCGCCGCAACCAAGCTAAAATTCGAAGTGAAAAAATCGGTTTTATTTTTCAAAATTTTAATTTAATTCCCCGCCTAACTGTAATTGAAAATGTGGCTTTGCCGCTAGTTTATAAAGGAATTGGAAAAGTTAAACGGCTCGAAAAAGCTTCAGAAGTTTTAAAGCAATTTCATCTTGGTGAGCGAGAATTTTATATGCCGTGGCAACTTTCTGGTGGGCAAACTCAGCGCGTAGCAATTGCGCGGGCGCTCGTGAATAAGCCTTCAATTATCCTTGCTGATGAGCCAACAGGAAATCTTGATTCGAAAAGTTCGCATATTATTATGGAAGAGCTTGCTGAAGTTCATGAAAAAGGCAACACAATTATTATGGTAACGCATAATCCAGATTTAATGGCTTATGCAACACGAATTATTACAATGTTCGATGGCAAAATTGATACTGATGTTAAGAAAAAACCCGCAAAAAAATCTTCGAAAAAAGACGAAAAGCTAAATACGCTCGATAAAATTGAAAAAGTTGAAGAAAAAATTGATGAAATTAAAGAAGAATTGGGAGTTTAAATGAGCTTGCGAGTTTTAAAAACTAATATTGAAAATGCATTCGAATCGTTGCACGCCAACCGTTTGCGAACTTTTCTTACAATGCTAGGTGTAATGATTGGAATTTCTAGTGTTGTGATAATTTTTTCACTTTCGGGCGGGGTTAGCTCAATGATTTCGAATCAAATTATAGCTGAGGGTGAATCCTTGGCGGTAGTTCGACCAAAAGAATTGACCACAAATAATAAAAATGTTATTACAAATTTGGCAACTTCTCGAAATTTTACACAGAGTTCAATCAAAAAAATGAAGACTTAGGCTTAATTCCGAAAGTAAAAAGATGTTTTTAGCTGTGGCGCCGCTTGCAAATTTTTCAGCAAAAGTTAAGGGCGATGGAGATGAAAAATATGCAAATTTGCTAGCAACCAGTCCAAACCTTGACCAAACTGTAGGTTTGAAAGTTCGTGAAGGCCAATTTATTGCAGAAAGTGCCAATGCAAACACTGTTGTGATTGGTAATCAAATGGCGATTGATTTGTTTGGTACAACTCAGGCTTTAGGAAAAGAGATCACAATGAAAGGCGAAAAATTTATTGTGATTGGTGTTTTAGCTCATCAAAGTTCATCAATTAACTTTAGTAATGTTGATTTTAACAATACAGCAATTATTCCATATGTGACTGCAAAACGAATTATCGGTGAAAATCTCCAGATTCAGCAAGTGAATATTCGTGTGAAAAGTATTAATAATTTAAATCAAGTTCAGCAAGAAATTGAAAAAGGAATGTTAAAAAACCACAATGGCGAAAAGGATTTCGAAGTTTTGACTGGTAAAAATATTTCGCATCCATCAGACAAATTTATTGAGCTTTCAACATTTATTTTGGCAATTGTGGCGAGTATCTCACTGGTTGTTGGTGGAATTGGCATTATGAATATTATGCTCGTGAATGTAAGTGAGCGAACGAGAGAAATTGGTATTCGAAAAGCGCTTGGTGCAAATAATCGGCACATTTTGTTTCAATTTTTAACAGAATCAATGATAATTTCATTAAGTGGCGGATTTTTTGGTTATCTCATTGGTTATGCATTTTCTTTTGGAGTGAGCGTATTTCTACCATTTAGTCCAGTTATTTCTTGGCAAATTGCCGTTTTGGTTTGTGGAATTTCGATATTGGTTGGTGTAATCTTTGGCCTTTACCCTGCTTTCCGTGCAGCTCGAAAAGATCCAATTATTAGTTTACGCCAATATTTATAAGAATAGATAAAATAAAAAAGTCGCTTAGAGGGCGACTTTTTAGTTTAGAAAATTAAACATTTGTTGGAGGAATACCATTTGCTCCGTTTGAGCTACCGCCAAAACCAGTTCCGGCTCCTCCTAAGAATAAGCTAATAATGAAGTTGATAATTGCATAAGAAAGCATTGCAATAATTAAACCAACGATCGCATAAAGAATTGTATTTTTTGCAGCATCAACCTTTTTCGAATCGCCGTTTGATAGTATATAGCGTAAACCACCATAAATTAACATTATAACGCTTAAAATTCCAACTGCAAAAAGCATCATATTCACCATCTGGGTAAAAATTCCAGTGTTGCCTTCACCAAAAAGTTGAGTTGGAACACCTTCACCACGACCTTTATCGGCTCCACCTTGAACGCCACCACTAAATATTCCACCGGTTGCAAAAGTATTTAATGCTAAGAAGGTTGCAGGAAATGTAGAAGCTACAAAACCGCTGATTGAGATTTTCGAAACTTGTTTAAAATTCTTCATAATGGCTATATTATAGCAAAAAAAGTGATTTTTGTCAATGCTCTTGTGTTTTTTAGCAAAATTTGATAAAATAGGAGTATTGGAGGATTACCCAAGTGGCTGAAGGGGACGGTTTGCTAAATCGTTAGTCTGGGGAGACCTGGAGCGGGAGTTCGAATCTCCCATCCTCCGCCAAATAAAGAACTCATCGCAAGATGAGATTTTTATTTTTCTAAAGGAGTACAAGTGAAATTTATACTATCTTTAGACCCTTCATTCGATGCGTTTAATACTACTACTTTTTTGTCTTTATATTTTATGTTTATTTTCTGTCTATAATTTGGATCCGCCATAACATCTAATGAATTAAGGGGTGCCTTTACACCATTTACAAATACAGATTTAATCTGACTATTGATATTTGTCTCACCTTTTTGTTCACTTATAGTATAAGTACCATTAATAGCTATATTCTTACCTTCGTATGGCATATTAATACTAAAAACTTTTTGTCACTATTATAAGTAAAAAGATGCATTTGTTTCGCTTGATATTTTTACAGGATAACTCTTTCCCTTCTACAGTATTTTTTTAAAGTTTGGAACAGTGTAAAAAAATGTATCTTCAAAACGGTTCATACTTAATAAACTTAGTAAAATAAAAAAATAATTACGCCAATAATTGAACCTATTATATTTGATATGCTAATATTCTCTCTCATTCTTCAATAATATCAAAAACGATTTCAAGTGATTTTTTTCGAAAAAAATAAAAAAAGTAGCGATTTTTTTCACGCTACCTTTTTAAAAAAATTATTGCTTCACGCCTTTCATTGTGAGATTTAATCTTCCCTTTTCGTCGATTTTATCTAGTTTTACCCAAATTTCTTGGTCTTGACTCAAAACATCTGTAACTTTTTCGGTTCGTTTTTCGGATATTTGTGAAATGTGAAGCATTCCATCGATCCCAGGAAGAATATTTACGAAAGCACCAAATTCTTTAATTGAAACAACTTTTTCCGCGATAGATTTTGCCAACTTCAGGTTCTTCAACCAATGATTTAATCCAGTTTAGTGCTTTTTCAATTTGTTCAGCATTCGAGCTTGCGATTGTAATCAAGCCGTCTTCCTTAATATCAACCTCAGCACCAGTTTCAGAAGTGATTTTATTGATTGTTTCGCCACCCTTACCAATAATAGCACCAATTTTATCGGGATTGATTTTGATTTTTTCAATTCTAGGTGCATATGGCGAAAGCTCGGCTTTTTGGTTCAGAAATGACACTCAGCATATGGCGTAAAATATGCTCACGGCCTTTACGAGAGGTTAGAATTGCTTTTTCAAGAACTGAAACTGGTAGACCATGAACTTTCATATCCATTTGAAGCGCGGTAATTCCATTCTTTGAGCCTGTACATTTAAAGTCCATATCGCCAGCAAAATCTTCTGCATCGGCAATATCACTTAAAATATAAGGTGTTTCACCGTCCATCATTAAGCCCATTGCGATTCCAGAAACCGCATTTTTTAGTGGCACACCAGCGCTCATTAACGCCATACAGCTTGAGCAAGTTGCCGCCATTGATGTTGAACCGTTCTGGCTCATAATTTCAGTTACGCTACGAATAGCATAAGGAAAATCTTCTTCACTCGGCAAAACCGCTTCCAAAGCGCGTTGAGCTAAATATCCGTGTCCAATTTCACGTCTACCAGGGCTACCTAATCGGCGAGGTTCACCGACAGTGTATCCAGGCGCGTTGTAATGATGCATATAACGGCGTTCAATTTCATTAAATTCCATTGTGTCAACTAGTTGGGAGTACGAAAGTGGTGCAAGCGTTACGATATTCATTGCTTGAGTTACGCCACGAGTAAATAAACTCGAACCGTGCGTGCGTGGTAAAAAGTCGATTTCGCTTGAAAGCGGGCGGATTTCATCTAGAGCTCGCCCATCTGGTCGCTCGCCATCCTCCACAATTCCCTTTCGAACAGCTTTATGAACCGCCAAAGTGAAAGCTTCATCATAATCTTTTCGAATTTCTTCATAAACTTCTTCGCCAAATTTTTTGAGCATTTCTGAGTGAAATTTCTCACGAATTTTGGCAATATTTTGGTTATATTTTGGGTAGGCTTCACGAATCTCGGAGCCTAATTTTCCTTCTGTCCAAGTCTCAACTTCTTTCGAAATTTCTTCATCTGGAAAAATAAGCTCAAATTTTCTCTCTTCAAAATAACCCGCCTCGATATATTTTGCGCGAAGTTCATTTTGGAGTTTAATTGCTGGCTGAAAATTCTCAAAAGCCCAAGCGAGACCTGCGATAATTTCTTCTTCAGGAACTTCATTCGCGCCCGCTTCTACCATCGTGATTCCGCTTTCAATTCCAGCTACAACTAAATCAAGCGAGGAATTTTCGCGTTCCTCAGGATTTAGAAAGGCTTTAAATTCGCCATTCACTTTACCGATTCGAAGACCAGCAACTGGACCATCAAATGGAACTCCAGCGAGATGCAATGCGCTCGAAGCCGCAATCATCGCAATCATATCTGGTCGAAATTCTGGATCAGCCGAAAGAACGGTTGCGACAACTTGAACTTCTTCGCGATAACCTTTTGGAAAGAGTGGTCGAATTGGGCGATCGATTAATCGGCCAATCAAAATTGCGTCGTCGCTTGGTCGCCCTTCACGTTTAATGAATCGTGAGCCAGAAATACGCCCGCTAGCATACCATTTTTCTTCATAATCAATTGAGAGAGGAAAATAATCCAGCGCAACTGGTTTATTTCCTAGCTGAACCGTTCCTAAAACAACTGTTTCACCATATTTTGCGATCACGCTTGCAGTTGAACGAAAACCAACTTTACCAACTTCTAACGTTAATTTTCGCCCCAAAAAATCAGTGCTGACCGAAATCACACTTTTCCCTGTTGGATTTATAATCATATTTTTCTCCTTCTGCCAAATGAGTTGCAGGAATCTTCTTCGAAAATCTTTCGAAAATAATTTCTACCACACATTCAGCGTTAATTTTACTCTTTCATTATAACATTTTTGAGCGAATTTAGCAAAAATAAAACCGCCAAACAATTAAGCGTGGCGATTTTACGGTTTTGAAATTATTTTCGCAAACCTAGTTTAGAAACAACAGCTTTGTAGGCTTCAAAATCTTTTCGTTCAAGATATTTTAGAAGTTTTTTACGGCGACCAACCATTTGCATCAAACCGCGTCGAGCCATGAAGTCGTGCTTGTTTGATTTAAGGTGTTCCGTCACTTCTTTGATACGAGCCGTCAAGATTGACACTTGTGCCTGTGGCGAACCAACGTCATTCTTTGAAACCTGAGTCAAAGCGATTGCCTTCTCTTTATTCTCTTTAGTAATCATCCTGAATATTTTTAACAAATTTTTTTAAAGAAGTCAAGCGCTCTGCGAAATTATAATTTATTTATTTTTTTGAAATAATTTTTCAATAAATCTTTCCATATCTTCTTTTTTTGTGTTCAATCTCTTTTTCGCATTCGGCTGAAGGTTTTTTGAGGCATTCTATTTGAGATTGAGTTATAGTTACGTTATGCGTATCTTTCCATGTTGCGAAATTAACGCCATCATTTATTTTTAAAAAAATAAAGAAAATAGTGAGTATACTAATTATAAAGTTAATAACGATAATAATATTAAAAATTACCTGCCAGTTAATTTTTGTTGGATATTTTTTTAGACATAAAAAAACCTTTCTTAGGCTATACTAAAAAAATAATAAAAATTTATTATTACTAATTGTTTGATTGTCAAAAAGCTTCTACTCTTTATATTAAAAAAATACTAAATCTGTAACCACCATTCTCTGGCGGAAATACTTTTATAAAATTTCGAAAGCCTTTTTAACTTTTTCAAGCTCGGCTTTTTTGTTTGAAAATTCTTCACGAGTTTCTTCAACCAAATGTGCTGGCGCTTTTGAAACATAATTTTTCGTTCGAAAGCCGTTTTTTTCAAGTAAATTAATTTCGTTCGAAATTTTTATCGATTCGTTCGGCGAGCTCGGTTTTATATTCAGCCAAAAATATTGGTTGGCACATCGAGATAAGCGCCTAAACCGCTAGCAGCAAGGCTAAATCCGTGCGGCGCATCTGTTTGAACAATTTCTGGCACGCGCGAAAGGTGGCGAATAGTTTCAATATTTTTTGCAATTAGTTCATCTTTTTCGAAAACCAAATTATAGCGTTTTTTTGCCAGGTAGTTCAGCCGTAATCAGGCGAATTTCACTCAACTAAATCTTGAATTCGTTCAAACTGAAGTGCTTCGAATTCGTTAAATTTCAAAGATTCGGCTAGTTTTTTTCGTTCGCTAAAATTCCCTCAGTCCAAGGCAGAGTTTGCCAGATGGTTTCAGTCACAAATGGTGCGAAAGGATGCGCAATTTTAAGACAAGTTTCAAGAACCCAGGCAAGAAGTTCAGGGTTGTCTTGTGTTTTTGAAGCTTCAATATACCAATCGGCAACGGTGCTCCAAATTGTGTGATAAACTGTTTCTGAGGCCTCGGCAAAACGGTAATTTTGCATATGGCTTTCAATTTCAGCAATTGCTTTATTAAGTTCTCGCACAATCCAGTGGTCCGCTGGTGTGAAAGCTTCAGGCTGTTTTGTGCTCTTAATTTCGCCAACTTTTTCAGAAATAAATCGTGAAATATTCCATAATTTATTACAGAAATTCCGGCCAGCGATAACTTTATTCTTCGAAAATGCCTGATTCTGCCCTGCTGAACGCGCTGCAATAATTCCAAGGCGGAAAGCGTCAGAACCATACTCGGCAATTACATCCATTGGGTTAATCACATTTCCCTTTGATTTACTCATTTTTTGGCCATGCTCATCAAGAACCATTCCGTGCAAATAAACCTCTCGGAATGGAATTTGCCCTGTGCAGTAAATTCCTAGCATAATCATTCGTGAAATCCAAGGAAAAATCAAATCGTGACCAGTTTCCATTACACTATTTGGATAGAATTTCGAAAGCTCACCGCCTTCCAAAAAATCGGTTGTAATGAACGGCCATTGACCGCTCGAGAACCAAGTATCAAGCGTATCTTCATCGCGTTTGTATGTTTTACCATTAACTTCAATTTGTGATTCATGTACGCGCTCATCAAAAATCCAATCAGTTGGATCTTCAATATTTTGAAAAGCCGGAATTGGAATTCCCCAAGGGATTTGACGTGAAATATTCCAGTCGCGAATATTTTTCAAGTATTCCGCTAAAACATTTTTCTTATTTTCTGGCGTAAATTTAATTTCATTATTCTCAAGAACTTCAAGGGCTTTTTTAGCTAAAGGTTTTGTGGAAATAAACCACTGCTCTTTTACGAGTGGTTGAATTGGTTCGCCAGATTTATAATCATATCCAACAACATGAGTAATATCTTCTTCTTTAAATAATGCATTGATTTTTCGAAGATCCTCAAGAATCTTCTTACGCGCCTCTAACACTTCTAAGCCAGCATATTTACCTGCATTTTCGGTCATTTTTCCATCAAACCCAATTACTTGGATTTTTGGCAATTTGTGGCGATTACCAACTTCAAAATCATTTGGATCGTGGAACGGTGTAATTTTAACAACGCCAGTTCCAAATTGTGGGTCGGCATATTCATCAGCGATAATTTTGATTTCACGATTTATTAAGGGTATGCGGACTTTTTTACCAATCAGATTTTCGTATCTTTCATCTTCTGGATTAACCGCAAGAGCTGTATCGCCGAGCATTGTTTCAGGGCGAGTTGTTGAAATAAGCATATATTCGCTTGTTCCACCAAATTCATCAAGAACTGGATACGCAATCGTCCAGAGTTTCCCCTTCTCTTCTTTATAGTCTACTTCAATATCAGCATAAGAAGTTTGATATTTTGTTGAATAATTAACAATGCGCTCACCTCTGTAAATTAAGCCATCGTTCCACATTTTTTCGAAAGTTTTATAAACACGATTTACTACTTTTTCATCTAAAGTGAAAGTGAGATTTTTCCAGTCAGCACCAGTTCCAAGCGCTCGCAATTGAAGTTCCATATTTCCGCGTTGACTTGCTACAAAATCCCAAACATTTTTATAAAGTTCATCACGAGAATAATCTAAACGACTCTTCCCTTCAGCGTTCAAAAGGCGTTCATAAACAACCCAAGTTTCGAAGCCCGCGTGGTCGGCGCCAGGCAAATAAATTGCATCATAACCCTTCATTTTGTGATAACGCACTAAAATATCTTCAACTGCAGCCATTAGTCCGTGGCCGATATGAAGATTTCCATTTGCATTTGGTGGCGGCATTACGATTGAATATTTTGGGCCAACTCCACTGCTTTCGAAAGCGCCAGATAGCTCCCATAAATTATAAATTTCAGGTTCGTAATTATTCGGTTCGTAAGTCTTTGTAATTTTCATATTTCCCTTTAAAATCGCATTTATTCAACAACATTTCACACGAAAGTTAAACTGTGCGAAATTCTACATTTACAATTATACCACATTCGGTGTATAATATAAATATGCTAAAGATTATCGAAATTACTGATAAAAAAGAATGGAATGATTTTATTAACGAGCACGGCGGACACCCTTTGCAACTTTGGGGTTGGGGTGAGCTAAAATCACAATCATCAAATTGGCAAATTGTGCGAGTTTTTTTAAAAAATGGTGAAGAAAAATACATTGATCGCAAAAAAAATGACCACTCAGATATTGTGGCGGCGGCTCAAATTCTGGTTCGAAAGCTCCCTTTTCCACTTCGTAATTTTGCTTATATCCCGCGCGGTGCTTTGGTGATTTCGAAAAAGCCAATCGAGCGAGCTCGTATTTCGCGTGAAATTGCTCTTTGGGTTTCAAAGAATATCAAACCAAAGCCAGTTTGTTTAACTATGGAACCAGATTGGAATAGCGGTGAATTTGACTTGCGTGATGGCTGGAGAAGTTCAAAAAACACAATTTTAATTCCAAGAACCTTAATCCTTGATTTAGCGCAAAATGAAGATGAGTTACTCACCAAAATGAGTAAAAAAACGCGACAATATATTCGAAAAAGTGGTGGAGAAGTGCGAGTTAGGCAGCTGTTTTCGAAAGAAGAAATTGACCGTGCATTAGAAATTTATACAGAAACCGCCAAAAGGGCAGGGTTTGCGATCCATTCGAAAGATTATTATCACGAACTTTATAAAAAAATGGGTGAAAATTCACCAATTTTTGGAGCTTTTATTGAAAAAGAGCAGGGTAAGTCTATAGAAAAAAATAAAAATGCTGAAGATTATATAGCGGAAAAGCTTAAAAATCAAGAAATGGTGGCATTTTTTTATGGTTTGCTCAAAGTGATGATGTGGCGTTTGAACTTTATGGTGGAGTGACTGAGGCTGGGCAAAAAAACACGCGCAAATTATGTTTTTGAAGTGGATTGCGATTATTGAAATGAAAAAAATCGTGGAGTTAAGCGATATGATTTTAATGGCCTTTTTAAATGATGGAATTTCAAAATTTAAAGCTGGCTTTGCAAACCATGAAGATTTATTGGTTGGCACACTAGATTTTCCAATTTCGAAAACATACTTTATCTGGAATTCATTTTTGCCGACTGCTAAAAAAATTGTTCGAAAATTTAAAAAATAGGGAAGTGAGATTATAAAAATTCGTTCAAATCGGGCGAATTTTATTTTTTTAAAAATGAAAAAGCCAATAGAGGTTTTCGAAAATTGACCAAACTTGTAAAAAGTAGTAAAATAGTAGTTATGAAAATCTTAGGAATTGAAAGCACCTGTGATGAAACTGCGGCGGCCGTGGTGAAGTTTGATACGAATAAAATTTCGCGTGAAAGCTCACCAAAGTTGAAACTGCTTTCAAATGTAGTTCATTCACAAATTGATATTCATGCACAATTTGGTGGGGTAATTCCAGAGGTGGCGGCGCGTTCACATATTGAATATGCTAACCCTGTTGTGCGAGAAGCACTTTCGAAAGCAGGGATTTCCTTTAAAGATTTGGACGGAATTGCCGTTTCTTATGCACCTGGTTTGGTGGGATCGTTGTTGGTTGGCACACTTACTGCGCGAACTTATGCTCGAATTTTCAACAAGCCTTTTTATCCAGTTCATCATGTTGAGGCCCACGTTTATGCGAATTTTTTGAATCAAAATCCACCGAAATTTCCGTTTTTAGCTTTAGTAGTTTCGGGTGGACATTCACAAATCGTTCTTTTTAAATCGCACGGAAATTATGAAATTCTGGGTGAAACACAAGATGACGCGGTTGGCGAGGCGTTTGATAAAGTTGCGAAAATTATTGGGCTACCATATCCTGGCGGGCCAGCGATTTCGAAAGCCGCACTGAATGGCGATTCTTCGAAATATAAATTGCCAAAAGCGCGACTAAAAGGGAAATATGATTTCAGCTTTTCGGGTTTAAAAACAGCTGTTTTGCGTGCGGTCCAAAAAGAAGTTGGTGTTGATTTTAATTTTCCCTCTTTCGAATTAGCGGTAAAACTCAGTGAACAACAACGAAACGATTTTGCAGCAAGTTTTCAAAAAACGGCGGTTGAAACTTTGGTTGATAAACTTGAGAAAGCCGTTGAAGATTTTTGCACCAACAACAGTTGTGATTGCGGGTGGTGTAGCAGCAAATTCAGCTTTAAGAGAGGAATTAATTAAGAGAGTTTCGAAAAAACTGCCAGACCCTGTAATTTTTACTCCGCCAGAACTTTGCACCGATAACGCCGCAATGGTGGCGACTTTGGGTGCTTTTCAGGCTGTGCTGAGCGAATCGCAAAATCCGCTTGAGCTTGAAGTTAAACCGTCGCTTTCGATGAGTGATTCGAAATGGTAAAAAGAAAACCCGCGATGTTGCGGGTTTTTATTGGAGGGCTATTAGAATTCTTCAATTTTAAAAAGATTTGATAATGAATGAAGAAAAAGCCTTGTCGGTTTAAGGATAAAATCATTTTGTTCCTCGATCGGCTCTTCGCCAATCAAAGTTGGATCAAACTTTTCAGGAAAAACCCAACCATTTTGAATAAAATCATCCATAGTGGCTAGGCCATTTTCAACCCAATTATCGCGAATCACTAAAGTGATTCCTTTCGGATTTTCAATCTTTTCAAAATCTCCATCGTCAAGCTGATTACCCAACTCAATTTCATCGATATCTTCGAAGAAAAGTGTCAGCGGAAGTTTCAGGATTTCACTCATCGCAAGACAGGTTTGTGTGACTAGTCCAACCATTGTTGAAGAAGTTTCAATTGTGTTGTTGCGATTTGGATCAACTTCATCCAGAAAAATAAAACCAAGCATAAAACTTGCAAAATACTCTCGGATGTTTTTCAGTTTTAATCCGTCAGGATAGATCGAAAGAAAAGTATCATCTTTAAGGCAAAAATGTTGTCTTCCGAGCACTTTTTCTTGCCAATTTTCACCATAAATACTTTCGAAAAGCGTCCGAGCGTCTTCAGATTTAAAATGAAAAACAGAATCGTTAGTTATAATCATAATTGCTTCCTCCTAAAAAGTGCTATTTTTACCAAAAGGTAAATCTTTTTAAATTATAATATTTTTTTAAGTAGAATTGTCAAGTTTCGAAAAAGCAAAAAAACAAAAAAACCGCCCAAGATAGAGCGATTTTTTTATTTTTATTGAATTAAGCAAGTTTTACGCCAGCTTTTTTTGCAGCAGCAGCAAGAGAAGCTTTTCGGCGAGCAGCTGTATTTTTCTTGATAAGACCTTTTTTGACAGCTTTGTCTAGTTCGCTTTGTGCTTTTGAAAGGCTTTTTGCGCTTGGTTCAGCAACAAAAGCTTTAACTGCACCTTTGATATCTTTTTTAATTCCAACGTTGCGTTCGCGTCGTTTTGCGGTTTGTCGCATTCGCTTTACAGCAGATTTAATAATTGGCATTTAATTCCTTCTTTTAGGTTGTTATTTACAATTCAACATCAATTATATATTATTTCGAAATAAAAAGCAAGTATTTCAAATAAACTGTTGACATTTCATTGCGATTATGCTAATATAGAGCTATAAATTATAAAAAAATAAACAATAGGATTCAATAAATGTCAAAAAATAATGCTCAAGAGCAGATTATCGCAAAGTTGAAAGAATCGGAAAGCATTCTAATTGCGGTAAATGATAACCCGAGTGTTGATGAACTTTCATCAGCTTTGGCGTTGACGCTTGCAATAAATAATTCTGGCAAGCATGCAACGGCGGTTGCGAGTGGTGAAATGCCAGATGCGCTAACTTTCTTGCGCCCAGAAAAAACTTTCGAACATTCGGTCGATTCTTTACGCGATTTTATTATTGCTTTAAATAAAGAAAAAGCCGATCATTTACGCTACAAACTTGTTGGCGATCATGTGAAAATTTTTATTACACCATATCGCTCAATTATTTCTGAAAAAGACCTCGAATTTGAACAAGGTGATTTCAACATTAATTTTGTGCTAGCTTTAAATGTTGAAAGTCAAGATCGACTCGATGGTGCTTTGGCGGCTCACGGGCGAATTTTTCATGATGCTTCAGTTGCAATTTTAACCATTGGTGAAAACCAAACGAATCTTAACGGAACCCACTGGCATGCCGAAAACGCTAGTTCTTTGAGCGAGCTTACTGTCCAAATTATTGAATCCCTTGGAAAGAAAAATCTTACTCAACCAGTCGCAACTGCTCTTTTGACTGGAATTGTTGCTGAAACTGATCGCTTTTCGAATGTAAAAGCTACGGCTGAAGTCATGAGCCTTGCAGCAAAACTTATTTCATCTGGCGCCGACCAGCAACTTGTGGTTTCAAAAAAATCCGTGAAGCTGAAGAAAAAAAGCGGGTGAATTTGCCGTGCAAAAAAATGCTAAAATGGAAGAAGCATTCGAAGAGCTTTCTGGTGAGAAAGAAGATAAAAAGCAAGTTTCGAAGACCGAACAGAAACGTGACGGTGCTTTCGTAATTGCTCATGAAGAAGCAAAAGATGAAGCTAAAAAGGCTGAAGATGAACTTGAAGAATCTTTAAATGAACTAAAAAACATTAATACACCGGAAAATGCTTTTTGCTGAACTTGAAAAAGCTGAAACTTTTGAACAAAAATCAAGAAACTTCTCAAGGAAGTTCTAATGAAGAAATTTTCGAAAATCCAAGCAAAGATTTTAAGGAAGAACAAAGTCAAAATGAAAATTCAACGCAAAGTTCGATAGAAGACCAAGAAATTCTAGCCGATCAAAACGTTCCAACTTTCGAAAACTCACAACCGCAAACCTTTGAACCTACTGAACCTCAAATTACTCAATCAGAAGTTGCGCCAGTTTTCGAACAACAAAATCCAGTTGAAATCTCTGCTCAGCCGGAAATTGAACAAGCTATTCAATCTGGAAATGCACAAGGTTTGGTTGAAGGACCAATGCAAAATTATGCGCCAGAAATTCCAGCACCCAGCGTACCTTTCGAAAACCCAAATGCATTTATTGCTGAAGCTCCAGTTCAGGGGCAGGTTTTTGAGCCGGCTCGCCAAGTTGAAATTTCGGTTCCAACTTTCAACTCACAACCGCAAACCTTTGAACCTACTGAACCTCAAATTACTCAATCAGAAGTTGCGCCAGTTTTCGAACAACAAAATCCAGTTGAAATCTCTGCTCAGCCGGAAATTGAACAAATTTCAATGCAAGGTCAGGGTGATGAATATTATCATCCAGTTGAAAATACTCAAATTGCAAGTAGCTTAATGGGTGCTCAACCGTATGAGCCAAGCGGAATTTCTCGTGGGGAAAACTCTGTAGCAACTTCAAATCCACAAAATAATGACTATGTTTTAAGCCATAGTGGAGTTCAGAGTGCGGTTTATGAAGAACCTCGAGAAAATATGAACTTCATTCCAGAAACTCAACCTTATGCGCAAGCTGCAACTATTCAGCCACTTTCAAACTTTGAATCAAGTAATCCAATTTCGAATGAGCAGTATGCGGCGAATAATCCAGTGCAAAATTCAAATGATTTTGTAATGCCAATGCCACCAGCTATGCCAGATTTTAGTACAATGCCAATGCCACCAGAAATTCCAAATTTTAACGTAGCTCCAAGTCCGGCAGAACAACCAGCAATGGGCGCACAAAATAGTGGCGATAAAATAATGACGGATCAAATTTACCCTAATGATCCATCACAGTTTAGAATTCCAGGAATGTAAAATGGCGTTTTTCGAAAACGATAGCGGGCGAATCTTAATTGATAAGCCCGCTGGAATTACTAGCTTTGGTGTTGTGGCAAGAATTCGCCGTGTGCTAAAAAATGATTTTGGCAAAAAAATAAAAGTTGGCCACACGGGAACGCTCGACCCTTTTGCAACCGGGCTTTTAGTTTTGCTATACGGTAAAGAAACTAAAAATGCAATGAGCCTCACTAAGCTTGATAAAGTCTATGAGGCTGAATTTACACTTGGCCAAATTTCCAGCACGGGCGACCCTGAAGGTGAGATTTCGAAATGTGAAAATTTTAAAATTCCAACTTTCGAACAGATTGAAAAAGAAATTAAAACCAATTTTTTTGGGTGAAATCGAACAAACGCCACCAGCTTTTAGTGCGATTAAAATTGATGGCAGGCGTGCTTATGATTTAGCGCGAAAGGGCGAGAATTTTGAAATTCCTAAACGTACAGTTGAAATTTTTGATTTCGAAATTTTAAGCTATAATTTTCCAAAACTAAAAGTTCGCACGCATGTTTCAAGTGGAACCTACATTCGTTCGCTAGCAGAAGATTTGGGTGAAAATTTGGGTTGCGGCGCGTTTTGTTCGCAGCTTCGGCGCACAAAAAAATTGCTGATTTCGATATTTCGAAAGCTAAAAAGCTTGAAGATTTTTGGAATTTTAGATTAGTTTTGCTTATCTTGCCAAAAAAATGATATAATTTTTAAATAATGAAAAAAACGCAAAAAAATTCTTTGGATTGATTTAGAAATGACAGGTCTTGAACCTGAAAAAAAGACCGAATTTTTAGAAGTTGCGGCAATTGCGACAGATTGGGATTTTTAATGAAATTGCCACTTTCGAAAGTGCCGTAAAAAGTTGAAAATGAAATTCTTGAAAGCCGAATGGTTGGTGATTTTTGGGATACTTTTTACCGAAACGCGCGATGCTTTAAAATTACAAAATTCTCGTGCCACAAAAAAATTCACAAGAAGTTGAAGCAGATTTAATTAAATTTATAGAAGAAAATTTTGCTGAAGAAATTTCGAAAGGCGAAAAAAATTCTTTTTGGGCGGAAATTCAATTCACTCAAGATCGCCGATTCATTCGTGAAGAATGGAAAAAAACTTGAAAAAAATGCTGTATTATCGAATGCTAGATGTCTCAGCGTGGAAAGTTGTGATGAGCGCTAAGTTTAAACGGGTGTTTGCTAAGCCTGAAAATCACCGTGCGTTAGATGATATTCGTGGTTCGATTGAAGAGTTAAAATTTTATTTAAAAAAGGTGAAAAAGTAATGGATCAGAGTGAAATTAAAGATTTTTTGCTGAATTTTGACGCGGCAGAAGTTCGGAAAGATGAAGAAAATAAACTTGAAATTTTTTTGAAGTTAATTTTGATAAATTAGAAAAAAATTTGGCAAGAAAAAAATGGCTGGTGAGCTTGGCGGTTTTGAGCGTGAAACTGGTGAAAAGATTCTTTCGAAAATTGCAGAAAGTGAAGAGCCAAAAGCAATTTTTGCAATTATTCACGATAGTTCAAAACCTTTAAAAGTTGAAATGAAAACAGGTGTGCAGCTTGCTCGAATTTTGCGTGAAAAAGAAAGTATAGTACCTTCAAAGTTGATGAGCGAGCGTGAGTGGAATTTAATTATTGGCCAAGGACAAGTTTCGGCCGAAGAATTGCGAGATCTGTTTCGCTTAAGCTATCGCTTGGTTTGTGAGTAGAATATATTCTGCAGTTTTTTTCTTTTAGATAGAAAATAACCTTGCAAAAAGCTGGGCTTTTCTTTGCGAAAAAAACTTTTTTGTGATATAATCATAAGTAATATGAAACCGAATGAAGATTGGAATCAGGTCGGCCAAAATCAAAAATTTTGGTGCACCAAATAATTATCCTCAGAATCCTTATCCGCCACAACAAAATTACGGTGGTTTTTCGAATAACTTTGCTCAAAATGGTCAATTCCAAAGTAGTCAATTCCCAAATGAACAATTTTCGAATGGACAAAATCCACAGCAACAATTTGGCAGCCAAAATCAAAATTTTAGCGCACAACAGAATTTTCCGCAATATCCAAATAATTACCAAAATCAACAACAATTTCCAGCTCAGCCGAATCAAACTGTTCAAAATCTGCAAGCTGCTCCAAATTTAATGCCAGATCAAAATTATTCGCAAGATACTGCAACTGAGAACCCTTACACAGTTGAGTATCTCAATAAGATTGCGCCTAAAAAAGCCGCTCCGTTTTGGACTAAGGGTAAAATTTTAGGCGCTTCAGCATTATTGATTTCGTTATTTTTCTCGATTTTTATTATTGTAACTAGCAATAAAGGCGACGATAATACTCAGGCGGTAGTTCGTGCTTATTATAATATTTCGAAATTAAAGGAAACTGCAAAATCTTTTCAAAATAAGATTAAAAGTTCAGATTTAGCGGCTGTGAACGCGGGAATTAACACTTCACTTAGTTCGAATGAACAGGATTTGAAAGAATTTATGAAGAGCCGAAAGATCGAAGTTCCTCGTGGAGATTCAAAAAAGAATTCGCAAGCGATAAAACAAACTGATGCGATTTTTGATAAGTTTATTGCGACGCTAGATGACGCTTTCTTGAACGCAACGATTGATGAAGTTTATTCCCGTGAAATGGCATATCAGTTAATTCGTGTAAAAGATTTAATTGCACGACGTAAAAAAGCTTCGCCTTCTTCGCAAAGATCAGTGTATGAAAAAATTGAAAAAAATCTTGCAGAATCTTCAAAACAGCTTGAAAACTACCACAAAGCAAAATAATTTTCTTAAACGCAGCCCAATTTTTTGATTGATGAGGGCTGCTTTTTATGTTAAAAATATAGATATGAATGATGCCAGAGATGAAATTAAAGCAAGAATAAGCATTGAAGATTTGGCTGGCGAATATCTTGAGCTCAAGCGAACTGGGCGTAATTTTAAAGCACTTAGCCCCTGGACAAATGAGCGAACTCCAAGTTTTATAATTAGCCCCGATAAACAAATTTGGCACGATTTTTCATCTGGCAGGGGTGGCGATATTTTTGGTTTTATTATGGAAGTTGAAGGAATGACTTTTCGCGAGGCCTTGGAATTTCTGGCACGAAAAGCTGGCGTTGAAATTGAAACTTTTGATTCGAAGCGTTCAAGAGAAATTTCTGAAAAAAAAGAACGACTTCGAAAAATTTTACAAATCAGTGCAAATTTTTATCAGCATATGTTGGTTCGTAATAAAGAAGCTTTGAATTATGTTTTTAAAAATCGCAAACTTTCGAAAGAAATTGTACAGGAGTTCAAAATCGGTTTTGCTCCAAATACTCAAAAAAAATGCTTACGAATTTTTTTGTTAAAAAAAGGTTTTTGCAATGAGTGATATTCGTGATGCCGGGTTACTAAACCGATTTGGCGGCGATATTTTTTTCGAAATCGAATGGTGATTACTTTGCAGGATTCTGGTGGGTCGCCAGTTGGTTTTACCGGTCGAATTATTAAAGATGAGCCAAATGCGCCAAAATATTTAAACACGCCTCAAACTTTGCTTTATGATAAATCCTCAAACATTTTTGGCCTTTCGCAAGCAAAAAATGAAATTCGAAAAAGCTGGTTTTTGTGGTTGTGGTTGAAGGAAATATGGATGTAATTTCGAGCCATCAAGCTGGTGTGAAAAATGTAGTTGCAACGGCTGGCACGGCGATGACAGTTCATCATTTGAAGGCTCTTGGTCGATTTTCGAATGATGTTCGCCTATGTTTTGACAGTGATCAGGCTGGAATTAGCGCTACTGAGCGAGCGATTTCATTGGGCCAGCAAGCTGGTGTGGAGCTTTCAATTATTACCTTAGACCAATCGGCAGGTGAAGCTAAAGATCCAGATGAATTAATTCAAAAAGATTTGGAGCTTTGGAAGGGTTCAATTTCGAAACCACAACCGGCGATAGAATGGATTTTTGACCAATATGAAAAACGACTAAATATTACAACCGCCGTAGGAAAAAAGGAGTTTTCTACAATAGCATTAAAACTTGTGGAAAACTTGAATGACCCTGTGGAAAAAGATTTTTATATTGAACAAATTTCAAAAAGAATTGGCATTTCGAAAACAACATTACTTGGAAAATTTGACGAAAAGTCTAGGCCGGTTAAGCCGAAAAGGCGAATGAAAATTGAAAAAACTGATGAGAAGTTTGTTGATGAGTATATTTATGAAGATGATTTGCTAGCTCTTGCGATTAAAGAACAGAAGCTCGCCGAAATGTTGGGTGAGTTGCAAGATAATATTTTGCACGATAAACAGCGAAATCAAATTCTGCAAATTTTGAAATCAAATAATCTCGATCTCTTGAAAAACTTCGATGATTATGTTAAAATACTTCTATTAAAGGCTGACGAACGACTCGGGAATATAAAAGGCAGTGCCACCGACGAAATGAAGCGTTTGATTCATAAAATTAAAACCCAAAATTTACAAGAACGAAAAGTAAATCTTCAAGAGCAACTCGAAGAGGCTGAAATTCAAGGTGATGAAAATTTGAAAATGAAGATTTTGATAGAAATTATGCAATTAAATAAGGAGCTGAATAGTGGTAAAAGGTAAGAGTAAAAAAGAACTACCAGAAGAAATTCTAAATGAAGACGGCATTGTGGATGCAACTCTTTCGCTTGATGATTTCGAACCAGATTTTGACGACCTTGCGGTTGAAGATGAAGAAGATATTACTGAAGAAGATTTATTGAATGGTGCTTATAACGATGATATAACAGATGATAGTGTTCGAATGTATCTTCGTGAAATTGGTAAGATTCCGCTCCTTTCACTCGAAAAAGAGACCGAGCTTGCTGAAAAAGCAATGCAGGGCGATCAACGTGCAAAAGATAAAATGGCTGAAGCAAACATGCGTTTGGTTGTTTCAATTGCGAAAAGATATTCTGGCCGTGGTTTGGAGCTACTTGACTTAATTCAAGAAGGGAACACGGGACTTCTTCGTGCGGTCGATAAATTCGACCCAAGTAAAGGTTTTAAATTCTCAACTTATGCAACTTGGTGGATTCGGCAGGCAATTACACGCGCAATTGCTGACCAAGCTCGGACTATTCGAATTCCTGTTCATATGGTTGAAACGATTAACAAACTTATGCGAACTTCTCGCCGATTGACGCAAGAGTTAAACCGTGAGCCAACCAACCAAGAACTTGCTAAAGAAATGGATATGGATGTTGAGAAAATTGAATACATCCAAAAAATTAAGCAAGATATTACTTCTTTAGATGCTGGAATTGGTCGTGATGGCGAGGAAGGCGAAGAGTCAACGCTTGGTGATTTTATCGAAGATGAAGATACTGCTAGCCCAGAAGAATCCGCAACGGTTCAACTTTTGAAAGAACAGGTTCGTGAAATTCTTTCAACACTTTCTGATCGTGAGCGGAAAATTCTTGAAATGCGTTTTTGGTTTAAATGGTACAAAAAAAGCCATACGCTTGAAGAAGTCGGTCTTGAATTCGCAGTGACTCGCGAGCGGATTCGCCAGATTGAAGCTAAAGCTTTAATGAAACTTAAAAAGCATAAAGATTCGAAAAAGCTTCATGAATATTTGGACTAAACGTGGTGGGGAAAGGTTAAGATGAAAGAAAAAATTATACGAATTGCACCAATTTTATTAATTATTGCGATTGCAATTCTTTCAATTATTACAGTTGTAACAATTGTTAATGCATTTATGAATGGTGGAAATGGTTCAGACCAGGCCCAACAAGCGAACAATGAAGCTTCGAAAGAAGATAATTCGCCTTCAAGTAAAGAATTGTTAAGCGCTGACCAGAATCGTAGCGTTAAAATGGTGGTCCGTGGGCCTATTGTTGCACAAGAGAATTTTCGTTCTTACACGGTTGAGGTTTCACCAAAATTTCGAAAACTTACAACTTACAAAGGTTATCTTGGTGAAGTAATTAAAGAGGTTAAGCTTGATAATAATGCCGAATCTTATACACAATTCGTAAATGCTTTAAATAAAGCGAATATGATGAAAGGAACTCCTTTTAGCGGTGAGGCAGATGATTTAGCTGGCGTTTGTGCTACTGGCCATCTTTATGATTTCTCGATGCTAAAAGATGATAAAGCTGAAAAACACCTCTGGACTTCAACTTGCTCGGGTTCAAAAGGCTCACTTATTGCAAATACAAGACAATTGCAAAATTTGTTCATTGCGCAAGTTCCTGGACATGAGCAAATAGTTCGCGATCTTGGTATAAATGAAATTAAACGCTAAAGTTTTGATTTTTGATTGCTTCGGGGTGCTGGTTTATCGCCAGCCTTCTTCGGAGCATCTTTTTGAGTATATTTGGCAAAAGGATCAAAATTTGTTGAATTTTATTCGAAAAAATAAAGTTAAAGGTTCAAAAATTGGCGTTTTATCTAATGTCGCACAATATCAATTTAATCAGCTTTTTTCGAAAGAGGAGCAAGAGGAACTCTTTGATTTCTTGGTGCTTTCGAGCGAGGTTGGCTTTTCGAAGCCTTCGAAAGAGATTTTTGAAATTGCAATTGATAAAAGTGAGACCTGTTTAAATGAAATTTATTTTTTTGATGATTCTTGGCAAAATGTTGAAGCTGCTAAGAAACTTGGAATAAACGCATTTTTATATCAAAATTGGAATGAATTTTCGAAAGAATTTAAGGAGGAATAATGCCAGAATTACCAGAAGTTGAAACGGTTGTAAGAGGTTTGAATCGACTAATTTTAAAAAAGAAAATTGCGAAAGTTGAACACGATTGGCCTAAAAGTTTTCCGAATGCTGAAAGAGATGTTCAGGATTTTATGATTGGTGCTGAAATTTTGAATGTTCGCCGCCGCGGAAAAGCTATAATTATTGAACTAGAGAATGGTTGGTCGCTTGTAACGCACCTTCGAATGACAGGGCAAATGGTTTATCGTGGCGAAGAAAACTGGGGCGCAGGGCATCCAAATGAGGATTTTTTGAATGATCTTCCAAATAAATCAACACGAGTTGAGATTGATTTTGAAGACAAAACTAAATTATTTTTTAATGACCAGCGAAAATTTGGCTATATGAAACTATTACCAATACCAGAAATTGAAAATTTACCATTTTTTCAAAAGCTTGGTCCTGAACCTCTTGAAGACAATTTTACGGTTGAAATTTTAAAAAATCGTCTTTCGAAAAAACAAAATAGTATGATAAAACCTGCGATTTTGGAGCAAAGTGTTATTGCCGGTGTTGGAAATATCTATGCTGACGAGGCTTTATGGCGAGCAAAAATTCACCCTGAAACCAGAATTAAAGATTTTTCGAACGAAGATTTTGTGAATCTGCATGAGGCAATTCGTTTTGTGATGAATGAATCAATTAAAAGAGGTGGCTCAACCGACCGAAATTATGTTAATGCAGATGGCTCACGCGGAAATTATTTAAATTATGCCGCCGTTTATCATAAAGATGGCGAGCCTTGTAAACTTTGTGGAACAGAAATCTCAAAAATTCGTGTTGGTGGTAGAGGGACGCATTTTTGTGCAAATTGCCAAAAAATTAAAGGTAGTGAAGACTAATGATTGGTGGAAAAATAACGATTCTTTATGGCGATAACTCTTATGAACGCACTACTCAACTCGCTAAAATGAAGATCGATGCTGAAAAATCTGGTTTTGAAATTCAAAAAAGTAACTCCGATGAGCTTTCGAAGAGTGATTTTGTGAGTTTAATTTGTGGCATTAGCTTGTTATCTGAAAAACGTTTTGTTTATATCCGAAATTTGAGCGAAAATTCAGAAATTTGGCAGAATTTAGCTGAAATTTTACCAAGAATTTCAACCGATGTTCATCTTTGCTTGGTTGAAGATAAAATTGATAAGCGATCGGTTGTTTATAAGGCTATTTCAAAAATTGTTGAATTATATGAATTTAAGAATTTAACTACAAGAGATTCTAAAAAAATTTGGCAGAGTTTGCACGACTTTTTGCAAAAACAAGGTTTATCGCTTGATAATAAAACGGCGAGTTTTTTTGATTTCTTGGGTTGGTGTTGATGAATGGCGAATACGTGATGCGATCGAAAAAATAGCGTTAATTGGTGAGGCTAATGAACAAAATATTCGTGAATTTGTTCCGCAGAATATTGAGAGTAATGCATTTATAATTATAGAAATGATGTTTTTGGGCGAGAGTTTGAAGTTGCAAGAAGAGTTTTTTTGAAATTAAGAATTACAGATGGCGAAGATGGAGCTTTTCGCTTTTTAGGAATGATCTCAACACAAATTTTTAATTTAGCAGCTTTAAAAATCGGTAAAAATATTGGGAAAACTACGGCAGAAATTGCTAAAGAAATTGGTGCGAATACTTGGGCTTTAGGAAAAATGGAGAATTTTTGTGCAAAATCTGAGCGAAAGCCAACTCGCTGAGATTGTTTCGAAATTTACGCAGGTAGATGAAATTATTAAAACTGAAAGTGTTGATCCTTGGAATTTAGTTGAGTCAACAATTCTTGAAATTACTAGCAAATTAAAGAGTTAAAAAAATAGTTTTTCGAAAAAAACATTTTTTTGTGATATAATATAAATTGATTATGGCTAAAAAAACAAGTAAAAATCAACAAAAAGGTAAATCTAAAAAGTTTCAGCTCCAAAACAAAAGTGTTTTTGCCGGCTGGTTTTTGGGCACAAGTTGGTGCAGTTATTTTTGATTGCTTTTTTTCACTTTTTTTCTTATTTTAAGCTGGTTTGGCTCTGGCGGTTCAGCATTGGTTGCAATTCATAAAAGCACTTCTTGGGCTTATGGGCTGAGCAACTTTCTTTTTGCCAGCAGTTCTAATTTTTTTATTGCTGTTGAAATCTTTCGTGACGAGCAAAAATAGATTTCCAATTTTAAATACTTTTGGGCTAATTCTAATTTTAATTTGGCTAAGCGGATTTTTTGGTCTATTCAAAACTTCAGCTAGTGTTCATTATGGAGGTTGGAGCGGAGAGGTTTCGAATAAAATTATGCTAGCAATGGTTAAT
This sequence comes from uncultured bacterium, assembly GCA_916438495.1. GTDB lineage: Bacteria > Patescibacteriota > Saccharimonadia > Saccharimonadales > Saccharimonadaceae > Nanogingivalis. The sequence goes on from CAKAEX010000001.1 coordinate 29,823, forward strand.
TCAATGGTGGCAGCAATTATTTATCTTTTGTTAATTTCAATTACGCTTCTTTCGATTTTACGAGTTTCACCAATCGTTGTGATTAAAAAGATTGGTGAAATGCTTAAAACTAGCGATTTTGCAAATGAATCTAAAAATGCCAAGGTTTTCGAAAAAGCTAAAGAATCGATGTTGCTGAAAAAAGTTAATGATTCTGCTGAAGAAAAACCAGAAATTAAGCTAAATGCTGGCGTTGCAGTATTAGATAAAAAATCACAAGAAAAAGATGAGTCAAAAGATAAAAAAGGTTTGATGCGAATTTCAAAGAAGCTGGAGAAGGTTTCGAAAGGAGAAAATACTGGGCATATTTTTGATGATTCGAAATGGAAAGCGCCAGATTTTAGTTTACTTGAGCAATCGCAAGCTCCTGCTGATGCTGGTGATGTTGAACAAAATGCACGCACAATTAAGAATACTTTGAGCGAATTTAATATTGAAGTTGAAATGGAAGCCGCAAATATTGGTCCAAGAGTAACTCAATATACTTTAGTTCCGCAAAGTGGCGTTAAGTTAAGCAGAATTGAAAATCTTAGTGATAATATCGCTCTAAATTTGGCGGCTGAAGCGATCCGTGTTGAAGCTCCAATTCCGGGAAAGCGTGCAGTTGGTATCGAAATTCCAAATTTGAAGTCGGCCGATGTGCGACTTTACAGCGTTTTAGATTCGAAGGAGTGGAAAAACTCACACGACCCACTAACTTTTGCAATAGGCAAAGACATTTCTGGCCATCCGGTTGTTGGAAATTTAGCAAAAATGCCACATCTTTTGATTGCTGGTCAAACTGGTTCAGGAAAATCTGTAATGATGAATGCACTTTTAACTAGTTTACTTTATCGCCATTCTCCAAGTGAATTAAAGTTAATTATGGTTGATCCAAAAGTTGTAGAAATGACTGCGTATGAAGATATTCCACACCTTTTAACGCCAATTATTAATGATTCCGAAAAAGCGCTCTCAGCTCTTCGCTGGGCAGTGAATGAAATGGAGCGGCGCTACCGTGTTTTAGCTGATGAAAAAATTAAAGAAATCAAGAGCTATAATAAGCATGTAATTTCGAAAAACGAAAAAATCAAGAAGAATACACCAGAAGGGGAAGAACCGAAACTTCTTGAGCCTTTGCCGTATATCGTAATTGTGGTTGATGAGCTTGCTGACTTGATGATGGCGGCTTCAAAAGATGTTGAAGCTATGATTGTGCGAATTGCTCAAAAAGCACGCGCAGTTGGAATTCATCTTGTTCTTGCAACTCAAAAACCAGTTGTTAGCGTTGTGACGGGCTTGATTAAAGGTAATGTTCCGAGTCGAATTGCTTTTAAGGTTGCGGCAAATGGTGATTCTCGAACAATTCTTGATCGTGGTGGTGCTGAAAAACTCCTTGGTTATGGCGATATGCTTTTCTATATGAATGGAGCTTCTAATTTAAAGCGTGTTCAGGGAGCTTGGGTAACCGATGAGGAGGTTTTGCGAGTAACTAATTTTATCCGTTCGCAAGGTCCGCCACAATATAATGACGAAGTTATTTCGCAGCCAGTTCAGACGCCAAACTCAATGGGCGGTATTGTGATGAATGGCGGTAGTTCTTCGGTTGATGAAACTTTCGAAACAGCTGTAAAAATTGTAATTGAAGCACGAAAAGCTTCAACTAGCTATTTGCAACGTAGGCTTGGAATTGGTTATAGTCGTGCCGCAAAATTGATTGATGATATGGAAGACAAAGGAATTGTTGGTCCGCTAAACGGTTCAAAAACCTCGCGAGGTTTTTGGTTTCAAGTTATGAAGAAATCGGTGAATAATTTGCCGATTTTTTTATTTTTCGAAAAATCTCAATATCTATTATTTTTACTTTTAAAATATGATAAAATGGGTTAAATATTAACGGAGGTTTTATTTTTAATTTATGGCAAAAAAAGAGGCGAGCACTGATTTGTGGGTTTATGATTTATTGAAGGAAGCTAAAATTAGTGAAAATTTTACTGCACAAGGAAGCAATATCAAAGAAATTAATAAGGCTTTACAAACGGCTTCAAAACGTGGAACTGGAAAAAGTTGGCTTCCCTGAATATGTTGGTGTAGTTAAAAAATTTTTTTGATTGTGATTGAGGATAAAGCTGATACTTCTAAACATGTAAATTTTAATGAAAATAAAATTATTAGTGAAGATGTTGCCAGCATATGTGATTATGCAGTGAATGGCGCTTTGTTTTATGGTAAACATTTGGCTAAAAAAATACAAGCTATTCTGAAGTTATTGCGCTTGGGATTAGTGGAAATGATAAAATCCATAAAATTACACCAATCTATATTAATGATCGTGGAGATTATAGAACTCTTGATGAAGTTGAAACACTAATCTCATTTAGTGAAACGAATATTAATGAATATTATACAAAAAGAAATTCTCAAAGAAAACACTGACAAAGAAAAAGAGACTGCCGAAATCTTAAAAGATGCAAGTATTTTGCATGAAGACCTTCGAAATTACGGAAACTTAGAAGAGAAAAATAAGCCTTTGGTAGTTTCGGGAATTTTGCTAGCACTCCGAGAAATTGAGCATAGGAATTTTAGTATTGAAAATCTCAATGGCGACCAACAAAAAAACCGATGGCCAAAAAAAATATATGATGCGATTGAGGCTAATCTTGGGCGCGCTAATGTTTCACCACAAGTTAAAAAGAATAAGCTTTTGAGCCAGTTTTCAATAATTAAAGATAATGTAAAAATCAATGAAATCAACCCAATGCTCGGTAAAACTCCACTAAAGCACTTCACTGAGTTTTTATATAATAGTATTTATCACAGTTTACTTTATAATAATTCGGCAGAAGATTATTTGGGGCGTTTTTACGGTGAATTTATGTCTTATAGCGGTGGTGATGGGCAAAATCTAGGGATCGTTTTGACACCAAAACACATCACTGAACTTTTTTGCGATCTACTCGAGTTGAAGCCAAGCGACAAAATTCTTGACCCTTGTTGTGGAACAGCAGGATTTTTAATCGCAGCAATGCATAATATGGTAGGCCAAACAGATGATGAAGGTGAAATTAAACATATTAAAAAACATCAACTTTTTGGAATTGAAGAACAATCCTATATGTTCACTATCGCAACTACAAATATGATTTTGCGTGGTGATGGTAAGAGTAATTTAGAGAATGAAGATTTCTTACTTCAAAATCCGGCACAGTTACAACTAAAATGCTGCAATATTGGAATGATGAACCCGCCATATTCAATGGGCTCAAAGCAAAATCCAAATCTTTATGAAATTAACTTCACCAAGCATTTGCTCGACTCGTTAGTTGAAGATGGGCGTGTCGCGGTTATTGTGCCTCAAAGTACCTTTACTGGTAAAACTAAGGATGAGCAAAAAATCAAAGAAGAAATTTTTAAAAAACACACTCTTGAAGGCGTGATAACTTTAAATAAAAATACTTTTTATGGTGTTGGTACTAATCCTTGTATTGCGATTTTTACGGCGCACAACAAACACCCTAAAAACAAAGTTTGCAAATTTATTAATTTTGAAAACGATGGCTATATCGTAAGCAAACACATCGGGCTTATTGATGATGGCACGCATAAGGATAAAAAACAGCATTTGCTTGATGTTTGGTCTGGTAAGAACCAAGCACCAACTAAGTTTTGCGTTGAGACAACCGTTGAGCCAGCTGATGAATGGTTGCATTCGTTCTATTATTTTAACGATGAAATCCCAAGTGAAGAGGATTTTCGAAAAACCATTGCCGATTACTTAACGTTTGAAGTAAATATGATAACACACGGACGCGGCTATTTGTTTGGAATTGAGAGCGAGAAAGAAGATGAGTAGGCTGAGTTTGGAAAATGTGGAGTGGGGTGAGTTTCGTGTTGGAGATTTATTTGAAGAGATTCAAAAAGGTAAATGTAAAAATGAAAAAAGTGAAACTAAGTATGACGATAGTGGCATAAGCTATCTCTCGGCTACAAACAGAAATAATGGTGTTAGTAATTTTGTAAAAGAAAACAACTTAATGCAGAAAGGAGACTGCATAATGTTTGTTAATCAGGGCGATGGCGGTGCAGGATATTCCGTATATAAAAAAGAAAATTTTATTGCAACATCTTCGACATCTTTTGGATATGCTCAATGGGTTAATAAATATACAGGTATTTTCGTATCTACTGTGTTGAGTCAGCTAAAATCAAAATATTCTTTTGGGTATGGTAGAACCGAGAATAGATTAAAGAATGATAAAATATTGCTTCCTATTGATTCCAAAGGTAACCCCGACTGGCAATTTATGGAAAATTATGTCAAGCAAGAGATAAAAACGCAAAGCCAGCGTATTGTTTTGTATTACGAAAACAAACTTATGAAATTAGGTTTTGAACTGCTCGACTTGGAGGTAGAATGGAAAGAGTTTTTCTTTACAGATATTTTTAAAGAGATTAAACGAGGAAGACGACTTACTAAAAGTAATCAAATCGATGGAGATACTCCATATATTTCTTCAACCGGTATAAATAATGGTGTTGACGGCTTTATTAGTAATGATGAAAGAGTTAGAAAATATGCTAATAATTTATCTTTAGCTAATAGTGGAAGTGTGGGTTCTTGTTTTTATCATAAGTATGAATATATAGCAAGTGATCATATCACAGCCTTAACCTCTGAACACGCCGATGAATACATCTATAAATTCATGTCTACGATTATAAGGCGTTTAGAAGAGAAATATTCTTTTAATCGTGAAATAAATGATAAGAGAATTTCAAGAGAAAAGTTGTTCCTTCCTATCGATAAAAACGGTGAACCTCACTGGGAATATATGAGTAACTTCATTAAAAAACTAGAAAAAGAGAACATAGAAAAAAACACTTGAGCATATATATATATATATGATAGCAAAGAAGCTTAAAAAGCAATATTCTTTCGAAAATATTGTTTTGGAAGGAATATTTTTATTGAGGATATTTGTGATATTAAATCCGGCGTTCGTTTAGTAAAAGCTGAACATAAAAAAAGGGTAAAATTCCATTTATTGGCGCTGTTGATAATAATAACGGCATAACTGAATTTATTGAGAATATTAATAATAGTTTTGATAAAAAAATATCCTTAGTGTAAATTATAATGGTAGTGTTGTCGAAACTTTTTTATCATCCATATGAAAGCATTTTTTTCGGATGATGTGAAAAGAGTTGCTTTTTGCTGATAAAAAGCCAAAAATAATGAATATGCATTGCTTTTTTTCTTAAACAGATGATAATTCAGCAAAAAAATCTAAATATCAGTATGGATATAAATTTAATGGCAAAAAGAATGGCGCGACAAAAAAATAATTCTCCCTTCAAAAAAATAATGTTACTCCAGATTATGATTTCATGAAAAAGTACATGATGATTCAGGAGATTCTTAAAAATTAAAGAAATATTGGAGTTTTATTGATTTTTTTCTCTAAAAAAATGATATAATTTAAAAAGAATATTAGCTCAGCTTATTTGAAAGAATAGGCTTTAACCAAAGGAGTAAAAATGAAGGATTACGAACTTACAGTTCTTGTTCATCCAGACTTCGAAAGTGATCTTGAAAAAAAGTGCTTGATAAGGTTCGAGGTTTGATTACTGCTAACGGCGGTGAAATTGCAAAAGAAGACAACTGGGGTAAGAAAAAACTTGCTTACGCTATTAAAGGTCAGGATTTTGCAATTTATGTTGCAATGGATGTTAAACTTCCAGCTGCTGCACCTCTAAAAATCAGTAATACTTTGAACATTACCGACGAAGTTTTGCGATATTTGCTTGTTAAAGCAGAAGCACGACCAGTTGTAGAATCAGAAGAAAAATAATTTAAGAATAGGATAGAAGATAGTTATGGCTTTTAACAAAGTAATTTTGATGGGAAACTTAACTGCAGACCCAGAACTTCGAACAACTCCAAACGGCCAAAATCTTGCAAGTTTCACTCTTGCTATTAACCGAACTTGGAATAGTGCTAACGGTGAGCGCCAAGAAGAAACCAGCTTCATTAACTGTACTGCTTGGGGTAAAACTGGCGAAACGATTTCGAAATATGTATCGAAAGGTCGCCAATTACTTGTGAGCGGTCGTTTACAACAACGAACTTGGCAAGATAAAGATACTGGCAAAAATCGAAGTACGATTGATGTTGTGGTTGAAGAATTTAGCTTTGTGAGTGATGGAAATCGCAGTGGAAGCGCGCCTTCAGTACAAAAAAATGAAGAGCCAACTATCAGTGATGACTTTTCGGATGAGCCAATCGACCTATCCGATATTCCATTCTAATTTAATTAAGGAGTAAAATGGCTAAACGATTTAAACGAGAAATCCCAGCGTATTTTGATTACCGAGATGTTAAAACTTTGCAAAAATTTGTTAACATTTATGGTCAAATTGAGCCAGCTACAAAAACTGGTTTGAGCGCTAAACAACAACGACAATTGACAGTTGCTATCAAACGAGCTCGTCATTTGGCGTTGCTAGCATTCGTAACAAATGCTTAATTGATTTTTTTGAATCTTCCTTGCTCAAAAACTGGGTAGGGAAGATTTATTTTTTAAAATAATTTAAGGAGGAAAATGTATCAGCCAACTGATTTAAAAAAAGGTGTAGTTTTTCAGCTTGATGGTCAGCCATATCGAGTGGTTGAATATAACCAAAAAGTTGTTGGTCGCGGTGGAAGCATCGTAAGTTTAAAAATTAAGAACCTTATTACAGGAGCTTTATTGCCAAAAACTTTTAAGGGCCAAGATAAAGTTGAACCGGCAGAGGTTTCGAATAAAAAAGTTCAATATCTCTATAATGACGGTGAAGATTTTCATTTTATGGATCCAGAGACTTTTGAACAATTTCAGCTTTCGAAGGAAATTATTGATGAAGCTGCTGGATATTTAAAAGAAGCAGAAGAATTGAATTTGCAATTTTTTGATGGTAAGGTTATCAATATTGAGTTACCGAAAAATGTTTGGTTGAAAGTTGTTTATACTGAAAATGTTGTAAAGGGTGATACAACTTCAAGTGTTTTGAAAGATGCTAAACTTGAAACTGGAATTACAGTTAAAGTACCTGCCTTTATTAAGGAGAATGACATCATCTCTGTCGACACTTCAACTGGTGAGTATCGAGAACGCCAAAAATAATTAAGGTTATTGTTAAGAAATAAGCTGAGATTTTAATAATCAGCTTATTTTTATTGTATAAAAAAATTGAACAATAAGCTTGTATATATTTTTAAGATGAAATGTGGTATAATATACAATGTGAAAAACTAGACTAGATATTTTATTAACTCAAAGAAAGATAGTTGATAGTCGTTCTCAGGCTGAAAGCTATATTAAACTGGGTAAAGTTTTTTTGTTGATGGTATAAAAAGGACTAAGCCTGGATTTTTTTACTGATATTGATTCGGAGATAAAGCTTCTTCAAGAAGTTCAATATGTTTCAAGAGCGGGTCTCAAGCTTGAAAGTGTTGCAAAAAAATAATGAAAAATTAATTTTAAAGATAAAGTTGTCTTAGACGTTGGTTCAAGTACTGGTGGATTTACGGATTATTCATTGAGGAATGGTGCAAAAAAAGTTATTGCTGTTGATGTTGGTACAAAACCAGCTTCATCCAAAGTTAAGAGTGAATAAAAAAAGTTGAACTTTATGAAAAAAACAGATATAAGAGCTTTTTAATACGAGTCAAAAAAATTGATTTAGCTGTTATTGATGTTAGTTTCATATCTATAAAAAGAAATTTTTGCCAAGCGTTACAAAAATTATCTAATAAAGGTACACTAATAATTGCAATGGTTAAGCCGCAATTTGAAGCAGGCAGAAATGGAACTACTAACGGCATCGTTAAAAAAATAATTCATATCGAAGAAAAAAATACTTCAAGAATTCGAAAATTGGTGTCGTATAAATAATTTATACATAAAAAAATAAAAAGAGATAGTGGAATAAAAAGGCTCTAAAGGTAATCAGGAGAGATTCTATATTCTGAAAGTATTGAATAAATAATTTATACAAAAATAAAAAAACCGCACAATATCGTATGCGGTTTTTTTATTGGTTTAAACATTAAATCTGAATTCAATAACATCATTTGGTGATATAATATATTCTTTGCCTTCAGTTCGAATTTTCCCACGATTCTTTGCTTCAATTTCGCTGCCAGCTTCAATTAAATCATTAAAGTCGATAACTTGTGCAGCAATAAAACCCCTTTCAAAATCTGTATGGATTACTCCTGCGGCTTGTGGAGCTGTCCATCCTTTCTTGATCGTCCAGGCATGGACTTCTTTTGGCCCTGCTGTCATATAACTTTGTAGTCCAAGTGTGTCGTAGGCAGCATGGATCATCTGGTTTAAACCAGTTTCTTGAACTCCGTAGCTTTCGAGTAAGTCTTTCGAATCTTCCTCGCTTAAGCCTTTTAACTCTTCCTCTAACTTGGCGCATACGAATATTGACTTTGCAGGGAGAACCATTTTTGAAAGTTCTTCTTTTCTAGCTTCATCGGTTAAAGTATTTTCATCAACATTGAACACATAAATTACAGGTTTTGCGGTTAGTAAATGTAGATCTTGAATTGCTTCATAATCTAAATCTTCTATTGAAGAGAGAAGAACTCCAGCTTGAAGTTGTTCAACTAATTTGTTCAAGTATTCAGCTCGTTTTCGGAGAACTGGTTTTGCCTTTGCCTCTTTTTGGAGCTTAGGTAAGCGGTTTTCAATAGTTTGAATATCCGCTAAAATCAACTCAGTATTAATAACCTCAATATCATTTTTTGGGTTAACCTCATTCGAAACATGAACAATATCATTATTTACAAAAGCTCGAACGATATGAACAATCGCGTCGCATTGGCGAATATTTGCAAGAAATTTATTACCTAAACCTTCACCTTTCGAAGCTCCCGCAACTAGCCCGGCAATATCAACAAAAGTTACTGTTGCTGGAATAATTTTTTGTGATCCATAAATTTCAGCTAATTTATTTAAGCGCAAATCTGGCACTGGCACAATTCCAGTATTTGGCTCAATTGTTGCAAAAGGGTAATTTGCTGCTAAAATATCATTATTAGTCAGTGCGTTAAATAGTGTTGATTTACCAACATTTGGTAGCCCAACAATTCCAATTGATAAACTCATAAAATCTCCTTTTAATATCTTTTTATTTTAACATAAAAAGTTTGTAAAATAAAAAAATAAAAAAAGCTTGATTTTTTTAATTACGTTTATGTTAAAAATATAGGCATGATTAATATTAAAGGTGTGGGCGATTTCTTCTCGTTAGATATTGGAACTAATTCTATTCGTGCTGTCCAACTTTCGAAAGCTGGGGAGAATTCTTGGAATTTAGTTGGCCTCGGCTATACACCAGTTGACCCTCAATTAGTTTTGAGTAATTCTGATGAAAGTCGTCGTCGTTTGGGAGAAATTATCTCAACGATGATCGGGCAGAGTGATATTAAAACAAAAAATGTAGCGATTAGCCTTGCGTCCCAGAAGACATTTACGACAATTTTTGAAGTACCAAAGCAGGACATGCGAGAATTGCAAAAAAATATCAAATATCAAGTTGATCAGTATATTCCAATGGCGGTTGATGATGCTCAAGTTGATTGGGCTCTTCTCGGCGAATCGCTTTCGAATCCTGATTCGTTAGAGATTTTACTTGCGAGCACAGCTAAAGCTTATAGTGAAGAGAAGATGGAATTTATCGAAGGTTTAGGTTTTAATGTTGTTGCGAGTGAGCCTGATTCTTTAGCGATGACTCGTGCTTTGTTTGTGCCTAATCAATCTGATCAGGCTCAGCTAATTATTGATATGGGTGAGCTTTCTACTGACTTATCTATTGTATATCAAGGTGTTCCAAGACTTGTTCGTACAATCCCTACCGGAATATCAAGTTTGGTGAAATCTGCTACTCAAAATTTGAACATTAAAGAAGACCAAGCTCGACAATTTATTATGAAATTTGGTTTAGCTCAAGATAAACTAGAGGGTCAAGTTTTTAGAGCTATCGAAATGACTCTTGAGAATTTCGTTCAAGAAATTGCTAAATCAATAAAATTTTTAGGAACAAAATACCAAAATGCTCAAGTTGGGGTAATTTCACTTTCAGGATTTTCTGGAATTATTCCACAAATGCCAGAATATGTTTCTTCGAAAACTGGAATTCAGTCTTATTCCGCAAATCCTTTCCAAAATGTTAATGTTCCCGCAAAATATCAACAGCAGGTTGCAAATGTTGGAAATGAATTTGCGGTTGCTGTAGGTTTAGCCGAAAGGAGTAATAAATAATGATTGAAATTAACCTTTTGCCAGATGTTAAACGCGATCTTATTAAAGCTCAGCAACTTCGAAATATAGTTATTTTTGTATCTATAATTATTGGTGGTGTGATGCTTGCCGGAGTAGTTTTATTGTTCTTAACAACTCAAGGTCAGCAATTTGTTATGGGTTTAAAAACCAATGATATCTCAAACAAATTTGCTGAGATGCAAAAAATTAAAGATGGAGAAACGGCGGCTACTCTTCGAAATCAGCTTAATGCAATTCAAAAAATTAGAAATGCTTCGCCAGATACCTCACGATTGATTGGAACAATTTTACCAGCAATTCAGACTACTGGTGAAAACTCTGTTCAGTTTTCTGCAGTGAATTACGACCCTGAAACTCGAATCGTTTCAATTGAAGGTCAAGCAAGTAATGGTTTTCCAGCCCTTGAAGCTTTTTATTAAAACAATTAAATATTCACAAATTATCTATGATGGTGAAGGCTCTCAATGTAAGGCTAGTGAAGTCGAAAAAGATGCTAATATCTGTATGCTTGCTGATGAAGGATCAGTTGTTCGAAATGAAAGCTCGCTCGGAGCTAATGAACAAGGTCAAAATGTTTTGCGTTTTACTGTTAGCTTTAAATTAAATGAAGCAGCTTTGAAATTTTCTTCGAAAAACTTTGCTGTAAAAGCTCTTGGTCGAAAGAATGTAACAGACTCAACTATTCAGGTTCCTGCTGGAATTTTTACTCAAAATTCAAAAAAAGATTCTGAAAAGGAGAATAAATAATGGGTGAAAATAAAGAAGTAGCTTTTTTGAAGCGGAATGCCATTAATAAGGCTAACCAAACGATGTTTTTGGCAGTTGCTGGTGCTGCTTTAATTGCTGGTGCATCTGTTGTTGGAATGATTTATCTTTTTAGGATTTTTACATTTAATGCTAAAGTTCTTGGTGAACAAGATAAAAGTATCTCAACAATTCAAAAAAATATCCAAAATATTGAAGATTTAAAGAGTAAACTAAGCTCATTAGAGACCGATCCGAATCTTAATGAGCGAAAATTGAAATCTAACGCCGAAGATGGCGGTTTGCGCGTTATTGCTGATGCCTTGCCCGATAGTGAGAACGCCGCCGCTCTTGCAGCTAGCCTTGAAAAGAATATTTTTTCTGAAGGTGTGACTCTTGATTCTTTTAGTATTGACTCTGATGCCTCTGCAAACAAAAGTCTTTCAGGTTCAAGCTCAGCGTCAAATTCTTCTAGTTCATCAGCAACTAGCGGTAGTCAAGATTCAAATAAAATCCCAGAGGGTGTGAAAGATATTCAATTTTCCGCAACAATTTCTGCAGGTTTTCAGGGTGAAGGCTTAAATTCAGCACAAGCCGCTAAAACTCAAGATGAAGCACTTAATAACCTAATTAACACTGTTCGAAAGATGGAAAAATCAATTCGAGCAATAAATATTACGAGTTTTAAATTCGAGCGTTCGCTTAACCGATTTAGTCTTAACTTTTCTGCAAAAGCCTACTATTATCCTAAATATACGATGAAGCTTGAAAGTAAGAAAGTTAAAGCAGACGAAACTGCAAAGCCAGCAACTTCTACAACTGGAACTGGTAAAACTCAAAACTCAAGCACTACAGGAGGATTAAAATAATGAAAAAGACTGATATTGCGATGATTGTTTTGATTGCGGGTTTTAGCGTTTTGATTTCATATTTAGTTATTAACTCTTTGGCTCAGGGCGGATTTTCTGAGCAAACTTATGAGGTTAAAACTACTGAACCAATTTCGAACGAATATGTAAAACCAAGTAGTGAAATTTTTAATAAGGATGCTATCAATCCAACAGTTCAAGTTAATATTGGACAATAAATATTAAATAATTCAAAAAGGAATGTAATGACATTATTAACCAATGATATTCAGGATAGACTTGCGAAAATCCTTGTTGAAGAGGGTCTTATTCAAGAATCAAAAATTGAGTTGGCTATAAAAGAGGCTGGTTTAAACAATCAGTCTCTAATGTCATATATGATTGAGCATAAGTTTCTTGATAATGAAATTCTTATTCACGCGACAGCTCATGTTTCGGGGATTCCCTATGTTAATCTTGAAAATACTACCATTCCGCAAGAGACTCTTGATTTAATTTCAGTTGATATTGCTGAACGAAATATGGCGGTTCCAATTGCTGAAGTTCAGGGGCGAATTGCTGTTGCGATGCTCGATGCTACAAACATTCAAGCCGTTGACTATCTTTCTAGTCTAATTCAGCGCCCTCTAAAAGTATTTATGGCGAGCCAAAAATCAATTAGGCATATTTTAGATCAATATAAAACTGATCTTTCCGGTGTTGATGCTCTGGCTGAAAATGTTGATGCGCAAACTCAGGCGGAAGCAGAATCAAAACGGCAGGTTCAAACAATCGTACAGGACTCACCGATTTCGAAAGCTTTGAATACAATTTTGGAATATGCTGTTCGCGCAAAAGCATCCGATATTCATATTGAACCGCTTGAAAAATCTTTGAAAATTCGCTGTCGAATAGACGGTGTTCTTCGGGAAATTATGAATTTGCCAAAGAGTATTGAGCCGGCTTTAATTTCACGTATTAAAATTCTTTCAAGCTTAAAGATTGATGAACACCGCGTGCCACAAGATGGTCAGTTTGCTGTTGCTGTTGGAGATAAAGAAGTCGACCTTCGTATTGCTATTTCGCCAGTTGTTTGGGGCGAACAGGTTGTGATTCGTTTGCTCGATAAAACAGGTAACTCTTTTAATCTTGAAGAAATGGGATACGCTGGGCGAGCTCTTCGAACAATTCGAAAGGGAATTGCTGCTCCAAATGGAATGGTTTAACATCTGGTCCAACTGGTTCTGGTAAGTCAACATCGCTTTACGCATTGATTAAAGAGATTAAAAATGATTCAGTGAATATTATTACGCTTGAAGACCCTGTTGAATACAAGATGGATGGCGTAAATCAGATCCAAGTTAATGCTGAGGTTGGACTAACTTTTGCAGCAGGATTGCGTTCTATTTTGCGTCTTGACCCTGATATTGTGATGGTTGGAGAAATTCGTGATGGTGAAACAGCCAACCTTGCTGTTCAAGCTGCATTAACTGGACACTTAGTATTTTCAACACTTCACACCAACTCTGCTGCCGGAATTTTGCCTCGCTTGATTGATATGGGGATTGAACCTTTCTTGATCGCTTCAACGGTGAATACGATTATTGGTCAGCGTCTTGTTCGAAGGGTTGCGGTCAAGCGAAATACTTATCAATCTTCACCACTTGAAACGCAAAGTATTATCGAGACTGTAGGTCATTTGCTGCCAAAAACACCAGATGAAGTAGAAAGAGTTTCAGCTGACTTGGGCTATAAAAATCTACCTCTTGCAAACCAGAAGTCTTACACTCTTGTGAAAGGTCGTGATACACCGCAAACACCAGGAGGATATAAGGGGCGTGCAGGTTTGTATGAAGTTATGGAGGTGACCGAAGAAATTCAACAGCTTATCATTAAGCATGCAACTTCGCACGAGGTTCAAAAAGTGGCAATGGCACAAGGAATGATTACGATGCGCCAAGATGGATATCTTAAAGCTTTAACAGGAATCACAACATTAGAAGAAGTTAACAGGGTTGCGTCTGATAGCGCATAAAACGGGAGGAATATGAATCAAAATCTAAGAATAGAAATTTTACTTGAAGAAATCGTTCGAAAAAATGCAAGCGATCTTCACTTGCAAGTTGGTTTGCCGCCGATGATGCGGCTTGATGGTGTTTTAGCGCCATTCCCAGGATACAACCCATTGAATGTTGAAGAAGTTGAGCATCTTGTTTTTGCGATTCTGGATGATGATCAGCAAAAAATTCTGATTAAAGATAAGGAATTTGACTTCTCATTTGCCTTTGGTGATTTGGGTCGTTTTCGTGTTAATGCTTTTCATGAACGCGGTAATTTAGCAGCTTCACTTCGTTTAATTCCAAATCAAATCAAAACTATTACTGAGCTTGGAATGCCGCCAGTAATTCAGTCTTTTGCCGATTTTCCGCGCGGTTTAGTTTTAGTTACTGGGCCAACTGGTTCAGGAAAATCTACAACTCTTGCTGCTTTGATTGATAAAATTAACAGCGAAAAAGCTCAGCATATTATTACAATTGAAGATCCGATTGAGTTTACGCATAAATCAAAACGTTCAGCGATTGTTCAGCGAGAAGTTCATTATGATACCTACTCATTTTCTGCGGCTCTTCGAAGCTCACTTCGTCAAGATCCAGATGTTGTTCTAATTGGTGAGATGCGTGATCTTGAAACAATCTCGGCTGCAATTACGATTGCCGAAACTGGGCACTTAGTGTTTGCAACACTTCACACAAACTCTGCAGCGCAATCAATCGACCGTATGATTGATGTTTTTCCACCACACCAGCAGCCTCAAGTTCGTTCGCAGCTTGCTAATATTCTGCAAGGAATTTGTGCTCAACGACTTGTTCCTGCAATTGGCGGTGGGCGAGTTGTTGCGGCCGAAGTTATGATTGCTAACCCTGCAATTCGAAATATTATTCGTGAAGGAAAAACTCATCAGCTTGATACTGTTATTCAAACTGGATCCGACCAAGGGATGCAGACAATGGACAGAACGCTTGTTAAATTAGTACAATCTGGTGTGGTAACTTATGACGATGCACGTGAATTTGCGGTTGATTTAGTTGAATTTGAAAGGTTAATGAGAGGATAATATGAAAAAATTTTCTTATAAAGTAAAGGACCGTGTTACTGGCAAAATCATTAAAGGTGAAATTTCAGCAGATAGCCAGCGTGCAGCTGGAAAAGCTCTTATTGATCAAGGCTATATTTTGCAAGACGATATTTATGAAGTTGGCCAAGAAAACGCTTTGGCGAGGTTTATGAACCGAATCACAACTAAGGATAAAATTGTCTTCACTCGTCAGTTTGCTACTTTGATTGGTGCAGGTTTACCTCTTGCGCAAGCCCTTCGAACAGTTTCTGAGCAAACTGAAAATAAAAAAATGCGCTCAGTTGTTGATGATATTTTGGCTTCGGTTGAAAGTGGTTCAAGCTTGAAAGATGCTTTTTCGAAATTTCCAGATGTTTTCGACAAAGTTTATCTTGCTTTGATTGCTGCCGGTGAAATGTCGGGAACGCTCGATGAATCGCTTCGCCGTGTTGCAACTCAACAAGAAAAAGACGCGGCAATGATGAGTAAAATCCGGGGGGCTTTAACTTATCCAGTAATTGTGCTTGTGGTTATTGGTCTTGTGATGGCTTTTATGATGGTGCAGGTTGTTCCTCAAGTTAAGCAGCTCTATAAAGATATGCACCAAGAATTGCCATTTGCAACACAAATTCTTATTGGAATATCAGACTTTATGATTAACTTCTGGTGGGTTGTTTTGATTGGAATAGGTGTTGCCGGTTATTTCTTCCGCCAGTATCTTAAAACAGAGTCAGGAATTAAATTTGCGTCAAACTTCAAGCTCAACGTGCCACTTTTTAGCCCGCTATTTCGAAAGCTTTATATGGCGCGATTTGCAAGAACTGGTCAGCTTTTGCTTTCAACTGGTGTGGCACTACTTGATATGCTCAATATTTGTGGTGATGCAATGAATAATATTATTGTGAAAAAAAGTATTGATGAAGCCGGAAAACTCGTTCAAAGCGGTAAAAGTCTTTCAGAATCTTTAAAGGGTAAAGATTATATTTTAGATATGGTGCCACAAATGATTAACATTGGTGAGCAATCTGGTAAAATTGATGAAATGCTTGGAAAAACCGCACAGGTTTATGAAGATGAACTTGATGAGCAAATTAAAGCTATTTCAACCTTGATTGAGCCAATCTTGATGGTTGTTATGGCATTAATGGCAGGTGGTTTGATTGGTGCAATTTTGTTCCCAATTTATTCGCTAGTTACAAAAGTTTAATTTTTCGAAAGGAAGAGAGAGTGGAGAATTTTCTATTAAGTTTAATTTTTGGCGTAATTGGTGCCGTTTTGGGTAGTTTTTTTCAGTTGCTCAAGTTTGGCGATTGCGTGCAAAACAACTTCAAGAAGAGAGAGAATCTGGCAAAAAAGTTGATTCTATTGAATGGAAAAAACTCCGCTCTTTGGTTTCGGTTAAAACAAAAAAAGACCGCTCACATTGTTTGAACTGTAATTATCAACTAAAATGGTTTGATTTAATTCCGATTATCTCTTGGCTTTCACTTGGCGGAAAATGTCGTAAATGCCGTTCGAAAAATCGGCTCGCTTGAATTTTTTTCTCTGAAATTTTTAATGTTTGCACTTTTTTTGTAATTATTTTTCTTGATTTTTAACCCAATTTCGAATGGCACAGTTTTAGTTTTTGCCAGTAATTAGACTTTTTCATTTTATTAATTTCTCTGGTTCCGCTTGCAATTATGATTATTTATGATGCTAAGTGGTCACTTTTACCAACCAAACTTCTATATATTTTCAATATTTTTAGCATTTATTTATTGGGCAACTGGATTTTTTTGATGGTTTCTGGTGGATTTAATTTGAGATCCATTTTTTTACTTAGTAATTTCAATGATGTTCTTCCCGTTGATCTATTTTTGTACTTGCAAAAAAATTTCGAAAGAGCAATGGGTTGGCGGTGGCGACTGGATTCTGGCAGCTGGCTTGATTTTTTTCTTTTGCCAAATCACCCAGTATTTGCGGTTTTTCTACTTTTCCTTTCGAATATTGTGGGTTTGGTTTTTGCAGTTTTTCAATCTATCTTACATTTTCGAAAAGTTAAACGTGGAACACAGATTCCATTTGGTCCGTCAATGATTTTAGCAGCTTTAATTTTGTTAGCTCTTCAACAGCAAATTTTGGTATTTTTTTATCAATTTGATAATGTAAAAAAATAAAAAAAGCTTATGGTATAATAGGAGTAAATATGGAAAACTTTATGATAAAAAAAGCTTTTACAATTATTGAAGTGATACTTGTTTTGGGTATCTCTGGCTTAATGTTGGCGACTATGCTTGTTGGCTGGAACGCTAGCATCGAAAAACAGCGCTATAATGATTCGGTGAATACTTTTAAATCAGATATTCAAGGTGTGTTTTCAGATGTGGAAAATCAAACTAACGATAAGGGTTCTATAAAAATTAAATGTGACACATCTGGCGCAAATATAAGTATTTTAAAAGATAATAGCGGTAAATTAACAGGCTCAAGCAATTGTGTGATACTTGGAAAATATATTTCTCTATATAATGGAAATGTCATTCCTGGGAATGAAAATGCAACTCTTGGGCAAGAGCGATTCAGGGTTTTTGATGTTATAGGAAAAGATATAGATATATCAAAGGATTGTCGGGCTATAGATGAGAATGGTAGATTACACGGTGATTTAAGAGAGTGTAGAAATAGCATAGAGGCTTTACGTGCAACAAAGTTTGTCCTTGATGGTGGTAAGAATAGTGTAAAAGGCCCAAAAGATATAGAATTGCAATGGCGTGGAACATATAAGAATGTTACAGATAATAGAATAACTAGTGCTAGTGGAATACGAGCATTTAGTTACAAGAGTGCAGTTACTTCAATAACGAGTGGCGATAATAAATGGCATGGCTTGGATACGATCACCGGTGTTTTAATATTAAGATCTCCTATTGATAATTCAATAATTTCTTTCGGCACTTCAGCAATGATAGAACATGGCTCTCTTGATAATGATGGCCTTATAGCCGCTTTTAGAGATATAAATGTGAATAGTGATTTTGTTATTAAAAATGGAAAAACAGTTAATGTTTGCGTTCGACCTTCTAACGACGGAGTACAATGGTATGCTGGTGGCTTCAATTTCTTTGGTGATAGAAATAAAGTTGTAAAAATTGGGCCTTCGGCTTCTGCTGTTGAAATTGCGCCTCTTGATGGCCCTAAAGGCTCTTCTTGTGGTGGCGATAGAAAAGGTGATGCAAGATTTGGTGATGTAATAATTGATGGAAAGAATTTATAATGAAATTTCGAAAAGGTGATACATTAATTGAAGTGCTTCTTGCTATTGCTGTTTTTGCAACCGTAATGATGATTGGGTTGACTACAATGAATAATGGAATGTCGCGTGCACTAGCAAGTTTGCAGCTTACTATGGCGCGAAATGCTATGGATACTCAAGCGGAAGCTTTGCGTTTTGCTAATGCAGCGTTTATTTCTGAATATCGTGCAGATAGCTCAGAGGTTTCAAGCCCTGCGGCAGAATTATGGAAAAATAGCTTAACGAAAGACGCTCAAGGCTCAGCAACCCCTCTCGGGGAGTGTAGTCGAGGCTCAAGTGCTTTTATTATTTCAACAAGAGATATGGTGACAAATCGTGGTTATCATAATGAAAAAATAGTTAATGCAATAACTTATCCGCGAATTGCTTACGGTGATGATAAAGATAATAATGCGAACTGGCTACGTGATGACCTTCCTTATAGAAGTGCGCAAGGTATTTGGGTTGAAAAAGTTCATGCTCCAAATACGAAATATTATGATTTTCATATTCGTGCATGTTGGTCTGCACCAGGAACTAACGTAAAAACAACTCTCGGAACGATTGTGAGGTTATATGACCCAAGGAACTAAAAAAGGTTTTACGATTATGGAATTAATGCTGGCAATGGGTGTGATTGCATTTCTGCTCGTTGGTGTTGCTGGCTTAATTATTCAAATGACGAACACTATTACTCGTGGTACAACTTATAAAGATTTAAACACTGCTGCTCGCACAATTAATACAGATTTTACTAAGACTTTCAATTCTTCACCAATGCTCGATGATTGGAATGGCGGTGTTGATGGTAAATTTTATAAATCTACTGGTGCGGCTGGCGCATTTTGTACTGGAACCGTGAGCTACTTGTGGAATATAGGTGATGGAAGACGGATAATATTCAATGATATTAGCGCCGTTAAATTAGTAAAAGTTCGCGATACTGCTAGATCTTATTGTGCGGATGGAGCTGAAAACACAATTTGGCGAAGGGTACCTCGAGACAACAACGTTACAGAAATCCTAACTAGCGGTGAAATCGACCTTCGACTGCATGGAATTAATTTTTCAACCTCGCCTAATTTAAAAAATAGTGCATCAAACCAAATGATCATTAATATTTCTTATATTTTAGGAACACCAAACAACGGTGATATAGATGTAAGCACATACAATTGTGAAGGGAATATTAAAAGTAATTATTGTGCAGTTAATAGATTCGATTTAACTGTTCGAACTCTTGGCAAATAAAAAGTGGCTTTCGAAAGTCACTTTTATTCTGTTTCGCTGTGAAATTTCTCGTGAATTTCTTTTAAATGTTGGTCAGTGATATGTGTATAGATTTGTGTTGTTGCAATACTGGCGTGGCCAAGCATTCCTTGCACTGAGCGCAAATCCGCACCATTCACGAGTAAATCTGTTGCAAAAGAATGTCGCATTGTGTGGGGTGAAACGTGTTTTGTAATTCCAGCAAGTTTTGCATATTTCTCAACCATCCTTTGCACCGAGCGTGGTGTAATCCGCCGATAATTTCCATCAGTTGAAGGTTTTTTGTATCGCCGCGAATAATTTAAAAATAACGGTTGTAAGTTGTCATTTCGAGCGTCTAAATAATTTTCGATATGCTCTGCGGCTTTTTTTGAAATAAAAATTGGTCGGTCTTTATTTCCTTTTCCACGAACAGTAAATTCACGCCTCTTTGTATTAATGCTTCCACGGTTTAAATTTACAAGCTCAGAAACACGCAAACCGCTTGAAAAGAGTAATTCCACAATTGCGCGGTCCCGTAAATCACTTTCAGTTTCATTTGGAATTTCAGCAATCAAGCGCTCAATTTCTTCGTAATGCAAAAAATTAACTTGCGGCTTTACAATTTTTGGTAGCTCAATTTTTGAAGGCTCCAAGCTTTTTAATGTCACGCCGAGCAAGATAAGTTAAAAATCTTCGAAGGGCAATTAAGTGATAGGCTTGTGTAGCTCGCCCTAAATCTTTGCCAAATTCATTTTCGTAACGATTAAGCCATAAACGATATTTTCGAACTAATTCTGAGGTAATTTCTTTTGCTGGAATATCGCCAGTAAATTCAGCAAATCGCTCTAAATAAAGCCTATAATTCTCAGCCGTCTTTTTTTCGAACGGCCGCCTTCAACTTCGAGTGATTCAATAAAATCTTCAATTCCTTCAGAAATATACATAATCTTATTATAGCATTTTTTTATGAAAAAAATAGTATAATTTATAAAAAAAGTCTAAGAAGGAGTTTTTATGTCGAAAGAATTAGTTCAACGAACGTTAATTTTATTCAAGCCAGATGCTGTTCAGCGTGGAATTGTGGGCGAAATTTTAACACGTTTCGAAAGAGTTGGCTTAAAAATCATCGGCACAAAAATGATCTTCCCAAATAAAGAGCATTACTACAAACACTATGAAGGAATCGGTAAAATGGTTACACGGCGCGGTGAAAAAGCTTTTGATATGGCGTTAGAATTCATGACTCAAGGGCCTGTGATTGCAATGGTTTTTGAAGGCGTTGAAGCGGTTGAATTAGTTCGAAAACTTGTTGGCGGGACTGAACCAAAAACTGCACTTCCTGGCACGATTCGTGGTGATTATTCACATATGAGTTTTGGTTATGCGGATGAGCACAATGTTGGAATTCCAAACTTAATTCATGCATCGGGAAGTGTTGAAGAAGCGAAACAAGAAATTGAACATTGGTTCGCTGATCATGAAATTTACGACTATCATTCACCTCGAGAAAAATTTACGCGTTAAACTCTCGCTATTTTTGTAAAAATCTGTTAAAATAGAGAAGTGAGCCTCGGTAGCTCAATTGGATAGAGCAGTTCCGTCCTAAGGAAAAGGTTATAGGTTCGATTCCTATCCGGGGTACCACTGATTTTATTTATGAAAGAACAAATTTTTAAAGGTCAAAGAGAAGGTGAAGAATTTCTCTTTATGTTTCGAAAGCATATTATTGCGATGCGCAAAGGTTTTTACCTCTTTTTGAGTATTTTTGCAATTTCTTGTTTACCAACATTTTTCATGTTGACATCAGATAGTATAATGGATGCTCTTTGGATTGCTTTAGGTGGATTTATCGTTGGTCTAATTTTATTTCTTTATCAGTTTATGCTTTGGTATTATTCTCTGTATATTGTTTCGAATGAGCGAATTCGTCAAATTACGCAAAAAGGCTTTTTTGGGCGGAAAATGATGGATTTACCGCTTTCGAAAATTCAAAGTGTTAATTTTGAGATCCCAGGTTTTTTTGGTGAAATTTTCCATTTTGGAACAATCAATATTTTTTTACAATTGTGGGTGATTTAGAAATTAAAAATGTTGAACATCCAGAAGAGATTTATAATAAAAATTCAAGATATAATTTCGAAAGTTGAAATGGAGGGAGAAAATGAAGAATATTAGAGAAAAAGCCAAAAAAATTAGAGATAAGGTCTCAAAAAAAGCCTGAATCTCACGAAAGCCAGATTGCAAAAATTACAAATACGACACTTGAAGAACAACGTCGTGAGATTTTAAATAAGGGTAAAAAATTTAAATATCCTGTGCAGTATAGCAAAAATCGTTTAGTGATTAACACCTTAATTATTGCTGGCGTAATCCTAATTACGGGTGTAAGCTTGCTTTGGTACCAGCTTTACCAGGCTCAAAACACTAGTGAGTTTGTTTATCGTTTTACAACCATATTGCCGTTTTCAATTGCAAAAGTTGATGGCGAGGAAGCACTTTATCGTGATTATTTGATGGAATATCGAGCAAATATGCAAATTGCAAATGCCAAAAAAGATGAAATTGAAGGAGCGAATAATATAAGCGCACTTTCAACTTTAAATAAATCGAAAGCAATGAAAAATGCAATCGCAAATGCTTATGCCCAAAAAAAAGCTCGTGAACTTGGAATTTCAGTTTCGGATAAAGAAATTAGCGAAGCTTTTGATGCACAGCGAAAAATACAAAATACCGAGCTTACTGAAAGCGCTTTATATAAGATTGCGGCTGATAATTATAGTCTCTCGCCAAGTGAATATCGCCGAATGTTCATTGAATTGCCGCTCCTTCGTAGAAAAGTAACCGCACAAATCGATAAAACAGCTGAAAACCTTAAAAATGATATTTCGAAATATTTAAGTGAAAATACGAATAATTTTTCCAAAGCTGTTGAACATTTTGGTGATAAAATTGAATACGCAAAACCCGGAAAAGTTCGAAAAACTAACATTGATGGTGGTCGTTCTAAAAATTGCGGCAGGATTGAAAGTTGGTGAAGTTTCGAAACCGTTTATTTCAAACTCGGGTGACGGTTATTATATCGTTAAATTGATTGAAAAAAACTGACAATGAAGTTAGTTATGAATCAATAAAAAAATTAAATTTACTGAGTTTAACAAACAACTTGAGCAGCTTGAAAAAGACGGTAAAAATTCAAAAAAATATTAAAGTTGACTAAATAAATTGCACAGCAAAAGTTGTGCTTTTTTTATTTTTTTGTCTTAATAGATTAAATAAAATAAAAAAATCGCCTGAAAGCGATTCTTTAAAGTCTAAATTTGGCGCGCCCGACCGGATTCGAACCGGCGATCTCCTCCGTGACAGGGAGGCGTACTAGGCCAACTATACCACGAGCGCATCAGTAGACTAATACAATTTTATCAGACTCCCAGCAAAAAAATCAAGCACTTTTTTTGGTTTATTTTTTTCAAAAAAATTTGTGGTATAATTTAAGTATGTGCCGATGTAGCTCAGTTGGTAGAGCAACGCACTCGTAACGCGTAGGTCAGCAGTTCAATCCTGCTCATCGGCTCCAATTTATTTTTTTATGAAAACAATAGCTAATTTATTCAAACCAATTTTTAAAAAGACCGCAAAATGTTAATTTTGATGGCTTCTGTATTTATGTCTGGAATTATTTTTCTTTATTTTTTTATGATTTTGAACACAAAAATCATATGACTATCTTTTTGAACGTGCGTTATACGGTTTTTTTGGAACTAGTGAGTTTTATAAAGATTCCTGGACTTATCGTGTTGTTTTTGGCTATTTTTTTGGTCTAATTATTTCATTCATTCATAATATTATTATCGCAAAAATTTATAATATTTCTGGTAGGCGTGTGGCTGCGGTTTTTTGCAATTTTTTTAGTATTATTCTTGTTCTGGTTGGAATGATAATTATAGGCACTTCAATTCGTGAGATTCCAAACTAATGAGTAAGAAAGTTGATATTGAAATTCCACTTGGAAAGCGAACTTTTAAATATCGCTTTTTCGAAATTCTGCCAGCTTTTTTGAGTTTTGGTGCAATTATTTTAATGTTTATACTTTCGGCTTTTTCTCCTTTTTTGGCATCTCTTTATCTTTTTAACGATTATCACAACTCTTCTTGTCAAGGCAATTGGAATTGCCTATCGAATGATAACGGGTCATCTTCAGATTGAAAAAGCTCAAAAAGTTGATTGGAATAAACGTCTAAATGAGCTTGAGAATGCTGAAAAATCTTTAGATATTCTCAAAAATAAGAGAAATAATGAATACGAGTTTAAAAACCACCTTCGAAATTTGAATGATATTATAGAAAATCCAGCTAGCTTTCCACCGCCGTCAAAGGTGAAAAATGCGGTAATTATTGCAACTTATAATGAGCCTTATGAAGTGATTCAGCCAACTATTCAATCTGTTTTGGCTTCAAATTATGATGCAAAAAACTTACTTATTTTCTTGGCTTATGAAGAACGGGGCGGTGAAGAAATTGAAAAAACTGCAATTAGGCTTAAAAAAGAATTTTCGAAAAACTTCGGTACTTTTTGAAATTGTGAAACACCCAAAAAATCTACCAAATGAAGTTGTTGGAAAGGGCGGAAATATAACTTTTGCTGGGCGAGCGCTTCAAAAATATTGCGAAAACAATAAAATTCCTTTCGAAAATGTACTTGTTACAACGCTTGATAGTGACAATAAGCCACATAAGGAATATTTTGCTTGTGCAACTTATAGCTTTATTGTTCATGAAGACCGTAAAAAACTTTCGTATCAGCCAGTTTCATTATTTTTGAATAATATTTGGGATGTTCCAGCTCCAATGCGTGTGGTTGCAACCGGTAACTCATTCTGGAATATCGTCTCAACAATGCGGCCGCATCTTTTACGAAATTTTGCCTCGCACTCTCAGCCTCTAGATGCGTTGGTCGAAATGGATTTTTGGTCAACCCGCACAATTGTTGAGGACGGACATCAATTTTGGCGCAGTTATTTCCATTTTGGTGGCGATTATTACGTTGTACCAATTCGTGTGCCAATTTACCAAGATGCTGTTTTGAGTGAAACTTTACTAAAAACGCTCAAGGCGCAGTTTATTCAGCTTCGTCGCTGGATGTATGGAGCAAGCGATATACCATATGTTGCCAATTTATATTTTTCGAAAAACCGCAATGTGCCGATTATTGATGGTTTAATGAAACTTATTCGCTTGATTGATGGGCATGTAACAGCTGTTTTTCAATCACCAATGGCTGCCTTTGGCGGTTGGGTGCCACTGATTGTTTATGCTGCTTCTTCTCGTAGTGTGATTGTGCATCAATTACCGAATGTAATTAGCACGCTTCAGCAAATTGCAACTGTGGGGATTTTTATCACAATCTTGATTAGCTTAAAAATGCTACCACCACGCCCAGAACGCTATAGAAAACGCCGTTCTTTATGGATGGTTGCGCAGTGGGTCTATATGCCTGTAACTTCAATATGTTATAACGCAGCAGCAGCAGCATATTCGCAAACTCGCTTAGCATTCGGTAAATATCTTGATAAATTTGATGTTACTGAAAAGGGGCGAATTGAAGATGTTGAACGCGCTAAGGCTGAAAAAGCCAAAAAACGAGCTCTTAAAAAGCAAAAAAAATAAGCACTATGAAATGGTGTTTTATTTTTGGCCTTGGAATTTGAGTATTTATAAAATTTAAAAGCGGCCATTTCGACCGCTTATGCGTTAACGCTCGTAAGGTTTATCTAAACCTTACCAAAAAAGTTCGTTTGTCGTTTGGGTGACAAAAAGAGGCAGTTTTTATGAATGTAAATGTAACAGAGGATTACTAGAAAAACTTTCTTAAATAATTTTTATTTTTTGCCCAAACCTGATTAAACTTTTTCCGCAGTCTAACCTCGTTTTTATTTTACTGCGTTTTATTTTAAAAAAAGCAAGCATAATTATGATGTTGAGTGTCTTTTTTTCGAAAGTTGAAAAATTTTTGTTCGCTTTTTTGCCAAAAATGATTTTTTTCGAAAATAAAACATTTCACGCGAAAGTCAAACTCAAAAAAGCGAACAACCTAAAATAAATATCTCACCAAATGAATAAAAATTTTTTTGAAAGCCGAAAACTAGCTTGTGGAAAAAGCTTTTGATGGAATGTGAAAAACTAAAAAAACACCATAACGCTATATATAGTGAAAAAGAAAAATATGAAAAATCTATTATACTTTATGAAAATAGTGATAATTTTATAAAACTAAAAATACCGCATAATAAGTGCGGTATTTAGAAAAATGTATAAAACAAAAAAACACTAACTTTATATATAGATAAAGGATATATTATAAGTTGGTGGGCGATAGAGGACTCGAACCTCTGACTTTCACAACGTCAATGTGACGCTCTAGCCAACTGAGCTAATCGCCCGTGGTTTTATTTTAGCAAAACTTGCAAGAAAAGTCTAGTGGTGATAAAATAAAAGATAGTTAAAAATATTATTTTCGAAAGGAATTTAAGTGGAGAATAAAGAGGAGAAACTTTTTAAGATGCGCCACAGCCTCGCTCATATTATGGCAGCGGCAGTTCAGCAAATCTACCCAGACGCGAAGTTTGGTGTTGGTCCAGCAATTAATGATGGATTTTATTATGATATTGATTTAGGCGAAAATAAAATTTCAGAAAAAAACTTTGGAAAAATTGAAAAAGCTATGCGCCGAATTATTGCTGAAAAGCAAGATTTTGTGCGAAGTGAAGTTTCAATTGAAGAAGCAATTTCTTGGGCAAAAGAAACTAATCAACCATATAAATTGGAGCTCTTGAATGATTTGAAAAATACTGGCACAACAGACGCAAAAATCCTTGCTGAAGGTGATTTTGAGCTTGGCGATGGTGCTGAAACTGTTAGTTTCTATACTAACGGAAACTATAAGGATTTGTGCCGAGGTCCACACCTTTCGAATACTAGCGAAGTTGGCGCTTTTAAATTGATGCGTGTGGCGGGTGCTTATTGGCGTGGTGATGAGAAAAAACCACAGATGCAGCGGCTTTATGGAGTAGCTTTCGAAACTCAAGAGGAACTTGATGAATATCTTGAACGAATGGAAGAAGCCAAAAAACGCGACCATCGCAAACTTGGTAAAGAACTTGATTTATATACCGTTTCTCCACTTGTTGGTATCGGTCTACCACTTTTCACGCCGCGTGGAACAATTTTACGTGATGTTTTAGCTAACTACTCAAATCAATTACGCCAAAAATACGGTTTCGAAAAAGTTTGGACTCCGCACATTACTAAAAAAGATTTGTATGAAAAATCTGGACATTGGGCTAAATTTGGTGAAGAGCTTTTCTTGGTGAAATCTCAGGTTACTGGCGGTCAATTTGCTTTAAAACCAATGAACTGTCCGCACCATACGCAAATTTTTGCTTCGAACCCAAGAAGCTATAAAGATTTACCAATCCGTTATCTTGAAACTACGACAGATTACCGTGATGAACAGACTGGTGAGCTTGGCGGTTTGAACCGTGTTCGCTCTTTAACGCAAGATGATTCACATATTTTTTGTCGAACTGATCAAATTGAAGGTGAAATTCAGAATCTATTAGCTGCTGCCCATGAGCTTTATTCTGGAATTGGAATGAAACTTCGCGTGCGTTTGAGTTATCGTGATAATTCTGATAGCTATCTCGGTGATTTGGCAGTCTGGGAAAGCGCACAAAATCAGCTTAAGAAAGCGGTTATTTCGAATAACTTAGATTATTTCGAAGAAGAGGGTGAAGCAGCATTTTACGGGCCAAAAATTGACTTTATGGCAACTGATGCAATTGGCCGTGAACATCAAGTGGCAACAGTTCAGCTTGATTTTGTCCAGCCTGAGCGATTTGAACTTTCATATAAAAATTCTGAAGGCCAAGATGAACAGCCTGTGATGATTCACTGTGCTTTACTTGGTTCAATTGAGCGGTTTATGAGTGTTTATATTGAGCATAAGGCTGGCTGGTTTGATTTTTGGGTAGCTCCTGAGCAAGTTCGAATTTTAACAATCAACGATACTTTAAATGATTATGTTGAAGAAGTTTCGAAGATTCTTTCAGCTACTGTTCTTGATTCTCCAGTTAGATTTAATGAGATTCGCTATTCGGTAGATGGACGCAATGAATCATTAGGAAAGAAGATTCGTGAGGCAACTGCAATGAAAATCCCGGTTCAGCTAATTATTGGCCCTAAAGATAAAGAAAATAATGAAGTGAGTATTCGATTTAGAAAAGATGGTGAATTCGTTGAAGAAAAAGTTACTCTTCAAGATTTAGCGGAATTTATTCGAAAAATATAAAGTATGAGAAATAACACTTTAGTTATAATCACTGGCCCTACCGCAAGCGGGAAGACGAGCTTGGCTATAAAATTAGCCAAGCTTTTTGGCGGTGAAATTATCTCTGCTGATTCGCGAGCTATTTATAAAGATATTGATATTGCTTCTGCTAAACCTACAATTGAAGAGCGAGATGGAGTTCCTCATTGGGGTTTTGATCTAGTTGAACCTGGAGAGCGTTTCACTGCGGCAGATTTTAAGGAGTATGCTTACGAAAAAATTGAAGATATTTTAGATCGTGGTAAAATTCCATTTTTAGTTGGCGGAACTGGATTATATATTGATGCGGTTTTATATAATTATGACTTTGGTGGTGAATTAGATGATGGTTTTCGAGAAGATCTGAACCAGAGAACCATCGAAGATTTACAAAAGTATATTTTTGAAAATAAAATCGAAATGCCAGAAAATAATAAGAATAAGCGATATTTAATTCGATCAATAGAAAAAAAGCATAAGTAAAAAAAGGGTGAAAGTTGTAAAAAAACACAATAAGTATAATAATATTGTTGTAGGAATAACAACTAATCGTGAAGAACTCCGAGAAAAAAATCTTTAAAAAGAAATGAATTTTTTTAACTCTGGAATAATCGAAGAATACAAAAAAAGTTGAACAGAAGTATGGACCAAATTCTGAAGCAATGACAGCAAATGCTTATCCATTAATTCGAAAGTTTTTTTGAGTGGAGATTTAGATAAAAAGGAACTTATCGATAAGATGTCTGTGCGGGATTGGAGATTAGCTAAAAGACAGATAACTTTTATGAAGAGAAATAAAGATATAGTGTGGCTTGATTTAAAAGATGCTGAACAATTTATTATTTCGAAAATTAATAAATGTATAAAAAAGTTGTAAAAAGGTCTGGTTGATTTTTTTGAAAAAAATATGGTAAAATAGATTTATGGAACAGAGTATAAATGCATTATTTGGCTCAAAAACGAGGGTTAAACTTTTAAACCTATTTTTCAATAGTCCAGAAGAGAAGTTTTATGTTCGTGAAATATCGCGAATTATTGATGAACAAGTTAACTCTGTTCGGAGAGAACTAACCAACCTTGAAAGTATTGGTGTTGTAAAAAACTCGACAGAAGATAGGAAGATTTTTTATCAAGCAAACCAGAGGTTTAAATACTACCTTCCGCTAAGAGCGATATTTGCTGGAGCTAAAATGAATGAGAGTACTTCTATGGATAAAAAAATATCTTCTATAGATAGATGGCAGCCTGAAGTTGAAAACGTTCAAAAACAAATGGATATTCTTGTACTATTTGGCATTTTTGTTGATGATGTAGATTCAGATATTGATATTCTAATAGTTGGGAATAACCAGGATAAAAAGCTTTCGAATTGGGCTTCAGATATTGAGAAGAAAGAAGGCCGTGAGCTAAACTATATGATTTTATCTATGGAGGATTTTTTTACTATAGATACACCACACAAGATACCTTTTATAAAAAGGGTTATTCGAAAAATAATTATAAAATAGTCTTTGATAAAGAGAATATACTTGAAAAAAATTATAATGGGAGTAAAAAAATGTTTGATATTGAATATAAGGGCGCAAACAGTATTGTAATTTCTACAAAAAAAGATTTCATTAGTAACTGACCCTAAGCATTCTATTTTTGGTGACAAAGATTTAGTTATTAAAGATGGGGTTGAGCTTACCACCGAGGAGAGGTTTAAAACTGGTAATAAAGACTTTAAGCTTTCAATATCCTATCCTGGAAGTTATGAAGTGTCAGATTTTACTATAAATGGCTATCAAGAAAAACGGCATATTGATGAAGACAAGGATGGTAAGAAATCTGTAATATATAGTGTTGAAGTTTGTGGTGTTAGGATTGGTATTTTGGGAAATATTGATCCAAATTTATCTGACGACCAACTTGAGAATCTTGGTGTTTTGGATATTTTAGTTTTACCGATTGGCGGTGGCGGATACACTCTAGATGCAACCGCTGCGTCAAATATTGCTAGAAGGTCTGATGCGAAAATAATTATTCCTGTTCATTATGCTGATGATGGGATTAACTACGAAGTTACTCAATCTGATTTTGCACTTTTCGAAAAAGAACTAGGTGTTGATGTTGAAAAAACTACAAAGTATAAAGTGAAATCGGCTACAAGCTTACCTGAGAAAATGATAATAGTTAAAATTGAACGGACAAAATAATATTTTTAAAAAAAGAGTCAATCTTTCGAAGATAGACTCTTTTTATATAAGAAAAAAACCCACAAAATTGTGGGAATTTTCTTTTGAGATAAAAAAATATTATAGAATACCTTTTTTCTTCAAAGTTCGGATAGCTGCGGTGCTCAAATTTAGTCGAACTTTTTTACCGTCAATAATAATAGTTTTTCTTTTTGGATGTTCGGCTTAAAAAGTTCGTTTTTGTGCGTCGCAATGAAAAAGCTAACGTTGTTTCCGTGTTGCTTTCCTTTTCCTGTTAAATCACATACTGCCATTTTAACTCTCTTTACTTTAATATTTACAATCTGTTCCATTATAACGTATTTTTTTAAAAAAAGGTCAAGTGGTGTATAATAGATATATGGTTTTTATAATATTTATATCTATAATTTCAATATTGGTAACAATGATTGTTCATGAATTTTCTCACGGATTCGTCGCCTATTTATTGGGTGATGAAACAGCAAAAAAAGGAAGGGAAGATTAACTCTAAATCCAATTGCGCATTTAGATCCTTATATTAGTATTATTTTACCGATATTGTGTGTATTTTCGAATCTTCCTGTGATTGGCGGTGCAAAACCTGTCCCAGTTGATTCTAGGGAGCTTAAATGGGGCAAATGGGGTATGGCTCTCGTTGCTCTTGCTGGGCCTTTATCTAATTTTATAATGGCGCTCATATCCTTTACAATAATGCACTCTTTAAACTTATCACATGGTGATATTGCTGCTATTTTTGGTAGATTTACGCTAATTAATTTGAGCTTAGCGATTTTCAACTTAATTCCGATTCCGCCGCTAGATGGTTCGAAAATTCTTCAACCATTTGCACCAGAGTTTGTTCAAGATTTTTTTGACAGGCTGGAATCTTATGGTTCAATTTTTATTTTAGCTTTAATGTTTTTGTTTTCTACCGTAATTTCTAATTATATTAACTTCTCAATGAGTCTCATTCTTGAAGGGTTCTCAGCTTTTTTACGGATTTTTGGTTTGTAGAATTTAAAACACTGGATTTTTTTATTTTTAAAAAAATTGGTATAATTAAAGTAAGCCCTGCTGGCGAATGATTTTTCCTGAATAATCATTTATAAAGGAACTCCAAACGATGATCTACTATCGTGGTAGTAGGTTGAGGAGGTATCCACCGTATAATTTTATGCGGGGAAAATATCAAAGTTGGCGGGGCTTTTTATATTTGTTAAAATTTGGTATAATAGAAGATAGCTTGTT
The DNA here is from genome assembly GCA_916438495.1 of uncultured bacterium. Classification (GTDB taxonomy): domain Bacteria; phylum Patescibacteriota; class Saccharimonadia; order Saccharimonadales; family Saccharimonadaceae; genus Nanogingivalis. Next base: position 61,214 of record CAKAEX010000001.1, read on the forward strand.
AGATGGTCGCTAATTTAAAATTAGAGGAAAGTCCGGGCAGCATAGAGCAAGGCAGTTGTTAACGACAACCGAGGGAAACCTTAGGGAAAGTGCCACAGAAACGATACCGCCTGAAAAGGTAAGGGTGAAAGGAGTGAGGTAAGAGCTCACAGTTGCTCGCGGTGACGCGAAGCAAGAGGTAAACCCTGTCTGCTGCAAGGAGAATTATAAAAATGGTTGCTCGCCATAATTCGATAACCGCTTGATTTAAGGAGTAATTCTTAAACTAGATAGATGACTATCCACGACAGAACCCGGCTTATAGACAAGCTTTTAATTTTAAACTAAAAATCACACCTCTTTCGAAAGTGTGATTTTTAGTTTTTTATTGAAGAATTATTTTACTGATTCAACAATTTTTGCAAAAGCTTTTGGCTCGCTAACTGCTAATTCTGCAAGAACTTTTCGGTCAAGTTCAATATTTTTAGCTTTCAAGCCAGCGATAAGCTTTCCGTAAGTGATTCCGTTTTCGCGCGCTGCAATATTGATTCGAGTAATCCATAGGGCTCGAAGATCTCGTTTGCGATTTCGGCGGTCACGATATGCGTATTGCAATGAGCGGATTACGCCTTGTTTAGCTAATCGATATGAGCGCGTTCGCGCATGTTGCATACCTTTAGCTGCTTTTAGGATTTTCTTATGCTTTGCTCGTGCTGTTACACCTCGTTTTACTCGCATATTATTTTACTCCCAATGCTCGTTTAATATTTTTAGCCATTGCTCCTTCTACAGTTGCAGTGGTGTTAATTCGTCGTTTTCGACTTTTGCTTTTCTTGGAAAGCATGTGGTTCTTAAAGGCTCGACGGCGTACTACTTTGCCGCTTCCAGTAAGCTTCATTCGCTTTGCTGTGCCCTTATGTGTTTTTAATTTAGGCATTATTATTTACTCCTTACTACCAAACTCAGATTGCGGCCAGCCATCTGAGGTTTTTGCTCGACTATAGCTTCTTCTTCGAGAAGGGAAACAATTTTATTAGCCATTTCAAATCCAATTTCTTTATGAGCCATTTCTCGACCCTTGAAAACGATTTGAATTTTAACTTTATTTCCTGCAGACAAGAATTTTTTAACTTTTCGAAGTTTTATATCTAGGTCTCCAGAACCAATTTTTAGCCCAAAGCGCATTTGTTTAAGTTCAACTTGTTTAGCTTTACGCTTATTCTTCTGCTGTTCTTTCATTTTTTGATATTGGAATTTACCCCAATCAATAATTTTAACAACAGGTGGTTCAGCGTTTGGTGAGATTTCTACAAGATCTAGCCCTGCTTCTTGAGCAAGATTAAAAGCCTCTTTCGAACTCATAATTCCAAGTTGTTCGCCACTTTGACCGATAACGCGAACTTCGCGAGCGCGAATTTCTTCGTTTATTCGAATTTTTTTGCTAATAATTTTCCTTCCTTTCGAATTGCTATTTTTTTCAGCAATTTACTCGCATATTATTTTTATCAAATTTTTTTAAAAATAAATCAAGTATTTTACTTAATTTTTCATTTTTATGACGATATTGTAAAGCTTCACCAATGTGATTTGCTTTAATATCTTTTGATGAATCGAGGTCTGCGATTGTGCGTGAAACTTTTAATATCTTTAGAAATGCACGAGCGGATAAGTCAAGCTTTTGATGTTGCTAAATTCAATAGATCTTCAGCTTCTTTCGAAATATTAAATTTATTTTTTTACATCATTAGTTTTAATCATACTGTTGTATAAATTACTGCAAGTATAACGCTTATGCTGTAATTCTAACGATATTTCTATCTGTTTTTTAGCATTAGCATGTTCAGAATTTTGGTTGCTATTCTTTGAAAGAAGATTTTTGTTATGTATTCTATCGACATTGACAACCATATCAATTCTATCCATTAATGGTCCAGAAAGCTTTCTTTGGTAACTAAGAATTTGGGTGGATGAACAAGTGCATTCTTTTGTTGCATCTCCATAAAAACCGCAAGGGCAGGGATTCATTGTTGCAATAAGCATAAAATTTGCAGGATAAGAGCTTTTTCGATTTGTGCGAGTTATGGTTATTTTTCTATCTTCTAACGGCTGCCGTAAGCTTTCGAGTACAGATTTGGGGAATTCTGGCATTTCGTCTAAAAATAGAACACCATTGTGTGCTAGACTAATCTCGCCAGGTAAAGCTTTCGAACCACCTCCAATTATGGAAACTTTACTTGCGGTATGATGTGGCGTGCGAAAAGGCCTTGAAATATTTGAGTTAATTTCATCAACTAAACCGTGAATTTTTAAAACTTCTAATAACTCACTTCTCGAAAGCGGTGGCAATAGATTTAAAGCGGCTTGGGCGAGCATTGTTTTTCCTGTTCCTGGAGGGCCAGTTAGTAATATATTGTGTCTTCCAGCTATCGCGATAGTCAGAGCTCTTTTTGCTTGTTCTTGACTGATAATATCATCAAGAATAATACTATCGTTATTATCTTTAAGAGTGTTAATATTTTCTTCATTTTTTATTATTTTTTCATTTTTAAGATGAAGAAAAATCTCTTTAAGATTCCTCGCACCAATTAATTTTACGCCGTCTATTATTGAGCTCGTTTCTAAATTTTCAATAGGTAAGAAAATTTCTTGAATTCCGTGGCCTCGAAGTTTTTCAACAATATTGATAATACCTTTAATTGGTCTAAGATCTCCATTTAGCGATAACTCACCAACAAATGCGCGGGATTTTAATTCGTTTTGCTTTAGTTGGTTTGAGAGCGTTAAAATTGAAATTGCAATAGGTAGGTCGAAAAAAGTTCCATCTTTTGGGATTTCTGCAGGTGCCAAATTGATGATAATTTTCTTAGTAGGGAAATCTAACATTGAGTTTTTTATTGCGCTTCGAACTCGCTCTTTTGCTTCATCGATCGCTTTATTTCCCATTCCAACAATTTGTAGACTTGGCAATCCTTTCGAAGAATCTCCTTCCACCTCAATAATCTCTGCTTCATAGCCAATTGGCGCGGCTGATATAACTTTACTCACCATAATGTAATAATTTTATCATAAGCATTTAAAAATCTCAATTTTATGATATAATGTAAGTATGTTGGGGCTGAATTAGCTTTAGACAAGAGGAATTTAACAGTTTGGCTTGCAAGTCGTTTACTGCGTAAAGTATTAAATAAATGCAAAAAAACTTTGCAGCTAAAGTTGCAGCATTCTTTGCTCCAGCTTCAGCACCAGTTGCTGCTTAATTTTACTAGCAACCATTTTTTTCGAAATGGGGCAGTGCGTATTTCGAAAAAGTGTCATATTTTTTTCACTGATAGCTTAAAAATTTTTCGCGACAAATTTTTAAGTGAGATTTTTTTCGCAACTTTTAATATTTTTTTGTTGATTTTTTTGAGTATTAAATTTTAACCAAAAATTAACTAAACTTGTAGAAGGCTAAAATGTTACCTTTTTGGACCCGAGGGCAGTTCTCGGCAGCTCCACCAAAAAATATTTTTTTAAGAGCATCTTTTATACAAGATGTTTTTTTATTTTTTTAAAAAAATAAAAAAATGAGCGACTGCGAGGAACGCTCATTTTATAAATAGTAATGTGGAGTTTTTTTGATTTTTTTAATTTTTAGAGTTTTGTGTGAACTGCGGAAGTCACTTGAAATAATTTTTTTATTTTTTTGGCTCATGTATAAACTTTTTTTATTCATAAGCTACCTCTATAATAATCTAAAAATAAGCATAAAAGTCAATACTTTTTTTAGATTTTTTTGTATAATTTTTTTGTTCATTAAAATTAACAGATTTAAACGTGTTAAAAAGTACAACAAAACTTATTTTTATTATGCTTATGGTATTGACTTTTTGAAATTGTTATGATACAATTTAAATAGCTTTTGAAAAGAAATAAAAAAAGCAAAAAAATAAAAAAATAGTTATTGTACATTCCACCAAGCACATTATAAATTTTAAAATTTGATAATTTTGAGTTGTCCGGTATTCTTTACGGAGTTTGAACGGCGATTTGAAATTAAGGTTTATGAAATCGTCATTGGATTTTTAACTTACTTTCGAAACGCCAAAAAGCTCCGCAAAAAATAGCGTAGAGCGCTGAGGCTAATAAGTACTTATATTTTTCAAAAGAAAATATTCAAGGAACCCTCAATGAAATATGCTTCTCCTTGCGAGAAGCGGTCAACTAGCTCAAAAGAGTAGGCATCAAAAGAGTAGGCCGTAGACCACATATTTTAGTAAGGTATTTTGTTATGATGGAAATCTACTTGTTTGCTCTTTGTACTTGCTTACTCTTTGGGCTGAATCTAACAAAATGGTATTATATTATGATTTTTAAAAAAATTATTTTTTTAGTCTGTCTGGGTTGTCGGGTATTGGTATTTTTTTAATACTAACTCAAACTTCTCCTAATAAAGTTGGTCCAGTTGGGATCCTCGCATTATTTGCAATGATATATTTGGTTTTTTTCTTGGTATTATTGCGATATTTTTATATTCTTCACATCGAGTTTTTTCGCTTGCATATTCTTTATTTAGAAAGGGTCAGCCTTCACTAAAAAAAGCAAGAAAAAAATCCATCTTTCTTTTTGAAATATTCTGCTGCGCTCGCTTTTTGCTCCAATTGGAATTATAGCAAAACAATCCACCGGCGGAGTTGGAATATTTGAAATATTATTATTGATAATTATTGAAACAATCGCAATAATTTACATTTCAAAACGCTAACGTTTGTGATATAATAGTTACATATGGAACCGCAAAAAAATCTTGAAATTCCACGAGTTTTTGAAGCTCAATCGCAACCAATAAATAATCCTCACGAAGTGGGGGATTTTGGCTTTGAGAAAAATATAAACAGAATTGATAGCGATAAGGCTAGAGCTGAAGCTATGCAAGCTTTTTTTCAAATCAAGATTTTCAGCAGCCAATTTCACAAGCTATTTTGCCAGCGGTTCAGGAATCGTCAGCAAACAACCCGGTAGCTGTAGTTCCAGCTACCGCAAGAGATATCGACCTCATGGAAGATGAATGGGTGAAAGATTTGAAGAAGATGATAGTTGAAACTAAGGGCGATCCATATGCTCGCGAAGTTCGATTTAAAGAAATGCAGATAGACTATTTGAAAAAAAGATATAACAGAATTATAAATGGTGGGAAGTGATGGGAATTTGGATAATATTATTTATTAGCTTTGTAATTATTTGCGTGGCTTCTTATTTTGCTTTTGATCAATACAAAAGAATGGTTCAAGAGGCGAAAAATTATGAGCGTGGTTTAAAAATGGTGCCAATTCGAATTCACCTTCCACCTCCAAGTGATGATCTTGAGGTTGGCGGTCGTGATGAGCGGGATGTTGTAGATGAAGTTCTTTCTGAGGCTCAAACAATGTATAATATTATTGCAAGCACTGCAACGAAAGGGTTTAAAACTAAACTTTATGGACAAAGACATATTTCTTTCGAAATTATTGCAAGTGATGGTCTTGTTCGTTATTATGCGGTCGTTCCTGCGGTTTTGACCGAAACTATCAAGCAAGCAATCTCTGCTGCATACCCAGCAGCTCGTCTTGAAGAAGTTGAAATAGAAAATATTTTTTCTCAACAAGGAAAGATGCAAGGTGTGATTGGCGGTGAATTTGAACTTAAAAAAGACTACTTCTATCCAATTGCAACGTATCAAGAAAGTCGTCGTGATGCTGCCCGTGCATTATTAGATGCCTTGAGCGGTGTTGAACGTGGAGATGGAGCGGCTATTCAAATTATGTTCAGGCCTGCACCTGAGAGTTGGACTCTTAAATCTAATGAAAAGGTTGAGTCAATTCGAAAGGGCAAAGGTAAGAAAAATAATAATACTACAGCCGTACTTGATATTATGGAAGCTTTATGGAAACCGCCTACATACGGCTTAAACACTTCGAATACCGAATATCCACAGCTTACGGCTTTAGAAAATGAAGAAGTCCAAGCGATTGAAGATAAAACTAAATATCCAGGTTATGAAGTTTTAACTCGGGTGGTAACTTCTTCTTCAACGGCTTCGAAAAGCCAAGCAATTTTACAATCTATCGTCTCGGCATTTTCTTTATTTGATTCACCACGATATAATGGTTTCAAATTTAATATGACTAATAATATTGATGAATTAGTTACTGCTTATATTTTTCGATTTTTCCCTCAAAGTACGAATCAGAATATCCTGAATAGTGTTGAACTTTCAACAATTTTTCACTTGCCAAATCAAAATTCAATTCCAACGGGCAAAATTGAGCGTCAAAGAATTCGACAAGTTGATGGTCCAACTGAGCCAATGAAAGAAGGTCTATTGATTGGAGTAAATGAGTTCCGCGGTATTGAAAAGCAAATTCGTCTTGGAGTTAACGATCGCCGCCGCCATACATATATCATCGGTCAGACTGGTATGGGTAAATCTAAGCTCCTTGAAAATTTGGCTTATCAAGATATAATGGACGGACGAGGTTTCTGTTTTATTGATCCGCACGGAGACTCTGTTGAAGAATTACTTGGTATGATTCCTCAATCTCGAATGGACGATGTGATTTATTTCGATCCGAGTGATACTGAGAATCCACTTGGTTTTAACATTTTTGAGGCCTCAAGTCCTGAAGAAATGGATTTTGTGATTTCCGAGACTAATTCAATGCTAAAATCCCTCTATGATCCGGGAAATACTGGTGTTGTTGGCCCTCGAATGGAAAATATTGTTCGAAATGCGGCGTTGCTACTAATGAGCGACCCGGATGGGGGAACTTTTATGGATATTCCAAAAGTCCTTGTCGACCCAGAGTTCGCAAAGCAAAAAATTAAGTACCTTCGAAATCAACGTGCAATCGACTTTTGGACTAAAGAGTGGCCAGCTTCGCAAAAATCTAATGATGCAGGAGAACTTGTTTCTTGGGTTGTTTCTAAGTGGGCGCCCTTCGAAAGTGGCTTGGTTAATAATATTATTGGCCAAAAAAAGAGTGCATTTAGTATTCGCGAAGTTATGGATAATAATAAGATTTTGCTCGTAAATCTTTCGAAAGGTAAACTTGGAGAGGCAGCAGCAAAACTCCTTGGTATGGTTTTTGTGATGAAGTTTCAAGCGGCAGCAATGAGTCGTGCAGATATACCTGAGGACCAACGAAAAGATTTTTGTCTATTTGTCGATGAGTTTCAAAACTTTGCAACCGATTCTTTTGAATCTATTTTGTCTGAAGCTCGAAAATATCGCCTGAATTTAATTTTAGCAAACCAGTTTACAACTCAGTTGAAAGATTCGATCAAGGGTGCTATTTTCGGTAACGTTCCTAACAAGATTGTTGGTAGGATTGGTATTGATGATGCGGAAGTTCTTCAAAAGGCCTTTACACCAACATTTACCGCTGAAGATTTAACCAAAACGCCTAATTACAACTCAATTACAACTGTTTTAGTTAATGGATTTCCGTCAGCTCCATTCACAATGAAACTTTTGCCTCCTTTTGGTAAATCCAATCCAGAGATTCGTGAAGGACTTCGAAAATATTCAGCTTCAAAATATGGTCGTCCTCGAGCTATTGTTGAAGATGAAATTCGAAGGCGTTTAAGTGTTAATCCTGGAGCTAATTTATCTCAGCCGCAGTTACACCAAACTCAGACGCAACAAAAAAATCAAGTTAGTTGGCAAGAAAGGGCATTCTCGGGCAGCGCTAATAATGCTAGTCTGAATAATTCTGACAATAGTATTAAAAAAAGATTCATTTTTTTGAATGATTGGCTAAAAAAAGAGGGATGAAATAAGGAATAATAATTCAAATACTAATACCCAACAAAAATCGAACAGATGTTTCTTTAAAGAGTGATTTAGCGAGAACTTTTCAGAAAAACATTATGCAGAACCAAAGTGTAAGTTCTTATAGCGCAAATAATTCAAATAATCTAAATAATCCACAAGTTCAGCAAAAACATTAAGCCGCAACAAATTCAAAAATGATTCTGTAATTCAGGATGTAAGGACATCCAATAATTTGAGTAATAGATCTTCGAATATCGCTAAGAATGACTATAAAAAAAGTTGATGATGGCGAGATTATATTTAAAAATTAGGTAGTTAGTAACTACCTAATTTTTATTTTTTTGACTAATCTTATAATAGACAAAAAGATAAATAACGTTGATATTAGGTATATCAAAAATCTCTGATCTTACAGAGAATCCGTTAAATATTGAAATATAAAGAACGGAGTAATAAATAATTAATGATAATATTATCGATATAAAAAAAGTACTTTTTGGCTTTATTATCTTTTTCGACAATATTTAGTAAAAAAATCTAAAATGCTAGAGTGAAAAAAATACTTCGAAAAAAAGATTATTTTTGAAATTCGAATCTTTATGTATGAAATCTAATATTTTTTTGGTAAGTTTGATTATTTTTGCATTATTTTTATTTCTCCTAAGTATTGACTAAAAATAGCGTATTTCTTTTGTATAATAAATTTGTACGAAGTGCCATAATTATTGATATGAAAAAAATAGAACAGTTAAAAAAATAGTAAAATTATATATTGCTCAAGAACTGGGACTGAATTTAATAAGTAATCAATATTTTTTTATAAAAAGGACATTTTATTGGGGTTTTCGAAATTTCACCAAAATTTAATTTAATAAAAGCAATCAAATGATTCTCCCTGTTTTTTTAAAAAGTTGGGATTCTATCTTTAATTTTTTTATTGCAAAAAAATTTGCTTTTTTGATTCTCCGGGCTCAATACTAGAATTATTCCAATATACTATGCCATCTTTGATATTATAATCTCCTCCATCAAGGAGGTCGGCATATTCTAGTATGTCTGATATATTGACTTCGAAATTTGAATCCTGAACTATTTTTTTGAATTATTAGTTACGGTCAGTGTATAAGAAATGATATCTTTAGGCTGGAGTGGGCGTTTTTGCTGTTGATTTTTACAGTATAAGTTAGGTTAGGATTAAATGATGTTTTTTTACTATATTATTAGATATAGTTTTTCGAAGGTAAGATATTAGTTAAAAAAATATTGTGAAAAAAATACAAAAACAATAGCAAAAAAATATTAAAAATCCACCATTTTTAAATCATTTTTTTAGTTTTTCTTTTTATAATCTTGTATTTTTTTGCCCATAGAAGGGCTGCGGTAATAACCTAAAAATAATATCTTTAAACATATCCCACCTTTTAACTTAATGCTTATATTTTAGCATATTTTTTTATAAAAAAATAAGCTTTTATTTGAATTTTTTTATGAAATAAGGTATAATACAGATATAAATTTTATTTATGGAAGTTCTGAATGAGAGGTAAGAATGTCTAAACAAAAAGAAAATAATTACGACGGTTCTCAGATCCAAGTTCTTGAGGGTCTTGAACCTGTTCGAAAGCGCCCCGGAATGTATATCGGTTCAACTGGCTATGAAGGTGTTCATCATCTTATTAAAGAAATTGCCGATAACTCTATTGACGAAGCAATTGCTGGCTACGGCACAAAAGTTATTGTGCGAATTTTAGATGACGGTGGAATTAATATTACAGATGATGGACGCGGTATTCCTGTTGATATTCATCCAAAAACTGGAAAAAGTACACTTGAAACTGTTTTAACTGTTCTTCACGCTGGTGGAAAATTCGGCGGTGGTGGATATAAAGTTTCATCTGGTTTGCATGGTGTAGGCTCGAGTGTTGTGAATGCTCTTTCAACAAAAATGATTGCTGAAGTTGTTAAAAAAGGCCAACTTTATCGGATTGAATTTGAGCGAGGTGCTCCAACTACTGAACTTAAGAAACTTGGCAAAACTGACCGCGAAGATGGAACAAGTATTACGTTCTATCCAGATCCAACAATTTTTAAAGAAACGGTTACGTTTGACTATAAATGGGTTGTAAATTATCTTCGACATCAAGCATATCTAACTAAAGGTGTTTACACTCAAGTTGATGATGAGCGAACTGGTGAGCGACAGGCTTTCTATTTTGAAGGTGGAATTCAAAGCTACGTAAAAAGTTTGAACGTTGGTAAAGAGGTTCTTTCAGATCAACCTTTTTATGTTGAAAAGAAGGTTGAAGATTCTATTGTCGAAGTAGCGATTCAATATAATGACAGCTATAATGAAAATGTTCGAGCTTTTGCTAATAACGTTATTAACCCCGATGGCGGAACGCATGTTGTTGGCTTTCGAAGTTCATTAACTCAAACAATTAACGAATATGCACGAAAAAACAATCTTCTTAAAGAAAAAGAAGATAACCTTTCGGGCGATGATATTCGTGAAGGTTTGACTGCAATTATTTTGGTAAAATTGCCAGACCCACAATTTGAAGGTCAGACTAAAAATAAGTTAGGAAATCCAGAAGTTCGCCGATATGTTCAACAAGTAATGAATGAATATTTTTGGCTATTATCTTGATGAAAATCCAGCAGTTGCAAAAAAGATTGTTAATAAAGCGCTTCTTGCGGCTCGAGCACGAAAAGCTGCGCGTGCGGCTCGCGAAAATGTGATTCGAAAAGGTGTTTTGGATGGCTTAAATTTGCCAGGAAAACTTGCCGATTGTTCTTCGAAAAAACCAGAAGAGTGCGAACTTTATATTGTTGAGGGAGATTCAGCGGGTGGTTCAGCCAAAAATGGCCGTGATGCTCGAACGCAAGCAATTTTGCCGCTTCGAGGTAAAGTTTTAAATACAGAGCGTGCACGCCTCGATAAGATGCTTGCAAATAATGAGATCGTTTCGTTAATTAAAGGAATGGGCGTTGGAATTGGAGAACAATTTGATATTTCTGGCTTGCGATATCATCGAATTATTATTATGACCGATGCCGATGTTGACGGAAGCCACATTGCAACTCTTTTGATGACATTCTTCTTCCGCTATATGCGAGAAGTTGTTGAAGGTGGCCATATCTATCTTGCAAAACCTCCGCTTTTCTTGTTGAAAGGTGCAGGAAACAAACACTATTATGTTTATAGTGATGAAGAGCGTGACGCAAAGATTAAAGAATTGATCGAAGAGCGAAAAGCTCGCGGAACAAACATTAATCCAGAAGATAATGAAATTAAGCAAGCTGGTCTTACAGGAATTCAGCGCTATAAGGGTCTTGGTGAAATGGACGCAACTCAGCTTTGGGAAACTACAATGAATCCAGAAAACCGCGTACTTGTTCAGTTGAAGCTTGAAGATGCCGAAAAGGCGGATGCGATCTTTACAAAACTTATGGGAAGTGAAGTTTCAATGCGAAAAAGCTTTATTCAAGCAAATGCAAAATATGTTAACCTTGAGGAATTGGATGTTTAATTATGGAAGATAAGAATAAAAAACCTCTTGAGGGTGAAATTGTTGAACAACAAAACCATTCGAAAGTTTTAGAATATCGAACGGTCGAAGATGTGATGGAAGACTCATTTCTTCGATATTCGATGTCGGTGATTATCGATCGCGCGCTACCAGATGTTCGTGACGGAATGAAGCCGGTTCACCGTCGTGTGCTTTACACGATGGGTGAAATGGGTGTTCGACCTGGATCAGCATTCAAAAAATCTGCGCGTATTGTCGGTGACGTAATGGGTAAATATCACCCACACGGTGATAGCTCAATTTACGACTCAATGGTTCGTTTAGCACAAGATTGGGTAATGCGATATCCTCTCGTTGAAGGTCAGGGAAACTTCGGCTCAATGGATGGCGATCCCTGCAGCTGCTATGCGCTATACTGAAGCAAGGCTTGGCCGAATTGGTGATATTTTTACTAAACGATCTTGATAAAGATACGGTTGATTTTCGACCGAACTACGATGGTTCTGAAAGTGAGCCATCGGTTCTTCCAGCAAAATTGCCAAACCTTCTTTTGAATGGTCAAATGGGTATTGCTGTTGGTATGGCAACGAGTATTCCGACGCACAATTTAAGCGAAATCGTTGACGCAACGGTTGAGCTTATAAATAATCCAGAAGCTAGACTCGAAGACTTAATGAAACACGTTAAGGGTCCAGATTTCCCAACAGGTGCTGTGGTTTATGGTGGAGCTCCGATGATCCAGGCTTATCGAACTGGTCGCGGAAGTGTCACTATGCGAGCGGTTGCTGAAATCGTTGAAACTAAACGTGGCCGTCATCAAATTGTTGTTTCAGAGATTCCATACAACGTAAACAAAGCTTCCTTAATCGAAAAGATTGCCGAATTGGTAAAAGAGAAGAAAGTTACTTCAATTGCTGATCTTCGAGATGAATCTGCGCGTGGAACAGTTAAGATTGTGATCGATCTTAAAAAAGATGCATACCCAAAGAAGGTTCTCAATCAGCTTTACAAATTAACACCGCTTCAATCGAATTTCCACTACAACATGCTCGCATTGGTTGATGGCGTTCAACCTCGAGTGCTCGGTTTGAAAGAAATGCTTGACGAATTCGTTAAACACCGTCGTCACGTTGTTCGTCGCCGAACAGAATTCGAACTTAAGAAAGCAAAAGCTCGTGCGCATATTTTGGAGGGCTTAAAGATTGCACTTGATCATATCGATGAAGTTATCGCAACAATTCGAGCTTCAAAAACTACTGATATCGCCGAAAAAGCTTTGCGTGAAAAGTTTGGATTAACTGAAATTCAAGCAAAAGCGATTCTTGCAATGCAACTCCGACGATTAACTGGATTGGAGCGTGAAGCAATCGAGGAAGAATTAGCGGCATTGTTGAAACTTATTGGTGAGCTTGAAGCTATTCTTGCCGACGAAAATGAAATTCTTCGAATTATTAAAGAAGAGCTTCTCGAAATGAAAGATAAGTATGGTGATGAGCGAAAGACTAAGATTATTAATCACGAACTTGGTAAATTTTCAGATGAAGAGCTTATCCCTGAAGAAGAAAGTGTAATTCTTTTAACAGGTGAAAATTACATCAAAAGAACTCTTCTTGCAGATTATCGCCGACAAAATCGTGGCGGAAAAGGTAAGCGCGGAATGACAACAAAAGATCAAGATATTATTGACCAGCTAGTTCCAGCAAGTACGCACGATTGGTTATTGTTCTTTACAAATAAAGGTCGAGTATTTAGGCTTAAAGCTTATGAAGTTCCAGCGGCTAGCCTTCAAGCAAAAGGTGTTGCAGCAGTAAATCTATTACAACTCCAACCTGAAGAGAAAATTACATCAATCATCAAGCTTGAACAAAATAGTAGTACAGAAGATTACCTCTTTATGGCTACCGTAAAGGGTACTGTAAAAAAGACAGCACTTAAAGACTTTGCGAATATTCGAACTAATGGCTTAAATGCAATTAATCTTGATGAAGGTGATGAGCTCCGTTGGATTCAGAAAACTGATGGTCAGAGCGATATTATCGTTTCAACATCAGCTGGTCAAGCTGTTCGATTTAACGAAAACGATGTTCGTGCGATGGGCCGTGCTGCTCGCGGTGTGCGCGGTGTTCGTCTCCGACCAAATGATAATGTTGTTGGAATGGATGTTGCTAAAGATGGAACACAAAAACTTCTTGTTGTTTCAGCAAATGGATACGGAAAAGCAACAAAAGTTTCAAACTTTGAAGTTAAACATCGTGGTGGAATTGGCGTTAAGGCTGCGATCGTGACCGCAAAAACTGGCCCAATCGTTTCAGCTCAAACTTTGCCAGAAGCTGTTTCTGATGCGTTAATGATTTCGAGCGGTGGCCAAACAATTCGAGTTGCTGTCAAAGATATTCCAACTTTAGGTCGAACCACGCAGGGTGTTCGAATTATGAAACTTTCTGATAATGATACCGTGGCAAGTGTTGGCTTAATGGAAGAAAGTCGAGAGGAGGAATGATGCCAAGATATTTAGTAATTTTTGTGTTAGCATGGGTAATTGCGCAAGGTGCTAAATATATTCTAGAAATTCGAAAAGATAAAACTGCAAAATTTAAGCGAATCATCACTGAAAGTGGTGGGATGCCAAGTTCTCATAGTTCAGTGGTGATTGCGCTCGCAACGCTTGTTGGTTTGCATGAAGGTGTTTATTCTTCAATTTTTGGTTTAGCTTTTGTATTTGCGATGATAGTGATATATGATTCAATGAAAGTGAGATTTTCGAACGGTATTCAAGCACAAAGAATTAATGAAATCATTGAAAAGCAGAATTTAAAAATTAAAAAAGTCCGAGTTGTTAAAGGCCACACTCCGCTAGAAGTTGCTGTTGGCTCAGTTATTGGAATTTTTTTATTGGATATACGGCATTTTTTTGCTTGGGTTATAGGCTAAATTAGATAGGCTTTCAAGGCCTATTTAATTTTTTTCTAAATTTTCTTTTTAAAAAAAGTGTTGACTTTTTAAAAAAATCTATTGAGTATAATGGTTAATAGTTCAGCGCGCGGAGTAAAAAGCGGGGTTGAATAAAACTGAACTTTAACAATTTAATTGTGCAAATTTATCGTCAGTCTATTTTATAGATTATCAATTTGATAATTCTTTTTATGGAGAGTTTGATCCTGGCTCAGGATTAACGCTGGCGGCGTGCCTAACACATGCAAGTCGAGCGGCAGCGAGTTTTACACTGAATTCTGGAAGCTTCTAGTTGAAAGAGAAGATTTATTCAAGAATTTTGTGTAAAATGTCGGCGAGCGGCGGACGGCTGAGTAACGCGTGGGAACGTACCCCAAAGTGAGGGATAACGCATCGAAAGGTGTGCTAATACCGCATATGGTCTTCGGATTAAAGCCTTCGGGCGCTTTGGGAACGGCCTGCGTAAGATTAGATAGTTGGTGGGGTAATGGCCTACCAAGTCGACGATCTTTAACTGGTTTGAGAGGATGATCAGTCAGACTGGAACTGAGACACGGTCCAGACTCCTACGGGAGGCAGCAGTGAGGAATCTTCCACAATGGGCGAAAGCCTGATGGAGCAACGCCGCGTGCAGGATGAAGGCCTTCGGGTTGTAAACTGCTTTTATAAGTGAGGATTATGACAGTAACTTATGAATAAGGATCGGCTAACTACGTGCCAGCAGCCGCGGTCATACGTAGGATCCGAGCGTTATCCGGAGTGACTGGGCGTAAAGAGTTGCGTAGGTGGTTCAATAAGCGAATAGTGAAAGCTGGTGGCTCAACCATTCAGATTATTATTCGAACTGTTGAACTCGAGAGCAGAAGAGGTAGCTGGAATTTCTAGTGTAGGAGTGAAATCCGTAGATATTAGAAGGAACACCGATGGCGTAGGCAGGCTACTGGGCTGTTTCTGACACTGAGGCACGAAAGCGTGGGGAGCGAACCGGATTAGATACCCGGGTAGTCCACGCCGTAAACGATGGATACTAGCTGTTTGGGGTATCGACCCCTGAGTAGCGAAGCTAACGCGTTAAGTATCCCGCCTGTGGAGTACGATCGCAAGATTAAAACATAAAGGAATTGACGGGGACCCGCACAAGCGGTGGATCATGTTCTTTAATTCGATGATAACCGATAAACCTTACCAGGTCTTGACATCCTTGGAATCTTTCAGAAATGAGAGAGTGCTTTTTAAGAGCCAAGTGACAGGTGATGCATGGCCGTCGTCAGCTCGTGTCGTGAGATGTTTGGTTAAGTCCATCAACGAGCGCAACCCTTGTCAGTAGTTGTATTTTTCTACTGAGACTGCCCCGGTAACGGGGAGGAAGGAGGGGATGACGTCAGGTCAGTATTTCCCTTACGTCCTGGGCTAGAAACGTGATACAATGGCTAGTACAATGCGCAGCGAAGCCGCGAGGTGAAGCAAATCGCATCAAAGCTAGTCCCAGTTCGGATTGTAGGCTGAAACTCGCCTGCATGAAGTCGGAATCGCTAGTAATCGCAGATCAGCATGCTGCGGTGAATACGTTCCCGGGTCTTGTACACACCGCCCGTCAAACCATGAAAGTCACTAACACCCGAAGTCCGATTCGTCGGCCTAAGGTGGGAGGGATGATTGGGGTTAAGTCGTAACAAGGTATCCGTACCGGAAGGTGCGGATGGATTACCTCCTTTCTAGGGAGAGTTATGCCAAAGGTTCGAGAAATCAACCTTTGAAGCTAGGTCGGTCTTTTCGAAAGTTTTTGTAAATTTTACTTTCGAATTCAGCCTGTAAAGGCAAGACTAAAGTTTACCGCAGACTGAGATAGATTGCACAATTAAGTTGTTAAGATTAAATAGCCTTTCGAGAGATTGGCTATTTTTATTAATAAGAAAAAACTCTTGCATTTTATCAATAAATAATATATACTATTATAGTATTCGTTAAAAAAATCTGGGGATATAGCTCAGTTGGCTAGAGCACCTGCTTTTGCAAGCAGGGGGTCCAGGGTTCGAGTCCCTGATCTCCACCAAAGAAAGCTTTTTGAATATTTTTCGAAATCTTTCTTTGGCCAATTGGTCGAATATGGGCGATTAGCTCAGCTGGTTAGAGCGCGTCACTGATAATGACGAGGTCGGAGGTTCAAGTCCCTCATCGCCCACCATAGAACTCCCAAGAGGGAGTGTTTTTTTATTTTGTAAAAACTTTTCAAAAACTCTTGCATTCAAATGTAAAATAATATATAATAGTATTTACTTAGCGAACGTTCATCCTGAACCTCTGGCGGAGATAATATTGATTAAATCAGTAGAAAAATGCATTTTAATAGAAAATAAATAAAATTGCAAAAAAACTATTGACAAAAAAAATATTCAAAAAAATATAATAGTAAAGCGTTTGAGATCAGGATGATAAGTTCGAATCTTTGAAAGATTGAATTTATAATTTTGCTCTTAAAATGGGAGCGAGAAATTTAACAATTTGGTGATGTAAAAGAAGATAAGAATTTTAAGATTGACGGCAAGTATTGGTCGTTACCAATTACTAGTTAAGTCAATGCATAAAAAGGTACTCAAGGGCACACAATGGATGCCTAGACGTATATTACCGATGAAGGACGTGGAAGACTGCGATAAGCTTCGGGTAGCTGTCAACAAGCTTTGATCCGGAGATTTCCGAATGGGGAAACCCAGCACGAGTCATGTCGTGTTGCTCTCAACTGAATACATAGGTTGTGTAGTGGGAACCACCTGAACTGAAACATCTTAGTAGGGTGAGGAAGAGAAAATAAATAATGATTCTGGGAGTAGTGGCGAGCGAAACTGGAAGAGCCCAAACCTTTTAAGTTTCTACTTTTGTAGATAAGCTGATAGGCGAATACTTAATAAGGGGTTGTGAAATAACATAAGACCAAGTCAGAATACTTAATTTTATTGAGTAGTCTGACTTGCGATAAAAGGCTATCAACTTTTAGTAAGGTAAGAAAATTGCGTGGTTAGCAGAATAGTTTGAATGACTAGCCAAAGAACGTGAAAGCCGTGTACGCGAAAACGACGCAGACCTTATATATGTCATTTCGAGTAGGTCGGGGCACGAGAAACCCTGATTGAATCCGGCTGGACCACCAGCCAAGGCTAAATATAATATACGATCGATAGTGAACTAGTACAGCGATGGAAAGGTGAAAAGAACCCCGGGAGGGGAGTGAAATAGAACCTGAAATTGTGTGCCTACAAGGAGTCGGAGCAGTGCTTGCACTGTGACGGCGTGCTTTTTGTAGAACGATCCAGCGAGTTAATTTCATGCGCCAGGTTAAGTCAAGTGACGGAGCCACAGTGAAAGCGAGCCTGAATAGGGCGATAAGTGCATGGGATTAGACCCGAAACCGGGTGACCTAACCATGAGCAGGTTGAAGCTGCGGTAACACGCAGTGAAGGACCGAACCAGTTTGCGCAGTAAAGCATTTGGATGACTTGTGGTTAGCGGTGAAATGCCAATCGAACTCGGAGATAGCTGGTTCTCCTCGAAATAGCTTTAGGGCTAGCGTCATGTAATATAGCCAACGGGGGTAGAGCTCTGTAAACGACTGGGGCGGGCAACTGTACCCACCGTTAACAAACTACGAATACCGTTGGTGGTACCATGGCAGTTAGAACATCGGGGCTAAGCTCGGTGCTCAAAAGGGAAACAGCCCAGACCATCATCTAAGGTCCCTAAATTAACACTAAGTGGGAAACAAGGTGAAATTTCTTAAACAGCGAGGATGTTGGCTTAGAAGCAGCCATTCATTTAAAGAGTGCGTAACAGCTCACTCGTCAAGAGATTTTGCGTGGAAAATGTAACGGGGCTAAAGTGTTATACCGAAGATATGGATTTCGTTATTCCTACGGGTTTAACGGAGTGGTAGAGGAGCGTTCCTATCTGCGGTGAAGCTCAATCGTAAGGTTGGGTGGAGCGTTAGGAAGTGAGAATGCTGGAATGAGTAACCATAAGAAAGGTGAGAATCCTTTCGGCCGTAAGAGCGAGGTTTCCAGGGCTACTGTAATAATCCCTGGGTTAGTCGGGCCTAAGCCGAGGCGTAGCAGCGTAGGCGATGGACATCAGGTTAATATTCCTGAACCGGTTATAATTTGTATACTGTGTACGGTAAATTAGTCGAAGCGGATTATTGGTATATATCCGTCCAACTTAGCGGGAACGCAAAAGGAGTGAAAGTTAATCTACGGATTAACGATTTTGATGAAAGTACTGGCTAGAAAGCAGATATACGCGTGGTTATAGCCGCCCGTACCGCAAACCAACACAGGTGCTCGAGTCGAGTAGACTCAGGCTTACGAGAGACCCTTCGCTAAGGAACTCGGCAAAACAGCGACCGTAACTTCGGGATAAGGTCTGCCTCCGCATCATTCGATGCGAGTCGTGTTTCAAGCAATTAGGTTAAGATTAATGGTATATATGAGTATCTTAAACTTCTTTACCGAGATAGAACAAGTCAAATGGCTTAGCTTGGAACGTGGCAAACTCGTATCAAACGATGCGGAGGCCGCAGCAAAAGAGCCCACGGAACTGTTTACCAAAAACACAGGTCTCTGCGAACACGAAAGTGGATGTATAGGGGCTGACTCCTGCCCAGTGCTGGAAGGTTAAGGGGAGTGCTTTACGGTGCGAACTGAAGCCCCAGTGAACGGCGGCGGTAACTATAACCGTCCTAAGGTAGCGAAATTCCTTGTCAGGTAAGTTCTGACCCGCACGAATGGAGTAATCATGTGGGCACTGTCTCGGCGAAGGACTCGGTGAAAGTGCATTGGCGGTAAAGATGCCGTCTGTCCATGCCAGGACGAGAAGACCCCATGGAGCTTTACTACAGCTTTACATTGACACGGGTTACATCATGTGTAGCATAGGTGGGAGGCTTTGAAACAGATACGCCAGTATTTGCGGAGCCACAGGTGAAATACCACCCTTGATGTAGTCTTTGTCTTACCATTGCCGTTATCCGGTAATGGGACCGTGTATGGTGGGTAGTTTAACTGGGGCGGTTGCCTCCTAAAGAGTAGCGGAGGCGTTCAAAGGTTGGCTAGCTTCGGATGGAAATCGAAGTGATAGTGCATGCGCAAAAGCCAGCTTGACTGCGAGAATTACAATTCGACCAGAGTGGAAACACGGAGCAAGTGACCCGCTGTAAGAACATTGTTCATTGAATGTGGGATCGACAGCGCACACGGATAAAAAGTTACCCTGGGGATAACAGGCTTATCGCGCCCAATAGTTCACATAGACGGCGCGGTTTGGCACCTCGATGTCGGCTCATCACATCCTGGAGGGGAGCACCTTCAAGGGTTCGGCTGTTCGCCGATTAAAAGTGGTACGCGAGCTGGGTTCAGAACGTCGTGAGACAGTTCGGTTTATATCCGGCATGGACGTAAGGATTCTTGAGGAGATTTGTCTCTAGTACGAGAGGACCGAGATGAACGAACCTCTGGTGTATCGATTGTGGCCACCTGCCGCAGTGTCGAGTAGCTATGTTCGGTTAAGATAAGCGCTGAAAGCATATTAAGCGCGAAACTGACTCCAAGATTAGGAATCCCATGAGGACACAGAAAGATGATCTGTTTGATAGGCGCAAGGTGTAAACCTGGTAACAGGCTAGCCAAAGCGTACTAATAGTCCAATCGCCTTTTTATGTCCATATTCACTAAAATAATCTTGTATTATTGGCGTGAATATGGTAGACTTAACTAGTGTTTGGTGATTATCAAAGATAATCGCTAGTCAATCTAAAATCTTGGCATTACCAAATGATACCAAGGACATCGAAATGAGGTTTTGGCTCACCGCTTAGGAATTTGTGGCGAGTTGAAGCACAAAACCTTTTTTCGGTGCCCATGGCGCTGGGGAAACACCTGTTCTCATTCCGAACACAGAAGTTAAGCCCAGTAGCGGCGAGCATACTACGAAAGTGGGAAAATAGCACGGTGCCGAATTATAAAAAACTCCTCCTAATCGGTGGAGTTTTTTCGTATTTTTCGAAGATTGTCCTTGACTTTCTAAGAAAAAAATGATACAACAAGTTTTATGGAAAGATTTAATAGTAAAATAGAAACAGAAAATAATAATGAATATTCGAAAGAGGCTTTTGATGAGGCTGTAAAAGCGCTTGGGTCAAGGTTTCATGAAGACTGGCGTAAGACTCGTTTAAATGATAATGGTACTTTTGAGCCACGATTAAAAACTACTAAAGATCAAGAATAGATTTTCGCTCACGGAACTAATGAGGTAGATATTGCTAACTCGACTTATGATGAACTACCTGAGGACTGGAAAGGTGAGAATAAGGCTGCTGCAGAGGTTATTGCTAAGATTTTCAATGAATATAGTGGCAATATTGAACTCGAAAACCCAATTATTCGATCGCAAGTTGGTAATAAAATATACGACGCCTGGCTTGAGAGAAATGGCGAATGGGCACCGGAAGAACAGAAATTACCATTTGATAATCTTTCTATTGAAGAACAAGAAAAAGACCTTGAACAAATTAGAATAGCAAAGGAAGTTTTTGAAAATTAGTTATTAACTATAAACTACTAAAAAAATAGCCTTTTGGGGCTATTTTTTTAAGACTATTTTTATATTCAAATAATTCACCTAATTCAATAGGGAATATTTTTTTACTTTTTTTGGTTATATTTTTCGAATTTCATTACTTAATTCATTATATCTTTCAAGAGGAATTTCTATGTGAATAATATTTTCAAAAGGAATATCTTCTAAAGAACGAATTTCAGTTTCGCTAAATATTTTTTTGGTAATTTTTGCAGTTTTGTTTAGGGTTTTTAATGCCAATAATTACTGGGAAATTGCCTTTAATATCAGAGTATTTTTTTCAAAAAGATTCCCATGTATTTTTTTACAAGATTTATTTACTTTTTCCGCTCCAAGATTTTTTTGAATTTATTTTTATTTTTTTCTTTCTCCAACTAAGAATATTTACAAGTGAACACTGAGCAAGTATTGTATATGCTAAAATGTACATTTTTTTGTGTAATGTCGCACAATCCAAAAAAATACTATCGCCAAAGCGAAAAAGTTTTTAGGATTCTTAAAATTATGATTATCTGCATAACATCTAGCAATAATTCTTTTTATTTACTAGAGATATTGATTGCATACTTAATTTTTTTAGAATAAATAATTAAGTAGTCATCTTGTTGGGTTTTTTTAATCCATTTTTTTAAAAATATTATCAAAAAAATTGGTGTAATATTTCTACTGGAATCATACTCAAAGCCTCAGTTCCGTGCCAGAATTTTTACATTTATAATACTATTTTTTTATACTCTTCTAGCTCGTTTTTTTGGTAAAAATTCGGCAAAAGTATTCGAAAATTGTTTTTGAAGCTCTAGAATTGTCTTATTTTTGTATCTTAGTTTTTTTATTGATTTTGGTAAGAAAAAAATATAAATTTGCTTAGGGAGCTCACGGTAGAACTTATTATTTATTCGAAAAAAACATAAGAAAATTATAACATAAACAAATTAGAAATACAAAATATTATAATAAAATAAAAAAAGCTCTTATGTAAATATTGACAAAAAAAGCATAAGTTGTGCTATAATTAAAAACATAATCAAAAAAATAGATTAGATTTTAATAAAACAAAGGAGATTAAATGGCCGGAACAAAGGCGGGCGGTGCAAAAGGCAGCTGCAACTAATAAAGCAAAATATGGAAAAGATTTTTATTCACGAATTGGGCAAAAAGGTGGTAAAAATGGAACAACTGGTGGATTTGCCGCAAACCGTGAACTTGCAAAAATCGTGGGGCAAAAAGGGCGGTCGAATTAGCCGCCGCGGTCCAGCTACAACAAAAAAATTTCAATGACTGACGAATCTGAAGAATCAAAAAAATTGAAGTTCGTGTAGCTTAAAAGATATACAAATAAAATCACGCTTTCAGAATATTGCGTGATTTTATTTTATTTTTTGCCGTAAACTTTTAAAACGAGAATCGTTATTTTGCCAGATGGTTCCGCAAGAGGGGCATTTATATGTTAAATCTTTTTGTTGAAAACCATTTAGTTTGCATTTTGGGCAGAGACTTCTTTTATGTAGCCAATCTCGGTAAGTGTCAAGCTTGCTTTCAGCTAAATTCGAACTAAAACAAAACCCATATTGACTTACAAGGTTATTTCGAACGAGCTCCCAAGCCTCGGACTCCATTTTAAGAAGCTCAATATCAAGCCAAAAATCTTCGTGGCCAAGTAATGCATGAGCTAATTCATGCAAAATTAATAGATGAAAATTTGAAGATTCTGGTTCAAAAAAAATTGTATTTTTCTTTCTTTGACCAATGGAAATCATCACTTTCTTCGAAATTAAACTGAGGAAAGTCATTGCGTAATTTTTCAACAAATTCTAAATTCATCAAAAATTCAACGCCTCTTTTGCAAATTCAAAACAGCCATAAATTACTGTTTCTCTGGGTTTTTGAGCTTGAACGATTTCTGGGCAAGAAATCCCTTCGGGCAGATTTTCGCGAACAATTTGTTCTAGAAAAAGATCGAATTTTTTAAAATTTTCACCAAGGCTACCACCAATAATAATTAACTCTGGCTGAATTATTGGAATTATCACTAAAAATCCACGCGAAATTCTATCGGCAATATTTTGCCATTGTCGTGGTTTCGAAATCTCGCTCGCATATTTACCATAAACATTAAAAATTGCCCGTGCACTCGCAAATTCTTCCCATTCTCGCACTCGACCATCAAATTCAATTGGGATTCTCCCAATTTCGCTATTTTTCAGGCCTTGGTTGATTTTTCCATCTGTTATTATGCCTGAACCAACTCCTGTTGAAAGTGTAATGTAAAGAATATTTTTGAGCTCTATTTTTTTGAATTTTTTTACTTTCGAAAAAGCCCGGCAAGATTGGCATCGTTTTCAACTAAAAATTTTTAATATTTGGAAATATTTTTTTGAAAGTTCAGCTTTTATATTAAAATTCTGCCAGCGTAAATTTTTTTGCCCATAAAATTACGCCGTTTTTCAATAATTCCAGGTTCGGCACAAGAAATTGCTTGGATTACACCCGATTCTAGTTGTTCCGAAAAATTCTTTTTTTAATAACTTTTTTTCAATAATTTCAAGATATTTTTTTGCTGAGATTTTGGCGTTTGAAATTCGAAAGATTTTTAAAAGTTTACCTTCTTTTTGAAAATCCCGCCAATAAAGTTTTTTTGTTCCACCCGTATCAATTGCAATAATCATAGCTCTATTTTACGATGAAAAAAATAAAAATTCAACCTTTTAAAACGCTTGATTTTTTTAGCTCAAAATGTTAAAATGGTAACAATCTATTGGGCAGGTTAATTTTAGCTATGTTCAAAGAAATACAATTAAGGAAGGAGTCTTAAAGACTAATGGCAACAGCCAAAAAAATAACAATGGACGAATTGTTGGCGTCTGCTCCAGAGAGCGTAAACCAACTAAATCAAGGCGAAACTGTTGAGGGAACAATTCTTTCAGTTCGTAAACACGAGATTTTAATTGACTTAGGAGCAAAAGGTGTTGGATTTGTTCCTCGCCGAGAAGCTGGTCATTCAAAAAACCTTGTTGAAGGTGAAACAGTAACAGCAAGTGTTGTTGATACTGAAATGGACAACGGAATGTCGTTGCTTTCTCTTCGAAAAGCTGCAAAAGATCGCGGTTGGGAAGAGGTTATCGAAAAGATGGAAAAAGGCGAAATTATCGAAATTATTCCATTTGATGCTAACCGAGGTGGTTTGCTAGTTGAATATGAAGGAATCCGCGGATTCTTGCCTGTTTCTCAACTTTCAGCAGAACACTACCCACGCGTTGGTGCAAGTGATAAAGATGAGATTTTGAGCCGATTGAATGCTCTTATCGACAAGCCAATCAGTGTTAGAATTCTTGATGCGGATCGCAAAACTAATAAACTTATCTTCAGCGAAAAAGAAGCTATTAAAGATGGCTTAAATGAACGATTTGACAGCTTGAAGATTGGAGATGAAGTTGAAGGCGTTGCGACTGGTGTTGTAGATTTTGGCGTTTTTGTAAATATTGAAGGAATTGAAGGTTTGGTGCACATTTCTGAAATTTCTTGGGAACGCGTAAATAATCCAAAAGATTATGTAAAAATCGGTGATACAATTAAGGCGAAAATTATTGCAATTGATAAAGATCGCCTAAGCCTTTCAATGAAACAACTAACTGAAGACCCTTGGCTTTCAGAAGTTGAACAATTTAAAAAAGGTTCAAGTGTTGAAGGAACTGTAACACGAATTACGCCATTTGGTGCTTTCGTAAAAATTAGCCCTGCAATTGAAGCTCTTGTTCATGTTTCAGAACTTGGCAAAGGAAACGATATCAACCCAGAAAATATCTTTACTCTAAATGAGCGTAAAGAATTTGTAGTTATTGATATCGATAAAGAGAATCGAAAAATCTCTCTTAGCCTTGCAAAATAATTCAAAATTATTCTTGCGCTGAATAGTCGGAAATCGGTTTTGAAATCGGTTTCCGAACTTCAGCTTAAGAAAAATAAAAAAACCAGAGGAGGTTGTATGAGTCAGAAGAAAATCGTAAATATCACAGATTCAATTACTGTTGATGAGCTAGCTGGAGCTTTGAATCTCCCTGTTACAACTTTGATTGGTGAGCTTTTTAAGAATGGAATTGTTGCAACTATTAATCAACGAATTGATTTTGAAACTGCTGTGATTGTGGTTGAAGAACTTGGTTTAAAAGATGTTGAACTTAAGAAAAAAGCAAAAGCTGATGTTGTAACTTCTCGATTGCAAAAAATGCATGAAGTTTCTGAAAATGCAAAACCTCGGCCACCAATTGTAGCGGTGATGGGTCATGTTGACCATGGAAAAACTACACTTCTTGATACGATTCTCGGTACAAAAACTGTTTCTGGCGAGGCTGGTGGAATTACTCAGCATATTTCAGCCTATCAAACTGAAAGAAGAGGCCGAAAAATTACACTTCTTGATACGCCAGGGCATGAGGCTTTTGCGGCACTTCGCCAACACGGAGCTACTTTGACTGACGTTGTGATTATTGTCGTTGCGGCAGATGATGGTGTTAAGCCTCAAACTGTTGAAGCAATTAGGTTTGCTCAAAACGCCAACGCAAAAATTGTTGTTGCAATCAATAAAATGGATAAAGATACTGCAAATAGAGATCGCGTAATGGCAGAGCTTTCTGAACATGGTTTAATGCCAGAGGAGTGGGGCGGTGATGTTACTATGGTGCCAATCTCGGCGAAAAATGGTGACGGGATCGATGATCTTCTTGATATGGTTATTTTAACTGCTGATTTAGAGGAGTTGCGTGCCGATGTTGATATCCCCGCTGAAGGCTTGGTGATTGAATCGCATATGGAGGTTGGGAAAGGTTCAGTTGTTTCTCTTCTTGTTGAACATGGAGATTTAAAACAAGGTGGATTTTTAGTTGCTGGAACAACTTACGCAAAAGTTCGAACCCTTCAAGATTATAAGGGGGGAGCTCTTAAATCTGCAGGCCCTTCAACTCCCGTAACTGTAACTGGCTTCAAAGAACTACCGCAATTTGGTGATGTTTTTAAAGTGGTGAAGAATGAGAAAGAGGCTCGAAATCTTGCTCAAAAGGCTAAAATTGAGGCTGCTCAGAACGCTGCAACCGCCAATGTTACTGGTGCAGATTTATTAAAAATGATGAACCAGAAACATGATGCTGAAGATTTTAATATCGTAATTAAGGCCGACGTTCAAGGTTCACTTACATCTGTATCGGATAGTTTGCGTTTGATTGAAACTGGTGGTGAAGTTAATCTAAATGTTGTAAGTAGCGGAATTGGAAACATTACTGAAAATGACATTCACTTAGCTGCTGCTGGTGAAAAAACAATTATTTATGGATTTAACGTTGAACTTCCACCCGCAATCAAAAAAATCGCTACTCGTGACCGCGTTGAAGTTCGAATTTATAAAGTTATCTATGAGCTTCTTGACGATGCTCGTGCTGAAATGGAAAAACTTCTTGCTCCAGAAGTTGTTGAAACTGAAATTGGATCGCTGGAAGTTAAAGGCGTTTTCCGCACAATGAAAGAAGAAATTATTGCTGGTGGAGAAGTTAAATCTGGCCGTGTCTATGCTGGATTGTTAGCTCGTGTAATTCGAAAGAAAGAACAAATTGCTGAAGTTGAAGTTTCGCATGTTCAGCGCCAGCAACAAGAAGCGAAAGATGTTATTGAAGGTGAAATGTGCGGTCTTTCGTTGAAAACTAAAAAGAAAAATCCAGCTTGAAGTTGGCGACAAACTTGAATTCTTTACCCGTGAAGTTGTTGCTCGTAAACTTAAAGACTAGATAATATAATAAAATAATTTGAAAAAAACATTTTTGCTTGTGCTAAAATAGAAATAATTAAACAAGGAAAAAAAGAGAATGTTTCAATTAGACGACAAATTTTTTGAAGGAATTGGCATTGAACGAATGTCTCCGCAAGAAGCGGCAGTTTTTAAACAACACGTTCAGGAAGAACTTGAAACTCGTGTTGGCGAGCGCATAACAGATGGATTTTCGAATGAAAAGCTTGAAGAGTTTGAAAAAATTATCGATGATGCTCCAGGGTTTGTAGATAATTGGCTAATGATTAATGTGCCAGATTTTCGAAATGACCGTGCGTTTATAGCACTCACTCAACAAAATGGTGGGCAAGAAAATCGCCAAACGATTTCGGAATTTGCTTCAATGAAATGGCTTGAAATCAACCGTCCAGATTTTAATCAAATTACAACAATCGTAATGAAGGAAATGCAAGACGAACTTAAAGCTAATATTGATAAAATTTTTAGCTAGAATTCGAAAAACCGTGCAACTAAACACGGTTTTTTCTTTGTAGAATTATTTCAAATAGCCGTTTATAAAGCTCTGCGCAGTTGTTTCTTTGCCGTTTGGCGTAAGAAGTGTTTTTATTTCTAGAAACTCTCCATCCGCAAATTTAAGTGTTAAGGGTGAATTATCGGGATTTGAGTTTACTACTTTCGCAGTTTTAATAACTACTAAATAGTCATCAATTTGAATCTTACTTTTTGGAAAGATTTCGAAAGCTCTAATTTGCTGTTCTGCTTGTTTTGCGGTTTGATTTTCTGGATTTAGAATTGAATCATTTTTTCTAAGAAGCTGGCAATATTCGGCTTGTGAATTATCTTGTTTTTTACCTTTTAACTTACCGGAAAGAATCTTTGGCAAATCTCGCACTAACATTTCAGCGCCAATCTTACTGCAAATTTCATAAAAGCTCACTGGCGGTTTCTGTTTTCGAAAGTTTAATTTCTTCTTGCGAATAAACATCGCCAGCGTCCATTTCTTTTGAGAGTTTCATTAGTGAAACGCCAGTTTTTGTATCGCCATTTAAAATTGCGCTCTCAATTGGGCTTGGCCCACGGTATTTTGGTAAAAGTGAAGGGTGAACATTTACTATTGCGGGTGTGAACAGATCAATGATTTCTTGCGGAATAATTCGCCCAAACGAAACTAAAACACCTACTGGATTTTTCGAAATTCTGCACAAATTCGATAATTTCATTCATTTTTTTGGTTGAAGAACGGGGATTTTAAAATTTTCGCCAATTTTCTTAACTTTTGGCGATTGAAGTTTTTGACCGCGACCTTTTTTGGAATCTGGTTTAGTGATAATTCCAGCAATTTTGAAGCCTTCATCAATAAGTTTTTGGAGTGAAACGGCCGAAAAAAATCTTCCGTACCAAAAGAAAAATTATAGGATTTTTTTCATCTATAAATCTTCCCAAAGTTCTGAGTTGTTTTTCAATATCTTTCTCGTAGTCTAATGGTTGCAATTCGCCATCTTTGTCTAAGCGATAAAATGCATCTTTTTTGTCGCGAATATGGTCGATAAAGAGAACGCCGTTTGTGTGGTCAATTTCATGCTGAAGAACGCGGGCAAGAAAATCTTCAGCCTTAATTCGAACTTCATTTCCATAAATATCAAGCGCTTTAACACGAATTTTTGAAGCTCGCGGAACTTTGCCGTAAATTCCTTTGATTGAAAGACAACCTTCAAAATCTTCGACGGTTTTTCCTTCGAATTTTGTAATTTCGGGGTTAATTAAAGCGGTGAATTCTTTGTTATTTTTATCATCTAAATCACTTCGAACAATAATGATTTTGCAAAGTTTGTTAATTTGTGGCGCAGCAATTGCAGCTGAAATTTCGTGCGGGTGGGCATTTTCCCAATCAAGGCTGGCATCAATCATATCTTGCACAATTTGGCGAACTTCATCTGTAATAACATACACACGTTCGCATTTTTTACGCAGATTTTGGTTAGGTAAGGTTATGATATCTTCTTTTTTCATTAAGTTCTATTATAACATTTTTGGGGTAAAAAAGCTACAGAATCATTGATTTTTAGGTTTGATTATGATAGAATCAAAACCAGATATTTGAAATGGCAAATATTTCAAACAAGCTAAGAATACTCTGCACTTTATATAGATGTGATTATTATGCCTCGGGGAGAATGATAATGCTGACAGTCCTGATAATTTTAGGAACGGCGAAAGTTACCGGCGGCACTGCATACTGTGCACATTCTAATGGAAACTGTGGATGCTATACTCAGTAGTTTTTTCAGCAAGTGTATATCTCGCCTTTTTAATTTATAAAGGATATAGTATGAAAGAGAATATTAATAATTTTCTTAAAATTAGTAAAACCAAAAAATGACAGGGAATTATTCATCGCGCTAACCTGTCTTGTGTTGATATTTTTCGAAACGGATAATTATGAAGGTATAGAATATCTTGCAAAAAATTATTATGGACAAATGATTTCTGAAGGGCGAGGATTCTCTAGCCCTGATAAAAAAACTCGCCAAGCGTAGTGGAGTTTGGCGAGCTAACTGGCTTTATGATTGAAGATATTGAAAAGATAAAATCTGGCAAAATAACGAAAGATGAAGCAAGAAAAGATAATTTACACTATCTAAATAATTATGTTTTTAACATTTCGAAAAAAAGATAATTAGATCAATCCTGGCGGGTCTAAATCAACTCGCCACTGTGGCTTGCCTGAAATTCGCGCGCAATTGTGATAAGTTGTGCGCGTTTTTTACTTTTTATAACAATTTGCCAGCGATAAGTTTCGCCGATTCGTTCATAAAAAGCTGGCGTTGGACCAAAAATTTGAATATCTTTCGAAAACTTTTTACGAATTTCGCGTGCTTCTTTTTGTGAATTTCGCACGGCTGAAATTTCAGTTTTATAAACACAAGTTAATTTTAGTAGATAAACAAATGGTGGATAATTTTGTTTTTGGCGATTTTTAATTTCGAAATCATAAAAGCCGGCGTAATCTTGTTTTAAACCAAATTGAATCGACGGAGCTTCAGGTTGATAAGTTTGAATAATCACATTTGACTCATTCGAATGTCGCCCAACTCGCCCAACAACTTGTGAAATAAGCTGGAAATTTCGCTCACTTGAAGTAAAATCTGGCAAAGCCAAACCAGCATCTGCCTGAACCACACAGACGGTTTTTAAATTTGGTAAATCCAAACCCTTAGCAATAACTTGCGTGCCAATAATAATATCAATTTCACCGTTTCGAATTTGATGGTAAAGCTTTTCGACAGTTTCATTTTTGTCGCTGTCAGCATCAAATCGTGCAATTTTTTTGTTTGGAAAAAGCTTGCGAATCTCTTCTTCGATTGCTTTTGTGCCAATACCTTTATGAATGATTTCTGGTTCTCCGCAATCTGGGCAAGAAGTTGGCGGCCTTTCTTTGTGTCCGCAAATATGGCAAACTAGTTGAAATTTATCTGTATGCAAAGTGAGTGGAATGAGACAGTTCGGGCAAAGTGCCGTCCAACCGCAACTATGGCAAAGTGTTACGCTCGCTGAACCACGGCGGTTGTGATAAATTAAAACTTGTTTATTTTCATTTAAAGTTTGTTCCATTTCGGCAAGCATTTTTGAAAAAGAATCGGTGTGATTTTTGAATCTTTTTTTGGTTAAATCTATTAGCTCAATTTTTTGGCGGTTTGGCTTCTTTTTTTGGCAAGTTCAGTTAGTTTTATGATTTCATTTCCGCCGTTTTTTTGCTGAAATTTCTGCTAGAAAATAATCTTCAACAAGCGGCGTTGCTGAACCAAAAATTGCTTTAAAATTAAATTTTGAAGCCAAAAAACTGCTCGCTCGTAATGCGGAATATTTTGGTGTTTGATCTTGTTTAAAACTTGGCTCATGGCATTCATCAATTACAATTAAACCTAAATTTCGAACTGGCGCAAAAAGTGCAGAGCGAGCCCCAATAATAATTTGCGGGTTTTCGTCGTGCAAAATTTTTAACCAAGTTTTTATGGCGTTCTGATTCGGTTTGGTGTGAATGAATAATCTTAATATTTTTCAAAATGCTTTTCAAAATTAGAAACTAATTGTGAAGTTAAGGCGATTTCCGGCACTAAAATTATTACCGATTTTTGATTTTGTAAAGTTTTTTTTGCTTGGTCAATATAAATTGAAGTTTTTCCAGAGCCCGTAATTCCGTGCAAAAGGATTGTTCCTGAATTTATTTTATCAAGTTTATTAATAGCTTTTTTTCTTGTTGAGCTGTGTATAAAAAAATTTGAACAACTAGTTTGTTTTTTTCATCTGTTATTTTATTTTTTTCAGTTTTCGAAAAAAACGCCGATTTTTTTATTAACACCATTTGGTAAAAATTCCACTCAAAACTTGTGAGAGCGGAGTACCATAATATTCTTTTCATCCATTTTGAAAGCTGAATTAAATGCTTAGGGATTGCTATTTTTTTCTATATTTTTTTGTAATTTCACGAGTCTCAAAATCTGGCTTTTTGAACTTCACGCCAAACTATGCCAGTCATATTTTTGCCAACAGGAACTTCGACGATCTGGCCAATTTTAAGTTTATCTTTTTGAAGCATAAGTAAAAACTTCGCTATTTGAGCGAACAATTTTTTTGTTGGGGCAACTTCAAAGTAAAATTCCATATATTTTTATTTTACATCAAAAAAATAGCGAAAAAAATAAAAATATTTTTTTATGCTAAAATAAGCCTTGCGAAAATATCGAAAAATTTTTGTAAAATAGAAATACGAAAAAGGCGAGTATATGGTAGATTTAGATATTTTTTTATTACATCACGAGTAAAGCGAAAAATTGTTGTGTTTTTCGTGACGTATCCTGTAATTAAAATGCATTCTCGTGGTCTTGCGAAACTTTTTAAAAAGAAGACCCGGGAAATATTCAGCGTGAGCTCGCTAAGCTTGAAAAGGTTGGTTTTTTGTATAGAGAAAAGAAAAAGAACACATACACTTATTTTGCAAATACGAATTTTTTATTTTTTTCTGAGCTTCAATCAATTGTAGTGAAGGTTCGCGAGCAAAATAGTGTTTCGCGTTCTAGAAATTATATTGAAAAATCTGTAAAAAGGTAGGTTTTTTAAAAAAGTGGTGGAGCAAATTTTTAAACAGATTTTAGAGAATCGTGGAATTTCGAAAGAGAATCGTGAGGCTTTTCTGAACCCAGATTATGATAATCAGCACGATCCTTTTTTATTGCCAGATATGGAAAAAGCAGTTGAGCGATTGCTTGTTGCTCATAAAAATCAAGAAAAAATTACTGTTTATGGCGACTATGATGTTGATGGTGTTTCTGCCTCAACTGTGATTTTGACTGCTTTCGAAAGTTTTGGATTCAAAAATGTAGATTATTTTTTGCCAGATCGTTTTAAAGATGGCTATGGAATGAACGAACGTGGCGTTAAAATTTTAGCAGAACGCGGAACAAATCTAATTTTAACAGTTGACTGCGGAAGTTTGAATCATGCTGAAATTGATTTTGCGAAAGGCTTTGGAATTGATACGATTGTCACCGATCATCATAATATTGCCGAAGTTCAGCCGAATGCAGTGGCTGTTGTAAATCCTCGCCGAAAAGAAAATAAATATCCGCAGGCTGATAAATTCGCGGGTGTTGGTGTGGCTTTTAAATTGGTTCAAGCTTTACAGACTAAACTTGATGGTTTACCTCTTGGTCAAGAAAAATGGTTTCTTGATATGGTAGCACTTGGCACAGTTTGCGATATTATGGAGCAAACTATCGAAAACCGCCAAAATATTTTTTGGGGGCTAAAAGTCCTTTCGAAAACTCGCCGAGCTGGCTTGAAATCGATGCTTGCACTAGCTGGCGTGAAAGAGCCAAAAAGTTCAACGCTCGGTTTTATTATTGGCCCACGGATCAATTCAGCTGGTCGGCTCGAAACGGCTGAAAAGGCTCTGGATTTAATGCTTGAGAACGACGCTTTCATGGCTTTCGAAAAAGCTAAAAATCTTGATGATTTAAATAAAAAACGCCGTAAAATTCAACACGAAGCGCTCGAAATTGCAATCCAAAAAGCTAAGGATTTTGAAAATGATAAAGTTTTAGTTTTGGCGGATGAAAGTTTTAATGACGGGATTATTGGAATTGTGGCAAGTGGTTTGCTTGAACGCTTTAAAAAACCAGTTTTTGTAATTTCAATTGAGGGTGAAATTGCAAAAGGTTCGGCGCGAAGTTTTGGTGGATTCTCGGCGAGCCAAGCGGTACAAAATGCAAGTGAAATCATCATCAAAGGTGGCGGCCATGATGCAGCCGCAGGTGTAACTCTTCCAGCTTCAAAAATTGATGATTTTCGAAAAAGCGTGAACGATTTTTATGATTCGCTTAATCTCAAAAATCAGCTTGAATATCTTTTGCCAAAAGTGGATATTCAGCTTGAAGACTTTTCGTCAATTTCGTTGGGGCTTTTCGAAAAGATTACAGCGCTTGAGCCTTTTGGAAAGGGAAATGAAGAGCCAACTTTCGAAATTAAGAAGGTGCGAGTTATGGCTCGGCAAGAAATGGGCGATAAAAAACAGCATTTAAAGCTAACTTTAACAGATGGCGAGAATGAAATTAAAATGTTAAAATTTAATGCGCCAGAAGAATTTTTTGCTGAAATTGGTGAAGAAATTGATGTAGTTTTTTCACTCGGCCTGAATGAATGGCAAGGGCAAAAAAATATTGAAGGGCAGATTTTACATTTAGAGAGAAAGCGTGTATAATTGGCTTATGAATAAAATCCATGTGAATATGATGAGTTCTGCGGATAAGGTTGCTGGCCAAGGTGTTGGCGGCGCTTATGTTGAGTTAATGAATCTTCTTGAAAATCGAGCAAAGAGTGAGCTGAAAATTACTAAAACACTTCGTGCGAAAAATCCAGATATTACACATTTTCACACTATTGATCCACATTTCTATCTAGCTGCACAGTTTAAAAAATATACTGGCCGCAGAATTGGCTATGTTCATTTAATTCCCGATACTCTTGACGGTAGTTTAGATATGCCAGCAATTGCTGAAAAAATTGTAAAAAAATATCTGATCAAATTTTATGATAAAATGGATCATTTAGTGGTTGTGAATCCTGATTTTTAAAGAGGAATTAGTTAAAATTGGCATTGACCGAGAAAAAAATAACTTATATTCCAAACTTTGTTGCAAAAGATAAATGGTCGCCTTTGAGTGAAGAAGAACGAGAGGAATTTCGAAAATCACAAGGCTGGAAAAAAAGCGATATTGTAGTTTTTGGAGTTGGTCAAGTTCAACAGCGGAAAGGCATTGATGATTTCGTAAAATTAGCAGAAAATAATCCCAATGTTAAATTTATTTGGGCCGGCGGTTTTTTCGTTTGGAAAAAAATTACTAGTGGCTACGAGCGTTATAAAAAAATAGTTGAAAATCCACCAAAAAAATTTGAAATTTTTAGGAATTGTTCCACGCGAAGAAATTCGAAAGTTTTATGCAAGTTGTGATTTGTTTCTTCTACCAAGTTATGCGGAGCTTTTCCCGATGTCTATTCTAGAAGCAGCCAGTTGTGGTGCGCCAATAATGTTGCGCGATTTAGACTTATATAAAAATATTCTTGAAGGAAAATATTTGGTGGGTGAAGATTTCGAAGAGATGAATGAAGTAATTAAAGATATTTCGAAAAAAATCCAGAAATTCTTGAAAAAAATACAAAAGCAAAAATCGAAAGAAATTTCGGAATTTTACTCTGAAGATCGATTATTGAAAATCTGGATTGACTTTTATCGTGAACAGGCTAAAATTAAATAATGAACGGTAAAAATTCTCGAAAATCGCTCAAAATCGGGCGATTTTATTTTTTTCTTGCTTTTTTAAAAAAACTTTGGTAAAATAGTAATCAGTATGAGTATTAGTGTAACAAGGAAAGACCAGAAAGAAGCTAACGAAAACATCATTCGTCGCTTTAATCGAAAAGTTCTACAAAGTGGAGTTTTGAGCGAAGCTAAAGCGTCAATGAGATTTTCGAAGCCTCTAAGCAAGGTTGAACGACGCAAAAAAGCAATCGTTCGAAATCAACGCCGTGCTGAAAAAGCACAAAAAATGCGACTTGGTATTCGCTAAAAATATAAATTCCAGTCGAAAGGCTGGATTTATTTTAAAATGATGAAAATGCTAAAAGAACAAATAGTGGCAGAAGCTCGCAGCATTGTAGAAAAGTATGAGTGGATTTTTGCTAAAACATATGCCAAAACAGCACCTCATGAATATGCACTGAGCAAAAACAACGGAGAAGATAAGGAATTAGAAAGGCTTGCAGAAATAATCGAGAAGTATGGAGAAACCGAATATTTCTATGGGCATAAAGGAAAATATTTCTATATCGATAACTTGAAATATTGGGGGTCGAAGCCTGAACGCAAAGGTGTCTGGAACTTAAATAGGGGAAAAGGAGATTTGTTTTATGGAGAACAAAAACCTAAATCCCACCCCAGAGATTAGTTTTTATTTTAAAAAGGAGTAAGAATGTTAAAAGAACAAATTAACGCAGATTTAAAAACCGCAATGCTTGCCCGCAACTCTTTCGAAACTACAGTTTTACGAGGTTTGAAGGCTTCAATTTTGGACGAAGAAGTAAAACTTGGTAAGCGTGAAGAAGGCTTAAATGATACTGAAATTGAAACTCTGGTTGCGCGAGAAGTAAAAAAGCGCAAAGAAGCTGCGAATTTACTAGATGCCGAACGTGCTGAAAATGAATTGAAAGAAGCTGAAATTCTTTCGAAATATTTGCCGGAAATGGCGAGTGAGGAAGAAATTCGTGCAGCCGTGAAAGACGAAATTTCAACAATGGGTGAAGTTTCAATTAAACAAATGGGCGCAATTATCGGTAAAATGAAAGCAAAGTTTGGTAATTCTACTGATGGTGCGGTTCTGGCAAAAATTGTGAAAGAGGAACTTTCGTAAGTAATTATTGCGATCGCAATATGATCCCATTCTATAATAATGTTATAAAAACATAGGTTTAGCTTCTTAAAATATCAGCTCTACGATAGAGTAGTCAAAAATATTACTTTTTTTAGCCAAGATTTCTAATTTTTTTAATTTTTTTATGCTATAATATAAAGGAATATAATTTTAAAAACAAAAGGAATTTAATGATTGTATTTTTTGGTCCAGCAGGTGCTGGTAAAAGCGTTCAAGGAAATTTATTAGCGGCGCGGAATGATTGGCGCTGGCTTGGTGCAGGGCAGCTTTTGCGTGATAGTAAAGATCCTGAGCTTCTTGCGCGAATGAGTACGGGAAAACTAGTCGACCCAGAAATTGTTAATCGCGTTATGGGTGAGGCTCTTGATCGTGCAAACAGTAAAAATGTTAAACAGGTTATTCTTGATGGATATCCACGCCAGCTTGCCCAGGCGAAATGGCTGATTGAAAATAAGCAAAATCATGGTCGAAATGTTGATTTAGTGATTGTTCTGGAAGTTCCACGAAGTGAATTGATGCGTCGGCTTGAAATTCGTGGCCGACTTGATGATACTCCAGAAGTTATCGACGAGCGCCTTCGAATTTATCGGCAAGAAATGTATCCAGTTTTGAATTATTTTAATGAAAATGGTGTAAGAATTGCCCATATTGATGGAACTGGTACGGTTGGTCAAGTCCATGATCGTATTATGGAGGAAATTGAATCGTGCGGAATTTAATTACTGGTAATAAAACTGAAGCGCAGATTCAGGCAATGCGTGAGGGCGGAAAAATCCTTGCTCGAATTTTGCGTGAACTTACGGAATTTTTCGAAAGTTGGCACGACCGGCCTTGAAGTTGATGCTTTTGCACGAAAAATTAAAGAATATGGTGCAAAAATCTGCATATTTAACGCCGGATGTAAAATTTCCTGGTGTGGTTTGCATTTCGGTGAATGATTGTGTTGTTCACGGCGCACCGAATGATACCCCTTTCAAAAAAGGCGATGTGGTAAAATTTGACATGGTAATTGAATTTAAAGGAATGATGACTGATTCTGCCACGACAACCGTGATTGGCGAAGAGCCAAAAGGAGCAGTTAAACATCTCTTGAACGATACTAAAAAAGCACTTTCAGCTGGAATCGCCGTTGTTAAGCCTGGCGTGAAAACTGGTGATATTGGTGCGGCAGTTGAAAAATCGCTGAAAAAATCAAAACTTGGTAATGTTCGTGAATTGGTTGGCCACGGTGTTGGCTTAAAAATGCATATGGCGCCAGAAGTTCCAAACTACGGTAAAGCTGGTACAGGTGTAGTTTTTCAAGAGGGTGATACTTTTTGTATAGAGCCAATGACTTCATTGGGTAGAGGTGATGTAATTTTTAATGGAACAGATAGCGAATGGGATGTTTTAATGAGAGATGGTTCGCTTTCGGCACATTTTGAACACACCATTTTGGTCACAAAAGATGGAGCAGAAATTCTTACTTTAGAATAAAATTTCGAAAAATGGGAGGGAAAGATAAAATTTCGAAAGAGAAAAAAGCTTGCAAACAAGCGCATGCTCATTTTGGAGTAGTACATCACCATAAAAAATCGAGTAATCTTCCACTAGCAATTGGTTTAAATTTAGGTTTTT
This sequence comes from uncultured bacterium, assembly GCA_916438495.1. GTDB lineage: Bacteria > Patescibacteriota > Saccharimonadia > Saccharimonadales > Saccharimonadaceae > Nanogingivalis. Next base: position 98,465 of record CAKAEX010000001.1, read on the forward strand.
CGATTGCGGAGTTTTTCTTTGGTGCACTTTTTAGTTCGGCAGCAATTTCGGCTGATGCTGTTCACGATTTGGGTGATGCAATCCTGCTTACGATTACATTAATTTTAAGTAAACTAAGCAAGAAAAAACCAACTTCTGTGATGAGCTATGGTTATAAACGTTTTGCAGCGCTCGGGGCTCTTTTAAATGCTGGTGTGATTTTATGGCTTTCATACGCAATGGCGATTTCTGTATATTATGAATTTACTTTTCCGCATACTCACCCATATGTGAATGTTCCAGGGTTGATGATTGTTTCAATTGCGGGAATTTTAGTGAATTTATTTGCCGCAACACGCTTATATGGTTCGAAAAATATTCTTGACCGAACGGTTTCACTTCACTTAATTGAAGATTTACTTGGTTGGATTTTAACATTTATCACCTCTATTTTAATTTTATTTTCGGGTCTTCATATGCTTGATCGCGTGGTAAGTTTATGTATTTTATTATTTATTTCTTGGGGAGCAATTTCGAATGCTTGGGGAGTTTTTAAAGATCTTAACTCAGCGTGCGCCAAGTATAAAAAAATTTGAATAAAATTAAAAAAAGCAAATTTTAGCGGTTGAAGGTGTTTTTAAAAAAATTGAAAATATTCATTTTTTTGGAGCCTTGACGGAGCAGAACATATTTTTTTACGGCAAGAGTTTTTGTGAGCGATATTTCAAGAGCTACTAAGATTCGAAAAGAAATCTCCCATTTTTTACCAGATTTTCAAATTGTAGATTCAACAATTGAGATTTTTAGAAAAAAATAATCAAAAAAAGTACTTGCAATTTTGAAAAAGGCTCGTGTATAATTATTAATGTACTTGGTTGTGCCACCTTAGCTCAGCTGGTTAGAGCAGCTGTTTTGTAAACAGCAGGCCTTCGGTTCGAATCCGAAAGGTGGCTCCAAGTATTTTTTAATACAAGAGTTGAATGCTGGGATAGTGAAGCGGTCAAACACAACAGACTGTAAATCTGTCGGCAGATGCCTTCGAAAGTTCGAATCTTTCTCCCAGCACCAGAAATTATTTTTTTAAAAAAACACCCACCTACTGCGAGGGTGTTTTTTTATTTTTTATATTCTGCTTCGAAACAAAAATATAAATTTTGTTGGTTTTATTATTTTTACTCTTGCTAAAAATTAGCATTAACGGTATAATAGAACTATGAATGAGAATTCTCGATATGCGGTAGGAATAGATATTGGAACAAGCAAAGTTCGCGTGCTTATTGCGAACTTTGATAGAGATGGTTCGCCAAATATTTTAGGGCTTGGATCGGCTGAAAACTCTGGACTTAAAAAGGTGTTATTACGCATCCAGAAAATGTTTATCGTGCAATTGATAAAGCTCTTGCTGAAGCTGAACGCATGAGCGGCTATAAAACGGAAAGAGCAGCTGTGAGTGTTAATGGCGTGCAAATTTTGAGCACAAAAGTAGACGGAATGGTTGCAGTGAACTCAGAAAAGGGCTTGGTTAGTGATGAAGATATTGACCGAGTTGAAGATGTTGCATTGATCGGCAAAATCCCAGAAAATCGAGAAATCTTGAAGTTTATGCCTTATTATTATAACGTTGATAATCAAGAAGGGATTGCTGATCCTTTCGAAATGGTTGGAACGCGACTTGAGGTTTATGGAAACGCAATTTCTGCACCAAGAATACAAGTTGAAAATGCTGAAAATATTTTGGAGCGGTTTGATATTTCTTCGAATTTATACATTCCAAGTGTAGTAGCTTCAGCTCGGGCTGTGCTAACCGAAAACCAAAAAGAAAATGGCGTTGTTGTTGTTGATTTGGGAGCTTCAACTACTGGTATTGTGATTTTCGAAGATGGCAATTTACAATTCATTGAAAATATTCCGCTAGGAGGAATAAATATTACCAACGACCTTGCAATTGGGCTAAAAGTCTCTCCAGAAGTTGCTGAAGAAATTAAAATTAAGCACGGTTTTGCTTTCGAAAGAGAAGACAATAGCGATATTGTCGTAAAACATGGTCGCGAGCATTACAGCTTTAATACGCAAGAAATTGATGAAATTATTGAGGCAAGGGTTGAAGAAATTTTTGAGGAAGTTCGAAAGGTTCTTCGAAAGTCTGGCTTTGAGAATCAATTACCAGGCGGTATTATACTAACGGGGGGTGGAGCAGCTCTTAAAGGAATTGATATATTTGCGAAAAAATATCTTCAGCTTGCAGTACAGATTAGTAAAAATGGAATTGACAATACGGTTTCTGAAAAGGTTAAAACGCTCGAGTATTCTGCTGCAGTCGGTTTATTAATCGAAATGCGCGATAATACTTCGAGATATAATAGTTATAGAGATGAAGAACCAGCAAAAATCGGATTTTTTGCAAAATTATTCAAGAAAAAACAATAAAGTGATATAATGGGAGTAGATTAAGGAGAAGAAATGCCAGAAATTATACCAAATGAAGTTCAAACTTTTGCTAAAATTAAAGTTGTAGGTATCGGTGGTGCCGGTGGAAGCGCCGTTAATCGAATGAAAGATGTTGGTTTGAGTAATATCGAGTTTATTGCGATGAATACTGATGCTCAAGCTTTATATAAATCAAAGGCTGACAAGAAAATCCACCTTGGTCGTGAAACTACAAATGGTTTAGGTGCTGGTGCTGATCCTATTGTTGGTGAGAGCGCCGCTCTTGAATCTCGAGAAGAAATTCGCGAGGCTCTTGATGGTGCCGATATGGTGTTTATCGCCATTGGTGCTGGTGGTGGAACTGGTTCTGGCGCTGGTCACGTTGTGGCTGAAATTGCTCGTGAAATGGGAATTTTAGTTATTGGTGTTGCAACACGTCCATTTACTTTCGAAGGCGCAAAACGCAAAACTAATGCTGATTGGGCAATTGAAAGCTTGCCTCTGCGGTTGATACTTTAATAACAATCCCAAATGATCGTCTTCTTCAAACTGTTGATAGGAATTTGCCACTTCTTGAAACTTTTAAGATTGCTGACGATGTTCTTCGACAAGGTGTTCAGGGTGTTTCCGAACTTATCACCGAACATGGCTTGATCAACCTTGACTTCGCAGATGTTAAGTCAATTATGAGCAATGCCGGTTCTGCTTTGATGGGAATTGGCCGTGCGAGTGGCGATAATCGTGCTCAAAAAGCTGCCGAACAAGCTATCGAAAGCCCAATGATTGAAGTTTCTATTGATGGCGCACGCGGTGTTCTATTTAATGTTGCTGGTGGTTATGATATGAGTATGAGCGAGATTCAGGAGGCGGCCGAAATTATTACTGGTGCCGTTGCTCCGGATGCGAATATTATTTTTGGTGCAACACTTAAACCTGAGCTTGAAGATGAATTGATTATCACAGTTGTTGCAACTGGTTTTGATCGTGATTATAATGAGCCTATAAGAAATTCGCTCGAAAGTGCTGTTTCGAAAACTTTTAATCTTGAAGATGAACATACTGAAGCGCAAGAAATCAACCATACAATTTCGAACGCAATTGATATGGAATTAAATAATGAAGAAAAAACTTCAGCCGAAGATTTTGCTAGTGATATCGAAACTAAAAATATTTGGGCTCAAGATGAAGAAGAAAAGGATGAAAGCGATATTCCTGCATTTTTGCGACGCCGAAAACGTAATAAAAAGGAAGATTAATGGAATTTAAGCTTGACGAAACAAAAGTTTTGGAAAGTAGAATGTCAGTTGACGGTCAATCTGTGCGCCGCCGCCGAGTTGCGCCAGATGGCACTCGTTTTACCACCTATGAGCGTATCGAAAAACCACGAATTGTTGTGATGAAATCGCACGGTGGTCGCGAGGATTTTAGCCGTGAAAAGCTTAAAAGTTCAATTATTCGTTCAATTGGTAAGTTCATTTCTGACCTTCAAGTTGAAGAAATTATTAATCGTGTCGAGAATGAACTTCTTCAAAAATCAAGTAAAGTTTCTTCACACCAGATTGGTGAGACGGTTCTTTCGGTATTGTTTGAGATGAACAAGGTTGCGTATATTCGTTTTGCGAGTGTTTTTAATGGCTTTGAAACGGTTGAAGATTTCGAAGATATTTTAGCAAAAGTTAGAGGTGAAAATGAGAATTGTAGTAGTTTATAAAGATGCTAGCGATCATGGCCGTGAAGTTCGAGAATATGTTGACGATTTCGAAAAGCAAACTGGGCTCGAAATTGAGCAAAAGAACCCAGATGACAGTAGGAATCAATTTTTCTTGCAAGCTTATGATATTGTTGAATATCCGACAATCTTAGCAATTGCCGATGATGGTCGACTTTTGCAGATGTGGCACGGGCGACCTTTGCCATTATTTGATGAAGTCGCATACTATGCACGCTAAGCTAAAAAATTAGCGTGTTTTTTGTATTGACAATAATTTTATTTGGATATATACTCGATTTTAGCATTATATATTATTAAAAATAATTATATCATATTCTAAATTGTTAGGGAACATGGCAACTAATTAAGCTTTACTGAAGACAAGATACTCGGAAGGTTTATAGGTGACAAACGCAAGCTAACGAGTGATAGGGAGGTTAATGCGCTCTAAAACTAGCGAGAAAGTAACTAACATACAGCTAACGATAGGCTAGATATTTATTTGGAAAACTAAGACATTAAAAAGTTGCAGATAAAATGGTTAGAAATTTCTAAAAACAGTAAATAATAGTGCCATGATGGTTTTATTTGGCTGTCCGAAGGATAGTAATAAATAAAACATCTAAAAGCTTGAAAATATCTTTAAATTTTGATAAAATAAAATCATAAAAGCGTTTTATTTTGATAAATGAGCGGCTATCAACCGCGAAGCTCCCAGAAGAAAAGGTTTTTGAAAACTGATTAGAACTGGGCGGGAAAGCTCCGTGAAAGCTAAAATTAAGAGCTAAAAGAATCACTTCTTTTGGAATCGAGATGGTATCGCCGAGCTTGCTTGGTTCTCGAATCTAAAAGAGGTGATTTTTAATTTAGGGAAGGATAAGAGCATGCTTTATAGATTGAATAATAAAAAAAATTAACAGCTATCAAACAGGAGAATGTTTCTCAAAAATATCTTGAGAAAGATATTCAGAAAATGACTGAGGATAATCTTGAAGAGATTTTTGGGTTAAGATTTATAGAAACAGAGTTTGCTGTCGATAATCTACGGATAGATACTTTGGCGTTTGATGATGAAAGTAACAGCTTTGTGATCATTGAATATAAAAAGATTAAAAAGTGATTCTGTTGCAGATCAAGGTTTGGCGTACTTATCATTAATGCTGAAAAAAATAAAGAAGCTTTTTATTTTTAAAAATTTATTGAGAAAAAAATGGAGGAGGAATTCCAGAAATCGATTGGTCTCAATCGCGTGTAATTCTTATATCTCCGAAATTTACTGAATATCAGCTTAGGGCAAGCGAATATACTACAGAAAATTTTCCAGTTGAACTATATGAATTTAGAAAATATGGTGATATAGTAGAGTACTTGCAAAAAGGGTATGAAAAAAAGGGAAGAACCCAAAAAAAGCCAAGTGAATATAACGAATAGTAGTAAAGATGAAAGAACTGTACTTAAGGAAATTATTCACTACAGTGAAGATGAATTGGTATCAAAAGGTTCAGATTTTTATTCAAGAATTTTACTGGGAGCTAAAAAGATTTTTGCTGAGAATATTAGCCCAGAAATTCAACCAGAGGTAAAGAAGATGTATTTGGCTTTTCAAAATGAGAAAGAAAAAAATATTTTTTTAGTATTGTTGTTAAGAAAAAAACTCTTTAGATTTGAATCTTAATATTGAACGTTCTGACTTTGATCCAAAAAAATATTCCGATATTGAAGATGTCTCAGCGAAAGGTCATTGGGCTACTGGTTGTTATCAAATGAAAATAAATAATATCAATCATTTAGAGACTGCAAAAGAAATGATGAGACTAAGTTATAAAGTAAATTCATAGGAGAAATAATGAAATTTCAAGCAAATTCAAGAAGAAGAGCAAAAGAATACGAAGCTGATGTTTTGGCGCGGTGGAAAGCAGAAAAAACTTTTGAGCAATCAGTTGAAAACCGTAGCGAAGATAACGCTTTCGTGTTTTATGATGGCCCTCCATTCATTACTGGTGTGCCGCACCATGGAACCCTTCTTAGTTCAATTGTAAAAGATGCCGTGCCGCGCTACCAAACAATGAAAGGAAAGCGAGTTGAACGCCGTTGGGGTTGGGATACACATGGTTTGCCAGCCGAAAACTTTGTTGAGAAAAAGCTCGGTATCACTTCTCGTCATGAAGTTGGTGAAAAAATTTCACTCGCCGAATATATCACAACTGCGCGCGAAAGTATGGTTTCGAATGCGGCGCTTTGGGAAAATACGATTGATCGTATTGGTCGTTGGGTTGAATTTAAAAATGCTTACAAAACGATGGATAAAGATTTTATGGAATCTGTTTGGTGGGCGTTCAAAACTCTTTATGAAAAGGGTAAAATTTACGAAGGTGAACGCGTTCTAATGTATGATACGGCGTGGGCAACTCCACTTTCGAAAAGTGAAGTTACAATGGATAACGACGCCTATAAAACCGTAACCGACCCAAGTGTTTTTGTGAAGTTTTGGCTGAAAGATCTCGAAGATGCAGAAGGCTCAAAAGATAAAACTGCAATGCTCGCCTGGACAACAACTCCTTGGACTTTGCCGGCAAATATGGGTCTGTTTGTTAACCCAGATTTCACCTATGCAAAAGTTAAAGTTGGTGATGAATTCTATATTTTAGCAAAAGATTTGCTCGAAAAAGTTTTTGTTGATGAGAAAAAACAGCCAATTCCTTTTGAGCTCATTAATTTGATTGATGGTTCAGAATTGGTTGGTTTGAGCTATGAGCCACTTTTCGAAGATTCGAAATATTCGGGCGAAGGTGAAGAAAATGCTTATAAAGTCTGGGGTGCAGATTATGTTTCTCTTGAAAGCGGAACGGGAATTGTTCACTCGGCTCCAGCTTATGGTGAAGAAGACTTCAACTTTGGTAAAAAATACGGAATCCCAGTTTTTCACGTTTTAGATGAATATGGCAAATATATTAACGGTGAATTTGCAGGTGAAGATGTGTGGGAGTTTAATAAGCCATTAGCAAAAATCTTGAAAGAACGTGGTGTTGTTTGGAAAATCGATTACATTCGCCACGAGTATCCGCACAATCCACGCACTGGTCAGCGCTTGATGTATCGCGCACATCCAAGCTGGTTCTTTGATATTCAAGGTCAAAAAGAATTAATGCTTGAGCAAAATGAAAACATTAATTGGTTCCCAGCTCATTTGAAGCACGGCCGTTTTGAGAAAAATCTTGAAGCTGCACCAGATTGGAATCTATCGCGCGATCGTTTCTGGGCGACAGCAATGCCAGTTTGGAAGTCTGAAAGCGGTAAGATTCGTGTTATTGGATCTTATGCAGAACTTAAAGAATTGAGTGGCGTGGAGCTTGAAGATTATCACCGACCTTGGGTTGATGAAATTACTTTCGAAATTGATGGCGAAAAATACACTCGAATTGATAAAGTGCTTGACTGTTGGTTCGAAAGTGGCTCAATGCCATTTGCACAATTCCATTATCCTTTCGAAAATAAAGAGAAGTTCGAAAAGAATTTCCCTGGCGACTTTATTGTTGAATATATCGGTCAGGTTCGTGCGTGGTTCTATTATGTTCACGCTGTAAATACTGCTTTGTTTGGTAAGAATGCCTTCAAAAACGTTATTACAACCGGTGTTGTTGCAGGAAATGATGGCCGAAAAATGAGTAAATCGCTTGGTAACTACACCGATCCGAACGAACTAATGGATCAATATTCAGCCGATAGCTTGCGATTCTTGTTACTTACTAGTCCACTTTTAAATGGTGAAGATTTTGCGCTTCACGATAAGGATGTCTCAGATGTTGCGCGCAAGCTTTCAATGATTTGGAATATGTATGATTTCTTCACGATGTATGCGAGTGTTGATGGTTGGGAATTTGACGGCGAGCTCAAAGACCCTTCGAAAGATCTTGAAAATCCGCTTGATAAATGGATTGTGAGTCGTGTTCATGAGCTTCGAAACGAAATCACTGAAAATATGAATGTTTATAATATTCCACGTGCGCTCGAAGGTGTTTTGCCGTTTCTCGATGATGCTTCAAACTGGTTTGTTCGCCGTTCGCGCCGTCGTTTTTGGAAGAGCGAAAACGGTACCGATAAGCTTCAAGCTTACCAAACACTCCACTATGTTTTGAGCTATCTTGCGTTGATTCTTGCGCCATTTGTGCCTTTCTTAACAGAAGAACTTTGGGGTAAAATGGTTAGTGATGGCTCAGTTCATTTGAAAGATTGGCCAGAAGCCGGTGAGATTGATGAGAGCTTACTTGCTGAAATGGCTGAAGTTCGTGGCTATGTGAATGAAGCTCTTGCTCTCCGAGCGAAAAATGGTATAAAGATTCGCCAGCCATTAGCTAGTGTGAAAGTTCCACGAAATGCAAAATCCTTTGATTTTACGCCAATTTTGATGGAAGAATTAAACGTTAAAAATGTTGATTTTGGTGGTGAGGGTGTTGAATTTGACTTTGAGCTAACTCCTGAACTTCGTGCAGAAGGCTTGATGCGTGAGATTATTCGCCACATTCAGACTGCACGCAAAAAAGCTGGCCTAAACGTTAATGATCGAATTGAGCTTAACTTTATATCTGAAAATACTGAAGTTCTTAATTCGTTCAAAAAAATTTGAACAAGAAATTTCGAAAGAAGTTTTGGCTTCAAAGGCTGAAATTTCAGAAAATGAACTTGATTTTGTTCAGGTTGTAAAAAGTTGAAGGTTCAGAAGTGAAAATTTCACTCAAAAAAAGCTTAACCAAGATATTGACAATTAAAAATAACTTATGCTATAATACAAGCATAAGTTATTTTTTTAAATAAAAAAACATGAAAAATCAAAAAGGCAAAAAAATGGAAAATTTTAAGATAAACGATTATAACACGAACGAGCAAGATAAAAAAATCTCTCGAGCGAGAGAATAGCTTTGAAGAATTTCAAGATTTTAAATTTGACTCTTTCGAAAGTTTGAATTCTGAGCAACAAAAAGAAATCGAAAAAACACAAGAGAGTTCAAAAAATGAAGCTCTTGAGAACTTGAACGATATTTATGCGCGCGCTGAACGAAACACCGATCGTGAAAACAGTAGTTTTTTTCTTGCGAGATGATGAAATTCAAAACTTGAATATTGTGCATTTCGAAGATTATGGTGCAAATTTTGAAACTTATGAGGGTCGTGAAGATAAATTTAGCTTGCGTGAAAATCAGTTTAAAACACAAGAACAACTCGTTCAAGAAATTAGTACAATAAAATCTATTCCTCGAGAAATCTCAGCAGGGAAACGTTTTTTTCGAACATTATTCGAGCAATTTCTGGAAAAAAATCGCAGCTTAATATCTAGAAAAAAATAAAATCGGTAGAAATATCAATTTTTATTTTTTTAAAAAAAGTATTGACTTTTTAATACGCTTGTGGTAAAATACGGTAGTAAAATAAATTAAAAATAAACAAGGACAGAAATGAAAAACGGGAATACTTTTAATTCCGCGCCAGATACTGGCAAGTCTTTCGAAGATGCTTACGGCTCTTGGGATACTCTACAAGAAGAGTTAGCCCAGCAGAAACAAGCTAAAGCTGAAGCTGAAGCCATAAAAAAAATCGCGAAGAAGAACTTGCGAAAGGCGCAAAAAAATTCGATAAATCTGTTCGCGATGCAATTCATAAAGGTGATAAAGTTGCTTTTGATGAAATGATGGAGCGCGACGAACACTACCGCCAAATGGAAAATGGTGAAAATCGAGTTGAAAGCGAACAACCTTATGAAATTTCCACTCTTTCAAAAGAAGAAATGGATCAAGCTGTAGGAGCGAGTTCGGAAATTCAAAGAATGAATTCGTTGGCTAAAATGATTCAAAATGCGGAAAGTGAAGAAGTTAAAAATAAATATCGTCAGCAATTGATTGAAGCTTCTAATGATTTTTCAAAAAATGGTGTAAATTTTGACGGTTTAAAAAATAAGCTTGAAGATCGATTCATATGGGAATATTCGAAAAAACCAGAATATCGACAAAAGGTTCTTGATACAATTTGGGAAAATGCGATGGCAGAGCCTGATGCTAAAAAAAATCGAACCCAGATGATGGCGCAAAAAACGAAGCGTTAAATAATGGTGATGATGCGGAAAAGCAAAAACCAGAAGTAGCTGAACTTTCAGATGCTGAGAAGAAATTCAATGAGCTATCTTCGAAAGGCGCTAGCGCTGAAGAATTGGCACGATTTCGCCGACAAGTTCGTTCAGAGCTGATTCAAAAAAATGAATTAACTCCCGAAAATGAAGCAATGCTTGAACGAATGCTAGAAACTAGCCTTGAAATTGGCAACCAAGAGCGAGCACTCAATAAAGATAATTCTTCAATTGATACTGATTCAGATATTGAGGCAAAAGCAAGTAGATTCCAGAGAATTAAAAAGTTCATTGGAAGCAAAGTTATGAAAATGGGTGCGTTAGGAATGCTTGGTATGACGATTTTTGGAGTCGGAAGACAGGCTTCTGAGGGGTTTAAGTCGAATGATAATTCTCCTCAAACTGAGCAAACTTTTTCTGGTACTGTTCATGCAGATAGTTTAAATGAAGCCGCAAACTTCAATAGTAATGGTTCTGCAATTGAAAGCGAAAAGAACTTTAACAACGGCAAATATGATTCTGAAAATGACGATTATAATAAGATCGATCAAAAAGAGAATAAATATTCCATTGGAACGGACACCTCAAAACTTTCGAATGAAGAATATCAAAAGAAAATGATCGAATCTCACAACGAAGACGATATTGAATATATGGGACAATTCTTCATTAACGATGCCGAATCTGCTCAGAATCTACTTGGAATTTCGAATAATGAGGTTGATGCTTTGGTTGATGCTGCTCGAGATGGCGATCAGACAGCTTTCAAGAAATTGAATGATGCATATTCGAAATATATGGAAGGTGCTAAAGTTGTTGGAAATCAAACTTTGGATGGTGATTATTACTCGCTATTTATAAATACTAATAAAGATTATGCTCATGCTGAAGGTGCGTTTGGCGGAACAGCTCGTGTGGTTGAATTGAAGAATGGGCAACAAATTTTGATTCGTGATCAGTGTAGACAAATGGTTATGAAGAAAATTGCGGAAGTTCCAAACACTTGGACAACTCCAAAAATTCCATTCGAAGAAACTTATACTCCACCAGCTCCAGATACTGAAAAACCACCAGCACCTACTCCAGAAACTCCACCTGAGACACCTCCAGAAACTCCACCTGAGACACCTCCAGAAACTCCACCTGAGACACCTCCAGAAACTCCACCTGAAAAACATGATGATACCAAATTTAAGACTGATCAGTCTATCTATAATATAGATAATGCGGTCACTAGAATGGATAAAGGTGAATTAATAGGTGAAGCTTCTCAAGAGGAAAGAAACAATAATATAAATCCTGAAGTTACTCCTGGAACAGCAACTGGTAGAATAAAAGCTGAAGGTGTTGATGAATCTATAGATGTCTCAAAAATAGGTGAAAAACCAGCTGAATATACTGGTGAAACCACTGCAGAAGCTCGAGCGCAAGCTGCGGAACAAGCTAGACAAGCACAGGCTGAAGCTGAAGCTAAGGCTCGCGAGGCTGAACAAGCACAGAACAAAACTGTAAATATTAGTGGTGAAACTGTGAATTATAACGATGTTTGGGCAGCTCAACAAAATTATAACCAAACATATGGCTCTTCAGCTGCTACAAATCAAAATAATACACAACAATAAAATAAAAAGGTAAGAAATGTTAGTAAAAAATAAATTACAAACTTTGGGGGTTGCGGCATTCGCAGCCCTCATCGGGGCGGTAGCTTTAGGTGGAAGCACTTTCGCTTATGGTCCAGAAAGGCAAACCTTCACTGCCGAAAACCCTGCTGACTATGTAACATTTAACTCTATTACAAATAATCCAACCGTTGGAGATGAACGAAATTTCGTTCGAGTTCGTCAAGCTGGTGTGGGAAATTTTGTTGATAGTATTGATATTGTACCTGGTCGAGAATACGAAGTTTATATCTATTATCACAATAATGCAAAAAGCTCTTTAAATTCAAAAGAGAATAGCTATCGCGGAATTGCTTTAGACGCAAAACTTAATACAATTGTTCCTTCAACTATTGCGAAAGGTAAAGAGGGTCTTGTGCGGGCAGAAATTACCGCTCGAAACGCACGACCGCAGAAAGTTTGGGACCAAGCTGTTTTACGTTCTCCTTCGCGAGATGTTGCTTTGAGGTATATTCAAGGCTCAGCTAAAATTACAACAAAAGGTGCAGTAAATGGTCAAATCTTGAATGGGGGAAATCTATTCGGTTCTGGTACAAACCTTGGTTATGATAGCTTAAATGGAATGCTTCCTGGCTGTGACCAATATTCAGGTGTTATAACTTATCGATTTAAAGCAGATTTTGCAGATTTCGAAACAACTAAAACGGTTTCGAAAGCTGGTGCGAATAATTTTGCAAAAAACCAAAATGTCGGTTTAAACGATGAAGTTGAGTTTAAAATCACTTATAAGAACACTGGAACGATTTCACAAAATAATGTGAATATTAAAGATTTACTTCCTGCCGGATTAGTTCTTATTCCTGGAACAACTCGAATTACAACTCCATCAGATGCTGCTGGTAAAATCTTGAGTGATAACGTTGTGAAGTCTGGAGTTAACATTGGTAATTACTCGTTTGGCGGTTCTGCAACACTAATCTTCCGTGCAAAAATTGATGCTTCGAAATTAGTTTGTGGAAACAATACAATCACAAATACGGCTCAAGTTTTAACTGAAAACGGCGGAAAGTCTGATAAAGCAACTGTAACTGTGCAAAAAAATTGTACACCGCAAGAACGCAAAGAATTTTGTGAAATTCCTGGAAAAGGAAACTTAAAGAAGAATGACCCAAATTGTAACGATAAATGTAAAATTACGGGTCTTGAAAATCTTGCAGCTAATGATCCAAAATGTGCTGAAGTTCCAAGTGAACTACCACATACTGGTCCTGCTGAGGCTGCAATGATGGTGATTGCGATTATGGCGATTACTGGTGCTGTAGCCTACTGGTACCGAAGTCGTGAAGAAATGAAAAAAGCAACTGCTGAATTTACGAAAAAAGTAAATGATGTTGTTGAATCTGAAGCGACAAAAAAACTCACGAAGCTAAAAAAATCTGAAAAAAAGTAGAGAAAAAATAGTTTCGAAAACTGAATAAACCTCGTATAAGCGGGGTTTATTTTTTGGTTATACTGGATTAATGGTTTAAAAAGTTAGTAAAATGATTATGTCGCACAATTTAAATATTAAGCTTTTTGTCGAATATATCAACCCTAAAAATATATATAGTTAAATCTATGAATGAAAAATAAAAAAACTAGCCCTTGAGTAGAGAGCTAGTTTTTTTGAATGGCTAGCCGCCTTTTTAATTATTTAATTGAAGTAATTTCAATTTTTAGTGTATTTTTGACGATGTCCGTTTTTCTTTGTGAACACGTTTTTTTAGCTTTGTAACGGATCACGCGGATTTTTTTCGCCCTTAACAAGTTCGTCAACAACTTTAGCGGAAACTTTCACGCCTTTCACAACAGGAGTTCCGACTTCCACTTTGTCGCCATTAATAAGCATCAAAGCATCAAGTTCGAGCTCTTTTGTTCCTTGCGGGAGGAGGTCCACCAGAAGGGTCTCTTTTTTTCGCTAACGATAAATTGTTTACCGCCAACTTTTATGACTGCTTTTTTTCATAAAATCCTCATTAAATTTAATATCCTTATTATTTTATCATAGTTTTAAGTTTAAATCAAGGGTAAAATAAGTTGAAAAAAAGGTAGTGCTTTGTGTTAAAATGGTTGTAATTAATATTGTAGGAATAAATTAAAGAGGAACTTTATGGAGAAAGATAAATATGCTTCTAAACGGGCGTTAAGGGTTACAAACGTTGCTTTGATTATTTTATTGATCATTGTGTTGCTATTTTGGTGGCGCGGATCTTCGAATTTTCAATTTAAAGGTGTAAATCCTGGACAAATTAGTATTCGTCAGCAAGATGGAAAAATTCAATATCAGTTCTTAGACGGCGAATGGCAAGATATTACATCTGTTGCTAGCCTTAAAGGTGAAAAAGGAGCCGACGGAAAAGATGGGCAAGATGGCAAGAACGGTGTTGATGGAAAAAATGGCGTTAATGGTTTAAACGGTTCGAATGGTACTAACGGAGTTAATGGTATTGACGGGAAAAATGGGTTAAACGGCGCACAAGGAATCCAAGGCCAAAAAGGTGACCGAGGTGAAAAAGGTGAACAAGGAAATAACGGTCAAGATGGTCGCGAAATTGAAATTCGCAAAGATGCACTATATATTCAGTGGCGATACAAAGGTGAAGCTAGCTGGAATAATCTTATTGCATATTCTGATTTGAAGGGTGAAAAAGGTGATAAGGGTGACACCGGTCCTAAGGGTGAACAAGGCGCACAAGGAATCCAAGGCGCTCAGGGCATCAAAGGTGAAAAAGGTGACACCGGAGCTAAGGGTGAACAAGGAATTCAAGGTATTCAGGGTAATGCTGGAGTTGGTATACCTCAAACCCTAAGCTTAAATAATGGTATTCTTTCGCTTTCTCATGGGGGTGGAAGTATAGCGTTGCCAAATAATAATCTTGGTGCTTACTCTGTATTTCGAATGACTTCTGCTGATACTTCAAATGTTTTCGCTTCCGGAAGACTTGCACGAGAATTTGACACTTTTCGAAACTACATGATAATCAATAACGCAACAGGTCAAGGCTTTATTCACGTTGATTTCTGGGCGAGTTCGGTTTCTAATCATAAGCAAATTCTAAGCCTACCAGCCAATGCTCCTACACCAAAAGAACTTTCTGAAGTCCAGCTGTTCGATGGTGGTAGCGCTTGGATTGTGCCGGGTGCTAAAAATGTACAGATTCAAGGTCTTTCACCAAATAGGCGATATGTTGATAATATTCCAGTAATGGTTGAGCCTATCAAATAATATAAAAAGAGCGTCTAAAAAGGCGTTCTTTTTAAAGGTTATGGTTTTTTTTAAAAAAATATGATATAATGTAATTATTATGAAGGTAATTTCGATAACCAATCAAAAAGGGAGGAGTCGGCAAAACAACCAGCGCTATTAATATTGCTTATTTTATCGCAAAAAAGGGTTTTCGAACGCTTCTTGTAGATTTTGACCCTCAAGGAAATGCGACTAGTGGCCTTGGAATTAATAAGAACGAGCTTGAATTTACAATGGCAGATGTGATTTCTGGCGAAAAACAATTAGGTGAAATTATTATTGAAACAGAATTTTCGAAATTAAAAATTGCACCAAGTACGCCGATTTTAGCTAATACTGAAGTTGAGCTCGCGTCAGCAAAAGGTCGATTTACTCGATTGAAAGATGCTTTAAAATCTGTTGAAGCCGATTTTGACTATGTTATTTTAGACTCTCCACCAAGTTTGAGTCTATTGACTGTGAATGGTTTTATTGCTAGTGATTATTTAATCCTACCAGTTCAGGCTGAATTTTACGCGATGGAAGGCCTTGGTCAGCTTCTTGAAAGTATGAAGCTTGTGAAAAAGGGGATGAATCCAAACCTTGAGCTTCTTGGGGTTCTTCCAACAATGGTGGATTCTCGCACAACTTTGGGTGGGCAAGTCCTTGAAGAAATTAAAAAATTCTTTCCAGATAAGATTTTTTCGAATGCGATTCCACGGAATATTCGCCTTGCAGAAGCTCCAAGTCATGGTGTTCCGATTGGTGTTTATGATAGATTTAGTAAGGGCGCTCGTGCTTATAGAGCAGTTTCGAAAGAGATTATTCAGCGTATAGAAGGGGGCAAATAATGACGAAAAAAGGACTTGGTCGTGGATTCTCTTCTTTGATTCCAACTGAGATGATTATTGATGAAAAAATCGATTCAGAGTTAGGTTTAGAATATGACAAAAACCAACTAAAAGAACTAAAAATTAGTGATATTTCGCCTGATCCAGAGCAACCTCGCCGACACTTCAATAAGGAAAAGCTTGAAGAACTCGCGAACTCAATTAGAATTCACGGTGTTTTACAACCGATTGTGGTCGTTCGAAAAAACTCTAAGTTTTTAATTGTTGCTGGTGAGAGGCGTTATCGCGCCTCAAAGCTCGCGGGGCTAGAAAGGGTTCCTGCAGTTGTTCGTGAGCTTTCTGACCAAAACCGCCTCGAATTAAGTTTGATTGAAAATATTCAGCGCGATAATTTAAATGTTCTTGAAATGGCTGAAGCTTATTTAAAACTTCGTGAACAATTTAATTTAACGGCAAAGGAAATTGGCGAACGCGTTGGCGGAAGGAGCGAAAGTACAGTTTTGAATACCTTGCGCTTATTAAAACTTCCACAAATTGTTAAATATTATATCATTTCTGGCGAACTAAAAGAAGGCCAAGCGCGTCCACTTTTAAAGATTGATGAGGAAACTATCAAGAAAATTCTCCCAAAAATTATTGAAGAAAATTGGAGCTCACGTAAAATTGAACAATTCTTAGTGAATTATAAAAAGCAGATTGAAGAGTCTAAAAAAAGTTGAACCTAAAAAAAGTGAACAATCCTTTCGAAAAAAACAGTTAAGCATATTTCGAAAAAAAGCTGAGTGCAGATGTAGATATTAAAAACTTCTGCAAGAGGTTCAGGAAAGATCGTTATAAAATTTAAAAGTGAAGAAGAATTAAAGCGACTTGAGGAAATTCTTTCAAAATAAAATAACCCCGTTAAAAGGGTTGTTTTTATATTTTAATAGTTCTGTGAATATTTAAAATTGCGAATTTTGTTAAAAGGAAAGATTCGAAAGGCAACAGGGCCAACAATTTTATACAGCGGAACGGTACCGAGACCACTTCGGGAGTCATACGAATTATTTCCCTCGCGATTATCACCCGAAACGAATATTTCATTTTCTGGAACGGTCCATTCTCCATCATGACTTGTATACTTTTTTGGTTCGTTATTAAAATTATCATCTGGGCTAAAACCGTTAGGATGTTTATCGTTGTAAACTGTTAATTTTCCTTTTTCAACTTTCACTTTTTCACCAGCAAAGGCGATCACGCGTTTAATAATATATTGATCTTTCATCCCGTCGATAAACTGTGGGTTTTCGAAAACAATAATCTCACCACGTTTTGGTACAAATTTTGTGTTCGTAAAATTTGCCCAAGTTAAGGGCAATCGATTTATAATGGCTTTATCACCGTCTTTAAAAGTTGGTTCCATACTCGAGCCAACAATTGTGAAGCTTTGAAAAATAAAAGTATTAATAAAGATTGTTCCTAAAGTTACACAAAAAAAGAAAACAAAAATCCCGAAAGTGTCGGCTATTCGAGGATGCCGTTGCCAAAAATTACTCTTCATTTTTATATTTTAGCATGATTTTTAAAGATTTTCAATTATGGTTATTTTTTTAAAATTGTGTGATATAATGGAGAGAGTATGGATTTTATTAGAATTTCGAAAAAACATTCTTTTTGGGGAAACGTTGCACATATTTTTTTAAATATTGTTTTGGCGGTTATCGTTTGGCTCTCTATTTATATTACTAAAACTCCTTGGATTGCAGTTCTCTTGGTTTTTGTAAGCAAATGGCGAACTTTTGCTGTTCGGCCAAGATTTTGGCTTGCAAATGTAAAATCAAATCTTGTTGATTTAATCTTTTCGCTAAGTATAGTTATTTTAATGTTCTCAACAGGTATAGACTACATCTTTTCGCAAGGGCTACTCTTGGCTTTATATATATTTTGGTTAACAATCATTAAGCCAAGCTCAAAAGAATTATTCGTGCAAGTTCAAGCTCTTTTCACCGTATTCTTTGGGTTTTCGGCTTTATATTCGATTACCTATGGTTGGAACGAAGCTTTAATTTTTATCTTGGCATTTTTGCTCGGATATTCAACAATTCGGCATATTATTTCATCTTATGCAGATTTAAATATTGAGATTTTCAGTCTTTTTTTGGGGTCTAATTATTGCTGAATTTGCTTGGATATTCAACTTTTTTTGGTGATTGGCTATCGCATTAACTTTACGCCATATTTTAATTTTATAATTCCTCAGGCTGCAATTATTTTTAACAGTTTTTAAGTTTTATTGGTTTTTAATATGATTATTTTTAGATAAAAAAATAAAGAAAGGGAACGAAAAAGAATTTCTACCAGAGGTGATTTTTTTGCAACAATTCTCATCTTAACTTTATTACTATTCTTTTCTTCGATTCCAGTTGCGAAAGGTTAAAATATGAATTTTCGAAAATATTTTAAAAAGCCAAAAAGTCAATTTTTAATAGCCATAATTATGGTGGCGGTTGTATTTTGTGTAATTATTTTAGCTCAAATCATATCAAAAAGTAATTTTAATAAGAATAAAACTGGGTCTGCGAACTTCAATTTTTCGGCGAGCGATAAAGCTTCAAATTTTGCGAATCAAATGGATTCTAATTCGATTGAATCAGTTGCGAATAGAGTTTCGCAAAGTGTTGTTTCTATTGTTAGCAAAAATCAAAAAAGTTCAAGATTCTTTTATTCAACAGAAGATTCTGCAAGTGCAGGAACGGGAATCATTATTAGTCAAGATGGATATATTTTAACAAATAAGCATGTTATTGAAAAATCTTCTGAAATTTTGGTTGTTACTAATAATGGCGATTCTTATGAAAACGTTAGAGTGGTTATGGTTGACCCAATGAGTGATATTGCAATTTTAAAGATTTCGAACGCAAAAGGATTGAAAGCTGCCGAGCTTGGAGATTCGAAGAAAATAAATATCGGACAGCAAGTGATTGCGATCGGAAATGCTTTGGGTGAATATGACGGTACCGTAACGAGTGGTATTATTTCTGGAATTGGTCGTACGGTTGAGGCTTCTAGCGAAGACGGTTCTTCGAGAGAAGTTTTGACCGATATGATTCAAACAGACGCGGCAATCAATAGCGGAAATTCTGGTGGTCCTTTAGTGAATGCACAAGGGCAGGTAATTGGAATTAACACTGCAGTCGCCTCTAAAGCTCAAAGTATTGGCTTCGCAATACCAATCTCTTCAGTAAAAGGTATCTTAAAATCTATTAGCAAAGGCAAGGAACCGAAACGAGCTTATCTTGGAGCGAGTTATATATCAATTAATCAGCAAATTAGAAAAAAATATAATCTTGATGTTTCGAAAGGTGCTTTAGTTAAGTCGAGAAAAGGCAATGCTATTATATATGGTAGCCCTGCGCAAAAAGCTGGTTTAAAGGACGGAGACATAATCACAAAAAAATTGATGGTGTTGAGGTTTCTAAAAATTCCAGCATTAGTTCTTTAATCGGTGAAAAGTCCGTTGGCGATACTGTTGAAATTTCTTATATTCGAGACGGTAGAGAAAGATATACTCGCGCAACTCTTGAAGAATATCATAAATAAAAATAACCCCCTCGTTGGGTTATTTTTTTTCGAAAACAATTGTGTAATTTTCTGAATAAGTTTTTGATAAACCACATTTTTTGGCGTAATTTTCAATTTCCTTAAATTGAGATGGGTCGGCTTCAAGAATAATTTTTTTGCAATTTTGGTAAATCTTGAGCTTGATAAATTAAATTAAAGATTGCCTCTAATCCGTTTTTTTCTGAGCGTAAAGTGCAATTTGTGGTTCATGGTGTAGCTCATTATTCTTTTTCGAAATTTACCCAATCTTTATTGACATAAGGTAGATTTGCTGTAATTATTGTTATTTTCGAAAGAATTTCTGACGGTATTTTGCTTAAAAGATCACTTTCGAAAAGCTCAATTTCACTTTTAAGGATTTTTATAGCGTTTAGATTCGCCACAGAAAGCGCTTGAAGCGAAATGTCGCTCGCAAAAAGATCTAAATTTTCGCCAAGCTCAGCTTTTAGAGTGATTGGAATTATTCCAGAACCTGTACCAACATCTAAAATTTTATCACCATTTTTGGCAATTTTTTTAGTAATTTCAATCAAGGTTTCAGTTTCTGGGCGAGGAACTAGTACATTTTCGTTTACAAAAAAAGTTCTTCCAAAAAATTCCTTTTCTCGAAAGATATAAGCGAGGGGAATCCTCTTTAGGCGCTTATTTAAAAAGTTATTAGCGTGAAAAATAATATTTTTTGAAAGCTTTTTTTGAGGATTTGCATGTAAAAAAGTTCGTTCAACTTTTAAAACATTTGCCAAAATTAGCTCAGCATCAAGTTGTGAACTTTCGATTTTAGCATTTCTAAGTTTTTGCGCTGATTTTTTTCAACCAAGATTCAATAGTTTCTCGCATAAATTAGTTGTTTTCTGAAGCGTTTGCGGCCAAGAATTCAAGCTCGGCAGCTTGTAAGTGTTCAACAATATCTGAAATTTGCCCATTCATTGCGGCTGGAATATTACTTCTTGAAAAGCCAATCCGGTGGTCGGTGATGCGATCTTGAGGGAAGTTGTATGTTCGAATCTTTTCGGAACGGTCGCCAGAACCAATTAGACTGCGGCGTTCGGCGGTAAGTTTGGCGTTTTCCTCATCAATTTTAGCTTGAAGCAGGCGTGCGCGCAAAATCCCAAGGGCTTTCTCTTTGTTCTTAATTTGTGATTTTTCATCTTGGTTTGTAACCACCATACCAGTTGGAATGTGAGTGATTCGCACGGCAGAATCAGTTGTGTTTACACTTTGACCACCATGACCACCTGAACGATAAACGTCAATTCGCAAATCATTCGGATTGATTTCAATATCAGCTTCTTCGGCCTCAGGTAAGACTGCTACCGTTACGGTTGAAGTGTGAATTCGCCCTTGCGATTCAGTAGCCGGAATGCGTTGAACTCGATGAACACCACTTTCGAATTTTAATTTTGAGTAAGGAGCATCGCCTTTTACTCCAAAAACAACTTCTTTATAGCCGCCAGCATCGTTTACAGATTCGCTCAAAAGTTCAGTTTTTAGGCTATTTTGTTCACAATATCGCAAATACATGCGGTAAAGTTCGCTTGCAAAAAGGGAAGCTTCATCGCCACCCGCTCCTGCACGGATTTCAACAATCACGTTTTTTTTGTCGTTCGGATCTTTAGGGAGAAGCATTTCGAAAAGCTCCTGTTCAAGATCGGCAAGTTTTTTTCTTCGCTTTCAACTATTTCCATTTTTAGCAAGTTCGGCAAGTTCACCAGTTTCAAGGCTAGCAAGTTCGCGCGCTTCTTCGATATTTTTTTCAAGATTTTCGCGCAATTCACCACGCTCGATAATTTTTTTCGAGTTCAGTAAATCGCTTATTTTTTTGGTAGAAAAAAATCAGGCGAAGAATAAGCGTTTGGTTCGCTCAAAAAGCCTGAATTTCTTCGCGCTCAGTTTTAAGTTTATCAAGATTTAGATCAATTTTTTTGGCATATAAAATATTATACCAGAAATTCGTATAAATTTGAAGTATTGAAATTTGATTGTGGTTATGATAAGATTTTTGATATGAAAATGACCTCTTGGCGTGAATTTATTGAAAACGAAGCCGAAAAAGCCATATTTTTAAAAAAAGTTGTGGCAAAAAGTTGAACGCGAACGCATTTCAAAAAGATATTTTTTTCCCGCAAGAGAAGAGATTTTTTCTTGTTTTGAAAAATGCCCATTTGAAAAAACTAAGGTTGTGATTATTGGACAAGATCCTTATCATGGAGAAGGGCAGGCGCATGGAATGAGTTTTTTTCGGTTAAAAAAAGGTGTTAAAATTCCGCCAAGTTTGCAAAATATTTATAAAGAACTTCAAAGTGATATAGGAATTGAGCCGGCAAGCGATGGTTTTTTGGAATCTTGGGCGGAGCAAGGTGTTTTACTGCTGAATACTTCTTTTAGTGTTGAAAAAGGTAAGCCAGCAAGTCATGCAAATTTTGGCTGGATGGAGTTTTCAGAACATGTTTTAGATTTTTTAAATGATTTCGAAAAGCCGTTAGTTTTTATTTTATGGGGAGCACATGCACAAAAAAAGTTGGTGCCCTGAATAACTAACACAAAACACCTTAAAATTGAGAGTGCGCACCCTTCACCATTTTCAGCACACAAGGGGTTTTTTGGCTCAAAACCGTTTTCGAAAGCGAATAAGTTCTTGGAACAAAATAGCGAAATGCCGATTGATTGGCGAGTGAGGTAATGTTTTCGAATTAGTTTTTTAAGAATATCATAAATGAAAAGTTGAAAGAAATTTCTAAATAACATAAAATCTCGCAATTAAATGCGAGATTTTTTTCCATTAAACGAATTATCGTTCAGCTTTTTTAGCTTTTTTTCAGCAGCTTGTTTTTTAGCTTTATTTGCAAAAGCCTCTTTACGAGCAGCGGCCATTTCTTGGGCTCGTTTGAATCGATCAACACGGCCTTCGGTGTCGATGATTTTTTTCTTCACCAGTAAAGAATGGGTGAGAAGCACTTGAGATGTGCATTTTTACAAGTGGGTATTCGTTTCCGTCTTCCCATTTGATAGTTTCTTTTGAATCTGCTGTTGAGCGAGTCAAGAAAGCAAATCCAGCCACCTCGTCGCTAAATACGACAGGGCGATACTCGGTTGGATGTAAATTCTTTTTTTCATAACTTTTTTTCATTTTAGCAGATTATTTCAAAAAAAGCAAATTTAATTTTTCTAAAAAAAGATATGTATGAAAACATTATGTTCGTGCTTGAAAATAATTTTTAAAATAGTGTATTTTTGGTATTATAAATAGTTAATTTGAGGAGTTACAAATGAAAAAAACTAACCATTCTAATGGTTGTGGGAATTCTTACTTTCTCTGGTTTTTGTGAGTTTATTAACTGGCAAAAATGTATCCGCCGTTGAATCTGGCGATATGCAAAGTTTGAAAGAAGAAATCGCAAGTAATAAAGCTAAACTTGAAAACCAAATAGCGTTTCTTAAGAATTTAGCAATCAAAGCAGATAAATATATTAAAAATGAAAGTTCAATTTCGCCATCAAATCAAGCTCAAAGATATTTAGAAAAAAATTGAATAAAGACGATTTTTTTATGTTCTTGAATATCGAGAAGCTGTTATGAAAGAAATTGAGCATATTAACAAATCGGCTGAGAAAAAAACAAGGTGTTTATGAGCAACTTCCGGAATTAAAAAGAATTGCAAGAGCGAATTGCAAATGCAATTTTAGCTCTAACAGATGAAGGAAATTTTTATCGCACATATCGAAAAATCGTCAAAAAAAGAACTTTTTTGGGTGAAAAAGATTTAAACAAAGCTGAGCGAAATGCAAAAAAATGCTTAAAGGTAACATTAATAGATATTTTTAATAAATTGCGAGCTCAATATGGAAACGAGTTTCTTCTTGCTGATCGTTTCAAATCTAGCTTGATTGCTGGAATCGACAACGTTATTGATCAAATTAATAAGAAAATCGAAGAAGAAAAGATGAAGGCTGCTGAGGAAGAGCTTAAAAAGGCCGCACAAGAAGAAGCTGATCGTTTGAAGAGAGACGAAGAAAATAATTCTGACGCTTGGGAGAAAATCGCAAACGAAGAAAGTAGGGAAAAAAATGAGAATAAAAAGCAAGACGAAAAGCTTGATGAAAAACAGGGGCAGAATTTGAGCGAAGTAAAAGCTTCCGAATTACCTGAAAAATCAAATTTCGAAAAAAAGATAATAAACAGATTCGAAAACTTCAAGCTCCGAATACCGGTGAGAACCAAAAACAGAGCTTTGAAATTACTTTGATCGGTGTTGTTTCAACAATTCTTGCGGCAATTTCTGTGGTTGTTATCAAACGACAATAAAATTAGAGAAGAGAGGTGATTTGCCTCTTTTCTTTTTATGCAAAGTGTGATAGAATTGAAAAGTATATAAATTTAATCGAAACAATTTTTTTGGGAGAATTCCTTTCGAGAGTTTTTTTCGAAACTATCCCCAAAAAAATGAAGACAAAGGAGTTAAAATGTCTGTAAAAGTTGATATCAAGCAATTGCTTGAAGCTGGCGTTCATTTTGGTCACAAAACTTCACGCTGGCATCCAAAAAAATGGCGCCATATATCCACAGTAAGCGTCAAGATAGCCACATTATCGATCTAGCTAAAACTGTTGAAGGTCTTGAAAAAGCTCTTCCAGCTATTACTAAAGCGGTTGAATCTGGCCGAAAAGTTCTTTTCGTTGGAACTAAAAAACAAGTTAAAGAAGCTGTTCGTGAAGCCGCTCAAAGCGTAAAACAACCATATGTTGTTGAACGATGGGTTGGCGGAATGCTTACAAACTCAGCAACTGTAAACCAACAAATCAAGAAATTAAAAACTCTTGAAAAACGAATGGATAGCGGTGAGCTTTCAAAACGATATTCAAAACTTGAAGTTCAACGATACGCTGAAGAAATTGAAGCTTTAAATACAAAATATGGTGGAATCAAAGATTTGATGGGTCGCCCAGGAATTTTGTTTGTAACTGATTCAATTGCTGACGCAAACGCAATTCGTGAAGCTAAAACTTTGAATATCCCAGTGGTTGCAATTGTTGATACAAATGTAAACCCAGACGGAATTGATTACGTAATTCCAGCAAATGATGACGCTATTAAAGGTGTTAAATTGCTTTTGGACTATGTGATCGAAGCTATCAAAGAAGCTAAAACTGATAAATAATTCTTAAATTCGAAAGGATAAAAATGGCTGTTTCTATTGAAGAAATTAAGAAACTTAAAGAATTGACAGGTCTTGGCTTGACCGATGCCAAAAAAAGCCCTTATTGAAGCTGAAGGTGATTTTTGATAAAGCGCTTGAAGCTCTTCGTAAAAAAGGTCTAACAAAAGCTGAGAAAAAAGGTGACCGCGAGGCTCGTGAAGGTTTGGTTGAAGCTTACGTTCACGGTGGCCGAATTGGTGTAATTGTTGAAGTTAACTGTGAAACTGATTTCGTTGCACGAACTGAAGATTTCAAAAACTTCGCACACCAAATTGCCATGCAAATTGCTGCTATGGCGCCAGTTTATGCTACTGAAGCTGATATTCCAGCTGAAGAAATTGCTCGTGTTAAAGCTGAAGCTGAAGAGCGAGTTTCGAAAGAAGGAAAACCAGCTGAAATTGCGGCAAAAATCATTGAAGGTCAAGTGAAAAAATATTTTGCTGAAAAAGTTCTTCTTTCGCAAACTTATATTATGGACGACAACAAAACAGTTGAGCAGTTCTTAAAAGAAACTGTTGCAAAACTCGGTGAAAATATCGTTGTTCGCCAATTCTCGCGAATTGAACTCGGTGTTAACGAATAATAAATAGTGCATTGCAATAAAGCTCCACTACTGACGGTGGAGTTTTATTTTTTGTTATTTTTTTGGTCTTGACTTTTTTATACATAACCAGTTATAATTTTTAAGCATAAGTAATAAAAAAATAAAAGGGAGAGAAATGTTTAAGAATAAAATGGCAGTTTATGCTTTTTATAGGTGCTGTTTGTGCTATGTTTTTTTGACTCAACCTGCGTTTGCCGATACAGCAAAGGAAATTGATGTTGAAGCAACGGGTGAAATTGAAGAACTTCAATCAGGTGGTACGTATAATCGGACTAATACTAAGGTTAATATAAATATTAAAAAAACAGTCAGAATATTAATACTGGTGATTATATCGATCTTAAATTTGAGAGCCTTAATGATGCTGGGCTGGAAAATAAAGATATCCGTTACAAAGATATAATTATCGGAAAAATGAAGCTTATTAAAGCTAAAAACAACGTTGGTGATTTTTCTAGAAGATCTATTAAGGGTCATCCTGAAGCAGAAGATATTATTCCAGAAAAGAGTACTGCTAGAGATTCAGAATATAGATTAATTTTTAATGATCAAGCTAAAAAATTCCCCAATATGGAGTTATCGATAGATATCATTAATTATAACTATGCCGCTTGGGTTAACCATAAATATAATGTTGAACAAGCCGTAAAAGTTAACGATAAAGAGATTGCACATAAAACTGGTACAATTATTGGAGATAACAAAAAGTTGCCAGCAGTCGATTTTAGGTTTAATATTTTTCATGCTTCTAGTCAAGATGGCGAAAATTTAAATGGCTCTATATTCGATTTTGGATTGATGCAATCTGACAAAAATAATCCAAAGCACATTAAACCGGGTGATATTGTTAAAATGAAATTACCACAATCTTCTGGCGTTGCATTTGATACAAAATTGAATCCGAAAGAAGGGGTAGTCAGTACTATAAATACCCAAGAATTATATGCTAACTATGGTGATAATATCACTTCAAAAGGCGTCTTGCTCAAGACTGGTGTAAACTTAAAGTATAAAGTTATAAAAAATTCAAGCTACGAGCTTGTATATCAGATTGTAGAAATTGCTGACGATAAAGCCTTTTATCAATTCTTACCAAGATTAACTATTTTGGATACTAGCGAAAAAACAATTAACTATAACGAGAATAAACTGAACCCAATTTCTGCAACTACAGAAATTTACCGAGGTGATGATAAATATTTTTCTCTAGATAAAACGGCTGCAGGTGCTATAAGCGGTGCAAAAATGAAATCTTATTCAGATATCAAAAAGCGTGGATCTGTGATTGTACGCTATCAAGATGAGAATGGTACAAGCCTTGCTCCTGAAGTTTTGCTAGAGAATAAAGTTCAAGTGGGCACAGACTATGCTGCCGAAGAAAAGCAATTCGAAGGATTCGAAAAAGCGGAATTGCTTAAAGACTCATCACCTAAAACTGGAAAAGTTGAAGAAGGTGTAAAGATTGTAACATTTGTTTATAAAAAAAGAAAAAGCGTTCCTGCTCCTGCGCCTGAAAAACCTTCAAACCCAGTAAAAGAAGAGAAGAAGCCAAAAGAAAATATTAGTGCACCAAACACAGGTTTCGAAAATAATTTTATTAAAAATTTACTTTTCATGGGTGGTGCTATACTTTCTGTGATTTCTATAATTGTTATTAGAAAAAAACTATTAAATAGAATGAGTAAGATAAAAAGACCTCTTTCACTAAGATTTAAGAGGTCTTTTTATTATTGTTGATATAGTTATATTAAGCTAAACTCTTTTTCAATAAAGGCGATAATTCGCACGTCGCGAGATTCTAACTCACTTTCTTCATTAATTTCATTTACACCAAATAATTCTTCAGCACCTTCGCCAAATTTAGCATGTATATTTTTTTAATCCAATTGCCGTTTGTAAGCTTTTTTTCAAGCTAACATTTTTCGCTAAAACTAACACCGCGAAAGAAGTTTTTTTCTTCGGGGAGGGTAATTTTAAGTTCTGT
Source organism: uncultured bacterium (assembly GCA_916438495.1). Classification (GTDB taxonomy): domain Bacteria; phylum Patescibacteriota; class Saccharimonadia; order Saccharimonadales; family Saccharimonadaceae; genus Nanogingivalis. The sequence goes on from CAKAEX010000001.1 coordinate 125,814, forward strand.
GTCTTTCGAAATTCCTTTTTTTCAATTTTCAATTTGAAATTTTTTTCTTAAAAAAATTGGGTCAAAATAATTAAGTATCTTTTTGTAGTTTTTTTGTTTCATTTGATTCCTTTTTTTGTTTTTTTGCTTTTAAAACATAACTATAATAACATAAAAAAATAAAAAAAGTCAATAGAAAAACCCCGCCATTTTGGCGAGGCGTGTTGACCGCTCAGGATTTATAATGCTTGCGGCCCTTAGGAAGGAACTTCCTAATGTCGCCACGGAGCCAAACCCTAACATACTTTTTCACCATTTTTTTATCAAAGAATGCAACTCTTTTCACTGTTTGGAATAGGGGGCTCATTCGAATGGTGTTATTGATATAATAGAGATATTTCTCTTCGAAAATATCGCTAGCGGGAATTTCAATAAGATAACATTTTCCTGCGGAACAAGAGCTGATCGCATTTTTAATCTCTTGATCGCTTAATCCTGCAAAAACTTCACGAATCTTCGGCGAAAGTTTATCGTGATAATCTTTCGCATCAATCGTGCGAGCATTTTCGATCAATTCGGCATTTGTTAAGACTGTTGTAGCCATAGTTGGTTTCCTCCTTAAAGTGCGTCCCCGAAAGGGAAAGTTTTGTAATATAGATTATACCACTTTTAAAAATAAAAGTCAATTAAAAAGCCCCAAATTTAAATTGGAGCTTGAGAATTAAAAATCCAGTCTGCTTACTTTAACATACAAATTGTAGCCATTTTTTCGGGCTTTACTATCAGCGTGCGGCCGTCTAAAACCGATAATATTCTTGAATACTTCTGGACATCGCTTTAAGTATTTGTATAAAGTCGGTGTATGTATTTCCTCGGGTAAAACAATTGGAATTTCAATTATCTCATCAATATAAATTTTCTCGCAAAGATCATCGTATTCATCTTTAGGAAGTTTTCGAAGATACTTCTTGATTTCTTCCAATATTGCTCCATAATAGAGATTAATTCTACCGCCTTGACTTGGCTTATCAGGTTTCGAAATCATTTTTGGCTCTATTAAGAAGAATATCTGCTTTGTGCCGTCTTTTTCGGCTTCATATTCTTCATAAATATGAAACTTCCTATTGACGGTTCCGCGAACTTCAGTAAATTTATCATTGCCATATCCCATTTTGACTGCAATTTCTTTTGGAATGCTAATTTTTGTGGAGTATTTTCTCCAAAATTTATAGTGCTCCTCTGAAATGGTTTTCTGCTTGGCTGATTGGCCAAGGTTTTTTGTGATATACTCAATAATTTTTATACAAGATTATTGAATATTCTTCTTGTAATTCTTTCAGTTTAGCCTCGCTAAGTAAAGGCCCAACAAAATTGTCTTTTTGCCATTTTTTTGCCATAAAAACTTCCTCCTGGGTTTTTTTAAAGAACTATACTTGCATATTATATAATTTTTATATTAATAAAGTCAAGTTAAAAAAAGGGGTTATTTTTTTGTCAAAACTGTAGTATAATTATTATATGTTAGATATTAGATTTATTCGTGAAAATGCCGAGCGTGTGCAAAAAGATGCGTTGAATAAAGGTTATAAAAATGCTGATGTTCAAGCTGTTATTTCGCTCGACGACGAAAGAAAAGCTCTTACAGCTCAAATTGACGAACTTCGAACTCGCCGTAACCAAATTGCGGCCTCAATGAAAAACTCTGGTGGAAAGCCAAGTGATGAACAAATTGCAGAAGGTAAGAAAATCAAAGAAGAGCTTGCCGAGCTTGAAAAAACTTATCGCGAACTTGACGAAAAACTTTCGAATGCTTTAAATGACATTCCAAATATTCTTCAATCTGATGTACCGATTGGTGAGGAAGGCGAAGATGATTTGGTAAAAACTTGGGGCGAAGAACTTTTCGAAAGCCGTAAAGGTGCTGAAGACCACTTAGATTTTGCGAACAAAAAAGGTTGGGTTGATTTTGAACGTGGTTCAAAGGTTGCGGGAACTAAATTCTATTTCTTGAAAGGCGATTTAGCGCTTCTTGAAAATGCTATTTATCAGTTTGCTCTGAATAAATTGATTGCTAAAGGTTTTAATTTTATGACTGTTCCGCATATGGTTAATGGTGAAGTTGCCACGGGAACTGGATTCGCGCCTCGTTCAAGCGAACAAAGTGATGAATATTTCATTGAAGGTGAGGATTTAAGTTTGATTGCAACTGCTGAAATGTCATTAACTGGTTTTCACGCTGCTGAAATTTTAAACGAAAGAGATTTGCCAATTTTTTACGCTGGATATTCTCCTTGTTATCGAAAAGAGGCGGGAACTTACGGTAAACACACGCGCGGGCTTTTCCGTGTTCATCAATTCAATAAGCTTGAAATGTATGCTTATACTTTGCCAGAGCAGAGTGCTGAAATTCATGAAAAAATTTTGGCCATCGAAGAAGAAATTTATCAAGAGCTAGGTATTCCTTACCGTGTTATCAATATTGCCAGTGGTGATTTGGGTGCACCAGCTTCGAAGAAGTATGACATTGAGTATTGGAGTCCGGTTGATGGCAGTTATCGTGAGATTACGAGCTGCTCAAACTGCACCGACTATCAAGCACGAAATTTGAATATTCGCGTGCGTCGTGAAAATGGTGAATTGCAAGTTGTTCACACTTTGAATGGTACAGCTGTTTCACTTGCGCGATGTTTGGTGGCGGCAATTGAGAATTTTCAAAATGGGGAAGATCTTGTTTTGCCAAAAGTTCTTCAGCCATATATGAATAATCGCGAACGAATCTAAAAAATAAAATAAGCACTAAATGTAGCGTTTTGTAAATTTTACAACACTAAATGTAGTGCTTTTTTAATTTACTTATGTTACAATATAAATATAGCCAAAATAGAAAGAGGTGATTAAAATGGCTAAAGTAGTTCTTTACTCTAAGAATGACTGCATACAGTGTAGGATGACCAAACGCAATCTTGATTCATTGGGGATTGAATATCAGGAAATTAATCTTGATGAAAATCCGCAATTTCGCGAGTATGTCAAGAAGGAACTTGGCTTTATGGCTGCACCAGTTGTTGTAACAGATACGGACGCCTGGTCTGGCTTTCGGCCAGGGAAGATCGAGGCAATTAAAAGATAGCTCGCAATAAAAGCGGGCTCTTTTCTTGACAAAATAAAATGTTTATGCTAATATAGAGCTATAAACTAACAAAAAAAGGATTATATATGATCTCACAGATTGAAATTACAGGAAATAAATACGAAATTGACGAAACAACCAAAAAATACGCAGAAAAACACATCGGTAAATTAGATAAATACTTGCCACGACATGCTAAAAAATCAGCTTCAGCTCGCGTGGTAATTTCGCAAATTAATGGTACTCACGATAACAAATATGAAGTTGAAGCAATTATTGATGTGCCAGACAAAACTCTTGTTGCAAAGACCAAAGCTCAAATGTTTTAGCGGCAATTGATATTGTTGAAGCGAAGCTTGATGGGCAAATTCGCCGTTATAAAACTGAGAAAAATCCACGCCTTGGTAAAGCTGGCATTATGGCGAGATTTAAACGCTCGCTAAAACGCGGCTAAACTTTTAGTAAAAAACAAGGTTATGAAGGCCTTGTTTTTTTATTTAATTTTAAAAAGTGCTTGAAAAGTATGAATATACGTGATAGAATGTAAGCATAAGTGTTTTAAAATAAATTTCAAAAGGGAGAAAATAAAGTGAAAATAAAAAATATACTTAGTTATTTTTTTATGGTTTTTGGCGCATATTCAATTATAGCGCTCGGTTTTGGAAATAGCGCTTTTGCTGCTGAAGTGTCAAATTTTACGAAAGTACTTGAAGATAAAGGTCTTTTAACTACTACTTCATCAGAAACTATAGATAAAGAAATTTCTGTTGTAAGAGGAAAGATAGACAACTTAAATTTCACTACAATCTCCTGGAATAAAAACGGTTCTTATAAACTGCAAAAAGGTATAACACAGGCACAGATTAATCAAAGCTACACTACGCCCTGGAATAAAGACAATATCTTAAACGAGGCTAAAATCCACAATGCACCAGTAATTTTTACGGGTGGTTTTTGGCAACTTGAAAATGCCGACAATGGTTGGTCACAACGAGAACTTGGGCTAGGAAAAAATGGAATTATGTATTCGGATGGTAAAGGTGATGTTGAAGTTACTAACTTGAGCAACTCGGAAGTTTCGAAAATATTCCAAAAGATGGGTGATAAAGGTTGGAACGTTGGTGCATTTTCGCCAATTGTAAAAAACGGAGTTCTTGATTCAACTTTCGGCCAAAGTGGTGTATGGCACGGTGATCCAAATGAAAAAAATGCTAGAACAGTTTTTATGGAATTCAACAATGGTTTGCAAGCAGTTTTTGTGGTTGATGGCCACACCTCAACAAAGACAGGTTTAAATCATAACGAAATAATGAACTTGATTAATCAAATGGGTGTTTCAAATATTAAAAATGCCTTTATGCTTGATGGTGGCGGAACAACTCGTGCATACACTAAATCTGATAATGGAACTGAAACTGTAATGGGCTCATTTGTAGATAATCGTTTCGCCAGTCAATTCTTATATCTTTCAAAAAATGATGTTAAGCCAGAATTCTCAATTAGTAGAGATAATAACAAGGCTGCTAAAAATGAATCACAAACAGCTACATATGCCGACTGGAAAGCAGCGTATGATAAGGGTTTGAAATTTATACCTGGAACTCAATATCTAACTGGTGCGCTAGAAAAAGCTGATCCAGCAAATAATGCAAATAATCCACAAGCTGCTGCTCCTGCTGTACAACAAAATGCAGTTGAAAACAAAGCTAATGAATCAGCTAAAAATAAGGCAATCAAAGCACCAAACACAGGAAGCAAAACTACTACAAATCATCAAATAACATTCTTGTGGGTGGCTAGTTCTGCAATCGCTGCTATTCTAGTGAGTTTTATAACTTTAAAAGGTTTAAAAAGCTATAAAGTTAGAATTCAAAAAAATAATCACCAGATAGGTAATATAAAATAAAACGAGACTTATAACAGGGTCTCGTTTTTTTAAATGTATGAAAGTTTAAAAATATTTTTGTTTTTTTATGAAAATATGATATAATTAAGTTATTGCTATTTTTAAAAATTTTTGTGGGGGTGAAAAATATGAATAAACACATAAACGAGCAGCAAGAACTTTTACGTGAGATGTTACATCGCAAGTCGAGTGAAATACTAGCTTGTCTTCATCGTAAACAGGAAAGTGAGTCTTCTATAACGTATGGTATTGTGTTTTTTCGAAAAGATGGGAAGAAGATAATTCCAGAAATTGGCGTTCGTGTTCAGTTTATGAAAGAGCCTAAAGATTTCAAAGATGATCCGGTTTTTACGGTTTTGGATTGTTTTTTTGAGCAAGATCAAGGTTTGGAATATCGGCCATGCAAGGTTGAGATTTTTGGGCGGGAAATACTTAAAACGCTAAGTATTAAAAAATGTATTCAAAATTATCGACATTTTGTTTGGTATAATTCCTTAAGTTGGACGGATCGGCTTTTCAAAATTCAAGATATTGCAGAGGTTATTGTGAATGAATTTTTAAGCGGCGAAACTAAAAAAGTTGTGGGTGAAGATTTGACTTATCTCGGATATCAAGTTCGTGAAATTGTTCCGTATTTTTGCGCGCATATTAATAAAGATGGGGGTTATAACTATGAATGGTAGTTTTTATGCCAAAAAGCTTTTCGCAAAATATGGTCGGCGATTTGCTGAGATTTCGAAAAGTAATGATGGGATATCGACAGTGGTGATTTATGAGATTAAAACAATCAAAAATGAACCACCAATCGTCAAATTAAAAAAATTATCGAATTTAATGAGTTTTCGAAACAGCTTTACGTTTCCGATGATCGAGATGAGGAAAACTGGCTCGAACCTTTTGAACTAGCTGATTCTATTGATGAAGGGATTTTTCTTTCCGCTTTCGAGAATTTCAGGGAAATCAAGTAAAAAAACTAAGCTAACTCTTGCCGGGCTTCGAAAAATTGAGTTTGAAAGTTTCGGAATACGAAAAAGCTTCTTGACGATCTAGAAGCTTTTAATAAAAAAAATCTGAAAGCTTGCGAAAAGAGCTAATTGAGGTGTTTTCTGGCGTGATCGATGTAGTTTTTAAATAAAAAGTCCACTAAAGGGCTTTTTTTAATATTCAAATTATGGTAAAATATAAGATAGATTTTATACTGTTTTTAATGGAGAGGGAAATGTCTAAAAAAACTGCGAAGAAAAAAAATGTAATGGTGGAAGAAAACAAAGTTGATAAACTTTTAACTACTGTTTTTGGTGACCCGCAAAAGAAAGTTTTGCGCCGATTGCAACGAAAAGTTGATGAAATTAATAATCTAAGCGAAAAATACAGAAAAATGAGTGATGAAAAGCTCAAAGAAGCTTTTGGAAAACTCAAAAAAAGCCTTTCAAAAAAAGATTTAGATGATATCTTACCAGATGTTTTTGCACTTGTACGCGAAGCTTCAACTCGTGTGCTTGGAATGCGACACTTTGATGTTCAATTGATTGGTGGAATGGTTTTACATGAAGGAAAAGTCGCAGAAATGAAAACTGGTGAAGGTAAAACTTTGGTGGCAACTTTGCCAGTTTCTTTGAACGCGATGGAAGGAAAAGGCGTTCATGTTGTGACCGTGAACGATTATCTTGCGCAACGTGACGCTTCTTGGATGGGAAATCTATATGATTTTTCTTGGCCTTTCGGTTGGTGTAATTATTAATGAAGCAAGCTTTATTTTTGACCCAGAATACGACAACGAAGAACATGAAGATGAAAATATGCGAAAGCTTCGCCTGGCAACTCGAAAAGAGGCTTATGCGGCAGATATTACCTATGGAACAAATAATGAATTTGGCTTTGATTATTTGCGTGATAACATGGTGAATGAAGTTGATTTGCTACGCCAGCGTGAGCTTAATTTTGCAATTGTCGATGAGGTTGACTCTATCTTAATCGATGAAGCTCGAACTCCATTAATTATCTCTGCTCCTGCGGCTGAAAACCCAGAAAGCTATATTCAATTTGCGCAAGTTATTTCGCAACTTTCGAAAGAAGACTACGAAGTTGATGAAAAACGCCGAAGTGTAGCTTTAACTGAATCTGGAATTGATAAAATCGAAAAACTTCTCAATATGAAGAATCTTTACACGCCAGAACATTCTCGTGCGGTTTATCACGTTGAGCAAGCTTTGCGTGCTGAAACCCTCTTCAAACGTGACAAAGATTACGTTGTAACAAATGATGGTGAGGTGATTATTGTTGATGAACACACTGGTCGTTTAATGAACGGACGTCGTTACAACGAAGGCTTACACCAGGCAATTGAAGCGAAAGAAAAAGTTCCAGTTCTTCAAGAATCAATGACGCTCGCGACAATTTCATTCCAAAATTTCTTCCGTCTTTATAATAAACTTTCTGGTATGACTGGAACTGCTTTTACTGAAGCCGAAGAATTCCAGCAAATTTATTCTTTAGAAGTTGTGCAAATTCCTTCGAATAAACCAGTTATCCGTGATGATAAAGAAGACTTAATCTTTAAAACTGAAAAGGCAAAACTTAAAGCTGTTGCAGAAGCAATTAAAGAATATCATGCACAGGGTCGCCCAGTTTTGGTTGGCTCAGGTTCAATTGAAAAGAATGAACAAATTGCGAAATATCTTGATCAAGAAGGAATTAAATATAGCCTTTTGAATGCTAAAAATAACGAACATGAAGCTGCGATTATAGCGCGTGCTGGAGAAAAAGGTGCAATTACGCTCGCAACGAATATTGCTGGTCGTGGAACCGATATTAAGCTCGGTAAAGGTGTTAAGGAGCTTGGCGGCTTAGTCGTAATTGGTTCAGAGCGCCATGAATCTCGCCGAATCGATAACCAGTTCCGTGGGCGTGGTGGCCGTCAGGGTGACCCGGGCGAGACACAATTCTATGTTTCAACCGAAGATGATTTGATGCGAATTTTCCAAGGTGAGCGAATTGCAATGTTGATGGATCGACTTGGTGTGCCAGAAGATATGCCAATCCAGCATAAATCTGTTTCGAAACTCTCGAGAACGCTCAAAAACGTGTTGAAGGCTTCAATTTTGACACGCGTAAAAATGTTGTTCAATATGACAACGTAATTAACCGTCACCGAAAAGTTGTCTACACGATGCGCCGAAAAATTCTTGAAGGCGAAGATATTACAGATGAAATTAAGGCTTTGTTTATTTCTAAAGCAGAAGAACTTGCTGAACTTCCTTCAAAAAATAACGAAAAGTTTGTTTCGAATTTTACTGAAATATTCCCAATCGAAGAAGAGAAAATTGAAGCACTTGGTCGAATTTCGAACGATAAAAAACGTATGAAATTAGCAAAACATATTGCTGAAGAACTTTACCAAGATAAAGAAAATGAGATCGGTAAAGAAGCGTTCCAAAAAGTTGAACGTGAAGTTTATATGCAAATTCTTGATACACTTTGGATGAACCATCTTGAAAATATGAATTTCTTGCGTGAAGGAATTCATTGGCGAAGCGTTGGCCAGCGTGATCCATTAGTTGAATATCGTGCTGAATCACAAAAATTGTTTGATGGTTTGCAAAATACTTTGCGTGATGAGACTATTCGAATTTTAACTAGAATTACACCTAATGATGCTGCCGTTCGTCAAGAAGAAGATCATGATACCGAGCTCACTCGCCTTGCTGAAAATTCGGTTGAGAAAGGTGTTAATGAAATTCAATCTGGTGAAAAAAACCGAGATGAAGACTTTTCGAAAGCTAAAAAAGCGTCTTCGAAAAATAGCGAAAATGCTAAGAAAAATAACGCACGGAAAGCCAAAAAAGCTCAACGTCAAAACAAGAAGAAGGGTCGTAAATAAATGCGGCACACCGTTGAAGAAGTACGCCTAAAAAATGGCGTACGCGGCCTTCTTGTAAATGTTCCGGATGCAACGGTGATGAGTTTTCAATTTCAGTTTCGGGCTGGTTCGCGTTATACGAAAAGTCCAAAAATTTATGAAACTGCTCATATTATGGAACATATGGCTTTTGGCGCAAATGCAAAATTTGCCAGCGAACATGAATTTGAAGCTGAATTCACTAAAAATGGCGCCTATCACAACGCTTCCACCTCAGATATGAGTATGAACTATGTAGCAGATTGTGCTGATTTTGAGTGGGATAGGATTTTTGAACTTCAACTCTTATCAATTAGCCAGCCTAAATTTAACGAATTTGAGTTTAAAGCTGAAAAAGGGAACGTTCGAAATGAGCTTACAGGCTATTTAAATAATAATGCGCGTCTTCTTTGGCCAAAGATTCAGCAGGAATTTGGTGAAGAAGTTCTAACTTATGAAGAGCGACTTAAAACGATTGATAATATCACTCTTGAAGATATTTGCGAGCATCATAAACGTACGCATACAACCGATAATCTGCGTTTTGTGATTGCCGGAAAAATCACACCAACTCGTAAAAATAAAATTCTTGAAGGCTTTGAAAATTTACCGCTTGAAAGAGGTGAACGTTTCGAAATCATTACTGATGAAATGAAAAAACCGAAAGAGCCAATTTTTATTTATCGCCCAGATTTAAAAAATATAAGTTTTGGCATTTCGCTTTTGCTTCCACGAAAACTTACAACATCTGAAATGGACGCAATGCACGCTTTGAACCATATTTTAACTGGCACAATGCATGCTCGAATTCTTGGTCAAGCTCGCAAACGCGGTTTAACTTATGGTATTTATTCTGGTGCTTCACGTGGCCCAAAAGACTCTTCTTGGGATTTTGAAGGGCAAACTAATTATGGAACCGCTAAAGAGCTTTTTGAATTAATTGTTTTAGAGCTCAAAAAGGTTCTAAACGAAGAAATTACCGAAGAGGAGCTTGACGCTATGAAGAGCTATTCTCTTGGTTCGTTTCAAATGGGTGGGCAAACGGTAGCTTCAACGGCAGGATTTTATGCTTCTCGATATTTTTGGGATGGACATCTTCGAGATTATAAATCTCAGCCAAAATTTATTAAGCAGATTTCTCGTGAGCAAATTTTTAAAGTTGCGAAAGAATTTATAGATGCAAATACTTGGATTTTTGGGTGCAGTTTCTGGCGGTGAAAAAAATCACAAATTCAAGAGTTGAACCGGGAATTTTTCTAAAATATTCGAAAAATAATCGCTCTGTGGCGGTTATTTTTTATGCTTAAAATGTGCTATAATAGTTTTATATGGATTTTGATGAATTCGAAGAGTTGTTAAATTTTGAAATAAAAAAACCTCAACCGTACGAGGTAATTTATAGTGTTTCAGATTTTATTGCAACTAGTAATGATATTTTCGAAAAGAGTTTTCCGAGTGTTCTGATTGAAGGTGAAATTTCAAGCTTTAAGGTGAACCACAATAAGTTTGTTTTTTTTGATTTGAAAGATAAAGATTCGATTCTTAACTGCTTTATGACGGTTTGGCAAATGCGATTTCCGCTCGAAGATGGAATGAAAGTTGTTGTGCAAGCAAAGCCAAAACTCACAAATTGGGGAAAATTTAGCCTAACAATTGAGAAAATCATACCAAAAGGTGAAGGAAGTCTCAAAAAATCTTTCGAAATTTTAAAGGAAAAGTTAATGAAAGAGGGCTTATTTGATGAAAGCCGTAAGCGTGAAATTCCACGAAATCCTCAAAAAATTGCTGTTATTTCAAGCGTTCAGGCAGCGGGCTATGCTGACTTTATTAAGATTGTTAACGAGCGTTGGGGCGGGTTGGGGATTACTGTTGCGCATACGCAGGTGCAGGGAATTTCTGCAAGCGACCAGATTATTCGAGCAATTGATTTTTTTAATTCGCAAAAGTGAATTACCAGATGTTATTACTATTATTCGTGGTGGTGGAAGTACTGATGATTTAGCGGTTTTTTAATGACGAAAAATTAGTTCGTGCGATCGCTGCTTCTCGCGTGCCAGTTATTACAGGAATTGGCCACGAAATTGATGAAAGTCTGTGTGATTTAGCGGCAGATTTTGCGGCTTCAACACCGAGTAATGTTGCGCAATTTTTTTAACACCGAATAAATTTGACGAAATGAGATTTTTTTATGTTCAAAAATTTTTGCACACAAACGATTTTTATTCTTTCAAAGATTGATGAATTAAAAATTGAAAACCATCAAAAAGATTTATAAAATGAAAGATTTAATTTTTGAATAATATTTTTGAACAGCAAAGAGAAATTCAAGCTAAAAAGCGAATTTTAGAAAGCTGCAATCCACAAAACATACTTTTTAAAAAGGCTATGCTTTTAGTGAGCGGAAAAATTGGCGTCTGGTGAAGAAATTATGATTCAAACAATTGATAAAAAAATAACGGCGGAGGTAAAAAAATGTCGAACGAAATTAGTAAAAAAATGGCTGAAATTGATGAGATTTTAATAAAAAAATTGAAAGTGGTGAAATTCCTCTTGAAGAGGTTTTTTGAAAAAAATATAAAGAAGCAATTTCGAAAGCCGAAAAAAACTCGAGGAAGAACTTGATTCACTTAAAAATGAAATCCAAATTTTTGAGTAAAAATTTTGCACAAGAAGAATAAAAATCTCGCCGTAGCGAGATTGAAGCTAAACCGAAAAAATGAAAACTTGTGTTTTTATATCTACCACGAGAATTTCCTTCTGCAATATGAAGGAGAAGGTCTATCTTGTGTCGTTCACAAAAGTCAATCAAAATTTTACGCTGATAGTTTGAGTCTTTAGACTCACTGTAGCACTCAACATCACGGATGGTATTCTTTGAGTTAAAATTTATTTTGTGCATTTTCTTTGAAAGAATCTCAGCATCTTTAACTTTCGAAAAGCGAGAATTTTTATCAAAAATATGAATAAATTCTCGATTCCTTCGACCGCGGTTTGAAAGTTTAATTTGCAACACGCCAAATCTATCAATTAAATCAGTCTGCTTAGATAAAAGTTCTTGGCTCATTTGCCACCTCCATTTTTAGTCTTAATATTTTAACATTTTTTATAATTTTAGTCAAGAAAAGCCCCGCAGTTTGTTGCGGGGGAGAGAAATGTACTGCTCTACCAAATAGCCATATTTTTGAGTTCTTCGCTCAAACTTAGATCGACTTCGCGGAAATAATATTCCCCGAAGTGCTCACTGTAATGATTTTCATCTTTGCAATAGAGTGATATAGTTAGCTCAATATTTGCTCTATCACACTCTTGTTGCAAAATAACTAAATTCCCGAGTTTATCCTTTTCTTGATCTGCAAAAACAATAATTTTATCTCCTTCGTGTTTTTTGAGAAAGTTTCGAATAATTGTTCGAACAGATTTTTCGTCTTGCGGATTGTAAGGTAAGATAAATTTATCAACTATAAGATGAGTATGATCTAGCGCTGATTTGGTGAGTTTGATTGATGCCAGTGCCATTTTAGGGGCACCTCCTTTTTGAATTTTTTAGCTTTCTAAAAAGCTATAACCAATATTATAGCATAAAAGCTCTTAAAAGTCAATTTGAATAATAATGGTGATGTATGATATAATAGAGTTATGTTTGATACAGATGAATTTAAATTAAAAATGACTGAAGCCGTTGAGCATTTTAAGGGCGAAATGAAGAAGGTTCGAACGGGTCGAGCGCATCCTTCAATGCTTGATAGTGTTATGGTTGAAGTTTATGGCACAAAAATGCCATTAAATCAAGTTTCGAATATGACCGCACCAGAAGCTGGGATGATCTTAATTACACCATTTGATGCGAATAATATTTCAGCAATTTCGGCCGCAATTCGCAACGATCAAAGCCTTGGGTTCAACCCGAGTGACGATGGTCGCATTGTTCGTGTGCCAGTTCCACCGCTCACGGAGGAACGCCGTAAGCAAATCGTAAAACAAACTTCAGAAAAAGTTGAAGGCGCAAAAATTACGCTTCGAAATATTCGCCAAGATGCTTTAAAGCACGCCAAGAAGCTTAAAGATGAAAAATCTTTAACTGAAGACGATTTGAAGCGAATTGAAAAAGAAATTGACGCTGAAATTAAAGATTTTAGCACACAAATTGATGTAATTTTTTTAAAGAAAAAGAGAAAGAAATTCTCACAATCTAAGTTGTTTTTTTGCTAGCACACAAAGTTGTGCCGGCAAAAGATAATTTAAAAGAATTTCGAAAGGGTAGGATGGAGATTTTGAATTTAATTTTTTTGGTATAATTATTGGTCTAATTTCGCTGACTTTTTTTGGTTGCAATACACGAGCTTGGTCACGCGCTTGCGGCTAAGAAAAAAATGGTGTAAAACTTAAAGAGTACGCAATCGGTTTTCCGCCAAGAATTAAAAAGTTTTAGAGCAAAAAAACTAACAAAAATTCTGCCAAAAAAAGTACAAAAAAATTTCGATTGGTGTGATTCCATTGGGCGGTTTTGTTCGGTTGAAAGGTGAGCACGATTCAGATTCTAAAAAAAGGTGATTATGGTGCGGCAAGTTTTTTTGGGCAAAAAAACTCAAATTTTTATTTGCTGGTGTTGCAATGAATTGGTTGGTTGCTTTTGTTATTTTTTTACGATCCTGTCAATTTTCGGAATACCAAAATTAATTTCGAATCAGTTTTATTTAGGTTCTGATGCTCGAATTTCTGGTGGTGGCGTGCAAGTTTCGCAGGTTTCGAATGATTCGCCTGCACAAAAAGCTGGTTTGCAAAAAAGACATAATTTTTGGAATTTAATGGTAAAAAAAGTTGATAGTTCTGCCGCCGTTAAAGAAGATTTACGCAGCAATGCTGGCAAAAGTGTGAATTTAAAAATTCAGCGTGGCGATCTTTTTTTCTCAAAAGATATTAAATTAAATAAAAATAATAAGAATGGTTTTCTGGGCGCATTTTTGACTGATGGAATGCAAAAAATTCATGCAACTTGGAGCGCACCGATTGTTGGACTTGGCACAACAATTCAATTTACGGGTGAAACTTTTAAAGGTGTTAGCGAACTTTTTATGAACTTTTTTGGCGGGGTTTTTCGAAAAGCTAATTCCGAATCAACAATCACAGCAGAAAGCAAATTCTCAACTTTCAAAAGCAGGTGAAAGTGTTTCTGGTCCAATTTTAGTGATTGGTGAAATCTTCCCAAACATCATATCGATGGGGCTTGATATGATCTTAATGCTAACTGCAATTATTTCAATTAGTTTGGCGTGTATGAACGTTTTGCCAATTCCTGCGCTTGATGGCGGTCGTTGGCTAATGACTTTCATTTTTCGAATTTTGTTCAAGAAGCCACTCTCGAAAGAGACTGAAGAAAATATTAACGGCTGGAGTTTTATATTTTTGATGGGGCTTTCACTTTTAATTATTTTTCTAGATTTTACGAAGATTTTTTTAGAGGTTAAAAAAATGAAGAATAAATTTAAAAATATTTTTTTAAAACTTCAAAAAAAGAATGAGGAAATGCTTTCAAAAAAAGCCTTTAAAAAAATTATTTTTTTGGATAATTCTGCCAATTTTGTCATATTTTGCGGCAAGTTATTTTTTTCAGCTGTAATAATTCGACTTTCACTCGCTTTGATTTTTTGGAATAATGATGTAGGATATCAAAAAGCGGCTTCAAACACGATTACTACTACTATTTATTCAGCATTATTTCTTGGATTAATGCTTGCGATGGTGTATTTTATTCCGACCAAACTTTTCAAGCAGAAGATCTCAAAAGACGATATTGCTTTAAAGGGTGTGATTACTTGGCAAGATTTAGGTTTGGCAATTTTGGGCTTTTTAGCGTCGATGATTATTTCTGGCGTTTTATTAGAATTTTTGCCGAATATTCTTCATTTTGATAAATTGCAAGTTCAAGATTTAGTTTTTCAACGTAGTGGGATGATTCATTCTTGGCAATTTTTGTTAGCTTTTATTTCAGTTGTTGTGATTGCGCCAGTTTTTGAAGAATTGATTTTTCGTGGAATAATTTATGGCCAACTTCGAAAAGTGAATGTTCTGCTAGCAATTTTTGTAACGAGTTTACTTTTTGGATTCGTGCATTTTCAAATGAATGTTGGCGTAACGGTATTTGTGATGAGTGTTGTGATGTGCTTTATTCGCGAAAAATGGACACAAACAATTTGGTCGGGGATTGTAATTCATATGATTAAAAATGGTATTGCTTTCTTTCTGCTTTATGTTTTGCAAACTATTCAATTCTTTCAAGCTTAGCGTTGACTTGAATTGAAAACTTTGATATAATTATAAGACTTATTTAGAGGATTTTTATTTTATGAAACAAGAATTTAATATTACGAAAATAGGAAAAAAAGAACTCGAAGCTGAACTAGAGCTTTTGGTTTCGCAACGTAAAGAAATTTCAGAAGAAGTTGCTACTGCACGTGATTTTTGGTGATTTGCGTGAAAATTCAGAATATGATGCCGCTCGCAAAAAAAACAAGCTTTTAGCAGAATCACGAATTATGGAAATTGAAAATATTTTTGCAAAATGCTGTAATTATTGGTGGTGGTGAAAAGGGCGTTGTATCTCTTGGTAATCAAGTTAGCTTAAAAAACCTAGAAAATGGTAAAGAGGTAAAATATACAATGGTTGGTGCGGTTGAGGCAAACCCCCTTGAGGGTAAGATTTCGAATGAATCACCAATCGGCCAACAGATCATGGGCAAAAAGCTCGGCGAAGAAGTAGATATTACGACACCAAAAGGTGTAATCAAATACGAAATTACAGAAATTAACTAATTTTTAAAGCTCGGTTGGCCAATTCAGCCGAGTTTTATTTTTTGAAAAGGAGATTTTATGCGATTATCAAAATTATATACAAAAACAAGCAAAACAGTTCCATCTGGTGAAGAAGCTAAGAACGCACAACTTTTGATTAAAGCTGGATTTGTTCATAAAGAAATGGCGGGTGCTTATGATTATTTACCGCTTGGTTTTAAGGTGCTAGAAAACATTAAAAAAATAGTTCGAGAAGAGCTTGAAAAAATCGACGCAAATGAGATTTTAATGACAACGCTTCAGCGCCGTGAAATTTGGGAACGCACAACTCGCTGGAACGATAATGTTGTGGATGTTTGGTTTAAAACTAATCTGAAAGATAAGACAGAGGTTGGATTAGGTTGGAGTCATGAAGAGCCGATTGTTGAAATGCTTAAGAATCATATTCAATCTTATAAAGATTTGCCAGTTTCGGTTTTTCAATTTCAAAATAAAATGCGAAATGAGCTCCGTGCAAAAAGTGGAATTATGCGCGGTCGCGAATTTTTGATGAAAGACCTGTATTCAATTCACGAAACCAAAGAAGATTTAGAAGCATATTACGACAAAGTTTCAAAAGCTTATGAACGAATTTTCGAACGCCTCGGTTTGGGAAAAGATACCTTTGTGACATTTGCTAGTGGCGGGGCATTTACAAAATTCAGCCACGAATTTCAAACAATTTGCGATGCCGGCGAAGATTATGTTTATTTGAAGCGTGACGGCGAAAAAACTCTTGCTTTTAATGAAGAAATTTTAGACCAAGCGATTGAAGCTGGCGAAATTAGTTCAAAAGAAGGATTAGAAAAGGTTAAAACTGCAGAAGTCGGAAATATCTTCAACTTTGGCACGCAAAAAACTGATGAAACGGGGCTTTATTTTACTGACAAAAATGGAGAACGAAAATCAGCTTGGATGGGATCTTATGGAATTGGAATCACTCGTGCGATGGGCGTTATTGCTGAAAAATTTAGTGATGAAAAAGGTTTAATTTGGCCAGAAAATATCGCTCCAGCAAAAATTTACCTTGTGCAAATTGGTGAAAAAAATCACAAGAATTAGCAGAAGAAATTTATAATGAATTTTCGAAAAAAGGAATTGAGGTTCTGTTTGATGACCGCAATCTTCGCCCAGGCCAAAAATTTGCTGATGCTGAATTAATGGGTATTCCATATCGGTTGACAATTTCTGATCGTTTGATTGAAAGTGGAAAATTCGAAGTTGTAACGCGTGTAAATGGTGAAGTCGAATTGCTTTCAAGAGAAGAACTTTTTGAAAAAAATTTGTAAAATAATCTCAGCTCTTGAAAAAAAATAAGTATAAGCATTATAATTGATGTATGAAAATTATTGCTTATAGTGTACGAAAAGATGAGCTCCAATATTTCGAAAAATTCGTGGAGCAGTTTGGTATTGAATATGCTACAACTCCAAAAGATTTAAACGCTGAAACTGTAAAATTGGCTGAAGGTTTCGATGCAGTTTCATCTTATACTTCAAGCGAAGAACTCAATGATATTTGGGAAACTCTTTCGAAAATGGGAATTTCTTATTTTACTGTTCGGACGGCCGGGTTTGATGGAATTGATATTGAAAAAGCTAAAAGTTTCGGTATTAAAATTTCGAATGTACCGCAATATTCGCCAAGCGCAATTGCTGAATTTGCTGTTGCATTGGCGCTAGCAACAATTCGAAAAATCCCACTTTGTCTTTCACGCGCCAAAAATCAGAACTTTTCGGTAGATAATTTGATGGGTCGCGAACTTAATACAATGACCATTGGAATTATTGGTGTGGGCCATATTGGCTTAACAACCGCAAAGGCTTTTAAAGCTTTTGGTGCAAAAATAATTGCTTATGATACTTTCAAAAATGATGCCGCTCGTGAAATTTTGGAATATAAAAGCTTAGATGAAGTTTTTGCGGAAAGTGATTTGATTTCACTTCATATTCCTCTAACGCCAGAAAATCGCCACATTATTAATGCAGAAAGTATTTCGAAAATGAAAGATGGAGTAGTTATTGTTAACACTGCGCGTGGTGGACATATTAACTCCAAAGATTTAAGAGATGCTTTAGTGAGCGGAAAAGTTTCAGCAGCTGGTCTTGATGTTTTTGAGCATGAAAAGAATCTAATTCGAAAAGATTTGAGTGGAAAAATTATTAGGGATGCTGTTTATCGTGATTTAGCGAACTTTCCGAATGTTATTATTACTCCACACGTTGCGTTTAATACAGATGTTGCCGTGCAGAATATGGTAAAAAAATGTCAACTGAGAATTTAATTAATTTTTAAAAAAATGCAGGAACAACTGACAATGAAATTACAAAATAATTTTATTCGAAAAAAATCACCAAAATTATGCCACTATTTTTTTAGTGGCGGTTTTGGCTTTTAGCTTTACTTTTAGTAGTTTTTTTCAAATCAAGCTTTTTGCCAGAAGACGGCGGAATCGTGATGCTGAAGAAGCTGAGCTGCGAATAAAAAAAATAATAATATTATTTTTTTCGAAGTTTGATGCAAAATATAATTTTTAGCGCCGACCAACAAGGAAATACGAATCTTGAAATTACTGAAAATATTTCGACATATTTTTATCCGTGATGGTATAAATCACGGAATCGAGCGTGCAATTCCGCGGTTTTTTTAATGGTAAAGCTATTTTTTTGATGGCAAAGCTGAAATTGAAATGGATGGCAAAAAAAGTTTCATATTCAACTTATGAAAGTGACGGAAATATCGTATTCCGAATTGGTGAAAGTGGAAGTTTCGTTTACGGAAGACATAAATATCAGCTAAAAATATCAGTTTAAAAAAATCTACTCTTAACAGATAGTGGTGTACAGAAATTGATTATGAACACTAATGGTACTCAGTGGAAACGACCTTTTAATGAAGTTATTGCAACAGTTAATTTAGATTCATCAGTTTTGAAAGAATTTAATGGCACAGTGAGATGTTTCGCTGGAATGCAAGGATCAACTGAAAAAAATGTAATACTTTTTGAACGTAAGCCAGAAGAGGGAGTTTTTAAATTCTCTCAAAAAGATGTCCAAGCTGGCGAGAATTTAACTTTTGAAATTGACTTTAATAGTAAATTTGCTCAACCAGAAGTGAGTGGTATTGACGTAAATACAATAATTTTTTTGGAATTTTGGCATTAATTTTAGCAGTAATTACACTATTCTTTGCTATTCGGGTTATTTTAAAATATAATTCAGTTAAGAGAGAGAACGAGGTTTCGAAAGCGGTTGTTCCGCAATATTTGCCGCCAAAAATTGAAGAATTAGATATTTTGGATGCGGGGAATTTAGTAAAATCAAATAAAAAACTTACCGCTGCAATGCTATTTTTTGCAGTGAACGGCAATATTCAGATTGTTGAAAAAACTTCTAAGGGCTTTTTGGGTGGCAAGAAAAAGAGCTATACGATTCAGCTATTAAATCGAGATAATTTGAATCAAGACATGCTTTCATTATTAAATTCATTTTTCAGAAGTAAAACTGAGATTGATTTATCTAAACAAATGAGCAGTACGCAAGCCTCTGATATTTCTTCGAAAGTTTTAAATTCAGCATTTAGCGGAACTTCTTACTATGTTCAAGAAAAGCCAGCGGTTTTCAGCAATTCTCAGTTTTTTGCTGGCGGAGTGATTATTTTATCTGCGGTATTGTTTTTTGCGAGCGGAATAATAGTTAATTTTTATTTCAACTATTTCGCCTTGGTTTACGGTAGCTATATGTTCTTTCATTGTAGCCGTTATGCTTTCAATTTTAATATTTACTATTTCGAATATAAAAATTCCATCTCGAAAAGGTTTTGAAGCAAAGAATTATCTTGAAGGTTTGAAACTTTATATTTCGGTGGCAGAAAGCGAACGGTTAATGTTCTCGCAAAGCTTGCAGAATTCTGAAAGATTCCAAACTGAATTTGGTGGCTCTCGTGTAAAACTTTATGAAAAAAACTTTTACCTTGGGCGGCATTGTTCGGGCTAGAGAAGTCTTGGGCAAAGGTGCTTGAATTGCAATTTCAAGATGAAGGTTACTTGCCAGATTGGTATGTTGGCTCAACAGCATTTAATGCTATGGTGTTTTCGAATAGCTTGAATAGCTTTAATAGTGCGATGAACAGTTATTCTGCGCCAAGTTCGAGCAGCTCTGGTGGAGGTGGCGGATTCTCTGGTGGCGGCGCTGGCGGAGGTGGAGGTGGCGGTTGGTAAAACCGCGCCTTTCTATAAAGCAGATTTTCAAAAAGTAGCTTGCAAAAAATGTAAGCTACTTTTTTGTAGCAAAAAGCATAACTATATTGATTTTTTTACTTTTTTTGTGATTAAATATAAGCATTATGAAAAGATTTTTGGGTTGGGTTGAAAAAAATAAAAAAAGTTTTTAATAGTTATTTTTTTCTAGTATTTTTTTCTTTTTTTAGTAATAATTTTGCAAATGCTATTGATTTGACTAATCCTAACAGCAATTTTGTTACGCCTGATGAAGTTAAGAAAAAAAAGCAGAGCAAGAGAAGAAGAATAGAGAAATAGAAGAAAAAAGAAAAAAAGATAATCAGGTTGTTCCTACAACCCCAACTGGTAGATCTTCGCAGCCGACAACTGATAAAACTCAACAGGATGTAAGAAATAATACAGCTAATAACGATAGAATCAAATGTGAAGAGGCATATAAAAAGGCTAAAGCGGCTGGTGTTGATGAGAAGAAACTTAGTGAGCTTAAACAAAAATGTAATTATTCTCCTGCGACAAATGACGGTGATTGGACTAAAAAGAATAATGAGGCTAAAGCTGCAATTGAAGAGATAGATAAGCAAACCAATGAGGCTAATGCTAATAAAGATAAAAACTCTTGCGCTATTGAATGGATTGGCTGGATTGTTTGCCCGATCGTTCGTGGTTCAACTGGTGTTGTTGTTGGTCTGTATAATTTTATGCAAGCGAATTTCTTAAATATTAAGTCTGATCAACTTTTCTCGAATTCTGGAAAAGGGCAAGAAGCATTTAAGCACTGGGTAGCATTTAGGGATATCGCAAATATATTTTTTGTGATTATGATTGCGATAATAATTTTCTCTCAAGTAACTGGTGTAGGGATTTCTAACTACGGCATTAAGAAAATGCTACCAAAAATTATTATTTATGCAATTTTAGTCAATATTTCTTGGTATATTGTTGTAATTGCTATTGATATTTCCAATATTGTTGGCAGTACTTTATTTAAGTGGCTATCAAATGATGGAAATTGGAGCTTCTCTAGTGATGTCCAGAAAGAAACATCTCCTGTTGAAGGAATTCTAACAGGTACTGCGGCAACAGGTGCGCTTATCGCTGCCGGGGTTACTGCCGCTCTCGTTGGTGGAGCCACAATTCTTCTATTTATTGCCTCTGCTGCACTTGCTGTTGTAATGACTGTATTTATATTAATGATAAGGGAAGCAGCTGTTATAGTGCTTGTCGTGACTTCTCCTTTAGCTTTTGTTGCAGGATTATTGCCAAATACAGAAGGAATCTTTAAAAAGTGGATCAAGCTTACGAAAAATATGCTAATGATTTACCCGATTTGTTCGTTAATAGTCGGTGGTGCTTTATTCGTTTCTAATTTACTGTATGGTGTGGTTGATGACCCTCTACTCAAAATTATTTATGGCGTTTTGCCCATATTGTCACTATTTGCAATTATTGCAATTATTAAAACTGTGCTTTCGTTTATTGATGGCTTAACTGGTGGAAATTTGCGTGGTGCTCTAGGTAAGATGAGCGGTCGTATTAATGCAGCGGCGCAAGATTCAAACTGGGCCAGGGCTTCAAGGGCAAAAGCTATGGATAGAACTATTGGTGGTATTGCTATCGGTAAAAATGCCAGAAACGATAAATTCGAAGAAGGTCAATACGAAAGAGATAAAGCTGCTCTTGAAAAGCTAGATAAAAAGAAAAATAAAACTGCGGCGGACTATCGAAGGCGAGCACGATACGGTTCTAGAGTTGCTAGCTACGAAAAGAGCCAAAACGAGGGAATGGTTTCTGCTATGACATATAGTATTGGAAATAATGCCTCGATGGTTAATAATGAGCTTGATAAGATTTCGAAAGTTAAAGATCCAGGTCAGCAGAGGCTGATGTATGGAGCTCTTGCTCAAGCAGTTACTAATTCCGGTTTGAATACTGCTGGTCAGGCCGCTGCTATGAGTAATATCGCAAACAGTGCGTTAAGTATCGGTGATGTAGACCAAAGTCGTGCTGTTGCAGCTCAAATTGCCTCGAAAGCGGGTAGTGATATTAAGAAGGTTAATCCTGCCGCAGCAAAAGCTGTTATGCAAGATTTTTCTTCAGAAAACATCAAATCTGTTCAAGATTTCGAAAACGATATTTCAACATACTCAGGTGCAAGTGCTAAACAAATGGCTGATTGGTCTGACATGTCTAGTGCAAATGTTAATGACAACAAAGCGTTTAAGGCAATGCAAAGTGCATTTAATAGTGGTGACCAAAGCAAGATTTCGCAAGCACAGAATATGGGCAAGATTGCCGAGCAAGCTCTTACCGCTAATGCAAACGGAACAATGTCTCTAACGCCAGATCAGCAAGCTAACTTTATGGCAATGCAAAAACTGGCTCAATCACACGCTCCGCAAACAGCTACGGTTGAGGCTGCAGCAAGCAATAATAGTTCTATGAATAATCAATCCTCTCCGAGTCAAAAGGTAGAAGTAACTGCTGGACAGAATTGGCAAACATCGGCTCCGCAACAAGCTCAGGCTGGCTCTTCTGATGCTTCTGCTTCCAGTTCTGTTACATATGGTGCGCCTGCAGCACAAGTTGGCCAAGCCTCACAGCCGATAAATAATAGTAATCAAAATATCCAACCTCGGCAAACTGCGAGCGACCCAACTAAATCAAACAGAAAATTTGGTGCTAACTAATGTAAAAAACACTCTTTCGAAAAATAGAAGGGTGTTTTTTTGCTTAAACTATGCTAAAATAAAAATAAAGATAATCTAAACTAAAAGGAGAAATATGAAAATTGCATTAATCGGTTTTTGGGCTCGAGGCAAAAAAAGTGCTTATGATTATTTTTAAAAGTATTGATCAAAAATATTACTTTTGAAATTTATGACGAAAACTCAAAAAGTAAAATTGAGCTACCAAATGGTGTTAAATTCTTTGGTGATTTTCATGATTTTTCAAAAATTCAAGCAGATTTGATTGTGCGAACGCCCGCAGTTAATCCCTAGCCGTTTACCAAAAAAATGCTAAAATTACATCTGTTACAAATTTATTCTTCGAAAAATGCCCAGCACCAATTATTGGCGTAACTGGCTCAAAAGGTAAAGGGAACGGTGTCGAGTTTTACTGCTGAAATTTTTGCGTGCAGCCGGTTTAAAGGTTCATCTTGTCGGTAATATTGGTTTGCCAGCCCTTAACGAGCTTTCGAAAGTTCAAAAAGATGATGCTGTGATTTATGAACTCAGCAGTTTTCAGCTTTGGGATGCTCAAAAATCGCCACATATTGCAATTTTAAATAATCTTGAAGTTGATCACCTTGATATTCATGATGACTTTGAAGATTATGTGGCGGCAAAAATGAATATTGCTAAAAATCAAACCGAGAATGATTTTTTTATTTTTAATGCTGAAAATACAATAGTTTTAAAAAATGTTGAAAACTTAAAGAGTCAGCTCAAGGCAGAACTTCAGCCTTTTCAGGATTATAATTTAGCCCATATTCAAGAAAACCATTTTTTATGGGGAGATGAAGTTCTCTTCGAAGCTAATATTTTGAAAATTCCAGGCGAACACAATCAAAAAAATGCTTGTGCCGCAATGATTGCAACTTTTGATTTTTTGCGTGAAAAAGGTTTTGAAAATGAGGAAATATTCGATTTTTGGAGAGAAGGACTTTCAAAATTTACAGGTTTGCCACATCGGTTAAAATTTGTTCGTGAGTTTGAGGGTGTGCGATTTTATGATGATTCCATTGCAACCACACCGGGTAGTGCAATTGCTGCACTAAATTCTTTCGAAAAGCCAAAAATTCTAATTCTTGGTGGAAGTAATAAAGGTGCTGATTTAAGTGAGTTGATTGAAAAAAAATTGCAAAAAAATGCCAGAGCAAGAACTTCGAAAGGTAATTTTAATGGGGACAGAATCTGAAAAACTAACTCAGAAATTGATATCAGGCGGATTCAAACGGTTTATAAATTTAGGTACAGAAACAAATATGCAAGAAGTTGTAAAGACTGCTTTCAAAAACGCGAAAAGTGGCGATGTGGTTATTTTAAGTCCAGCTCATGCCAGTTTTGATATGTTTAAGAGTTATGTTGATCGCGGCGAACAATTTGTTGAAAATGTAAACCTTTTATGATAAAATTTATACTATGAGTAAAAAACAAGCTAAATCTACAAAGAAATCTGCTTTAAAGATAAAAGCAGTAGACCCAAAAGCACAATTTGCGGGTTTTAAAAAATTTATTAAAGATCAGGGATTGATCGGAATGGCGATCGGTTTAATTCTTGGAACGGCTTCTGGCGATCTTGTTAAATCTTTGATCAATAATATTATTATGCCACCACTTGGCTTCATTCTTGGATCGGCCGAAGGTTTGAAAGGTGTTGTTTGGAATATGGGAAAAACACCAGCAGGTAAAGAAGCGGTTCTTTCTTACGGTGCATTTTTGAATGATATTATTAACTTTTTAGTAATTGCGTTCGTTATATATTTCGTACTTTTGTTTGTTGAAAAACTTTTCACGGAAGATGATATTGAAGCAGAAGCTGAAGAGGCAGCAAAGAAATAAATTATGGATAAGCTGAAAGCTCGCGTTGGCGAAATTTTAAATGAGCTTGAAAAAGCGAGCTTAAAGCTTAATCTTGAAAGCAAAAAAAATCAAATCTCAGATTTAGAGGTTGAAATTTCGAATCCAGAAATTTGGCTAAATCCTAAAACTGCACAAGAAAAAGTTAAAAAAACTTGCTGATTTAAACAAGGAAATTCACCCTTGGCTGGTTTTAAAAACGCAAGTTAAAGACATTCTAGAATTAGTAAATCTTAGTGACGATGAACTTCTTGAAGAGTTTGAAGCTCAAGTTTTGCAGTTCGAAAATGATTTTGAAGAGCTAAAAAAACAGCTTTTATTTGACGGAGAATTTGACAGCGGTGATGCAATCGTTCGAATTACGGCTGGTGTTGGTGGAACTGATGCGCAAGATTTTGCCGAAATGTTGGAGCGAATGTATTTGCGTTGGGCTGAAAAAAATAAGCTAAAAACTGAGCAAATTGAGCGTAGCATTGGTGAAGAAGCTGGAATTAAAACTAGTGTTTTCGAAATTCAAGGCCTTTATACTTATGGTAAAATGAGAAGTGAAAATGGTGTGCATCGTTTGGTGCGGATTTCACCATTTAATAGTGGCGGAACTCGCGAAACTTCTTTTGCTTTAGTTGAAGTTTTGCCAAAAATTGATACGCCAGAACATGTTGAAATTGCTGAAAAAGACCTTCGAATTGATGTTTATCGCTCTGGCGGAAAGGGTGGGCAAGGTGTAAATACAACTGATTCGGCTGTACGAATTACACACATTCCAACTTGTACTGTTGTGGCAATTCAGAATGAACGCTCACAAACGCAGAATAAAGAAACCGCAATGAATATTTTGCGTGGAAAGCTTGTGCAAATGAAAATGGAACAGCATGCACAGAATTTAAGTGAACTTCAAGCTGGAAAATCTGCCGATTGGGGCTCGCAAATTCGAAATTATGTTCTAAACCCTTATAAAATAGTTAAAGATACACGAACTAAGTATGAAGAAAAAGATGTTGAAAAGGTCTTGAATGGCGAAATTGACGGATTTATCTTTGCATTTTTAGAAAGTTCGAAAGAATAAAACATAAGCATATAATAAAACTTTAATTTTGCGATACGCTTATTCTGTAATAAAAATTTTTAAAAAAACTCTTGCAATAAAAAAAGCTTATACTGTATAATTAATAAAGGTTGGCTCTTTAGCTCAGTTGGTAGAGCAGAGGCCTGAAGAGCCTTGTGTCCCCAGTTCAAGTCTGGGAGGAGCCACCAATTTTTTGATAAATTCCGCTTTGGCGGTTTTTTATTTTTTATAAAATAAAGTTTCGAAAAGCACTTGAAAAATTTAAAAACATAAGTATAATGGTAGATATGAATAGATTCAAAAAAGGTGCAGTTAAAGGTTCAACAATCGCAATTATTCTGTTGAGCATCGGTTTTGCTGGTGCTGGTTCATTTGGAATTTGGGCTTACATTGAATACAACAATGTAAAAACAGATGTTGAAGGAAAAATTGACTTACAAGTTGCTGAAGGAAAACGAAAACAGCAAGAAGATGATGAAAAGAAATATAACGAAGAGCGACGGAAAACCGTTAAAGAATTTCGTGCTCCAGAAGATTTAGGAAAGGTAACTTTTAGTTATCCAACATTCTGGAATCAGTATATTGAATCTAACGGTTCTGATCGAAAGGGATTCTTCTCTTATTTTTATCCAGATACAGTGCCACCAGTTCCAAAAGATGGTAAAGACACTCAACGTTTCGGTTTGCGAGTGGCTATTTACGAGAAGAGCGTGGATGAAGTTCTTAAAGAATTTAACGAAGCTATCAAAAAGGGCGAACTTTCTTCTGAAGCCGTAACAGTTAATGGATATCCAGCGACAAAAATTGCAGGATTATTCCCTGGACCAGAGAAGAATAATAGAATTCGCGGAACAGCTTATTATTTTTAAATTGAATAGTAAAACTTTGATGATTCGAACTGATGCCGATACTTATAATAATGTCTTGAACGAAAATGTTTTAAGCACTTTGAAAATGGATTAGCTTTTAAAAATAGCAAAAATTTGCTATAATAAAAATATGGATGAGCGGGAGTTTTTAAATCTGGTAGCAAAAGAAAGTAGTTTTCTTATTGCTGCTCACGAAATGAAAACCCCGCTTTCAATTATTCGCCAGCTTTCTTTAACTTTGAATGATGATGAAATTGAGCTTTCTAATTCTGAAAAAGCCGAATTTTGCGCCAAATTGACATCACTAGTGAAAGGGCTTTGCGACTGGTTCAAGATTTAACTAAAATTTCAAAGCTTGAAGATGCAATGTTCGAGCTTGAACCTATAAATTCGAAAAAAATCTGCAATGATGTAGTTGCAGAAATTGCCGATGTTTTTAAACTTCACGGTAGAGTTATTAGGTTTAAAAATGTTCGAAAAAATGAGTTAATCATGGCGAATTATGAATTACTTCGTTCAATTTTGATGAACTTCTCAGATAATGCGCTTTATTCTTCGAGCGAAAAGAGTGAAGTTGAAATTAAAATTGCAAATATTGGCGAAAAGGTTCGAATTTCAGTTCGAGATTACGGTGAAGAATTGCCGCTTTCAATTTGGCGTTCAGTTAAAAAGCAGAATCATCAGCCAGTTCGAGCAAATTCTCGGCCACAGAGTTCTGGCTTGGGTATTTTTATTGCTCAAAGTTTTGCGGCGGCAATGGGAGCAAAAATCGGTGTGATCCGCCATCGTGATGGAAGCACTTTTTATGTTGATTTAAACCGTTCTGGTCAGTTGAGTTTATTGTGAAAAAAATTTTAATTATTGAAGATAATACAATCTTGGCAGATAATTTTTGAAATAATTTTGCGTTCAAATTTTTTTAATTTCAAAAAGTTAATTCTGCGCAAAAAGCAATCTTAGAGATTGATAGAAGTTTGCCAGACTTAATTTTTTTCTTGATATTTTTGCTTGAAGGTCACTCGGCTTTTTACTCTTTTTAAATGAATTGCAGAGCTATACTGATACAGCAAAAATTCCAGTGGTGATTTGTTCAGATTTGGCAAGCGAAATAGATTTTGAAAGTTTAAAATTGTTCAATGTTTGCCATATTTTTGATAAATCTCAGGTTTCACCAAAAGAAATTCGCACAAAAATCAAGGAGATTCTAGATGAATAATTCACGAAAAAAAACTCTGTCTATAGTTTTTGCGACGAACTGATTTTTGGCGAGGCCGACCGAATTGTGAATTTATTAACTCCAAATGGTAAGCAGGTGGCAATTGCGCGTGGCGTTCGAAAACCAAAGTCAAAGCTTGCTGGTGGAATTGAGTTTTTTTCGCTAAATGAAGTAGTTTTGATTGAAGGGAAGAGTGAGATGAAAACACTTTCTTCGGCACGAATGTGCGAATTTTTTGGTGAAATTTTAAAGGATTTTGAAAGAACTGAATTTGCTTATTATGCAATTAAAAAGATTTCAGGACTTTGTGAGCAGATTGAGAGCGATGATTTTTTTGAAATTTTATTAATAATTTTTCGAAGTTTAAATAATTCTGATATCGACTTAAACTTAATAAAAAAATGGTTTAATCTTAAGGTAGCTGAATTTTCTGGTGATGAAATTAATCTCGAAAGTGATAAAAAAATGGTAAACCATTGCAGGCAGACTTGAACTATAGTTTTGATTTTTTTATGATAGGGTCTTTTTGGAAGACGCTAGCGGTGAGTTTAGTGCGAATGATATTAAATTTTTTTGCGACTAATGGTTTCGAGCGAACCAAAAAAATTATTTCGAAAATCAAAGGTTGTGATATTTTTTTGAACAAAGTTACGGATATTATTCGATCATTGCAATAGAGACACTGATGAAATAAAATATCAGTGTTATTTTTTTGTATATGTAAAAGCTTTTTAGTTTATAAAAGTTTATAGTTGACTCATGATACAATTGATTTAAACGTAAGCGTTTTTATATTATTAAAAAAAGGGAGAAATAAAATGAAATTTAAAAATAAAATATCAATTTTTTTATTCTTGCAGCATTGTTCTCGGCAGTGAGCTTTAGCTCTTCGACTTTTGCTGCTGAGGATATTACAAGCCGGTTAAAGATTGAGCCTAAGAGTATTAAGAGTAGTGGGCATGAGTGGTCGATTGATATTTCTGGCCAGAATGTTAAAGAAGGCGATTGGGCAACTTTTCGCGCTGAGAATGTTTCTATGATTCCTGCAGGAAAAGTAGACCTTAAATATAAAAATGAGAAAATTGGTGAAATCTCAGTTGACAAGAAATATAGCGATGGACATGATTTGAATTATCAGTCTGTAGTTCGTAATGATGATAATGCTAAACCTGGAGCCATTGTTTGGCAGGGTAAAATTGTTTTCAATAAGAATATTGAAAAATATGCTAACTTCGAAACATCTATATCTAATAATAATGCTAATTATTTCTCATATATAGATCGTGATGTCACTGTAGAAACTAAAATTATTGGTAGTACTACTTTAAAAGGTGAAGATGTTAAATTAACTAAACGAGCATTATTGAATTATAATAATACTATAGTTATTGGTAGCGCAGCCGAATTCAATACTAACAATGATGTATCTAGGTTCAGTGGCACTATTGCTGTATCTAAAAATAATCCTATAAAAGCTGGAGATAAGCTTAAAATTAGTATGCACGAAGATTCTTCTATACGTTTTATTGATAAAGATTTTCCTGTTGGCGCGAAGCTGCGGTTTAATAAATCTCGTGAAGGTATATATAGTTCTACTCCAGTTAATAAATATGGTGTATATTTTGCTGGTGGTCCAGGCATAGAATTTAAAATAATATCTCGATCTGATTCTGAAATTATTATTGAAGCTATGAATAATAGTGCAGCTATGGATGGAGTTTATTCGAGTTGGATTTCCTCTATAAAGGTTATAGATGGTTCAATGATTAAAGATGGTGCAATTAGCGGCGTTAAATATACTGCTGAACTATTAGCTAAAGACGGCAAAGTTATCAATAAAAGAGACTTCAGTCAGAATGCATCTATTTTTGGCAGCAACGTAGAAACCTATGCCGAAATCCGCAAGCCTGAAGCAAAACCGCAAAAACCTGCTCCTGTGCCAACTCCAGCTCAACCACAACCAGCTGTTGAGGTTCCAAAAGATGAAAAACCTTCAGAAGCGAAAGTTCAAGCTCCGAATACTGGTTTTGAAAAAAATCTCAAAAATTTAATTATCCCAGCTTTTTTTCCGTTTTGGGCGTGGTTACTGTATTGTTTTTTCGAAAAAAATCGAAATTAAAGTTGTAATTTTATAATAATTTTAAGGAAAAGCTCTCGAAAAATGGGAGCTTTTTTGGTATAATAGTTAAAAGATTATACGGAGGAAAAATGAAGAACGAAGATTTGATGGATAAAATTGTTAGCCTTGCTAAACGGCGTGGTTTTATTTGGCAGGGTAGCGAAGTTTATGGCGGAATGCGCGGAACTTGGGACTACGGCCCACTCGGGCTAGCTTTGAAACGCAAAATCATGAACGAATGGTGGGATTTTTTTGTTGAAAAATCGTGAAGACATGTTTGGTGTTGATGCGGCAATCATTATGAATCCAAAAGTTTGGAAAGCGAGTGGCCACGCTGCAACTTTTGCCGACCCTTTGGTTGAGGATTTAAAAACGGGTGAGCGATATCGTGCTGACCATCTTTTAAAAGATGCTGGAATTGAGGCCGAAGGACTCTCGAACGAGAAAATTACTGAAATTATCCGTGAACAAGGCTTGAAATCGCCAAAAGGAAACGAGCTTAGTGAAGTTCGAAGTTTCAATATGATGTTTCAAACTAATGTTGGTGCAGTGGTGAATGAAAATTCAACCGCGTATCTTCGACCAGAAACTGCTCAGGGAATTTTTACTAATTACAAAAATGTAGTTGATTCATTTTATCCAAGCTTGCCATTTGGCCTTGCGCAACAAGGAAAAGCTTTTCGAAACGAGATTTCGCCCCGAGATTTTGTTTTTCGTTCTCGTGAGTTTGAACAAATGGAGATTGAATATTTTGTAGATCCTAAGAATTGGGAGGCTGAATTTGAAAAATTGCTTGATTTAGTTCGAAAATTCTTAACTGAAAAAATGGGCTTGCCACAAAGTTCACTATATGAGCTTGAAGTTCCAGAAGAAGACCGCGCGCATTATTCAAAACGCACTGTTGATTTTGAATTTAATTATCCAATTGGTAAAGAAGAGCTGATGGGGATTGCTTATCGCACTGATTTTGATCTTGCGAATATCCAGCGAGTGAGTGGTAAGAATATGGAATATACTGATAAGCAAACGCGTAAAAAGTTCATTCCTCATGTGATTGAGCCAAGTTTTGGCGTTGAACGGCTTTTGATGGCGGTTCTTTCGAATGCTTATCGCGAGATTGAAACCGATGGCAAAACTCGCATTTTTTTGGCATTGCCTGAAAATCTTGCTCCAACAAAAATCATTGTGGCGCCACTTCTTAAAAAAATAAAGAAGCTTTGGTTGAAAAAGCGCGAGAAATTTATCTTGAACTTCGCCAAAAATATAAAAATATTGAATTTGATTTAAGTGGAAAAGTTGGAAAAGTTTATGCCAAGGCCGATGAGATAGGTGTGCCAAAAGTTGTTGTGATTGATTTTGATACAATTGATGGCGATGGCTTGGTGAGTGTTCGAAATCGAGATGATGCCTCGCAAATTCGTATAAAATCGAGTGAGATTTAATGAAAAAAATTAGTTCATCACAAAACCCTTTGGTTAAAAAACTTGTTCAACTTTCGAATAAGCAAAGCTTTCGAAATAAACAAGGGCTAACTATTATTGAGGGCGTTCATTTAGTTAGCGAATGGCTTAAAACTTTTGGATCACCGGAGATTTGCGTTGTTTCAAGTTCTTCTAAAAGCTTTGAAGTTGAGCAAGTGATCAGAAAGTGTGAAGAGCTTGGCGTTGAGATTGTTGTGATTGAACCAAATATTTATACCAAAATTAGCCCCGTAATTGAAGGTGTTGGAATACTTTTTGTTGTAAAAATATCAACTTTTCAAGATGTTGACTTTCAAAAAGATACGATTTTTCTTGAAAAGATTCAAGATCCGGGTAATCTTGGCACAATTTTGCGTAGTGCAGTTGGTTTTGGCGTTGAACAAATTATTTGCTCGAAAGGGACTGTTTCGGCCTGGTCACCGAAAGTGTTGCGATCTGGAATGGGAGCACATTTTTAAGCTAAAAATTTTCGAGAATCAAGATTTAAATTTATTAATTAATAAAATGCAAGTTCCAGTTTTTTTGCTACAAGTTTGAGAGCTAGAAAATCAATTTACGATGAGGATTTTTACAATAAAAAAACAGCTTGGATTTTTGGTAATGAAGGTTCTGGCGTTTCTAGTGAGCTACTTTCGAAAATTGAAAATCAAGTAATGATTCCACAGGTTGGTGAAATTGAAAGCTTAAATGTAGCAATGGCTGCTACGGTCTGTTTGGCAGAACAATCTAGACAAAGGTTGAAGCATGAGGAGCATCTTGGCGAAATCTAAATAATATGGTATAATCGAATCATGAAGAAAGTTATCGTAAAGGCAAAAATTAAAAATAAGGTTGATTTTATCAAAAGAATAACGGATACGGGGCATGATTTTGGGCGAGTTGTTTTTCAGAATGATCGTGTATTTTTACCACGAGGTTTTCAGCCAAGTAGAAATTTACCGAAGTTGATGATTCGAACAGAGATTATTGATCCAAAACGTAAACCTTGGTATCAGCTGATTCAAAAGCGCCATATTGATGCTGAAAATGTTGATTTAATTCATGAAACGCCGGTTTTAAATTATTCTGAAACGGCGCATATTGTTCAACAACTTGGCTTTGAAATGAAAGTTGAAGTGCTTCGAAACCGCCAAAAACTTCAGGTTGAAGACACTACCTTCTTTTTAGACGATGTTGAAGGCTTGGGAACTTTCATTAAACTTGAACGAGAAGTAGAAAAAGGTGATAATACAGATGTAATTCGCCAAGAATTGTGGGATGTTCTAGAAGTTCTAGGAATCGATAGAACTGCAGATTCACCAGAAAACTATACAGCGCAACTTCTTCGAAAGAAAAAAAGCTAAAAATAACTCAAAAAAATCACTCGAAAGGGTGATTTTTAGTTAAATTTTTTAAATAAGCTTGAACACTTTGAAAAAAGCTGGTATAATAAAAAGTGATGATATTATTAGATCGCGTGACAAAAGTTTATGGTAATTCAAAAACTCCTGCAATTAACAGGGTTAGTCTTCATATTAAGCCAAAAGAGTTTGTTATTTTGGTTGGAACGAGTGGCGCGGGGAAATCCTCACTTTTAAAAATGCTCACTCGTGAAGAAAAACAAACCAGCGGTAAAATTGTTGTTGGTGGAATTGACTATGATAAATTGCGAGACAAGGATATTCCACTTTTGCGTCGCCGAATTGGTGTTATTTTTCAAGATTTTAAGCTTTTACCAAATCGAACCGTTTTCGAAAATGTAGCTTTTGCGCTTGAAATTGCTGGAATGACTAATCATGAAATTAAAGCAACTGTTCCGAAAGTTATTAAACTTGTTGGTCTTGAAGGAAAAGAGGGAAATTTTCCGCACCAGTTAAGTGGTGGTGAAAGGCAACGTGTAGCGATCGCCCGTGCAATTGCTCGTCAACCAAAAATTCTAATTGCTGATGAGCCAACAGGGAATCTTGACCCAAAGCATAGTTGGGACATTATTAGACTACTTGAAAAAATTAATGATTACGGAACAACAGTTGTCTTAACTACGCACAATGTTGAAATTGTAAATAAACTTAAACGTCGTGTAATCACCTTAAATGGTGGAAAAAAATTACTCACGACCAATCGCAAAGGGGAGTATAGGCAGTAATGAGAGAAGAAAATTTAAAACATCATAAAAGTAAAGGCTCTCAAGTGCAACAAGGTAGAAAAAAACAAAATTCAAAAATTATTATGCAACAGAAACAACGCCATCGCAAAACTCTAACTCTCTGGCGAATTACTAAATATGGCGCAAATAGCTTTGTTCGAAATGCTTGGCTTTCGGTTGCTGCAACGGCGGTGATGACGGTTACTTTGGTGATTATTTTTTTGGCTCGCTTCTTGCGCGCTCAATTTTAATGGATACTGTTGATGATATTAAAAAAATAAAGTTGAATTGTCGATTTATTTGAAAAAAAGGTGTTTCAAATTCTGATATTGAAAAAAATGAAAAAAAGTCAATCGGTGATCTTAAAACGGTGACAAATATAACCTACACCTCACCGCAAGAAGTACGAGATAAATTTGCGCGAAAAAAATTCTGCAGACATACGTATTCGAAAAAGCATTGATTGAATCGAATAATGAATTTTTTTGGTATTTTTTTAATATTAAACTCGTTGATATTTCAAATTCAACAGAGTTGAAGAATCTTGTTGAAAATAACAAATTGATAAAATCGAGCCTTGACCCAGATCATCCGCCAACATATGAGAGTGATCGGAATGAAGCGATTAAGAATATTTCGAACACGATTAATTTTGCTGAGAAAGTTGGGATTCTCGCAGGTTCAATTTTTTTGTAATTATTGCAAGTTTGATTATTTTTAACACAATTCGAATGGCTATTTTTAACCGTCGAGAAGAGATTTATATGATGAAATTGATCGGTGCGAACAAGAGCTTTATCGCTGGGCCATTTTTGGTTGAAGCGGTAATTTGCGGAACAATTGCGGCAATTTTTAGCTTCAATAATTGGTTATACTATAATTTTTCTTTCGAAATCTCGGCTCGAGGCTTATGGAATTATTATTTCGCCTGTAATTTCATTCTTGCAAATTTATGGATTTTTGGTTGTTCTGGGGCTGGTAGTTATCGGTTCATTTATCGGTGTTGTTTCAGCATTTACGGCAACAAGAAAATATCTAAAAAAATATAGAAAGGGGCTTGTTTTTCGAAAAAAAGATTGTGGTATAATCTAATTAAGAATAAATTTAAAATAAAAAAAGAAAAAAACAACTATGAAAAAAAGATTAAGAAGAAGAATTTAGTGATAAATGGCGCAATTTCTCTTGGAGTTGTTGTTGCTGGTGTTATTTCAGCTTTGCCAAAAAGTGCTGAAGCTGAGAAGAGTGTTGAACAGCTCGATAAAGAGATTAAAGCACTGGAATCTCAAATTAGTGGTGCGGAATCTCGCGCGAGTGATCTTAGAAATAAGGCGCAAACACTTCAAAATGAGCTTAGTGGTATTGAAAATGAAAAAGCTACAATTCAATCGCAAATTGCAATATATCAAAAAAACAATATGAAAAGCTACAGATTGAAATTAAAAAAATAATGAAGAAAGTATTGAACGGAATCGAAGCGCGTTAGGCTCTATTTTAGCGGCAATGTCAATTGAAGATGATGTAACACCAATCGAGCGGATCGCAGGAAGCAACAATCTTTCGAAAGCGCTTGATAATTTTGAATATCAAAGTGCAGTTAAGAGCCAGTTGGTTGAAAAGGTTGATAGTATTAAGCGAGCAAAAGCTGAACTCGAAAAACAACGAGATGAAGTTAAGGTTGCTTTAACTAATCAACAACAAGCTGAGTCTGCTCTTCAAGAAAAGATTCGTCAGCAAAATGAATTGATTGTTCAAACTAAAAATGATGAGGCAGAATACACGAAATATGCGAACGAGCGAAATTCGCAAAAAGCAGCTCTCCAAAAGCAGCAGCAAGATATGATTCAGGCTCAAATTTTGCGTGCGGCTCGGGCGGCCGGTAGTGGATCACTTCCGCAAGCTATTGCTGGAACAAGTAGCTACCCTTGGAATGATGCAAACTGTTTTGTCGATGCGAATGCGGTAAGTTATGGCGGTGCAGACGGGAATGGAACAGATGGTTATGGCTATGGTTGTCGCCAATGTGTAAGTTATGTTGCATGGAAATTGCGTGCAACAAGAGGTATCAATGCTGCATATTGGGGTAACGCTAAAGATGTGCCGGCTAGCGCACGGCGAGCAGGTTTCCGAACTGGAAGCACTCCAAAAGTTGGTTCATTCGGCGTGATGAGTGGCGGTCAATATGGTCACATTGTTTGGGTTGAGGCTGTTAATGGCAATATGGTTACAATTTCGCAATACAACTATTTTGTGAACGGACGCTGGGGTCAATTTTCAACAATGACCGTGCCTGCAAGTACTTATGATACATATGTATATTTCGATTAATATTTAGCGAGCCAGTTTGTCTGGCTTGCTTTTTTTGTTGGCTATTTTTAAATTACTTAGAAAAAAATAAGCTGATATTTTTTTGATGGAATGAAAAGTATTTTTATAAAAAAATAAAAAAATATTCAGAAAAATATATAATTTCAATAAAAAAATATTGAATTTGAATGTTTTTTTAAATGTAGTCGTATACTTTTTACTATTGCAATTGTTGAATAGCTAAGTTATAATGTGAAAAAGCTGTTCATAACAATATAAACCATGTTTATGAACAAGCACATATAGAAGATAGTCGGTTAATATTCCAAAAAATTGATTTTCTAAAAACTATTTTTTGCAATTTTTAGCATAGAGTGGGAGGTGTTTTAAATGTTAGAAGAAAAACAAATAACTAGTGCTGAATTTGGTCGAAGGTTAATAGAAGATAATAGGGAATTAATACGAATAATAGGTAATGCCCTTTATCCAGCGATTGAACAACTGAAATTATACCGAGAAGCTCGGAAAGAAATTAGAAGTATGAAGTTAGAAAGAAGAACTTCATATGAGCTTAAAGTTCAAGAAAAGGCAATCGCTTGGGAAAAAGAATATCTAAGTAGAAAAAACTTTTAGTCAGTCTTCAAGACCCAAAAAAATGGGTCTTTTTTTATTTTAACACTCTTCTAAAATACGTCTAACCTACCATAATTACAGAAAAGAAAAATTTTGGGCAAAATCATCACAAGAATAGTGCAAATTGGATTATTTTAGGGCATTAAATATTAAACTTATCTTTCGGAGTTTATTTTTTGTTATGCTTGTGCTTTTGTGATATAATGGAATTTATGGATAGAGGTAAAAAAGTTGAACGCTCAACGCTGGTTTTGGTTTCAGTTTTTATGCTGGTTTTAGGCTTTGTGGGTGGCTCAAGAATAGACGATATTAGAAATTTAATTGCACCAGTTTTTGGGCTAAAAAAGGTTGAAAGAATAGATTTTTCGAATATCGAAAAAACTTATCAAGCTTTAGCTTCAAATTTTGATGGTGAAATTGATAAGCGAAAAATTATCGATGGCGCTTCGAAAGGTCTAGTTGAAGCGGTGGGAGACAAATACACAGAGTATATGACTTCTAAAGAAGCTGAAGAATTTAATAAAAGCTTAAGCGGGGACGTTGGAACGGGAATTGGTGTTGAACTCGCAAAAGACGGTGATTCTGTTAAAGTTGTGCGAGTTTTAGCTAAAAATCCGGCTGAAAGTGCAGGAATTTTAGCTGGTGATGTAATTTCGAAAGTTAATGGTGAAGATGTTTCGAAAGAAAATACTTCTGAAATTAGCAAAAAAATTCGTGGAGATGCTGGAACAACTGTTAAGATTGGCGTGGTTCGTGGCAATGAAAAAGAAAGAATTCTCAGTAACGCGTGCAAAAAAATCGAAAAATCCAAGCGTAGAACTCACGAAGAAAGACGGTGTTGCAACACTTTCAATTTATCGATTTGATAGTGAAACTGGTGTTTTGGCGAAAAAATATGCCGAAGAAATTAAAAATGAGGGAATTTCGAAAGTTATTTTAGATTTGCGCGGAAATGGCGGCGGATATGTTCAAGCTGCGAAAACTGTTGCGAGCTTGTGGCTTGAAAAAAATGCTTTGATCGTTAGTGAAAAAAACTGGTTCAAAAAAACGGTTGAGGAGATTCGAGCGACTGGTGACAATCCTTTGAAGGGTATTAAAACTGTAATTCTGCTTGACGGCTCCTCGGCTAGTGCAAGTGAAATCGTTGCAGGCGCTTTAAAAGAACATAAAGCTGCTCAAATTGTTGGTGAAAAATCTTACGGTAAAGGAAGTGTTCAAACTACTATTGATATGCCAAATGGAGCTTTATTGAAAGTTACGATCGCAAAATGGTTTACACCAGGTGGAAAAAATATTTCGAATAATGGGATTTCACCAGACGTTAAAGTGAGTGCGCCAAAGGGTGAAAGTTATTTGTTGAATGATATTCAAAAAAACAAGGCGTTAGAAATTTTAAAATAATTGCAGAGCTATTTAGGAGGGAAAATGGAAGCAAGAAAAAAGATCTTATTAGTTGAAGATGATGAGGTTTTGGCTAGCGTATATCGTGCAAGGCTTGAGATGGAAGATTTTGAGGTTATGGAAGTTCATGACGGCGAACAGGCGTTGACTGCAGCTTTAAAATATCGTCCAGATTTAATGATTCTTGATGCAATGATGCCAAAAATCTCGGGCTTTGATGTGCTGGATATCCTTCGAAATACTCCTGAAACAATGAATCTGCAAATTATTATGCTTACTGCCTTAAGCCAAGAAAGTGATCGTGAGCGAGCTGAAAAACTTGGCGTTGATGAATATCTTGTTAAGTCTCAGGTGATGATTTCAGATGTGATTGAGAAGGTTCGTGAACACTTGGGTATTGGTGAGGATTACTAGTATATCTAAAATGAGTAAAATAAAAAATGAGTCAATCTTTCGAAAGACTCATTTTTTATTGCAATTACGCAGCAACAACTTCTACAACTGTGCGTCGTTCTGTTTTGCCAGTAAATTTTCGCTTTTGAATTTGTTTGAACTTCACAACACCATTTTGCTTAGCATGGATTGTAAAGTTTCGGCTCATGTAAGTTCCTTCACCGGCTAATTTGGTTGCGCCAGTTTGTCGAACAAGAACTTCGCCCTCATTGACTTTTTGACCGCCAAATCGTTTTACGCCTAAGCGTTGGCCAGCGTTATTGTGGATATTCTTACTTGTACCACCAGCTTTAACTTTTGACATTTTTACTCCTTATTAGTACTAATAATTCACGCGCCACAACTTGATTTTCGCGATAATATATTAAATCTTGTGGTTTAACGCGCATAAATTCCTTTCTATTATAACCCAGCTCATTTAAAAAGTCAATAAGTGGAAGGTGAGAAAAATCACCATTTTGTGTTTTCCAGGCAGGAACGGCAATACAAATCTGTGTACCTTCTGGAATTTGCTGCGATAAATTCTTTAAAAAGTTCGAAATTATACGGTTGCAATTTTTCGCGAACTTCTGCTAATTTTTTTGGGCGAAGGTGGAGCAGAGAATGGTTGCCCTAAGTAAGTCTCGCAAACTACGCTTGAAAGTTTTTTTGCAAAACTCCATTTTTCAATTGTAGCATCAGCTTGATAAATTTCGCCAAGTTTGCCATGCGGTTTAAATTCTTGCAAAAACCACTCGCTATTTTCTTTCGAAAATTCTATCATTTTTTCACTTAAATCTGTTCCATTAACTTCAAAACCTTTTAAAAGTGCTTCTTGAAGAACTGTGCCTGTTCCACAAAAACGGATCAAGGATTTTTAGGATTTTTCGAAAGTTTTTTTCACCCAAAAAAAGCCTTAATTTGTGGCTGATTTTTACCGGCACCAAAATTAATCATTGTTTGTGCGAGTTTTGGTGGCAGCATTCCCACAAAAGCATCGCGTTTTGGTCGATTTTGATCACGTTTAGCATAACTTGTGATATTTTGTGCACCTTCACTTAAAGCAATAATTGTTTTTTTACCACCACGCACTGCTAAAATTTCAATCTTTTTTTCACTTAAGCCAAGTTTGTTGTTGTGTGAAATCGCGGTTGAAAGCGCTAATTGTTTTGAAGGGATAATTCGCACAGAAACATCGTGAGCTTTAAGTTTTTGCTTAATTATCAAACTTGTTTTTGAAAGTTCATTCGTTTGAAGCTTTAGACCATAAGTAGAAATTCCTAGTGTGATTTTTCCGCTAAAATCCGCAAAATCGTGTTCAAAAATTTTGGTTATTTTTTTTGAAACATCTCGCCAATCTGTTGAATTGACTTCAAAAACAACTTGGCCGGTTTTTAAAATTGAGCCAAAATGCGAAACATTAAGTTTTTCGGTTTCGATAAGACAGGCGTAATCGCCAAGCACACGAATTTTTTTCTCCACCAAAAAAACACTTTCGAGTTCGGCGATCCCAATACTTGGCTGACGCCCTAAAATTGCAATTTTCATTTTAAAATTATAACATAAAATAAGCTTAATATCAAAGCAAAAACATGTTGATTTTTTTTCGATTAATGATAAAATTAAATAGTCATAAGAATAATGGAAATAAGTAAGGGAGAATAAATAAATGCAAGATCTAAAACTCAAAAAGCTTATATGTCTAGATAAGACCGCAGAAAACAATTTGGTTTCTGCAGCTCCATCTCCAACAGATGGAAAAACAGAAACTGTAGCTGTTCAACCAGCTCCAAAAAACATTCAAGCCCCAAACACTGGAGTGCAAAACATAACAGGAATTATTACAACAATCCTTGTTCTAGCTCTAATCCTTGGACTAACAACTCTAATTGCTTCAAAGCTAAGCAAGAAATCTAAAAAGATTATCCTTTCAGTCTTCATGTTAGCTACGGCTACATTTGGTGGAATTAACGCTTTTTCGAAACTTTCTTACGCCGAAACCCTAGTTGACGGCAAACCCTGCCAAACTACTGGCTACACTGACTATGAGGTTGGGGCGAATGTTACTGTTGGTGTTAATGTTGATGTATCTTTCAACAAACCACAGCTTTTCATAAAAGTTAAAGGAACTGGCGATCCAGAAAAAGACAAAGCAGCTCTAGCCGCAGAGATTGACAAGCTAAAAGATGATAAGGAATTGCTTAAGAGTGTTGTAAAAAATTTTAAAGAAAGCAATCCTGCATCTATTATTGCTGCTGAAAACTTTAATGGAGAAATTAAGCAGCACATTTCTAAATCTCCAAAACAAGACGAGGAAAAGCAGATATATCAGGTTGATGCCGATTTTACATTTTCCCAAATTTTTCAGCCACCACAATAATCTTAATAACTATCAAAAAATAGCACCAAAAGGTGTTATTTTTATTTTGCGTTTATGCTATAATATATTACATGGAAGATGAAATTAGAACTGAACATTCAGAAAATACCGAAAACAAACAATACGAAGCAGAAGGGATAAACCATGAAGTTGAACCTTCTTCAGAAAAAGATGAATCAACCGATATTTTTCAATGGGCAAATTTAACTGATGGAATTAAGGGCGAGCTTGATGTAGAATTTTTCTTATTTAATAAAAATTTTGTGCCTTTTACAACTAGTTTTTCGAGCGAATTGAACTCACAAATTAAGCCGTTGTTTTTGTTTGATATGATAAACTTTGTAAATATGGGCGCAGGAACTGGTTTGAGCGTTCGAGACTATGAGATGGATGGTGGTGCAGGTAAAGATGTGCTTTTTAAAAAAACCGAACTACAAAAAGTTCAACACGCTGATACGCTATTAAATATAATTGAAACACAATATTCTGACATTCCTGAATTTAATGAAAACGAGCATGATTTTTAAGCGGATTAAAGGAATTTTTGGCAAGGTTTACAAATTCGAAAGGCGAGAAATTTTTATGTTGCTAAACAAATTATGCAAGGGCAGGTTTTGCGTGGTGCGACAGCTTAGGGAATTTCGAAACGGTAAATTTGGTGCTTTCGAGCCTGAATTTGGTTTAAAAAAATCCAGCCGGATAATCAAGTTTTTGATCGTAAATAATGATATTTTTTTATTTTTCAATCAAGGAAAAATTTGAAAAAAACTCTTTAATTACGATTATAAAAAAAACAAGTTTTAGCTGATAAAAAAAGTTTTTGGAAATCGAAAGAACGTATAAATTGAGTTTTTCCTGATGGTTTAGATTTGCAAACTTTGGTTCGCGAGCATAAAAAAAGGCTGCTACGAAATTACAAAAAAATGGATGAAATTGGTGAAATTTCGCAAGAAAAAAAGTGGTTGAATACGCCGATGAAATGCAACTTGAATTGATGACGGACGACAGTGGTGCGATTATTATTATGGATGGCAACGATTTAGATATGTTCGTGAATTTAATTAATGAAGATTATATCTTGAGCGAAATCACTGGGCGCCGTTATGAAATTAAAAGTAAAAAATTACTTGATGAGCCAGAAGGTGAACCACCACGAATGATTGGAAGCGAGTAGTTTTAAAAAATGAAGCAAGCGTTAGCATTAGAGATTATGCTCTCAGGCGAAAAATGTTTTTTTAACTGGTGCAGCGGGAAGTGGAAAAACTTTCACGCTTAACCAGTTTATTAAGCTTGCAAAAAATTCTGGAAAAAAGGTTAGCGTTACGGCCACTACTGGTTTAGCGGCAACTCATCTTGGAGGAAACACTATTCACGCTTGGAGCGGAATTGGAATTTACGATTATCTTTCGAGAAAATTTTTCGAAAAATTCCCGAAAACACGAGCCGAAATTATTAAAAATACAGATATCCTGGTGATTGATGAAATCTCTATGCTGCATGATTTTCGACTAGATATGGTTGAAGAAATTTGTCGTACAATTCGCCAAAATGATAAACCTTTTGGCGGGATTCAAGTAATTTTATGTGGCGATTTTTTTCAGCTACCGCCAATTAACCGAGCTGGCGGGCGAACTGGTGGCTTTGCAATTCATTCGAACGCCTGGAAGCTTGCTGAATTTACAATCTGCTATCTTGAGGAAAATTATCGCCAAAAAAATGATGAACTATCTGAAATTTTAAACGCACTTAGAGCGGATGATTTACGTCGAAAACACGCTCAAAGTTTGCTTGATCGCATTGATGTTGAGCTTAGTTTTGAAAGTGATGATTTTTCGAAAAACTTAACTGAACTCCACACTACTAATATAGATGTTGATAAAATCAATGAACAAAAACTTACCGAACTCGAAGGTGAGGAGTTTCATTTTGCGCAAACCACAACTGGTGCGAAAAACTATGTTGAAACTTTGCAGAAATCTGTTCTTGCTCCAGAGCTCTTGCGGCTAAAAAAAGGTGCTTTAGTGATGGCAGTAAAAAATGCCCAAAACCGCCAATATGTTAACGGTTCAATTGGAGAAGTTATTGATTTTGAAAGATTAACGGATTACCCAATTGTTCAATTTCGAAATGGTAAAATTATTACAATGGTGCCAGATACTTGGGAGATGCGTGATGGTGAAAAAAAGCGGGCAAGCATTATGCAAATTCCGCTAAGATTAGCATATGCAATTACGGTTCATAAAAGTCAAGGAATGACACTAGATGCCGCTCGAATCGACCTTCGAAAAGCTTTTTCTGAAGGAATGGGTTATGTGGCACTTTCTCGTGTTCGCTCTCTTGATAGACTTTATTTACTTGGAATAAATCGCACCGCTTTGATGGTTAGTGAAGAGGCGCAAAAGATTGATTTTATACTTAAAAATGAAAGTTTAAAAGCCGAAAAGCGTTTTTCGTACTTAAAAGAAGTTGCTAAAAAGCGTGAAGCGGGTGAAATTATTGAAACAAAACCATCAAAAACAATTTGGGCTGAAAAGCTTGAAAAAATGCGACAAGAATATCCAAATGCATA
Organism: uncultured bacterium; assembly: GCA_916438495.1. GTDB lineage: Bacteria > Patescibacteriota > Saccharimonadia > Saccharimonadales > Saccharimonadaceae > Nanogingivalis. The sequence continues at coordinate 168,970 of CAKAEX010000001.1, forward strand.
TCGTGCATGGGGGCTTGTCGATGATTCGAAATTGCAAGAAATGGTTTTCGAAAATGGCAAAATTGATGCAGATTTAATTGCTAAATTGAGTAAAGAGCTAGGCCGTCACAAAGGCTCGATTGTAGCTCGCATAAAAAAACTCTTTGGTGAAGATGCCATATAAAAGGTAGGCTTAGACAAAAATATTTTTAATATAATTAAACTAAACAGCTAAAAAAAGGCTTTCGAAAATTACTCGAAAGTCTTTTAACTTTAGTTATTTTTTTATGGAATAATGAGGCTAAAGTTTTAAAAAAATATAAAAACAATAAAATACTAAAATGTCAAAAAAATAAAATAAAAATAAAACTATATAATGTCAAGAGAACAAATTGCTGGCAGGGAGTTTTAAAATATTTTTAAAATAATTTAGCATAAAAAGCTATTGACTTTTAAAAAAACTTATGCTATTATATAAACATAAAAAAACAATTAAGATCAAATAAGTCAAATAAACAAAAAAAGGAAAAATGACAAAAAAACAAACAGAAACAAAAAGTTGCTAAAAAAACTACGGCTAAAAAAAGTTGCTGAAAAAAACTATAAAAGTTTCAAAAAAAGAGCAAGATATTAAAAAAAGCTAAAACTTTGCTTACAAATAATGGAATTATTATTGCTGAAGATGGAACAGTAGTGGTTGACCAAGTTACGCAAGATTTTTCGAAGTGCAGTTTTGGTTCTTTCACTTGCAATCAATCTTGTTGTATTTGTGACATACTTGATTTTTAATGTCTACAACAAAATATGATACTGCATTAATTAGTGCATTATTGCCACGATAAATTAGTTTTCAACAATTAAACACAAGCATTGTGGAAAAGTAGGGAATATCTGTTAAAAGGCTTGCTTTTCCACATAGTTGTGGAAAAATATATAAAAAATTATTTCTAAATTTGCGTGTTTGTCAAAAATAGGTCTTGCGAAAAAAAATAATTCGCGGTAAACTTAAATCAGTGGCAACGACAGAAACAAACAGAAAAACCACTAAACAAAAAAATAAAAAGCACGTTAAAAATAGATGTAGTTTTTAGTTTAAGGTCAACTATCTGGTGATTAAACAGCTGGACAAATTCCAGTAACCAGGTTAAAATAATAGCTGGAGCACATTTTAAAACCTCCCAAAATAAAACTCCACCTCATATATAAGTCTCTCAAGCAGCAATATGGTTGGCTATACGCCAAGCAAAAAGCTAAACTTATAATGAATCTTAAAACAAAAATATAACAAAAACAAAAAGTTTAATCATCGGTTAAGTGGCTTTAAATTTATGAATTACACAGAAGAATCAGTTCACATACCAGTTTTATTGCAAGCGAGTCTGAAGCAAATCCAGCCAAAGAGAGGCGAAAACTACCTCGATTTTACGGCAGGATACGGAGGGCACGCTGGCGAATTTTTGCGTATAACCGAGAATTTCGAAAACTCGGTTTTAGTTGATAGGGATGAAAATGCAATTCGCACGCTTCAACGGTTTAAAAATGAAGGTGTAGAGATTTTACACAAAGATTTTCTTTCGGCCGCAAAAGAATTGGTAAAAAGAGGTCAAAAATTTGATATAATTTTGGCAGATTTGGGTGTTTCTTCACCTCAGTTAGATATTGCAGAAAGGGGATTTTCTTTTCGAAAAGATGGCCCACTTGATATGCGAATGAATCCTGCACAGAAAAAAACAGCGGCAGATATTGTAAATTTTGCAAGCAAGAATGAACTTTTGCAAATTTTAATTGAATTTGGCGAAGAAAAGCGCGGTTTTGCTGAAAGAATCGTTTCGAAAAATTTTTAGAAGTTCGAAAAAAAGCAGAGAATTGAGACTACAACGCAGCTGGCTGATTTAATTTTAAGCGTGCATAAAGGCGGTTGGCAAAAAACACACCCCGCAACACGCACTTTTCAGGCGATTCGAATCGCGGTAAATAATGAACTTCAACAAGTCGAGGAGGTTTTAGAATTGCTTCCGAAACTGTTAAATTCAGGTGGAAGAGTTGGAATTATAACTTTTCACAGTCTTGAAGATAAAATAGTGAAGAATTATTTCAAAGATGATTCAAAAAAAAGGTTTAGAGTCTAAATTTCAGACAATTACTAAAAAACCGCTTGATGGTGCGAAAGAAGATGTTAATAATCCGCGATCCCGCAGCGCAAAGTTGCGAGTAAGCATTAGAAAATAAAAAACAAAAGGAGGCGAGATGCCAAAAACAATCAAAGTAAGCTACGCTAACGAACAAGCTCGCGTAAAAGTTAATTTTCGATAGTATTTGACGCTTTCGAAAAAAACAAAAACAAAAAAATTTAAAACAGAAACTAAACTTTAAAGCACCAGCCGAAAAACTGGTCTGGTGCTTTATTTTATTGAATATTAAATTTAACGCAACAAAAAACCAATGTATAAAACAAACACAAATTATGTTAGTCGCCGTCGCCAAACACAAGTTTCGTCGCGGTCATATGGAAGAAATAACAATATCGCTATTTTTCAGCCAACAGCAAAACTTGGTGCAGTAACGCAATTTTTGATGCTTGGTGTTTTGATTGCGGTTCTTGGAATTATCTTCTTAATGAATTCTTCTAAACCGGCACTTTATGGAAACGAAATTCAGCAAATTGATTCGAAAAATTTCAGATTTAGAAACTAAAAAAAGGCTGATTTGGAAGTGGAAAATGCGCGGCTTACAGCACTTTCGAATATTGAAAATAGCGAAGTTGCCAAGAAAATGACAACTCCGGCGTCAGTTTCTTACGCAAAATAAGGTTAAGCTTTTTTCGAAAAATCACAAAAAGTGTGATAAAATAGAATTATATGATTTTAGGTTTTAAGAATAAAAGTCGAACAGGTTATCTCGCAGTCTCAATTTTAGGGGTTTTTGCGGTAATTGTGGTTCGGCTTTTTTTCTTGCAAGTTATTGAAGGTGCAGATTATCGCGCTCGTGCCGATAAAGGTCAGAGAAAACAATTTGAAATTAAAGCTCAACGCGGTTTAATTTATGCAATGGACGGCAAAAAACTAACTAAAATGGTTTTGAATGAAACTGTTTATACACTTTGGATTGACCCGCAGGAAATTGCAAATTCAAAAAAAGTTAAAAAAAATGAAATTATTTCAGAGTTTAGGAAAATTGCTGGCGGAAATTTAAGGGATGATTTTGAAAAGCTTTTCGAAAAAACCAGCACGCGATATCAAGTTGTTGGAACTAAACTTTCATTAAAACAGGCAAATACAATTCGTGAAAAGAAATTTCATGGGGTCGGATTTACTGCAGAAACTCGCCGAGTTTATCCTGAGGGAAATTTAGCTGCGCAAGTTCTTGGTTTCGTAAATGATAATGGTGGAAATTATGGTGTCGAACAAGCAATGAACAAAGAATTGACAGGGACTGATGGTTATAAAAAAATTACCACTGATGCATTTAATCAGGTTATTGAAGTTGGAAGTGAAAATATCGAAAAGCCAGCCGTAAATGGTAAAAACATTGCATTATCAATCGATCGTAATATTCAGGCTCGCGTTGAAAAGGTTTTAAAATCACAAATGGAGTCAAAAGGTATGAAAAATGGCTCAGTTTTGGTTATGAATCCAAAAAATGGTAAAATTATGGCAATGGCGAATTACCCAACTTACAGCCCAGCAAATTATGGCAAAGTCGAAAAGAGTTCAGTCTATAATAATAATACCGCGACAATGGCTTACGAGAACGGTTCTGTGATAAAATCTTTCACAATGGCGACAGGAATAAATGAAGGTGTTGCAAGTCCTTCAACTCGATATAACAATACTGATTCAATTAGAATTGAAGATATTGTAATTCAAAATGCAGTTTTAGGGCATACGGGTTCAATTACGCTTCAAACAGCTATGAATTATTCGCTTAATACTGGAATGGTGACTATTGGAAAGCTCCTTGGTGGTGGAAGCCTTAATTCGACCGCTCGGGATAAGATTTATGATTATTTCCATAATCGTTTTGAGCTTGGGCAGGAGACTGGAATTGAAGTTCTTGAAAGCAAAGGTTTGCTAGTTTCACCAAAAAAAGCTGAAGGAAATGCGGTTCGATATTCGAATATGACTTTTGGCCAAGGTATGACCACAACAATGCTTCAAACGGCAAATGCTTTTTCTTCGCTAGTGAATGGTGGAACTTTATATAAGCCAAGCCTGATTGAAGGAATAGTTGATGAAAATGGAAAGCTTTCGAAAAAAGAGCCTGAAATTAATAAAGAAGCGGTAATTTCGAAAGAAACCAGTGAACAGATGAAGCAAGTCCTGGAAGGTGTTCGAAAAGTTGGTGGCGCAAAAGATCCATCGGGTTATCAAATTGGCGGAAAAACTGGAACAAGCCAGACGATCGTTGGTGGAAAATACGTTGATTATCAGACAATTGGTAGTTATGTTGGTTTTGGTGGCGGAGATGAAGCTGAGTATGTTATAATGGTAGCGGTTTGGGGTGAAAATCAGAATTTGCAAGGTTCGAAAGACGCCGCACCGATTTTCACCGAAATTTCAAACTGGCTATTAAATTATTTAGAGATTAAACCAAAGAATTAAAGAGGGAATATGTTAAATATCACAAATCAATTAATCGTTTCTGCATTATTTAGTCTTGCTGGGTTCGTTCTAGCAATGGCTTTAACGCCACTTTATACTTTTGTTGCTTATAAATATAAATTCTGGAAGAAGCAAAAAACAGCATCTGTTACAGGTGAAGCTTTAACTGTTGTAAATAAACTACATGCTAAAAAAATTGCACGTAATATTCCTACTATGGCAGGAATTATTGGCGTAATTGCAGTTATTATTATTTCTGTTTTATTAAATTTGAAGCGTGAACAAACTTGGTTGCCTCTTGCTGGACTTGCTGGTGGTGCATTTATTGGCTTAATTGATGACATCTTAAATATTTGGGGCTCAAATCGTAAAGATGCTGGACTCCGTGCGCCTGTTAAATTTGCAATGATTATCTCTCTTGCTGGCTTCTTAGCGTGGTTTTTTACTTTTAAACTTCACTTTACAAGTGTTATGATTCCTTTTATTGGTAATCTTGAAATCGGATACTGGATGGTTCCACTATTTATTTTTGCGATTGTTGCAACAAGTAATGCTGTAAATATTTCTGATGGGCTCGATGGTTTGGCGGGTGGATTATTGAGTGCTGCTTTCGGTGCTTTTGGGATTATTGCTCTTGTTCAAAATCAGCATAATTTAGCAGTATTTTGTTTTACTGTTCTTGGCGCACTTCTTGCTTATTTATGGTTTAATGTTTATCCTGCGCGTTTCTTTATGGGTGATGTTGGTTCTTTCGCTTGGGGAACGACTCTTGGGGTGGTTGCAATGCTTACAAATTCGCTCCTTCTCCTTCCTGTAATTGGCTTAATTTTTGTAATCGAAGCTGGTTCAAGCGCGATTCAAATTTTTTCAAAAAAAGTATTTAAACGAAAAATCTTTATTTCTGCACCGATTCATCATCATCTTGAAGCTACCGGCTGGGAAGAAACTAAAATCACGATGCGTTTTTGGATTATCGGAATGGTTATGGCCTTTATTGGTGTAATTTTGGCGCTGGTAGAGCATAAAATTCTTTAAAATGGAAAGAAGGAATAGGAATTTGAGTGAACGACGGAGTTTCGAAAATTATTCATCTCGTCGTCAAGCTCGAACACCACAAGTTCGAAATTCATCTTTTCGAAAATTACATAGCCAAAGCTTTTTGAAAAGCGATTTGAAGAATGATAATTTTTCTGTAATTTTTCAGCAATTTTTAAACGGTGATTTTGCAGGTTTTTTGGAGCGAGTTATATTTTTAATTCGTTCAATGTTTTTAATTTTTATCGTAAATCCTTGCGTGAGAATTTACGAAAGTGTTAAAGCTGACAATAAAAAACGCCTCAATCTTGAAGGTTTTGAAAAAATCCGCAAGCATCGTGCAAATTATATGTTATTCCTTTTTATCTGTCTGCTGCTGCTGATTGGTTTGGTTGTAATGTTTTCATTAAGTCCGCAGCGGGCAAATTCATTGAATATTGCTAAAGGTGCAAACTATGATGATTATTATTTCTTCTGGCGACATTTAATTTATATTGTGGTTGGTTTGGTTTTCTTTTTTGGAATGAAGGTAATTCCACTCAACTGGATTTTTTCGAAATCATTACAATTCTTTATCTTTTCTCTAATTTTATGTGTAGCTCTTGCAGGCTTAGCGTTGTTTAATCTTCCTCCTGTAATTTGTGAAAATGGAGCTTGTCGCTGGTTTGGCTTTTCTGGTTTCAGTTTTCAACAAGCTGAGTTTTTAAAGATTGGCGTGATTTTACTTCTTTCAACTTTCCTTGGCGCTCAAGCTTCGAAGGGAAAAATCAACAGTTATAAAGAAACGATTCTACCAGCTTCAGTTGTGATTATTGCGGTGCTTTTGGTGATTGCTGGTTTTCAAAAAGATCTTGGAACAGCAACGACAATTATTATCGCAATTGCATTCCAGTTTATTATTGCGGGAATGAAATCTAAAAAATTAATTCCAATTGGTGCATTAGTTTTGGCCGGGGTTGTTCTTTTGATTGTTTTCGAGCCCCATCGAATTTCGCGAATTTTAACTTTTTCGAGTGGTGATTGTAGTAATATTTTAACTGAAAGTGGCAAGGATCAATATCATATTTGTAATGCAAAGCTCGCAATTGGCTCGGGCGGAGTTTTGGGCTTAGGAATTGGAAATTCAGTCCAATCTGCTGGCTATTTGCCTGAAACTATTAATGATTCAATTTTTGCCGTAATGGGAGAAATGTTTGGTTTTGTTGGTTTAATTTTTATTATTGCAATTTATTTTGGGCTGTTTTATCAGCTTCTTGTAATTATTTCAAAAATGGAAAACCCCGCGAGCCGCCTTTTTGTGGCCGGTGTTGCTGGGTGGCTAGCTTCGCAAACAATTATCAATATTGCAGCGATGGTTGGGCTATTTCCGCTTAAAGGTATTACAATTCCGTTAATTTCTTACGGTGGAACGAGTTTGGTTGTTATTTTGACAGTTCTTGGTGTTGTGTTTAATATTTCGAATTACACATCATTTACTCAAGTTGAAGATTTTAAGGAGGAAGGCAATGAAAATATTGGCAGTCGGCGGCGGGTCGGGCGGTCACGTAGTTCCAATCGTGGCAGTTTTTAAAGAAATTTTTAAAGAAAAAAATCCAAAAGTAGAATTACATTTTTGGTGTGATAAAAAAATTTGCACCACAGGCTAAAAAAAATAATGACTGATTCTTTTTGGTGAAAGGGTTAAAATTTCGAAAATTTCAAGTGGGAAATTTCGCCGCTATAATCACTTAACTTTTTGGCAACATCTTACAATTCCAAGTGTTGTTTTTGGCAATCTTATAGATATTTTTCGAAATATTGTTGGTATTTTTCAGTCTTTTTTCAAACTATTTTTTTGGCGACCAGATGTTATCTTCTGTAAAGGTGGGTTTGTTTGTGTTCCTGTTGGAATAAGTGCTTGGATTTTTGAGAATTCCAATTGTGATCCATGATTCTGATGCTCACCCAGGTTTAGCTAATCGTATTATTTCGAAGTTTGCTAAAAAGGATTGCAACAGGTGCACCGCTCGAATTTTATAATTATCCAAAAGAAATTTCAAGATATGTTGGAATTCCAGTACTTGAAAATTTTAAAAAATATAGCAAAAAAGAACGAGATAATTTTAAGGTTGAGCTCGGGTTTTTGAAAGATAAGCCTCTTGTTTTAGTTACTGGCGGTGGTCTTGGCGCAGCTCGGCTTAATAATGCGGTAGTTTCGAAGGGTGGGGAACTTTCAAAATCTGCTCAAATTGTTCTAATCTCTGGCGTGTCTCAATTTGACGAACTTAAGAGAAAAACTGAGGGGTTTTCGAAGGATTTTTACTTGTTAAGTTTTGTATCAAAAGATATGTGGAAGTTTTTAGCTGCTGCAGATTTGGTTGTTGCTCGGGCTGGTGCAACTTCCAACCTTGAACTTGCTGCGCTTCACAAGCCAACAATCCTTGTTCCAAATGCAAGATTAACGGGTGGACATCAATTAAAAAATGCGCAGGTTTATCAAAAATCTAATGCTGTTAAGATTGTTTCTGACGATGAAATTGAAAAAAATCCAGAAATTCTTTCAGATGAAATTTTGATAACTTTAGAGAATCCAGAAGAAATGCTTAAGCTTGGTAAAGAATTTAGTAAATTTGCTAAGCCTAATGCTGCTAAAGATGTCACAGAAATGATTTTTGAAGCCGTAAAGCTATAAAAAAATATTAAAGCTTATGATATAATTATAGTTAGATGAAAGAAGAAAAAAGCTTAACTCGACGCGAAATGCGCGAAAAGATTCTAGAAGAGCGCTCAAGAGAGAAGGGCGATTTTCGGCGTGGAAAAACAATTTCACGGCATCAAAAAGAGCATTCTGAGCGTTCAGAAAATCAAAAATTAGTTATTCGCCGAAGAAAAACTAGGTGCTTTTTTTCATGATTTTAGCTATTTTTTTATAAGTTTAATTTCTATATTTTTTTATTTCAGTTTATTTCTAAGGTTTCAGTAGTTTCAAATGAGTCAAAAAAAGCCAAAATTTAAGTAAATATGAAAAAAATCAGTTGAAGAATATCTAAATATAAATCCGAGTGAACGAATTTTTATCAAATTTAAATAAAAAAACGCTTTACTTGAAAGCCTTCAAAAAGATTATCCAGAGGTATTATCTATTTCGGATATCAAATTTAATGGTCTAACCTCATATAAAAATTTATCTTAATTTTTCGAAAACCTGTTGCTTCTTGGTTGGTTGATGGTAAAGAATTTTTTTCGTCGATTCTGAAGGTGTATCTTTTAACGTTAATAATTTTGAAAAACCATCACTAAATATAATTGATGATAGCGGTGCTATAGTTTCTAACGGTAAAAATGTTGCAAGCAGTAGCTTTTTTAGCTTTATTGGAAAACTAGTTTCTGCTGCAAACAAACAGGGGCTAGAGGTTTCGAAAATTCGTATTCCACCCCTTAGTTTACGACAGGTTGAAGTTTCTGTAAAAGGTGTGAGTTATTTTGCGAGGATGTCGACAGCCGATTCTGCAGAAGGGCAAATTATTAACTTCAAAAAAGCTATTGAATATTTTATAACTCATAAAATTTCGCCAAATTACATAGATCTAAGGATTGAAGGAAGAGGCTATTATAAATAAAAAAACAAAAAAAGGAGAAGGGGTTTGTTCGTTTTTTTGTTCTATGCTACTATTAAGAATAGGAAGAGTAGGGAAAAAAATATAAAAAAACATATTTATAATATTAAAAAAAATAAAAAAAGTCAAATTGTCAAAAATAAATAAGGTAGGGGCGTGGAAAAAAATTATTTTTTTATCTGTTAGAAAAGATGAATATTTGAGAAATTAAGCTCAAAGAATTTTTTTAATTATATAAGGAAAATATTTTTTTGTAATTCACGCTCTTTCCTTGTTAATAATTTACTTGATTATAATCTATATAGATCTGTTATTTTTATGTAAATTCTTTTTTTATGGAATATAATAAAATAAGCCCTACGAAATATAAATAGTAATATTTAATTTATTCTTAAGAGCTATTTTTTTGCATATGATGTCGTAAAAAGATATATTGTGCGACATGTCTTGTATTTCCTTTTTGAGTGTGCTAATATGTTTTTTTGTAATTAAAAAAATATAATTTTCAAGGAGAAAAAAATAAATTATGCAAGAAAAAAAATTTTTAAATCAAGACAATATCATTTCAGCAGTTTCCCGTGTAGCACTTCGAACACAAAAAAATCTGAAAAAAATCTGGAAATTATTTTTACAATTCTTACTCTTCGATTCAAAAATGGTTTAGAAATTGATTATTTTGTTGATAAAAAAGATAAATTTGGTCTTAAAGATGCTATTTCTCGAATATCTCCATCAGATAGAATTGACAACTTTCTAAACGAGGACTAACAGTATATGTGAAACTTAAACTACTAGCCCAAACTAGCAAACAAAAAGCGAACAAAAATAAAATACTTGTTTACTGCCAGCCTATTGAACCTGTTGAATTTCCGACCGCAACAATCCAAGATTGGCCTCGATTTATTTTAAAATTTGAACCATCATTATTTTGTAAAATCAATGGGGAGCCTTCGCTTGATTTTACCCATTTTACCTCTTGAGCTACTCCATCTTGAAATACAATCGCTTCTCCACTACCAATATTTCTGTAGGTATTATGATATCGGTCTGCAGCTAGCTTGTTTTTCCATTTTTAAAAATAATTAGGGTTTTTCGTTGAGATTTGAGTTCCATTCGCATCTGTATGGGTGACTCCGGCCTGACTTCGCAAATAACAATTACAGTTTTTCTTGGTAAACATAGGTTGAATTATAAGAAAAAAACCTGAAATATTAACCTGAATTTGGGTTGCATTTTTCTCTTTTGCTGGTGAATCTTCTTTTCGACTAAAACCTTCAAAATTCGAAGAATTCCAACCCTTCGAAGAGCCTAATGCTGATAAATTTGTAAAATTCGTATAGACATTATGAGGTGCATAGCGATTTTTTGAACGCCAAAAGGTTTGCGTATTTAAGAATTCATCCATATCTTTATGTTTGCCGTCTCGCATTCTTGCCAAAGCGTCTCCCGGGCCACCAACATGAGCAATCGAGGCATCAAATCCTGAAGCCCAATCAATATAATAACCGCGAACGCTCCTAACGGGCCCCTAATAGCTTAGGCTTATTTTGCTGATATAGAGCCAAGAAACGTGTAATTCCACCTTCAGCGATTGCTTCGAAAACGACTTCAGCTTGGCTTAGTCCAGATTGCGGTCTTGCTGGAATTGAGTTTTCAATCATAACACCAAAGACTGGTGCGTTTTCGAGCGATTTTTCAGAAACCTCAACTCCAGATAATTTTGAATAAAAATTTTTTTCTGGTTTAGCTTTCTTTTTTTAGTTCGGTTTTTTTGGCTTTTTTTGGGTCTGGATTTTTTTCACAGGTGCGCTTTCTGGTTTTTCTAAAAAAAGAACAAAAAAACTAAAAAAACAATAACCAAAACTAAAAAAATATTATACCAATAATTAAACTAATTTTTTTGTTTTTTTGATAATTTCGAAAGTAAAAAAACGTGATTTTTTTAGGATTCTCTAATAAAGCTTTCTCTTTTTGAGGATTTTTTTCTTTATTTTTTTCAATATTTTTTTCTCGGCTTTTATCTTGGCGAGTTCTCTTCATTTCAATCATAAAAAAATCTCGTACTATAAAATCAATTATAATACTTATGTTTTTTTAAAAAAATCAAGATGAGATTGCTGTAATTGCGGCTTTTTGACCTCTGGTTTTTTTATTCCAGATTTGCCAAACTGTAATTTTTTGTTGGAATTTCACCCGACCAAATTTGGATAGGTGAAAGTTTGCCCTAAGTTTAAAGTAGAATTTAGTGGAGATGAAAAAAACTTTGCCACTTTCAGAAATAATAAAAATTTTTCGTTATTTAAAGTTAAAATTTGAGCAGGATAAGAAAGTGTAAATTTATGCAGAACTTCAATAATATTCGAAAGATTCATCGAGAAAGTTAGAACTTTTGGGTAAAAAACTTTCGAAAAAATCTTTTGAAGTTGTGCAAAGCTTGCCAAGATACTTATATTTTCTTTTAATAAAATCTCACTAAAAAGAATCAAGTAAAATATCGACTGCATCGCGAGCAATAAAAACAGGCTTCTCGCTTTCAAGAATAAATTTTTCGAAAAGAATTGCCGTTTCGGAGTTTTTGTTCGTGTCGCCGATAAATAAAATAGAATCCGCCCACTTTTCACCAGCTTTAAAATCTGCCCAAGCTTCATTCGAAAAACCACCAGAAAGATTACTTTTTGCGAAGATTAGCTCACTTGAATTAATTTTAATATCTTTTTTTAAACTATCTGGCAATAAAATTCGAACCTCCCCAACGCCAGTCTTTAAAGCAGTTTGGTGGGAGGTTGCAAGTCCACGAAAAGCCCCTGCTCCACCACCGATAATCAAAAGTTTGCCCGCATGTGCTTTTTGCTCGGGTTTATTCCAGGCAATTTCAGGAAAAAGTAATTTCGAAGATTGAACTTGCCAAAAATCAAACATCTTTAAGCTCCAGCGAAATTGGACAATGATCGCTCCCTATAATTTCGTTGTGAATTTCGGCTTTATTTTTTTCTGAATTTAATGATTTTGAAACAACAAAATAGTCAATCCGCCAGCCAACATTTCGTTCGCGAGATTTTGCAAAATGACTCCACCAAGTGTAGATTTCAGCCTTTTTCTGGGTTTTGATTTCGAAAAATATCGAATAAATCGGATTTTTAAGAAATTAGAAAATCCAAGTCGCTCTTCATCTGTAAAACCGTGTTTTCCGCGATTGGCTTTTGGGTTTGAAAGGTCAATTTCCTCGTGTGCAACATTTAAGTCACCACAAAAGATAACCGAACTTGGCTTAAAAAAATATCTTGCGGATTTTTCTTTAATAATTTCTAAATTTTTCTACAAAATCTTCTTTTTGAAAAAAATTGCCATTTTCTAGACCTTTCGAAAAAAAGCCAAAAAGGCTGCATCCCAATTTTCTCTTAATTTCAATCGGCCCAAATCGTTTTTTTAGTATTTGGAGTATAAACTGTAATCAGCCAGAAATTATTAAATTTTGCGGCACAAATTCGTCCTTCGGTTGCGGCGTCACCAAAATTATCACTAAGTTCAAAGTTTTCTAAAATTTTTTTTGGAAAATTTCGCAAAATTGCTTGAGGTTTTTGTTTTGACCAAATTGCTGTTCCGGCGTAACCCTTTCGTTCGGCATGAGAATAAAACTTAAAAATATTCAGGATATTTTTTTCATCAAAATTCTCTTTCGAAATTTGCGTTTCGTCAATTTTAATTTCTTGAAAACATGCGATGTCGGGATTTTTTACGCTTAAAAATTCGGCCAAATTACCTTTTTTTTCGACTGCACGAATTCCATTAACATTCCAAGAAAAAATTTTCATCTAATACCTCTTTAACATTCTCGCGTTTTCGCGTTCAGATTGGCGACGTTTTAAAGTTTCACGCTTGTCATATTGTTTTTTACCTTTTCCGAGCGCAATCATAATTTTAATAAAGCGACCTTCGGCTAAAATTTTAACTGGCACAATCGTGAAGCCTGCCTTCTTTTGGCTCGAAAAATTCTCAATCTGTTTGCGAGTTGCGAGGAGCTTTTTTGGCGAAGTATCAATAGTATCGGATTTTGAAATTCCCTCGCCCTGATTTTTTTGAGCGAAAAGCTTGCGTTGTTGAGCCAAAGCTCTTCACCTTTTCGCCCGTTTCGAAGAGTTACGAAAGCGCCCTTTAAACTAACGCGTCCATCACGCACTGCACGAACTTCAACACCACGCAAGCTCATTCCGGCAACAAGCTCGTCGCCGAGTTCATAATCGAACCGTGCTCGACGATTAATAATATTTTTAGCAGAAGTTTTTTTGGCTTTTTTTCATCTTAAAAAAATTATACCATTTTTTTAGCTATTTTTTTCAACCGAGCGTGTTAAAATAAACTTAAGTATTGAAATTTTTAAGGAGAATATCGTAAGCTATTTTTTTCGACAAATCAATTAAAAAAATTTTTGCACCAATTTCGCTCTTTTTCTATTTTATATTTAATTTTGTAATTTGTTAGAATATTTTTTTAACGATATAAAGTCCAAATCCGCTACCTTTTTTTCTTTATTTAGGGTCGAAATTTGTTTCGAAAAATTTTTAGTGTTTTTGCTGTCTTTAATTTTTCTGATTTGAATTTTTCAATATAAAACCAGTTATTCTTGACGCCGATATTTATTTGACTGTTTTTGGTCGGAATACTTTACGGCATTGCTCACTAAATTTGAAAGAATGATTTCTAGTGCCGTTTCGCCAATATAAATTTTTTTCTTGATTTAGCTGATTATTTATTGAAATATTTCTTTGCTCGGCTAATAATTTATAGTTATCTAAAACCTTTTGCAACACTTTATTTATATTGATAAACTTCTCGTCATTTTTTTAGATTTTTCGAATGAAGAGGTTGATAATATTTGAGTGATATTTTTGAGTTAGTTGATCAACGATATCAAGACAATTTTCAATAGATTCCTCTTTGTTTTTTTATATCTGCCAATGCCATATTTCATATTTTCAAGAATTATTTTAAGGCTCGCTAACGGGGTTTTTAGCTCATGGGAGGCGCCTCTAAAAAACTCGCTTTTTAGTTTTTCGAGTTTAGTGATTTCTTGATTTTTGATTTCTAGGCCGTCAATCGATTTTAGGAGTGTTAAATATAAATCATTTATTTGGCTTTTTAGAGCGCCAACTTCATTTGTGGAATTAACTTTTAGCTTGGCATTTCGGTTAAGTTTCATCATTTGAGCAGTTGTGGTTTTGATTTCGTTGATATTCTTGGTGATAATTTTGGCGTATACTAACGAAACGATAATTGAAAAAATGAAAGAAAACAAAATTGAAATTGGTAAGAATTGAAAAGTTAGCTCTTTTGCGTCTCTATTCATATCTGTTGTTGAGATAAATTTAACCAGTATTTTTTCGTTAGAAGCGGTCTGCACTTCTCTATCTTCGATAACTAAAGAGTTATTATTGCTGGTTAGATCTACTTCAAGCTGATTATCGATTTTAATTTCATTTAAATGGTCGTCATCTTTCATGAAAGCTTTAACTTTGCTACTTTTAGAATATAACTCAAGTATTTGCTTGATATTTTCGATATTTTTTTCCTTGGATATTCTTGGTGATTTGGTCTGCTTTTTGGGTGATTTCTTGCTTTCGGGTTTCAAGGTAGACTTTTGGAAAAAAATAAAATAAATTAACGCATGAATTAAAAATCGCTAAAATACTCAACGTAGAAAACGTATATAAAAACATCTTTGGAAAAAAATTTTCAAATTTCTCATTTTCTCTCCAGTTTGTAACCAATGCTACGGATGGTTTTAATGCAATCAAGCCCAAATTTTTTTGCGCAGGTCTTTTTATATAAACGTCAATTACTCGGTCGAATGGTATGTTCTCACTTTCCTTCCAGACATTTTCTAAAAATCTGCTTTCTAGTTAAAGCTCTGCCTTCGTTGAGTGATAAATATTTTTAAAACTTCAATTTCTTTTTGCACTGATTTCCGCTTCGGTGTTGTTTATTTTTGCGGAAAAAAATTACTAAAATTAACTTCTAGATCTTTATAACTGAAAACTTTGAATTTTTTTCATAATTTTTTTGTAATTAGCGCGTCAATTTGAGCTTTTTAAAACTGGGAGCGAAAACGGTTTTTCAAGATAACCGTCCGCCAGATTCGAAAAAGGCGGTGATTTTAAATTCTTCATCACTAAAAGCAGTTAGAATGAGAACTGGCAGATTGCTTTTTCTCTAATTTTTTTCGAAGGACGTCCAGGCCATTTATAAATGGAATTTGAATATCTAAAAATCACCAAGTCGATTTTATTTGATTCGAATTTAGATAAAGCCTCTCGCCCGTCGCGTGCCTCGATTATTTCGTAGCCAAATTCAGATAGATATGCGCAAATCCCTTCTCGTATTGTTGCGTCGTCTTCAGTGATAAGTATTTTCATTGTCATCTATTAATATTATATCATTTTACCGTATTGACTTCAAAGAAAATATCAGCACCATTATGACACTGATATTATTTTTTTATTCTGTATCTGATAATAAATCTTTAGGGTTTTTCTTTAGAATGCCAGATGAAGCGATGTGCAGTGAAATTGCGAGCACGATAGTCATGAATATAATTACCCAGACCAGCATATTTGGATTGATTGTCATATCAAGACTACTGAGAGTTTTATTGAATCCATCCACCTCAGCGCCACCACCTAGGCCTGTTGAAACTGACTGTTTGGCAATTTGCTTAGTAATATTTCCAGTAACGCTTTGTAGAATGTTGTTTCCAATGTGTTTTCCGGCGTAACTAGCTAAGAAATATGAACTAATGAAAGCTGGGATTGCTACGAAGGCTAGCTCTACCGCAAACTGAGCTAAAATTTGGCCTTTCGAAATTCCTAATGAAAGTAGCACTGCAATTTCTTTTTTGCGGGCATTAATCCATAAGAACAATAGCAGCGAAACTATAATTCCGGCGAATAGCAATGACCCGATAAATAATTGGTTGGCTATAGAATAAACTCCTGAAATCGATTGTTGAAGCGCAGGATAGTTCGAAGAGCTCTTAATTAGACTATATTCCTGCCAGTTTATGTCTAATTTTCCGAGATCTTTTATGACTTGATCAAGGTTTTTATTTCCTTTAACAGAAAAAGTCGCATCTTGGTAGGTTGCTGTGTCTTCGGTATTCCCATAGACCTTTGCTGCAGTGTGAATATCTGTAACTAAGGTATTTTCGTAAAGTTCTTGTGCAGCAGTGACGCCACCTTTATTATGCCCGTCAAAAAGGCCTTTTATTTCAATTTCTACCGTTTCGTTAGCGCCTTTTTCGTTATCTGCGTCAAATAAATTTGATTTTAGCTTAATCTTATCGCCAACTTTGAGATTGTTCTTTTTGGCTAAATCTTTATGAATTAAAACCTTATTTTTGTCTTGGCTGGTTAAATGCTTACCTTCAACTAATTTATATGCGCCTGAAACAAATTTAGTTTCCTTAGAAGAATCATTAACGCCAGTAAGCATGACGGCTCTTTTGAAATTTTTAGCTCGCTCAGGCGATTGGTTGGCTGCGGTTTCGGCTGTTTCGATGATGTCATATCCGTCTAAATCGGCAACGCTATTAATTCTTTTTACGTAGCTTTCTATATTTTCAGAATTGGCGATTTTTTTAATATCTTGTCCCTTGACATTTCCTCCACCTCTTGGCGTGCCAGGATTAACTCGGCGGTTTATTTCCATTGAAAAGCTATTTGTGATATTGCTAAAGGTTTTAGTTGAAGCTTTGTCGGTGGCTTCTTTGATAGATAAACTAATTAAACTTAAGGCTGACATTGTTAAGATAACTAGTAAAATCACTAGTGATTTTTAAGCCTTTTTCTTGTTACGTATGCAAAAGCATTTTTTTAACATTATCTTACTCCTTTCTACCCGCGTTTATTGATTAATTTTTTATTTTTAAGTTCGAACACGATATCGGCAGCGCGCGCAACTTCTTTACTGTGAGTTACGACAATTACGCATTTATTTCTTTCTTTGGCTAACTTTTTCAGAATTTCAATAATCTCGCTAGCTGTATTTTCGTCCAAATTTCCAGTTGGCTCATCTGCTAGAATAACTGGAGCGTTTGAAACTAATGCGCGAGCTATCGCCACCCTTTGCTGCTGGCCGCCTGAAAGTTTCATTACATTTCGTTTAATTTGGTGCTCGCTAAGGCCAAGTTCTAGCAAAATATCTTGCTGAGCTTGGTTATTCACTAGGCGGATATTTTCGAGCGGTGAAAGGTAATCGATGAGATTATAATTTTGAAAAACCAGAGAGATGTTATTTTTGCGATGATTTGTGTAGCCGGTTTCTTGGATATTCTCTCCATTGAAAAGTATTTTTCCGCTATCTGGCTCATCTAGGCCAGCTAACAATGAGAGTAATGTGGATTTTCCAGCACCAGATTTACCGATAATTGCATAGAACTTCCCTTTTTCAAAACTCTCATTAACGTTTGCTATAACTTTTTCTTTCGAATCTTTATAGCTATAAGTTAAATTTTTTTGATCTCTAATATTTTCATATTATTCTCCTAACTATTTTTTTGATAAAATTTCCTTTGGTTTTTTTAACTAAAATCATCGTTGATGCAACAATCACAGACAAAAATAATTATTGTGATTAATATGCCGTAACTTTGGGCAAAAACTATTAAACTGTCTAATCCAAAAATATTGTTTGTGAAACTTGATGCTATAGATGAGGTTTCTTCAGCTTCACTGAGCCCTTTTGTGATTAAATTAAAAACTGAATTTCCAAGAATGAAAGAGCTGATTATTGTTGGGATTGAAATTAAAACTAGTTCTGTGATAAATTGCAATACTATTTGAAGCTTGCTTGCGCCGATTGAAAGCAAAATTCCTATCTCATAAATCCTCTCACGCAACCAAAGTATTAGAATTAAACTAAGCACTACGCTTCCGCCAATTATTATCAAATAGGTCATTAAATTGATAATATTTTTAACTCCCGCTATTGACTCCAGAATGTCTTTGAAAGCAGCATTATTTTTTTCAATCTTATATTTAGACCAATCAATATTAAGTTTTTCAGTTTTTGCGATGGCTTTATCTAGCTGATCCACCGTTTCGGTGTATAGAGTTATTTTGCTTAAAAGGCCTTCATTTTCTAGTAGATTAAGCGTTTGCATAGTTGTTTTGAAATCCGAAAATATTGTATTCTCACTAAAATCAGAAGATAAACCAGTATATTTTTCTTGCTTTTTACCGCTAAAGATCCCCGCAATCTCAAAGTTAGTTTTTTGAGTTTCAGTTTTTTTGTCGCTTGTATTTATTAAGCTTAGCTCAATTTTATCTCCAATTTTTAGATTATTTTTTTGAGCGAAAGCCTCGTGGATTAAGACCTTTGCTTTATCGTTTTGCTCCAAATGGCGACCTTGTTTGAGTTTAAATACGCCACTACTAAATAGTGTATTTTTGGCAGTATTGTTAGTGCTGTGAATTGCAACTGTATTTTTTAAGTCTTCACCAAGATCATCTCGCTGAACCTGCTGATTAGCAGATATAGCTTTAGCATTTTTAGGTTTGGCTAAGCCTTCGTATTCAAGTAATGATTCTTTGACTTCTTTAATATTTCGAATATTCTTAACATCTTTGTAGCTAAAATAGCCCTGAGAATCTTTCCTAACTATCGAGAAAGATGAATTTGACGCTTTATATAGCGAATTTTCTAGGTTACTGCTAGAATTAACTACACTCAAGCATGCATATAAGCTTGAAAGCACTGCGGTAAGAATTAAAAAAACAATCGTAGTTCTTTTTTTCTTTCGCGTAACATAAGTCAGTGACTTTTGTATGATTCTCAATCTATCTCCTTTCACTTTAGTTTCATACTTAACTATATTTTATGATAGTTTTATGAAGTGAATATGAAATTTGGTAGATTTTTTTATAGAAATTTCAATAAGTGAAAGATCTTCTAAAAATTGAAGTAGTGTTTGATGGGGCTAAGAAGCTGAGAAATACCAGAATTCCCTCATGGCTATTTTTTTATTATTTATATAAAAGCAAATAAGAATATTTTTTTAGATTGAGCGCTTATTATTTTTCAAGTGAATTTTTTTCGCAAATTCTTCAACAAAATCTTCACAAACTTCAAAAAAATCTGGGGCAGTTTTTTTCGTTTTCACTTTTCGAAAAATTTTGCAAGAACAAAATTCATTGCACCAATTTTGGGCAGAAATTTATTTTTTTGATACCGATTTTTTTATTCGTGCAAAAATCTTCGTCGAAAACTGAAATTAAAGATTTTAGTCCGTTGTTTCCGGCAGAGCTACCGCTTTTTCGAACGCGAACCACGCCAAAATCCAAATCGAGATCATCGTGAATCGCTAAAAAATCTTTTCGAAAATCCACTTTATAAAAAAATCACAAATTGAACGAGCCGAAAAAGCCAGTTTCGTTATAAAAAGTTGTTGGTTTAACAAGCAAAACTTTTTTTCACCAAAAAAATTATAATTTCAGCAATAAAAGCTTTAAATTTTTGGCTTTTCTTGGAATTTTGCGTTGAACTTTTTCGCTAAAAAATCTGCAAATTCAAAGCCGATATTATGGCGCGTTCCATTATATTTTTCTGGAAAATTTCCCTGAAAAAGTATGATTTTCATTTTATCCTTTCGAAAATCGCCCCAAGCGCGCGGCGAAAATTATTGATTTTTTTGAATTCGAGCAAGTTTTTCGTCGCGTTTGCGTTCGCGTTTATTTTGCGTATCAGTTGCCTTTTTAAGAGCGCCCGAAGCTTTATTGATAACTTTTTTACCAGCCGAAATTCTTGCGCGGTTTTCTTTAATTTGTTTTTCATCTCTGAAAGAAAACTTAATCGGCGTGCCAGAATAATCGAAATTCTCGCGAATTAAGCGCTCTAAATATCGTTTATAGCTCCAATGAACAAATTTTAGATTTGAGCCATGAATAATAAACCAAGGTGGGTTACTGTCACTTTGTGAAATATAACGCAATTTTGGATGTGTATTCTTCAAACCTGCTGGCGGATGAGCTTGAGTTGCTTTTTGAAGAAGTTGATTCAAGATTGAGGTTTTTTTGCTTGTCTTGCACGGTTTCGGTGAACTTTTTAAAATTAAATCATAAATTTTGGTCACATTTTTGGCCGGTTTTTAGAGCTCGTAAAAATTAACGGTGCCCAAGGCGTAAATTTGAAGTAATATGCAATTCGTGGCGCCAAAGCATCGCGAGTGAAGGCGTCTTTCCCTTCAACGCTATCCCATTTTGAAACTACGATAATCATCCCTTTTCCGGCGTCATTAATTAGGCCGGCAATTCGTTGATCAAGTTGTGTGTTAAGCTCGTTTGCGTCCATTAAAAGCAAACAAATATCAGCTTCGTCAATCGCGTTTAAAGTTCGAAGTACTGAGAATTTTTTTCAATTCCAACTTCTTGCTTGCCAGGTTTTTCGCATTCCGGCCGTATCGATAATTTCGATGGTTTTTTTCATTAAAGCGAATTTGTGTTTTGTTAGTATCGCGGGTTGTTCCAGCAACATTTGCAACAATCGCCTGCTGTTTGCCTGCCATCGTATTGAAAAGATAGGATTTTCCAGCATTTGGGCGGCCAACCAAAGCCACACGAATTATATCTTCATCGCGTTTTTCTTCTTTAACTTTTGGAATTTTTTCAGCAATTTCGGTCAAGAGTTCATCAACGCCAGCATTGTGCTCGGCAGAAGTTCGAATAATTGGTTTAATACCAAGTCGTAGAAATTCTTCATTTGGTAAATTCCCTTTTAAGTCAGTTTTGTTCAAAACTAAAATTACTGGCTTTCGAGATTTTAAAGCCTTTTTTGCAATCAAGCGATCTTCATTCGAAAAAGGTTTAGTGCTATCAAGAACTACTAAAATTAATTCACTGGCATCAACTGCGTCTTGGAT
This sequence comes from uncultured bacterium, assembly GCA_916438495.1. GTDB lineage: Bacteria > Patescibacteriota > Saccharimonadia > Saccharimonadales > Saccharimonadaceae > Nanogingivalis. The sequence continues at coordinate 190,089 of CAKAEX010000001.1, forward strand.
TTGTTCTTGAATTGTAGCCTCAAACTCATCATTGGGGTCTTTTAATCCAGCCGTATCAATCAGCCAAAAAGCCTGTTTTTTATAAGTAACTTTACCAAGAACACTGTCGCGCGTTGTTCCGGCTTCTCGTGCAACAATAGCTTGCTGGGCACGAATCATTCGATTAAAAAGCGAAGATTTTCCGACATTCGCCTGACCGATAATTGCAACTTTAGGGAGATTTTTAGACATAGTTTCTTAATTATAACACAATATGCCTAAAAATTCAAACTTTTCGAAATCAAAATCCAACTTTAATTTTTTGTTTTCGAAGATAAATCTCAGATAAAAAGAATTGCAAAAATCCAACAATTGCAGTAGTTAAAAATACACCAGTCAAGCTAAGGTTTAAAGCTTTTAGAAAAATTAAAATTCCAATTGGGGTTAGAATACTGGTTGCCGCTGCATAAATAACTTGCATGGTGCCATTGTATTTTTTCAAAAATGAACGCGTAATTGAAAGCAAAAATATAATAGCGAATTTTTGAACAAACTTCGATTGCGAATAGAATCAAAATAATTGGATTCAGAATTGCGTTTTTTTACCGCTGAATCATTTGAAATAATATTCACCCAAATTGGCGCCGAAAATCCAATCGAAACTGTGAGAATAAAGAAAAATTTTAAAGCTAACCGCCAAATAAATTTATTATTTTGATAAACTTCTTTTTGTGTTTTAAAGCCTAATTTTGAGTTGTAAGAAACGTCAACGTTTGCAAGTTCGCCTGCTGCAGAACCTACGCCTTCAAGAAAAGCACCAATCGTATAAATCCAATATCGGGCTGAAACGAATGACGGTGAAAGATATAATAATGATGATGTTGTGAAAATAGCAACAATTCGTGGAGCTAATTTGCGGATAATTTCCCATTTTGTGTTTAACCAAAGTTTTTTAATCCATCTCTGATCAAATTCAAAACCATTTTTTTAAAAAAAGTTCGGGCAAGGTTTAGTAATTAAAAAATAAATCAATGGAATTGCGTTAGCCAAAAAACAAGCAATCATCATTCCGTTCGCTCCCCAATTTAAAACCCAAAGTGCTATAAAAGAACCAATCGCCATCGTCCATGTTGTTGCGTGGTCGAGAATCATCGCTTCTCGTGTTCGAAAAGTTGCTTTCAGATAAGAAGTTATTAACATCTGGCTTGGGCAAACCAAGAAAATTGTTGCTACACAAATTCGCCAATAAGGCACATACATTGAAAGCAGTTCTTTCGAAACTCCAAGGCTACCAAGAATTTCGCCCGCAAAAATAAAAGAAATAAGAGCGGCTGGTGTTAAAATTAAATAAACCAAATAAAATGCATTTTTTAAAGGTTTCGAAGCTTTCTCGGCGTTTTTACCCACCATGTAAGCCGGCAAATTTGCGACTAGAGCTGTTCGAACGGCATAATAAGCGCATGAAAGTACCACCCACAGTGTATCTGATACTGCAAACATTGTTAGTGATTCTTGAGCATAAGCTACATTTGGATACCAGGCCATTACTAGTGCCCAGTTTGCTTCGACAAGATTATCGGCAATCGTGCCGAGAAAATTATCGAAGAACATTTTTTTCGGAGTTCTTTTTTTAGTTTTTTTAGCATATTCAATTATTGTATAATTTTTTTGAAATAAAAAAATCAATGTTGAGAAACTTGCTCAAAAAAACTTAAAAAAATGATATAATAATAATCCAGTAAAAAAATTTGGAGGTGCAGAAATGCAAGAACATTTCAAAAAAATGTAACAGCTACAATGCCATTAGCGTCAATGGAAACTCGTCGAATGGTTGCAGAAAATACTCGAAAGATTATCGAGCAAGCTTTTGCAAGCGGTGAGCCTTATGCTAATTTTGAGATTTTTCGAAATCTTTTTGATGTTGAAGAGATTTTAGATATTCAAAAATAAGTTTATCTTTAAGATTAATATTGAGAAATTCGGAAATCCAGTTACGGCAGGACAACTTGTACGAACTTATGCTACAGAAATTCATTATTTTTAATTTTTCCTGGAAAAAGTTTGACTGAAAAAAATTGCTCGAGCTTGTGAGTTCGAGTCTAATTCTGGCAATGAAGATAAAATTCCGATTGAAATTAGAGAATATTTCGAAAAGATTTTGGATATTTTTTGTCAAATTATGCTTGATGAAAGTGTCGAAATATCAGCTGGTTATATGATTAGTTTACTGATTAATATTAAAAAAATGTAGCAGATTTAAAAAGACCTCAATTGAGGTCTTTTTCTTCTTTAAATTATCGCTTTTCAATTTTTTTCGAAAATCACCAAAATTTAAATCTTTCGGTAAAATGTATGAACCAAAAACTGTTCTGTGTAGTTCTTTGACTTCATAGCCTATAGCTGAAAAATGTTCGGCGTATCTGCCTGTTTCGCCCTTCGCTCATGATAACTTTCCAGTTTTTTTCGTGAATCATCAAGTCGTTCAAGTCCAAGCTGTGATTTTTCCGTCTGGTAGGTTAATTCCAAAATCGGCAATCATCTGTTGATGAATTGGCTGAAGTGGCATATCGAGAGAAACTAGATATTCTTTTTACCTTTCGAAATTTTTGGGTGGGTCATTTGAAAAGCAAAATCGCCATCATTTGTTAAGAGTAAAATTCCACTTGAATCTTTATCAAGCCGACCGACTGGTTTTTAGTGCGCTAAATTCTTTTTGGAAGAATAGCATAAATTGTTTCATTTTTCTCCCTGTTTTTTTACGCGAGCAAACATAGCCACGAGGCTTATTAAAAAAATTACATATTTTTTTCTTCACGAGTTTTTTGAGATTATTTTTTTCGCCGAGCTTTATTTCATCGCTTGCTTTGAATCGTTCGCCGAGTTGAGCAGTTTTTCCCATTGATAGAAATTCGCCCTTTTTCGATAAGTTCATCTGCTTGCCTACGCGAAATTCCTAGCTGTAATGCCAGGAATTTATTTAAGCGTTCTGTTTTTTGCTCCACAACTTATTGGGCTCCAAAAGGAGGTTGAGGATTATTATTCAGGGGATTTTCGCCTGTTCCGCCTTTTAGGATATCGTTAATTTGAAAAGATAATATTTCTTCATCACTTCGACTATTTTCGATCGGCTGGACTACTCGTTCGCCAGAAACAATCGGTGTGGTTGGCTGATTATTATTTTGAACGGCTGCTTGAGGCTGCTTTACGAAATCACTAATTGGATGAGCTGGAGCTTCAATTGTTGGTGATTCTGGTGTTCTGAAATTTTGAGCTGGTGCTACTTTAGTGTAAGGCTGTTCAAGCTGCATAGATTGAGGTGCTGACTGAATTGGCTGGTTTGTAGAAAAAGATATCGGCTGTTCTCTTTCGAATTGAGCTAAACCTGGTGCTGCGGCACGTTCTGGAGATTGAATAGGTTGAATTGGCCGAACTGGTGCTGGCGCTGGTTTTTCGAAATTTTGAATTGGCGCTTGAGCTGCCTGCGTTTGCGCGGTAGAATATAATTCAGCTGGTGCTTTAATTTCTTGCGATTGAATTGCAGAAGTTTCTTCGGCGGGCATAGGTATTGGTGCTTGTTTTTGTGCGGTTCGCTGTTCTACTGTTAAATCGCCATCTTCAAGAACCTCGTGAACTGTTCGCACGACATCTTCAATTCCTACTTGAGATTTCACTAGATAGCGGTCGGCGCCAAGTGCTTCACCGCGACGGCGCTGCTCTTCACTTGAGAGGGCTGTCATCATAATAACTTTAATACCACGCGTTTCAGTTGTTGAGCGCAAAATATCAAGCATATCAAAGCCAGAAATTTTTGGCATCATCACATCACTTACAATTAGGTTTGGTCGTTCTTTAATCGCCATTGCGAGCGCTTCTTCTCCATCACCAGCCGAAACGATATCATATCCTTCCGCCAATAATCGAACGCCATAAATCTCGCGCAAACTTTTATCATCTTCTACTAATAAAATCTTTGTCATATTGCTCCTATTATACTATTATTTTTCGAAAAAATCTATACTATTTATGCTTAATCTTTCCGCTGATTCATCATTCTTTGAGCGTATTCAATTTTCATTCTTTCGATATCATTTAGAGTTGGCTGATTTGATGGATACTGGCTCGGTTGAGGCGCTATATTCTGCGTAGTTTCCATTATATGGGGCGGTTGAAATTGTCGATTTTTTATATCTATTGAACTTTGAGATGAGTAATTATTTTGAACAGCTTGTGCGTTTTGTTGTAAATTTTTATCCGCTATTTGAGCATTATAATTTTGTACTGTTTGAGGATTTTGCACAGAATTTTGGCCATCCTGATTTTGTGCTCCCGCTAGAGGGCTAAACCCTTGAATTGCGCCATATTTAGAAAATTCTTGCTGTGTTTGAGCTACCTTTTGCGCCGGTTGGTTTTGTTCGGCATTTATGACATTTGATTGCGTAATTGGAGCTGTATTTTGCGCAGAATTATCATAAATTTGTTTTTCCTGTTGTTGAGCAGCTTTAGCTGTATTTTTGTATATACGGAGTTTGTTGAACTTGTAAAACTTCTTGCTGCGTATTTTGTGGAATAGTTTCAGAAATATTAGTTGAAGTTTCTGGCTGAATTTCTTGGGTAATTTTGAAAACTTCTTCACTCGGATTTTCTATTTTAGGATCTTCAAGAATTGCTGTAATGTCGCGGTCGGCCTAGTCGATTTCGCGTTGATTATTCTTTTGTTCAATTTTTTGGTGTTCCTCAGCTTTTTTAGCATCTTCAATAGCTTTTAATTTCTCGGCGTTTTCGCGCGTAATTCTTGGCAATTTTACAGTGAAAGTGCTACCTTTTTTATATTCACTTTCAACATCTAAAAAGCCGCCAATCGACTCGGTAAGTTTGCGCGACAAAAACAGCCCAAGCCCTGTACCGTTAATTTCTCGTGTTTCAGAATTATCTACACGATAAAATTTTTGAAACAAATGTGGAATATCTTCGGCTGGAATTCCAATTCCACTATCTTTAACAGAAATTTGAACATTATTGTTGTCGCCCGTAATATTCACAGAAACCATTCCGCTTGGCGTATATTTTATGGCATTTTCGAAAAGGTTATTTAAAATTTCATGTAAGTGATCGCGGTCGGCATGAATGAAAAAAACTGGTGTTAAGGTTTTTTCGCCCGTTTTGTGGTTATCTGGCTCGAAAGTATAGCTTAAGCCCTTTGCTTCAGCTTTTGGCTTTAGCCCCTCCCAAACGTTTCGCGAAAATTCAATTGCATCTAAAACAACAGGTTCATTTTTGAGCCGTCCGTCTTCTGCCTTTGTAATATCAAGTAAATCTTGAAAAAGTTGTCCTAAATGCTTGGTATTTTCGTGAGCTTTTTGGAGGTAAGATTTTGCGCGTGCGTCAATTGTTGCAGTAGCTGGATTAAGGGCTAAGCCAATATATCCTTCTATACTTGCAACTGGCGTTCTCATTTCGTGGCTTGCAGTTGATATAAATTCCGCCTGTTCGCGATTGTCTTTTAATTCTTTCGAAATATCCCTAAAAACTACAACTACACCAGAATTTTGACCATCAATTGAGTTTACAGCCAAGAAAATCGGAACAATTTTCCCACTTTGAGTTTTAATGAATAAATCTCGCGTTGTGAAATTTTCACCAGTTTGTAAAACGCGATTTACTGGGTTGGAGATTTCAATCATCTCTCCGCCCTCATTATTCGTAATTTTTAAAACTGAATTAAAAACCAATCCAACCGCATCACTGCCGTTCCAGCCTGTGATTTGTTCTGCGGCTGGGTTGATTACTAAGATATTCCCTTTCGAATCAACTGCTAAAACTCCATCATCAACAGCATCTAAAATTGCTTTTCCGTCGCCTAAAAAGCTGCTCGGAGTATTTTTTTTATTTTCTGAGTTTTCGCTAAAAAAATATTTTTTTAAGTTAAACATTGCCCACTTCCTTGATGTAAATATTTTTAACATAAACAGTTTTGAAAAGCAAGAAAAAAGCGAGCATTTTGCTCACTCTGTTTTAGAATAATTTTGCAACTACTACATCACAGCAGTGCAAATTATTCTTGAAATTATCGATGTAAAAATCGATAATCTTGTAATGTGTTTCTACATCTTGCTTGATTTGTTCTGCGCTTAATTTTTTTTGATATGTAATACCGCAATTACAAATTTTAGACTCATTTGCACGAATTAAACTTTCGAAACGAACTTGTCGTTTAATTCTTGCACTACGAAGCTCTTCATTAATTTTGTCGAGCTCTTTAATGTTTGATTCTGAGTCTTGGAGCTCTTTTTTTCGAAGTTCAAGATCCATTAGATGGATTGCGTGTTCATTTCGGCAAATTGTGCGGCAAAGATTGAATGCATAAGCAGGCGTGATTTCCGCCGCGTTATAGAGAACTCCTTCCTTTCGAAGTTCGCCTCTGTATCCATTCACTGCAAAACTTCGCGGAGATTTGGAATTCAAAAAAGCATAAGCACCATCGATTCCAGGCTGTTTTTTAGCCCATTCATCAATTTTGTAGACTAAAAAACTTGCACAACCCTGGTTCTGATATTTCTCAATGGTAAACATTGAGCCAATTTCACCCAAACGTTGACCGAAAGAGTTTAGTTGTGGCTGCATCATTGAAGCCGATGCAATCACTGTGCCTGTTTCTTCGTCGAAAAGCAATGCAACACAGGCTTTCTCCATAATGTCATCTGGCGACATATTCAAGACCGTATCATCTTGATAAGTTAGATTTGAAAGCCAAACCGAAATCTCACCTTGCTGATCCATCCCGAGCTCATGCAGAAAACAAAATGACCATTCATCATTTTCGATTTTATGCATAACATTTAAAAATACCTCTATCCTTAATTTCCATTTCTTCCACCTCCAAAGCGTTTTTTTCTTTCGAAAATTCGATAGATTTTTATAATTATACCATAAAATTTATAAAAAAAGCAATAATCTAAAAAAATACTAAAATAAAAAAATCGCCTTTCTTTAAGAAAAGCGATTTTTCGAAAAATTATTTTGCGGCCAAAGCAGCTGCGATTCGTTCCCGGCGTTTTTGCTTCGCGGCGTTTTTCAATTTTTTTAGTTTTGCACGCAAAGCTCGTTTGCGGTCTGCTCCATGCCAACTTTTATGTTTAGCCATTTCTTTCCTTTCGTTAAAAAAATAAAACAATTCTGAACAATTATAACACACTTTTTTTGAGAATTTCAAACTATCTGCCATAAACCAATCGTGAGACATTCTGGTAGTAAACTTGCACTGCATGGTGAAAATTTTGAAGTTCTGTTCCTTTTAAATCAAAATAGTGCGGCCCAGTTTCAATTTTAATCACTTGGTCTTTTCGAAGCTCATATCTGGTTGTATTTTTGGTGAATTTTTTTCGCTTGCCGTCAATCCATTCTTCATGATAAATCCAAGAATTATGGTCAAGCACGAAAAATTCTCGCCGAACACCGTTCGTTGTTGGTCCAAAAATTTGTGCACCAACTTTGCTTTCAAGATTAATTAACGCTCGCGAAATATCTTGCGGATTTTTCTTGAATTTTGCAAAAAGATATTTATAATATAGTTGATTACTCTCGTGTTTTTTGAATTTTTTTCAAAAAGATTTTTCTAGTATATTTTAAGTGCGAAAGGCGGATTTCTTCTTCAGCAATATTTCGAAATTGTAAAATTTGAGCACTCTTTGCGATCATTTCACCAAAAAAATATCAATTTGATTATTTTTTTAATATTGGCTGGAATACCGGCTTTTTTTAACCTGTTGAATAGGTTTGAAAGGCATTTGTTTTGGCGTGTCGTAAGCAATCTGGGTTTTTGGTTTTTTTAAAATCTGGCTCTTTTTGAGCTTCTGGAAAATATGGAATTTGATATAAACTTTTTGTCAGAATTGTTCATTTTTTTAAACCTTAAATATGATTAAATTGTATCATATTTTTAATATTTTTTTGTCAATATTTGGTAAATTAAATTTTTAAATAGTTTTTTTCACAATTTTCGGTTGTGATTTTTAGCAACTTCTTCAGCTGAAATTTGCCGTTTTTCTGCTAAATCTTCAACAACTAACTTCGAAAAAGATGGCTGGTTTGGCTTTCCGCGCTTACCTTTTGGCGCTAAAAATGGTGAATCTGTTTCGATTAATATTTTTGAAAGTGGAATGCTTGCAAACATTTCAATATCTTCGGGCTTTTTTTGTAAAAGTTGAAATTCCATTTACACCAATAAATAGATCGCGCTTTAAAAGCTTTATTTAAATTCTCTTTCGAATCTGTGAAAGAATGCAAAACTCCACTAATTTTTACCGAATTTTGAAATTTCATCAAAAATTGGCCAAAAAAATCTTCAAAAAGCATTTCGAACATGAAAACTTACGGGTAGATTTAGCTTTTGAGCAAGTTTGAGCTGAGCTTTTAGAATTTGCTTCTGCACCTCGCGGTTGGAATTTTCATAAAAATAATCAAGACCAATTTCACCAATGGCCACCACTTTTGTAGCTTTCGAAAGCTGCTCAAGTTCATGAACTAACTCTTCTGGGTCATATTTTTTTCGGCTTCATGTGGATGAACGCCAATTGCTGCAAAAAGTTCAATTTTGCTAGAATTTTCTTCAGCAAATTTAATGCCAATTTTAGAATTTTCAAGATTTTCGCCAATACAAATTGCTTTCGAGATTTTAGAGTTTTGCATATTCTCAAAAACTTCTTCTTGAGGAATTGGAAAATTCGTATCGTGAATGTGGCAATGTGAATCAATGATTTTCATTTTATCCTTTCGAAAGTTGAAACCTCAGCATTAAAGCCGAGGTTCTGGTTATTTTTTAGCTTGATTATTTTTTGCGGCTGCAATTTTTACGACACGCGGATCTTCAGTTTTAAGATAGATTTTTGGGAAAAGCAAGCCGATTTCTTCGTCGCGAATTACGCCACTACCAAAAATCGTTTGAAGTTTTTCGGCCGTATCTGGCATAAACGGTTCAAGCATTTTGCTGATTTGCAATAAACCTGAAACAGAGTGTGCAAGAACTTCTGCTAGATGATTTTCTTCATCTTTATTTTCTTTTGCTTTTTTGGCAATTTCCCAAGGTTTTACGCCTTCAATATATTGATTGTGGGCGCGAACCAATCCCCAAATTTCATCAATCGCTTTATTGAATTCCAGAGATTTCATATATTCATTGTAAGTATGGCGGTCATGTTCATCGCTAGGAATTTCACCAACCACGCCAGATTGATAACGCTTAACCATATTAGCTACGCGTGAAGCCAAATTGCCGAGGTCGTTACCAAGTTCGTTATTATAGGCGTTTTCGAACTTCTCCCAGGTAAAATCTCCGTCATCTTGAGTTGCAATGTGCCGTGAGAAATAATACCTAAAAGCATCTAGCCCGTAATTATTGATAATTTCGTTCGGATCAACCACATTGCCAATCGATTTACTCATTTTCACACCGTTGCTTGAAATGTGGCCATGAACAAGAAGAGTTTTTGGTAAAGCTAGATCAAGCCCAAGCAACATTGCTGGCCAGATTCCCGCATGAAAACGCAAAATATCTTTTCCAATAACTTGCACATTTGCTGGCCAAAATTCTTGCCAGTCTGCAACATCTGGATATCCGATCACGGTTAAATAGTTTGCGAGCGCATCAATCCAAACATACATTACTTGTTCTGGATCACCAGGAACGGGTACGCCCCAAGTTAAATTCTTTTTCGGCCGTGAAATCGAAACATCTTCAAGCCCGCCTTTCAAGAAGTTTAAAAATTCTTTCTTGCGATATTCTGGCACGATTTTCATTCGGTCAGTCTCAATGGCTTCGATAATTTTTGGCGTAAATTCTGAAATTCGCAAGTAATAATTCTCTTCTGAAAGTCTTTCAAAAGGTTTTTGATGGTTTGGGCAAACGCCATGAAATTCAGTTACTTCTTTTTCAGTGTAAAAACTCTCACAACCTGTACAATACCATCCTTCATAAGTATTTTTATAAATATACGGCTGAAGTTTCATCCAAATATATTGTGATGCTCCGACATGGTGTGAATCTGTTGTTCGAACAAAATCGGTGTAAGTTGTTTTCATTTTGTCCATCAAATTTTTGAAATTCTGAACAGTTCCGTCAACATATTCTTGCGGAGTTAAACCGTTTTCGGTGGCTTTTTCAGCGATTTTATTACCGTGCTCATCTGTTCCAACCTGAAAACGCACTTCATTTCCTTGCTGGCGCTGGTATCTTGCCCAAATATCAGCAATTAAGTAATCAAGAGCGTTTCCAATATGGGGCGCTCCATTTGCATAAGGAATCGCAGTTGTTATATAAAGTTTTTTCTTCATCATACTGCTTATAATTATATCATAAAATTCAAATAAAAACAAAAGCCCAAGAGTTTTAGGCTTCCTGACAATAAGCTCCGCCGGATTCTAGTAAATATACAACTGCGGCCGCTCCTTTTTTATGTTTCTTAGTATGACTGATCTATTTGATGCTAATTCTATATTATCACACCCCATACCAACTACTACTGCAATTCTTTCGTGATCCCTAAAGCTAGGACTATCTATTCTAAAGAGTATAACATTATTGTTGACTGATGTCGTGACAATTTTAGTATTTAAACTTAAGCTCGAAGAACTATCGTTTTTATTTTTACCACTCTTAAGATCAAAACTAATGTAGCTATTTAAAGGGCTATTCTCTATTGGTTCAATACCGTTATTTACTCCGTATTTTTTCTGTTCTTCGTTTAGATCTGTTAGCGGTGTCGATATACTATTCCTCATACTTTCATATCCTCGCCCTTTATTATTAGCTTTCCAATTATGTAAAGCTGTCACAGCCATTGCGACATCTTGCTTTCGCTGTGTGTCTCTTTGTGATCGTTGAAGTGCTGGTAAAGCCAAAAACACCATTAAAAATATTAGACCAGCTATAGCCAATACTAAAACAACTTCAATGATCGTGAATCCCTTTTTGGCTAAGTTTTGATTTTTGTTGATTTTGATTTCTTTTATATCTCAATTATATTTCTAATGCTATGAAAAAAACAATAGTGTTTTATTTGTTGTAAAATATTTTTGAAATTTTAAGCCATTCTTCTATTTTAAGGTCTTGTGCTCGCAAATCTGGCGAGATCTCGCATTTTTCTAAAATTTCAGTTGTTCGCTCTTTTGAAATTGCAAGATTAGCACTCAAACTTTTGGCAATTTTTTTGCGTTTTGCGGCAAAGCCAGCTTTTACAATTCGAAAAAAATTCCCTTTCAGAAATTTTGCAATTATTTTTCGAATTAAAAATTTCAATCAGACTTTGTTTGCGACTTTTCAAAATTACTACTCGCGAATCCACTTTTGGCGGTGGTGTAAATAACTCTCGTGGTACAAATTGGCCAAGTTCGCAATCCGCATAGATCTGTGAGGCGATCGATAAAACACTTAAATCACCAGATTTCGCACAAATTCTCTCGGCAACTTCTTTTTGTACCAAAAGTGTGGCAATACTTGGTTTATTATCGCTAGTGAGTAATTTTTCAATAATTTTTGAAGTAATATAATACGGTACGTTTGCGGCAACTTTATAATTTTTTGGCAATTTCGAAAGATCGAAATCCAAAAAATCCGTATTTTTTACGGTTAAATTTTTCCCTGGGAATTGCGCTGGCAGTTTTTTTGCCAAATTTTCATCAAACTCGATTGAGAGAACCTCACCATCTTTACCTGCAAATTTTTAAAAGTGAAGAAGTTAAAGTTCCGAGCCCAGGGCCAATTTCAAGTACAAAATCACCATTTTTTTGATTTTAGCTTCTTCTGCAATTTCATCTAGAACATTCCTATCTCGCAACCAGTGCTGACCAAGTGATTTATTATTTTTTAAGTTTAAATTTTCGCTATTTTTAGCTTTTTTCGAAAACTTTTTACCAGATTTTTGATTGAATTTCAAATTTGCCACTAATACCAACCCTTTGCTTTTTTATGGGCGTAAGCGTTTTTGCCAGCTTCCATAGCGACCAAGTACATAAGAATTCATCCACTTAAGCTGCGTAATTGGGTTTGTTTGCCAGTCAGCTCCGGCTGAAGCCATTTTTGAACCAGGTAAAGCTTGTGGAATACCATAAGCTCCGCTTGATCTGTTTGTTGCGTTAACTCGCCAACCAGATTCTTGACCGATAATTGCATTTGCAATTCCGTGGTCGCCTGAAGAAATTCCTGCGGCGTTCAACCAATCACTGTGCGAGCCAGCCGGTAAGTTCACTTTTGTGCCAATAATCTCAACTTGTTTTTTAGCCGGTTTAATTTCTGTCTCATTAATTTTTTTGCGTGAAACTTCTTTTCCATTTTGCATTTCAATTTCATAAGTCACGCTTTTCGAGCCTTTTTCTCCAGCTTCTTTTATTTCTTTATAGCTAGAATCTTTATTCGCATCTTTAATTATTTCGGTTGAGAAAGCGACTTCTTCTTCGGTTGTAATTGTTTGCTTACCGTTTCGCCAAATTCGAAAACTCAAACCATTCGAAATTGCGGTTTTTTTATCAATTGAAATTCCATCATCTTTTGTGAGCGATATATTCTTTTCTTTCAAGAAATCTTCTACGGTTTTGCTTTGTGTTCGAAAACTTTCGGTTTTACCAAAAAGTTCAACCGAAATCTCTTTTGCTCGTGTAATTTTTAATAAGTTTGTTGTTCCATCTTCAAGAATGCTGCCAGATTGTTCGAAAGTAACTTTATCTTCATTATGAATTTTAATTCCAGATTTTTGAACGATCTGCCGTGAGGTTTGTGCGGCGGTCATTACTTTTTATATTTTTGAATCACCATCTTCAATGATTACTGGTTTTGCGCGATAAATATTTACGCTATATTCCGCGCCTGTTAGTTCGCTATCAAGGCTTGGCTCAACTGTATCATCTTTCGAAAAACTAATTTTTTGCGCATTTAATGCTTCTCGAACTGTTTTTTTGCATTAGTTTTTAAAAAGAAAAATTTTTGGCCATTTTCGAAAAACAGTTAAAAATTTTGTTTCCCTCGCCGCTAGCTTTGGCGGAATTTCGCCCAGCAACTGCAAAAAAATGTTTAATAAGATTAAAAAAATCCAAGCGAAATAAATCCCGCAATTGTGATCTGTTTTTTTATAAAAAAATAAATTGGTTGTAAAACTCGCATTATTAAATCTATTTTAGCAAATAAAATCCGAAAGGTCAAATTTTTAGAGCTTTTTCAAGGTGTGTAAATTCAGCATTTAGTTTGCGAATTTTTGCCATTTTCGAACTGAATCTCAATTGCCATTCCATCAATTTCGAGCACTTTCCCTACACCGAAAGCTGGACTTTTTACGCGGTCGCCAATTTGTAATCCTGCTTCATCATAATAAAAATCATCAAAAGAAACTTCTTGGCTAAAATCATCTTCGTAATCATCTGAAAAATTATTCCATCCGCCAAAATCTTTTTTCGGTAATTCCAGCTCGGCATCTGTAATGAATCGGCTCGGGCTTGAATAATTCCTTTGCCCAAAAACTGCTCGCGATTCGGCGTAGCTTAAAATTAATTCTTCTCTAGCGCGCGTCATTCCCACATAGCAAAGGCGGCGTTCTTCTTCTAGATCATCTTCTCCTGTATCAAAAACTCGGCTGTGTGGAAAGATGCCTTCTTCCATTCCTGCAAGAAATACGACTGGAAATTCCAAGCCTTTTGCTGAGTGAAGTGTCATTAAATTAACCTCATCGCCACTTTGTGCGTCGCTTGAACTCATTAGTGCTGCATCCTCCAAAAAACTTGCTAAATCTGCGTAGTTTTTCGCCTCACTCACTAATGTGGAAAGGTATTCACTGCGTTCGGTTGCTTCGCTTTCGGTTAGTTTTTCGTTTTTGCCATAATTCGTGCGTTCCAAAATTCGTTCGATAATTTCGCTCGGGTTTGAAGAATTCTCGCTTAAAATTTGGCATTCTCTAAAAATTTCACCTAAATTTTTTAAAGATTTTCTTGCTCGCGATGCTAAAGTTGAAAGTTCGCTTGCTTGAAGCAGGCTCGAAATCAAATCTAAACCGTTCGAACTTTGCCAGTCTAAGAATTTCGAAAGGCTCACCGCGCCTAAACCGCGTGCCGGCACATTTACAATTCGCTCAAAAGCTATACGGTCGAGCGGATTATAAATCACGCGCAAATATGCTAAAATATCTTTAATTTCTTTGCGGTCGTAAAAACGTGTTCCGCCAAAAATTTTATACGGAATTTGAAAACGAATCATCGCTTTTTCAAAATTATAGCTTTGTGCATTTGTGCGATAAAGAATCGCAAAATCGCTAAATTTTCGCGCACCAACAGTTTTAAAACTAAAAATCTGCCCTGCAATTTTAGCGGCTTCTTCACTTTCATCTCTTGCGCTTTGCACTAAAACTGGCTCGCCCTTACCTAGCTCAGTGAAAAGTTTCTTATCTGTTCGGTTGCGATTTTTCGAAATCACATTGTGCGCAGCATTTAAAAATATTTTTCAGTTGAGCGATAATTTTTGTTCTAATTTTATCACTTTCGCACCTTTGTAATCGCGTTCGAAATTTAAAATATTCGTAAAATCTGCCCCGCGCCAAGAGTAAATACTCTGCCAATCATCGCCAACCACACAAATATTTTGCTCAGCATTCACAAGCATTTTAATAATTGCATATTGTGCGGTGTTCGTATCTTGATACTCATCAATCAAAATATGCTTAAATTTATTTTGCCAAAATTCACGAACTTCTTTATTTTGTTGAAGTAGTTTTACTGTTTCAAAAAGCAAATCGTCGAAATCTAAAGCGTTAGCTTTGTTTCGTTCTTCTTCGTAACGCAAGAAAATTTCAGCCACTTTTTGTTCGAAACCCCAATTTGCACCGTTCGAAAATTCCTCGGCCGTCAAAAGCTGGTTTTTAGCATTCGAAATTGCGCTTGAAACACTTTGTGGCTTTAAGCTTTTTTCGTCGATTTTTAGATCTTTCATTATTTTTTTAATTAAATTCCGGCGGTCATCTTCATCATAAATCACAAAAATTATTCGCAACCCTCGATAGCCTCGCCTTTGAGCCGTAAAATCTTCACACAAATTCCGTGAAAAGTTCCCATCCAAGGCATAAAAAAAACGGTCATTCGCATCACGTTCGAGTAATTCAGCTAGGCGCTCTCGCATTTCTCTTGCAGCTTTGTTGGTAAAAGTTACCGCCAAAATTGCCTCGCTCGGTGTTCCGTGCGCAATTATATTCGCAATTCGGTGCGTTAAGGTTTTAGTTTTTTTCCGCTTCCTGCGCCAGCCAAAAATTAGCATTGGCCCGCTTAATGTTTCCACCGCCTCTTTTTTTGGTTTTTATTTAATCCTGCCGTAATTTCCATTTTTTTGATTATAACAAATTTTCTTTTTAAATTTCCATTTTTTTCAAAAAAATGTGCTAAAAATATTTTTTATGGAAAATCACGCTTATTCTGATAAAAAAATCTTGAAGAATTTTTTTGCAAAAAAACATTTTGGTGTTAATTTTTGGAATTGAAGAAGTTATTTCGCGTAATCTTTCGGTTGGATATTCGGCTGAAGCCACAATTTTTCAAAAAGCAAAAAAAGGTCGTGTTTATGCTTTTTATTTCGCTTGAAGCTCGTGCAACTTTGGGTGATATTCAATATATTCTTTCAAAAATGAATTTAAAAACCAGCTTATTTCTTTCCGCCAAGCGGTTTCGAAAAACTATTTTTTTATGACCGTGCTAAGGTGCAATTCTTAGAAGTATTTCCGGGGCGCCACGATGTGAAAGATGAAGAATTGCGATATTATAAAAAAACGCGTGCTTTATAACCCTGCCCTTGTTGAAATTTCTGAAATCCGTGATGGGGAAATTCGCTGTTTTAATGCTGATTCTATTGGTTCATGGCGAACAGCTCAAAGGTATTCTTACAAAAAAATTTTAATGAAATAAATTAAAATTGTGGAAAACTAAAAAATCCTCAAAAAAATGCTTGCAAAATGATTATGCTTATGTTTTAATGGTTGCATACGGACAGACCGTAAATAAAAATAACAATAATAATCGTTCATTAGAAAGGTGGATTTTCAGTATGAACTCAATTAATAAAAATAATAAAAAAGGTTTCACAATCATCGAAGTTGTGCTTGTGCTTGCTATCGCGGGTCTTATCTTCTTGATGGTATTCCTAGCGCTACCTGCTCTACAACGAAGCCAACGAGATACGCAACGAAAGAATGATGCTTCACGATTGCGCGCAGCAGTAACAGACTACACTTCAAACAACCGAGGAAAATTACCTTGGGATGGAACAACTCTAAAGAGCGATTTCATTAGCAAATATATCACAACAAATGAGACAACAACATTTAATGATCCTTCAACAAACTCTCAATATACAGTTACACCTGCCACTGGGGCTACAACTGCGCCAACTGCACTTGGACAAATGAAGGTTTCTAACAACGCTAAATGTGGCACAGACGGAGCTATCGTAGCTGGTAATGGAATCACTGTTTCTGTTAAAACTGAAAACGGCGTTGCAAACTGCGTTGAAGGTTAGTATTTAATCTATGAAACTTAATTAAATAACTCTCTTCCGGGGAGTTATTTAATTTTGCGAAAGTTTATTCTATTCTATTGGCTTAATAGTAAGTTTATTTTAGAACTATTGGATGCTAAGATGCATTTTACGCCACAATAAAAAAACGGCTTCCTTAACGAAAAGCTGTTTTTTATTAAGATTGTATCTAGTTATTTACGCAGTAGAATCCACCAGCTTCTAGAACTATTCGAAGGGCTACTTTACCATTGCTTCCTTCTTCACTTCTTACCCCATTTGGCTGTGATGGATCACATATTCCATTTGCTGACCATTCAATGGCTATATTATTGTTATTTTTATTTACGGTCTGTCCATATGCAACTATTAAAACATAAGCAAGATAAAAAATCAATATCTTTAAATATTTTATTAATTTTTTTAATTTCTAGAATAATTAAGTTTTTCAATATGTGGCGTTCGTGGAAAGAAATTATAGCCACGAGCGTAAATTATCTCATACTTTTTACTCAGAATTGCTATATCGCGTGCTTGTGTTGTTGGGTTGCAGCTCAAATAAATCACTCTTTCTGGCTCTATCTCAAGAATCTTTTCACAAACTTCACGATTCATTCCAGCTCGTGGTGGATCAACAATTAAATTTGCGCCTTTTTTAATGAAGTCTAAAAGCTTTTTCACTTGGTGACAAGATAGCTTTTGCGGTTTTTTCTCGCCCAAGCTTTGTAATATTTCTTTGCATTTCTTTAACTGCTGGCTCGTTAATTTCAACTAAAGTTAAATCGCCCGCACCAATTGTGAGACCAATTGAGCCTACGCCAGAATATAGATCAACAGTCGGTTTTGATTTGTCGATGAATTTCTTCATATCGCGCAAAGCCTGTTCATAAACTGGTAAGTTTATCTGGAAAAAGCTCTCGGTTGCATAATTAAAATTCACGCCAAGAACTGAATCCTGTAAATTTTCTTGGTTTTGACTTTTTATCTTTTTAGTTATTACGCTGGCTGGCGATTTTTGGGTTTGAAAAAAATAATCTCAAAAATTTTTTTAAATCCAAGGCTAGTTATTTCTTCTTTCGAAAATGGCTTAAACCTCTCATCTTTTACATAAAGTTGAGCTGAAATTCCACCTTTTTTTGGTTCGCGCGAATTAATAAAGTCTTCAAATCTCGACTTGCAGTTTTTCTATCTCGTAAAATTGCAAGCACTTTTTAGCCTGCTTGGTTAATTTCTGATGTAGCTAAACTTGTGCCGAGAACTGGGATTTTTCCTTTTCCTCCACGCTTAAAAAATGCTAAACTTAGCTCGCCCTCATTTTCATTTTCTTCAGATTTTTCCCACCAAAATGAAAACTCCACTTTATTGCGATATTCAAAAATTTTTACCATCAGAATAAAAAAATCTTCTTGGTTTTTGAGTTTAATTTTTTTCTTGGCGAAAAGCTTTCGAAAATTAGTTCTTGTTTGATTTTTTGTTCGAAATCAAAGTCAAAAATCTGCCATGGGCTGGTTGAAAAAAAACTATCCTTATCTTTCGGCTCAATTCTCTCGGGTGAATTTTCGAAAATTTCAACCGCAAAACCCTCTATAAAACTCGATTTACTTTTTTTGTAATTTGAATTTTTGCGGTTTCATTTGGCAAGACTCCCCAAGCAAAGATTTTTTTCCATTTTCAAGCGTACCTAAGGCTTGCCCGCCAGGTGTAATTTTATCAAATTTAGCTATTTCGAACTTAATTTTTCCGTGCCATAATTATTCTATTTTATCAGAATTTTGCCAAAAACGCCATATCTCTAACCACTCTTCACCTTTCAATTCGCTTGGCTTTTTAGTTTTAAATTTTGGTTGGCAATTTTTATAAAATTCTGGCACGGCAAACATTTTTTTCAATAAAATCATTAAAAAAATTGGCTGTTCTTCCTTCGAAATTAGTGGAGTTTCTCGTCGTTTCATTTCGAAAAATACGGTTTCGACAGCTGGCGGTGGTGTAAAAATCAGATTTTTTTGAAGAGGTTTTTTTAATTTTACTTTCAAAAAATGGAAATATTTTTACACCAAGCGCAGAGGTGAAATTTTTATCACTCACAATTAGTTTGCGGGCGAATTGTTTTTTTGTAAAATTAAATAAATACTTTTTTTGGTGAATTTTGAGCATTTGTAAGCTTTTGGATAATCGGCGAACTTAAATGAAAAGGAATGTTTGCGCAAACTTTGTAATTTTTTGGTAATTTTGAAAGATTGAAGCGCAAAAAATCTACACATAAAACTTCAACATTCTCTAATTTTTTTAGTGTTATTTTTGAAGTTTTTTTGAAAGTTTCATGGTCAAATTCAATTGCTAAAACTTGTGCAGATTTTTTGCTAAGAGCATAAGTAAAAACACCGCTTCCAGCACCTATGTCTAGCGTAAAATCTCGCTTTCGAATATTGCTGTGCCCAACAAGCATTAGTGCAATTCGTGGCGAACGCAAGAAATTTTGCGAAATGCGGTGTTTTCGTGACATCTATTCGTATCTCAAAGCTTCTATTGGGTCTTTTTTGCTGGCACTTCGTGCTGGCAAAGCTCCGGCCAAAAATGCTACAACCGCAATAATTAAAGTTATAGTTATGTTATTTTTGATGGTGAACTTTGTTAAATTAAATCCTTCAAGCCCTTTTAAGAAATCTTTTGAGGCAAAACTATTTAAAGCATCTCCCGCTAAAGATGCGAGTATAATTCCTAAAATTGAACCAATTAAACCAATCAGAATTGCTTCAATGCTGAAAAGTTGGAAAATCTTTCGGTTTGAAAGCCCCATTGCTTTCATCAAACCAATTTCGCGAGTCCGTTCACGCACGCTCATGTAAAGTGTGTTAATGATTCCGAAGCTAGCTGCAAGAAGTGCAATAGCTCCAAAAACAATCAAAGAGCCAGTAATTCCATTTACGACATTCATGATAGTCTCGACTTGATCTTTAGCTGTGTTTGCTGAATAGCCCGCTTTTTTAGCGTCTTCCTTGATTTGGTTCAACTTATCCTCGGTTACTTTTCCTTCAATTTGAGCTAGAGCAGAAATACTTTTTTCTTTAGACTCTTTTGGTAAGCTTTTTGTTTGAAAGTCATAAATTTCATTAAAGGCTGGTTCGTTAATTACCACCATTGCTGATTGAATCAAGCTCTTAGCTGTTACGCCTGAAATTTTTTGAGTAAAGGCTTTAGTTTCGCCAGTTAAAGAATCTGAAACTTGAAAGGTTACTTTTTCACCAATCGCAGCTTGGGCATTTTTAAAGCCTAGAGGTTCAAGATAATCCTGAGAAATTGTTACCTCGTCTTTATTTTTTGGTTTACCCCCAGCTAGAAAATCAAAGTCAAATTTTTGTCCTTCAACTTCTACTATAACAGATGTGATTGTAAGTTTCTTGCCGTCTTTGTATTGAATATAATCTGGTGTCGCCATTTTATAGAAGCGGGCATTTTTAACATTTGAAATTTTGTTAATCTTTTCAAGATCTTTAGAACTCAAGGTTTGTTGTGTATACCGCGAATCGGGTTTTTTCGAATCACCTTCTTTATATTCTTGAGGCCCAAAAGCTACACCATTATCCTGTTTTGGCTGGAAATAAATTATAGAGTCGTCACCAAAAACTGAAAGCTGTTTTTGGATATAATCGTTCACGCCAATATTCACGGCAGAGGTTAATGCTATGGTAAAAGAGCCGATACAAACCGCAATAATTGTTAAGAAGGTTCGGCCTTTATTTCGCCATAAATTTGATGCTGAAGTTTTGACCATATCTAAAAATTTCATTATTTTTCTCCTTTTGAAACAATTTGTCCGTCTTGAATTCGAATCTGGCGGTCGCATTTTGCAGCCAAAGATTCATCGTGTGTTACAATAATTAGTGTAATTCCACTTTCCTTATTTAAATCAAAAAGTAAATCCTCAATTTTTTTACTTGTTTTTGAGTCGAGATTTCCTGTTGGCTCATCGGCAAAAATAATTTCTGGTGAATTTGCAATTGCGCGAGCCACGCAGACACGTTGTTTTTGACCGCCAGAAAGATTAGAAGCTTTATTTTTAGCTTTGTCGGTTAGTTCAACAGCTTCGAGAGCTTTTAGGGCAATTTCTTTGCGCTTTCTAGAAGCAACTCCGGCAATTTTAAGCGGTAGAATCACATTTTGTAAAACTGTGTCTTTTGGATTCATAAAGAATTGCTGAAAAACAAAGCCAAAAGTTTGGTTTCGAAGTTTATTTAATTCGCGTTTTTTCATTTTAGCAATATTTTGGCCATTAATCAAAATTTCACCCTCATTTGGTTTTGTCGAGCGCTGCTAAAAGGTGCATAAGTGTTGATTTTTCCGCTACCAGATTTACCGATAATTGCAACACTCTCACCTTTTTTTGAATGCTAAACGAAACGCTATTTAGTGCTTTGAAATAGGTATTACCGTCGCGATAAACTTTGACGAGATTCTTAACCTCTATTAAATTACTTTTTGTTCATTAAATTCCTTTCCTGTAACTATTTAATTCTACCAATCATAATCTTTGCTGTCAGATTCTAATGTTCAATTTTAAGATTATTTGTATTTTTGAGCTTCTCGAGTTTGTGGTTTTAAATTTCGCAGAACGTGGTTTGCGGCGTTTTTTTACTTGTGGGATTTCAATTCCTTTTTTTCGGCAAAGCTTTCGAAAGATCCTTAAGGCCTAAACTTGGTTCTTTTTTGCTCGGCAGAATTTGGACTGATTTTTTTCTTGGATCAATCGGTGTTTTCGAAAAAAATCAATTTTTTTGCTTCAAACATTGGTTGAATTGGCGTAAAATTTTGTGGTTTTGCTGTTGGTTTTATGCTTTGGGGTTTTTGGTTCGAAATTCCTTGATTTTTAACTGGTGCAAAAACATTTTCCTCAACTTTTTTTGAAAATTCTACACCGTTTCGTTCCGTCCAAGCTTTTGTCATTAGTTCTTTTGGCGGCACAAGAATATCACGGATTCGTTGTTCAATGACGGCCCGTGGCGTGCTGTAATTTCGGCGCGTATTTTCAATAATCTTCGCACTCAAATCATTGAAAGGTTTTGGCAAAGTTAAAGTTGTTGCACTAAAAGGTGTTGATTTTTCGCCGTTAATAATCATTGTCATTACAAAATGGCGGTTATTTAAGCTCATTAAATCTGAAGCGTCGAATTGTGGCTTAAATTGCTCGGCTAAAATTGGAGCATCTTCAACTGAAACGCGGAACGAAATGATTGATCCAACATTTCCAAAAACCGCATTTTTAACACTGTCGGTCATTTGTGAAACATACTGATTAGCAACGGTTAAAGTTAAGCCATATTTTCTAATTTCTGAAAGAATTACCGCAAAAGAATCAGTGGCAAAGTTTTGAAATTCATCAACATAAAGATGAAATGGCCGGCGATCTTCAAGTCGTTCAATATCTGCGCGTGATTGGGCAGCAAGCTGGATTTTAGTTACCAAAAAGGAACCAAGAACTGAGGCGTTATCTTCACCAATTAAACCTTTCGAAAGATTAACAACCAAGATCTTCCCCTCATCCATAATTTGGCGAATATTAAATGTTGATTTTGGCTGACCAATGATATTTCGAATAATTGGGTTTGCTGTGAAAGCTCCGACCTTATTTAAGATCGGTGCGATAGCTTCATTCACCTGCTTTTCACCCCATTGTCCAAATTCTTTTTTCCAGAATTGTAGTACAGAATCGTCTTTACAATAAGTTAAAGTCTCTTTTCGAAAATCGCCATCTGTTAGCATTCTTGAAATATCAAGCATTGTAGTTTCTGGGCGGTCGAGAAGTGCCAGAAGTGTAAAACGCAAGATATATTCAAGGCGAGGACCCCAAGAATCACCAAACATACGCTTCAAAACACCGATAACCTCGGAAGAAATGTTTGATTTTCGACTTGGATCGGTGACTTCAAGCGGATTGAAACCAAGCGGAAATTCTGTGTCAGCAGGATTAAAGTAAATTACATCATTAAGACGATGCTCGGGAATAAATCGCATATTGTTTTGCGCAAAATCGCCGTGTGGGTCGATAATTGCGTATCCTTCACCATGAAAAATATCCGAAAGTGCCAAAAGCTCAAGCGATCCAGATTTCCCGGTTCCTGTTTGACCAATAATATAAAGGTGTCGCGAACGGTCGCGGCGAAGCATTCCAAATTGGTGGTTAATTCCACGAAAGTTTGTTAAACCAAAAGCTGAAATATTTTCATCATGTGCGCGGTCGCCAGTAATTATTGGTAATTTCGAAGGCGGTTCGGCAGTTTTGCTTGAAGCCCAAACAATGTTTGGAGTTTCTACGTTTGTGTGTGGTAAATGCCAAATGCTGGCGAGCTCTTGAATATTTAAAATAAAGCCGTCATCAAAGAATATTCGCGATTGAAAATCTCGAATTTTATCTTTATCGAGTGAAGAATTCGAAGCCTTAAAACCATTTAAATTTGTACTATTAAACTGTTTGAAAGTTCCAGTTAGAGCTTGAATTTGAAGCCGTGCAGTATCTTCATCTTCACCTAAATACGCTAAGCGAATTTTAACTTGATAACCAAGTTTTGTGGCCTTTTCTTCGGCTTTCGAAATACGAGTTTTATCGCGGTCAGACGGTTCTTTTTTAGCATTTTCTGAACCCTCTGGTGGTGTCCAAAGCGCTTCTAGAATTCGCAAAATATATTTCCAATCAATTTTGAAAGCTTTTTTGCCAGATTTAACTTTCTTCACCCATTCATCTGATTTTTTATGCCAATCATCGGCAACAGGTCGTGCTAAAACTTGAATCCAAAGTTGGTCATTTGTTCCGTCTAATTTTGCGAGTGTTCCAGTAATTCCCGCAAGTGGATCAACTTCGAAACCATCAAAAGTTTTAATTGGCAAGGCTTCGTTTTCAATCAAGTCGATTTCAGTTGAATAAATTACGTGTTTATTTTCGAGATTCTCTGCGTAATCTTCTTTTGCTTCATAAATTTGAACTGTTGGATATTGTGAATAAATCTGCCCTTCCACAAAACTCTGTAAAGTTCTCGGCATCCAAACATAAAACCGAATTGCGCCATTAACAGATACAATTTCGAAACTTAAATGTTCCTGGACGCCATTATTATTTTTAAGCTCGGTTGGGTCTCTTAGAATTCCGTGCAAACTGGCAAGGAGTTGCTCGGCGGCAAGCTCAGATTTATCATTAGTTTTTGGAATTTCCAACGCTAAAAGAACGCTGTCGGTATTCATTACGGTTAATTTATCGATTTTTTTGTAATTTTGCCAAGTTAGAAAAGCTAAAATCGCCACGATTGTTAGCCAAACTAAAGGGTTAAATAAGATTGAGAAAAATGCCGTCATAGTGTTTAAATAATAGCATAAAACTGCAAAAAAATCAAGATGGTGGTTATGCTTTTTGGTTTTTTGAAAATAAAATCCGCCCAAATTTTTGAGCGAATTTTAGTTTTTAGGCGAATTCAGCTAAAGTGTAAGTTGCTTTTGCTACGCGCTTGAACTCTTTTTTGCTTTGAAGATTTAGTAAAACAGTCGTTTCTTTAACTTTGCGTTTTTTTCAAGTACGCGTTTTACAATTTCATCTCGGTAAAGTGGCTCGCCCGCTTCCTTAAGAACCGCCGTAATTATATCGGCCACAGTTCCGCGTTTGAAACCCCAGGTATCGAGTGCATAAATTCCGCGGCCAATCAAAACGAAACGTTTGTCTTTAATTAGTTCATTATGAATTGCTTGAGTTGTAACAGCTTTTTCGACTAAAGTCGCTCTTTCTAATTTCTTCAGCAATTTCTGAAAAAAATGCATTGGCTTTTTTTGGCTTTCTAAAATCACAAAAAAATTTTTGTCGCGAATATTTTTTTCGGATTCACTGCTGGCCACTTTTCAAGACCCCAAAGCCCGTTTAGAGTTGCGAGTAATTTTTGAAACGCTGGCGATCGCACTAATTTGGCTTGGATGTTCATAGCTCAGTTGCTCATCTAGCTGCTCCAAGGTTACTGGACTTTTATTCTTTTTGATGATATTGACAATTTCATCGATTGATTTTTTAATCTTTCGTTCGTCGCCATATTCTGCGTTGGCGATTGCGCTGTTGTATTTATCGTTTTTCCTGGACTAAAACTAATTTCGAACTAATTTCGGCAATAAATAAAAAGTTAAAAATTTGCTGATCACTCGACTCAGATTCAATAGTTTTTTCAACAAGATTTTTAGTTTTCGAAATTCTCCCAACTTCAGCAAGATTTCGAATTATAGTTTTTTCAATTTCAGCAAGATGTTCGATATTTCCCTTTTCAGCAGCGATTTTTAATCTAATGAGTGCAGCTTTTTCGAGTTGACGAACTCGCTCACGAGTAATATCAAGCCTTTCGCCAATTTGTTCGAGAGTTTCTTTTTTCTCGCCGAGCCCAAAGCGGCGGTTGATAATTTCGCGTTCTCGCGGTTGGTCGATAACTTGTAAAGCATTCGAAATAACCGTTTGAATCAACTGGATTTTTTCATTCTGAATCTGAGTTTCTTGTTCCATAATTTCCTTGATTAAAATTAATACTTTATAAAAAAACCAAGTATTATTTTTTTCAATAACACTCGAGTATTGTCAATACCATTTATCTCTTCTTTATTTATATTATACCACAAAATTGTAAAAAAACAACAAAAAAATGACATAAAAATTTATTTTTTTAAAAATTTTTATGTCATTATGCTTATGTTTATAGCGAAATATTAAATGCTATTTTTTTATTTTTGTAGTTTTTTTGAAACAGCTTTCTTGGTTGTTTTTTTGAAGCTGTTTTTTTGCTTCGCTGTCTTTTTGATTGTTGATTTTTTTACCAGATTTTTCGATATTTTGCAACTTCAATTAATTCACTAGCTTGTTTCTCGGTAATTTTTCTCAATGTCTAAATCTTTTTGGCAGAATTGCTTTAATTTTTGTTATCGGAAATATATTTTCTTCCGAATCCGCCGCGAGAAATTGTAATTCCGTTTTCGAATTTCTTTAAAATTCGCTTTTTCATCAGCCTTTAGTTTTTTTCTTCATAAAGCATCTGTGCTTCAGTTTCGGTAATTTCGAAAGGAGACATTGGCTTAATACTCACAAAAGTATTTTCAATTTTAATATATGGGCCATATTGGCCAATATTGGCTGTAATTTCTTTACCGTTGGTAGTTTTACCAACTTTTCGTGGTAAAAGGAACATTTTTAAGGCATTCTCAAGTGAAACTGTCTCGATTTTTTCGCCAGCTGGCATTGGTGCGAATTTGACTTCTTCGCCCTCAACTTTATTGTCGCCAAGCTGAATCATCGGACCAAAACGACCGAATCGTGCAAAAACTTTTCGCCCAGTTTTTGGATCAACTCCAATTTCACGAGTGGGCGCTACAGCGTTACGATCAATTTCGCCTGAATCCATAATTAATTTATGAAATGGTTTATAGAAATCGTCAAGCACTTCAAGACGATCTTCCTCGCCTAAAGCAATTTTGTCGAAGTCATTTTCGAGGTTTGCTGTCCAGCCATAATCAACAACTTGATTAAAATAATCGTTCAAGAAATCACTCAAAACTTCGCCGCTAGCAGTTGGAAGCAGTTTTTCCTTTGGTTGAACCGGTTTTTTTCTTGAATAACTTCGCGGTTAATTTTGTTTTTTTCGAAAGTGAAATTTGAATCACATCGCGTGGGTCTCCTTCACCTTCACCTTTCATAGCGTAACCGCGAGCTTGAATTGTATCCAAAATCGTAGCATAAGTTGATGGGCGGCCGATTCCTAAATCTTCGAGTTTTTTAACAAGAGAACCTTCACTGTAGCGTGCTGGCGGTCGTGAAAAAACTTCTTTTGCGATGATTTCATTAAAATTCAAACTATCACCACTTGTAAGCTCTGGTAAGAATTCATCTTTCTTTCCGTTTGAATAAACTTTCAAAAATCCATCAAAAACAACCACTTCACCTTTAGCTTCAAAATAATTTTCTTGACCAGAAATTTCAATTTTGATAGTGGTTTTTTCAATTTGCGCTGGCGTCATTTGGCTAGCAAGTGTTCGGTTTCGAATCAGCGTATAAATTTTTTGTAAATCTTGGCTGGTTGAAACTTTTTCATTCGCTATTACAGTTGGTCGAATTGCTTCGTGTGCTTCTTGCGCTGCGGCCGATTTTGTGGCAAAATTGCGTGCTTTGTGGTATTTTTCGCCGAAAGTTTTCTTGATAAATTCCTCACTAGATTTAATTGCGAATCCACTCAAATTTACACTATCGGTTCGCATGTAAGTAATTTTACCAGATTGATAGAGCTTTTGTGCGGCAGCCATTGTACTTTTGGCTGAAAATCCAAGCCGTGCGTTAGCTTCTTGCTGAAGGGTTGAAGTGGTAAAAGGCGCACTTGGGTTGCGAGTTCCAGGAGTTTTTGAAATATTTGCCACTTTAAAATTTGCATTTTTTAAGCTTTCAAGAAAATCAGTAGCAGCTTTTTTTCGCTTTCGAATTTTTTTATTAAGTTCAGATTTTAAGATTTCACCTGAGCTTGGAATGAAAAACTCCCCAGTAATTTTAAACGAACTTTTTGCGCCGAACTTTTCGATCTCGCGCTCTCGTTCCACGAGCAATTTAACTGCTGGGCTCTGCACGCGGCCAGCACTTTTACCGCCAGGAACTTTTCTCCACACAACAGGGCTTAAATCAAAACCAACCAGCCAGTCTAAAGTTTGGCGGGTTTGTTGAGCTTCAACCATTTTCATATCAATTTTTCGCGGATTTTTAATTGCTTCTTCAATTGCATTTTTAGTAATTTCGTGAAAAATAATTCGCTTAGTAGTTTTTGGGTCTAATTTCAAAACTTCGCAAAGGTGCCAAGCAATCGCTTCCCCTTCGCGGTCTTCATCGGTTGCAAGCCAGATGTCGTTAGCTTCTTTTTACTGCTTTTCGAAGCTCACTAACCACTTTTTTCTTGCTTGGGTCAACTTCAAAAGTAATTTTATATTTATTGTTTGTTTCTATTGGTCGCCCACCATCTTTATTTTTTTTGGCAATCTGGCGAATATGACCAACACTGGACATCACTGTAAAATCTTTGCCGAGATATTTTTTTCAATAGTTTTTAGCCTTGGCAGGGCTCTCTACGATTACTAAATTCTTCATAAGCTTAATTTATTTTACCACTTTAAACAATTTTGTGCAAATAAAAGCTCGAACCTTTTGGATTCGAGCTTTTGGAGGAGAAAATGAGTTTTGTTTAGTTTTTTACTTTCGAAATCTTTATTGAGGGGTGGCTGAAGATTTTGAAAGTGTTTTTTTATGCAATAGCCTCAACTTTGTTGAATTTGCGTTTTTTGAGTTCAAAAAAACCACATCTGATTCTGCCGCAACTTCGCGTTCATGTGTCACGATAATTACAATTTTATCATTTTGGTGCGCGATTTTTTTAAAGATTTTTACAATTTCGCCAGTAGTTTTTTCGTCAAGATTTCCGGTTGGTTCATCGGCGATAATAATCTCGTTGCCGGTTGCTAGCGCGCGCACAATCGCAACACGCTGTTGCTGTCCGCCCGAAAGTCGCGAAACAGGTTTGTCGATTAAATCTTTTGAAATTCCCGCTTCTTCAAAAAGGCCTTCGATATTTTTTGCTGAATTTTTGCCTGAAATTTCCAGCGCGGTTTGCACGTTTTGTCGTGCGGTCATATAAGGCAAAAGGTTATACGCTTGAAAAATTGTAGAGACTTTGCTTTTTCGAAAGTTCGTTAAGCCAATCTTTTCAATCGTTTTACCGTTTAGTTTAATTTTACCTTCTTTTTGGGGTATCTAGCCCCGCCAGGAGCGAGAGAAAAGTGGTCTTCCGCTCCCCGATTGACCCAAAAATTGTATAAACCTTACCCTTTTTCGAACTGCAAATTCTCGTTTTTTTGAAAAAGGAAATCATCTTGATTTTTAGTACCAATAACTTAAATTTTTCTACTTCTAACATTCGCCTCCTAATTTGTTAAAATTTCTTTTGGTTTAAGTTTAACGATACTAATACTTGCCAAAATTGTTTAAATAAACGTGATGAGAATTGCAATTCCGCCAAGTTTTGCGATGTCGGCTGGGCTTTGTTTGATATTGAGTTTGTCGATTTCGGCTGAACCGCCCATAGATCCCATCATTTCGCCCATTGGGCCACCCATTCCTTGTGGTTTGTGTCGTTTTGAACTGCTACTCGATTGATTTTTTTCTTCATCTGTCATTTGGAATTCCTTTTTTTGACTTTCAGATGAAGCCATGCTCGTTTGATAAAATTCATAAATTCCTTTCTTTTCTTAACTTTCACAATTTATTATAACGAAACGGTCTTAATTTTGGCTTGGAATTAGCTTAAAGTTTGCTTAAAAGGGTTTTTTTCGAAATTAAGAAATAAAAAAATCACCCTTTTTCAGGGCGATGATTTGGTGATAGAAGAATGTGCTTAAACTGAATGTTTACTCAGTTTCTTTTTTTAGTGTTTTTTTGGCTTTTTAAACCAAAAATATACTGCAAAAAGTAGCTAGTACTCCGCCAATGAAGGCTGCAAAATTAGAGCTAGATTCACCAGTGTGTGGTAATGTTTTTTTACTGCTGGTTTTTGAGCCACAGTAGAATATTTAACTGGAACCTTGACAGTTTCTTGTTTTTAAACTTTCTTAGGTTCCGGAGTTTTAGGCTTTTCTGGAGTCTTTGGTTTCTCCGGAACTTTTGGTTCTGTGGTATTTGGCTTCTTCGGTGTTTCCTTTGGCTTTTTCTGGAGTCTTTGGTTTCTCCGGAGTTTTTGGTTTTTCCGGAACCTTAGGCGTATCTGGTTTATTTTCACCAGAGGCATCACCTTTGCCTCCGACTAATTGGACATGAGACTTAGAAATCGCCCCATCAGTTTCAGCTTTGAGCTCAATCTTATTGGTTGGATTTGAGCTTTCAGCTACTGGTTTTGTCAATTTAGTGCGGTAGTACATATAAATCATATGATCCAAACGATCCATCTTGATTTCGAAACCGTGTTCAGATTTAGTCATGGATTTAACTAAATTCATCGCATCGCCTTTAGTAACCCAAGGGTCAACACTTTCCACGTTTTCCATTACAAAATAGTCATCGATCAGTTTTTGATTGTCGCTAAGCGTATCGATTAATTTAACATAATTTAATACGCGTTTTGCGTAGTTTACGCGAACTGACCAATTGATGATTGTAGGATCATTTTTATCCTGAGATCCCCATTTTGAGAGCAACTCATCTTTGCCAATTTCTTGGTTTTTACCAATGCTTACGGTCACTAGCGTGCCGTTAAAATTAGCTGTAACAGGTTTTCCTGCTTCAACTTTATCGGTCCAGCGTGCATCAAGTTCAAGACTCATTTGCTTGTTGAGTGGGTGAGTCTTGAAATAATCATTAAACACAGTAACGATCTTGCCAACGCTTGCGTCAGCGGTTGCCTTGCCGACGACTAATTTTTCAGGGTTGAAAACATCAAATGTATAACTTGTCTGAAGTTTTTACTTCTTGTGGTAAAGTGAAAATAACTTTATCGCCTTCGTTAATTGCCATATCATCGGCAAATTTGATATTTTTATATTCTACTTTAAAAGGCGAATACAACCCATTCCCATTTGGCTGTTCAATTTTCACTTCTGGGTTTTTTACTGCAATTTCAGTACCAGATTTCGTGATTTCAGTCGATTTGTTTTCAACTTTTGGAGTTTCAGCCGCAGGAGTCGCAGTTTCTGTTGTGGGAGCTGCCGTAGTAGTCGTTGCTTCGGGCGCAGTTACTGCAGGAGTTGCAGGTGCTGGCGCTGGAGTGTTAACTACTGGAGTTGCCTCTGCTACTGGAGTGCTAGCTTCGGGCGTTGCCGTAGTAGTCGTTGCTTCGGGCGCAGTTACTGCAGGAGTTGCAGGTGCTGGAGCTGGAGCTTCCTGATCTGCAAATGCTACTCCGCCAAGTGCGAAAGATGCTAAGAGTGCTGCTGATGCTAAAGTGAATTTTTTAATTTTCATAATAAAACCTCTACAAAAAAATAAAATAAAAATAGAACACTAAAAAGAAATAAATTTTTAACGTTCTATAGAGTTACCTATCACCAGCATGCATAATACCATATTTTTCAATATAAGTCAAGGGTAGTTGGGGTTTTATGGTTGATCGTAAAAAGACTAGCTTTAGTAACTAGTCTTTAGAATTTATTTCAGTCGTTAATCTGGGCTTAAGTTCCTTAAGAATCCTGTTCCAGTCTTCTAGGTTAGCGTTTCCCCACTCCATATTTGCGCCAATTTCTAGATTGTAGAGTAAGGCCGTTCCTACATCCTCCAAGTCAAAATCCTCATCACTCTCGAATCTATCTTTAATTCTATCAATTTTTTTGTAGCAGCTTGGCGATAAATTTCAGCTTTAAATTCTAGGCTCGAATAAAGCTCAATTTGCTTTTCTAAAAGATTTTTAAGATGTTCAAAATCACTTTGTGTTATTTTTTCTTTTTTCGAAACTGTTCGTATTTCCTTAAAAATATCATTTGCGTAAGTATAAGAATGAAGTCCATATTCTGCAACTTTCGAAAAAAATTAGCACCGTTAGTGTTATTCCAATCTTCAATAAGTTTTTCCTAGAGTGTTTTTCAAAAATCTTTTTCTCTGGCATAATAAAAATCCGTATGTTGATATTATAACATACGGACTAGTGAAAAAAACTAAATTTCATGCTTATTGTATAATTTATTCTAATGCTTGATAAGCTCGGTCGTGAGTAGATTTAAGGTTTTTCAAAAATTGATTTCTCTGGTGAAATCTGGTATAATCAAGCTTATGAAAATTGCAATTGCATCTGATTTATTCTGGCCGATGATTAACGGAATTTCGGTCTTTTCGAAAAATTTAGCCGAACAAATGACAGCTCGTGGCCACGAAGTTGTTGTTTTTGCGCCAAGCCAAACTGGTGAATATTATGTTGAAGAAATCGACAGCTACCGCGTAGTTCGTTTGAGTTCGACCAACTTCCCCTTTTACCCGAATCAAACTGAAACTCTTCCTGAGCCACGCAAAATTGCTGGTGGCCGAATTACTATTCCGCGAATTTATCTTCATAATGGTTATCGACTTTCACTTTTGCCAATCCGTGAAATCCGCAAATTTTGCAAAGAAAATAATTTTATGCCAGATGTTTCGCATATTCAATTGCAACTTTTTGTTGGCCAAGCAATGATTGATTTTTCACGAAAACATAATATTCCAGTGGTAATCACTAATCATTCTAGCCCTGAGAATCTATTTGATAATCTAAAAATGCTTGCACCGCTATCGCCAATTATCAATCGAACTGTTTTACTTTATACTAAACGCTTTGCGCTTCAAGCAGATTATGCTACGATGCCAACTCAGCAAGCAATTGAAAGGCATTTTCGAAATCCAGAAAAAGCCAAAATGCCGATTGAGGCTGTTTCGAATGGTATTGATTTAAGCCGATTTACTCCTGGAAAACCGCCAAAAGAATTTTTTGAAAAATTTGATTTGCCACAAAACTCGCCAATTGTAATGAATATTGGTCGCGTTGATGCTGAAAAGCACATTTCAACATTGATTTTAGCGTTTAATGAAGTGTTAAAAAATAACAAAAAAGCCCAGCTAGTGATTGTTGGTGATGGAACTGATCGCCCGAATCTTGAGAATTTGGTGTATAAATTAGGGATTTCAGAAAATGTTCGCTTCATGGGCACGCAACTTGGTGAAGATTTGGTGAATTTTCACCGCGCAGCTAGTGTGTTTGTCTCAGCTAGCCCAACTGAGACTCAAGGAATTGTTTTTTTCTTGAGGCTGCGGCCTGCAGTAAACCCGTGATTGGTGTTGATGTTGGTGCGGTTAAAGAAATTTGCCAAGATGGCGTGAATGGATTTTTGTGTGAAACTGATAACGTTGAACAAATCGCCGAAAAGTATTTCGAAAAATTCTTGATGGCAAAAAAACTTGCAGCAGATTTTTTTCAAAAAAATGGGCTCGAAATTATTAAAAAAACACGATTTGAATTTTACAATCTCGAAATTTGAAGAAATTTATAATTTTGTGATCGAAAAAGAAAAAAAACAAGAACCGCGAAATTGGTTCGAAAAACTCTCGCGAAAATTAAAGAAATAATATGATTCTTAGTGTAGAAATTACTGAAAAAAATCTTTTTGGCAACAAGCAACTTCTTCAGAACGTAAAATTTAGCATTGATGAAGGCGAAAAAGTTGGTTTAATCGGGAGAAACAGGGATTGGAAAATCCACGCTTTTTGGCATTTTGCTTGGCCGAGACCAAGATTTTTTTCGGGTGAAGTGATTTTTTTCGAAAAGGTTCAGTTATTACCAGTACACAACAGGAATATTCCAACGTTGGTGAGCAAACTGTGCTTGATTTCATCTTGAATGATCTGCCGGAATACGCTCATCTTTCAAAACTTTTGCGTGAACTTCCTGAAAAAATGGGCGAAAACATGGAGCTGATCGAAAAATACACTGATGCTCTAAATCGCTTTCAAGAGAAAAAAATTTCCACTTTATTGAAGATAAAAATTAAAGCTGAACTTCGTGATTTTTGGCCTTGGTGGTTTTGAAAATCGCCAGATGAAAACACTTTCGGGCGGCCAGAAGCGCTTAGTCGATACGATTAAAATTATCCATTCTAAAGCTGATTTGGCGCTCGTTGATGAGCCGACTAACTTTATGGATTCGCACGCCAAAAATCGTTTTTTAAACTGGATGAAGAATTCTAATGAGGCGGTTTTAGTGATTACACACGACCGTGATGTACTTTCGAAAGTTGATAGAATTATTGAAATTCGTGACGGCAAAACTTATATTTTTTTAAAGGAAATTATGACGATTATTTGCAGGCGAATATGTTTTCAACAACTAATCAAATTCAAGATTTTTGAAAGTATTCAGCGCCGAATCGCAAATCTGAAAGATAAAGTTCGTGAATATCAGCGAATGAAGGAGAAGGCTCGCGATCCGAGTACGATTCAACGGTTTAAGCGACTTGAAAATAAATCACGCGAAGAACTTGCGAACCTTGAAGAGATTGAAAAGCCAAGTTTTTGGATTGATCAATCGAATGTTGAAAAATCTAGGTTTTAAGGCGGCAAAAATCTTATCAAAAAAATTTAAGGCCAAAAAAATGTTAAAATTGGTATTAAAAATGAAGAAACGCGTTCGGTGCGAAGTTTGGTGTGGGCAGAAAAATCTTGCGCTCGGCTATGGTTCGCTTGAAGATGCTCTTGAAAATAAAAATGGCGCAAAAATTCTTTTTGAAAATGTAAATTTTAATTTAAAAGTTGGTGGAATTTTGGAAATTTTTGGCCGAAATGGTGTTGGAAAAACTAGCTTAATTAAAACGATTTTTTTGGCGCGGAAAACGAAAAAAAGCGGAAATTTACGATGGTAAGACTTTTTCTTGATGAAACCGCGAGAGTTGGAATTTATAGTCAAGAAATTAGTTCTGATTTTTTTCGAAATGAATCTAAAAGATGCAATTGAGAAAATCTACCTTGACCAAAATATTTCAATCACGGAGGAAAAAATTTACCGAATTTTGCACCAATATCTCTTTTCTACTGAAGATTTCGAAACACCTATTCGCGAGCTTTCTGGCGGACAAAAGGCGCGTTTTCAGCTGATTAAAAATGCTTTCGAATGAACCACAAATTTTGATTTTAGATGAGCCAACTTCGCATTTAGATCTACCAAGTATTGAAGAGCTCGAACGGGCTTTGAAGAATTATTCAGGGCGCAATTATTTTTTTGTGAGCCACGATGATTATTTCCGAAAAGTAATGAAATCTACCGAAAAGGATTTTCAGACCGTAGAAATTCGCGGAAATTAAAAAGTAGAAGCAGTTCTTACTTTAGTTTATGCTTTCTAAAAAAATCTTCCGAATCTTTTTTTACTTTATAATGATATGAGTTTCTCAGTGAATATTAAAAATAAAAAGTAGCGAAAGTTCAATCCTTCGCTACAATTTTTTTCAGTTAAAAATCGTTTAATATCAAGTAATTTAGAAAGCTTTGCGCGGTCAAAACCGAGTACAATTTCGCCATTTATGTCTGTTACTGGCACACCGCGGAATTCCCCGCCCATTTTTTTGCAAGGAGCTCATCGCGAGCTTCTATATCTTCTTCAATATCTTTAGCTTCGAATTTTTACACCGTTGTGTTCGAGCCAATCTTTTTCAGCCGAGCAAAATCCGCACCAGCTTGTTGAGTAAACAATAACTTTTTTTATCCATAATAATAGTTTAGCATAAAAAGCTTAAAAAAATCATTAAATTTAAAAATTAAATTTGTTTTGTCAAATACCAGCCGCCGTCCAAATCTTGATAGACTTTAAGTTCAAGTGAAAAAAATCCAGTGCCATTAAATATTCTGCGGCGCGTTCGGCTTCAAGTTTTTGAGGCATATCGTTTCTTTTTCGAGCTCGAAAGTTGCATTTCGAAACGCTCAAACTTAACTTTTTTCTTGTTATTTTTTTGCGCGGCATTTCGAAAATCTTTCAAAATTTCGCGAACTTCATCAACAGTTTTGGTTTCCATCAGCTTTGCCCGAAGTTCACTCGCGCCAGCAAATTCTCGCACATAAATTTTTAAAAAAATCGCTTTAATGGCTCAAAGCGGCGTTTTTCAAGCTCGCGAGAGTATTTTTTTCGAATAAATCAAGTTGAAGCTCAAGCAAATCTAAATAATCACTTGAAGTTCGAGCGGTTTCTGGCGGATTTTTTTCAAAACAAAATGGATTTTCGAAAACGCCACGGCCGATCATAATTCCATCAATTTTTGGAAATTTTCGCCAAAGTTCCAAGCCTTGCTCGCGAGTTTTAATGTCACCATTAATTTGAATTAGGGTTTCTGGCGCAATTTCATCGCGTAGTGCTAATATTTCAGGAATTAATTCGAAATGCGCTGGAACTTTACTCATTTCTTTCTTCGTTCGAAGATGAATCGTTAAAACTGAAATTTCTTGTTCAAGTAAAAATTTGAGCCAATCTCGCCACTCCTCCACTTTAGAAAAACCAAGTCGCGTTTTTACCGAAATTGGCAAACCGCTAGCTTTTGCGTTTTTGATGATTTTTGCGGCAAGCTCAGGGTTTCGAATTAAATCACTTCCGCCACCACTTTTGATTACGGCTTTATCTGGGCAACCCATATTGATATCAATCGCTTGATAGCCAAGCTCTGGCAGTTTTTCACACATAAATTTGATATCGTCTGGTCGTGAGCCCCAAATTTGAGCAATAATTGGTTGCTCATCTGCTGCGAAGGTTAATCGCCCGCGTGTACTATGGATTCCTTTTGGGCTTGCGAAGCTTGAAGAATTTGTGAATTCGGTATAAAAAAATATCAGGTCGTGCTGCTTTCGAAACTACATGTCGAAAAAAACTACATCAGTCACGGCTTCCATTGGATGCTAACGAGAAAAATGGTAGTTTTTTTACCATTTTTCTTCGCCAGTTGATTCAATAATTTTATTCCAAAATTCACTTTTCATAGATAATAGTATAACACAAAAACTAACTTTCGAAAACTTAAAAAAAATATGATATAATTATTTTTTTATGAAAGTTAAAATTGAAATCGATACAAAAAAACACTAATTCGCTTTTTGGCTGGTGATTTTTTTGGTTTTATTATTTTTGCAGGATTAATTTGGGTTGCAAAAGACGTTCTGATTATGATAATAATTGCGGCCTTTTTTTGGCTCTTGCTCTAAATGATCCAGTGGCGAGAATCACAAAAATTTTACCCGGTTCAAATAAAAACCGCGTAGCGGCGACCGCAGTTGCATATCTTACGATTGTTCTAATTTTGGGTGCTTTAATCTCACTTCTTACGCCGATTATTGCTGACCAAGTTAAACATTTTTCGAAAGATTTACCGCAAATTGTGAAAAATTATACTGGTGAGGAATCTGGAATACGCAAATTTATTGTTGAAAACCATCTTGAAGGAATGATTTCGCAAGCAGTTGATTCAATCACTCGATCAATTAATTCTTCAGTTTCAAAGCTAGGCGACTTCTTCTTCGGAAGTATCGCATCAATCGTCGGTTGGCTAATTTCTCTGTTTATGATTCTCGCGATGGCATTTCTAATGCTTGTTGAAGGTCCAGACTTAATAGATAAAATCTTTAAAGTTTTTTATACCGATAAAACGCTCGAAAAAGATCACCGCAGGATTCTTTCGCGAATGTATGGAACAGTTTCAGGCTATGTTTCAAGCATTGTTACAATTTGTTCAATTAGTGCAACTTGCGGTTCGATTGCGACGGCAATTTTAGCGTTAATTTTTGGATTACCAATCGCTTTAGTTCCACCAATTGCAGTTTTGCTTTTTCATTTTCGGAATGATTCCTATGGTTGGCGCTACAATTGCTGGGTTGCTTTCTGCCGTGATTTTTAGGGTTAAATGCTCCAACTGCTGGATTGTTCTTCCTAATTTATTTCTTAATTTACCAACAAGTTGAAAATAATGTAATCTCGCCAATGATTCAAGCTCGAAATAATCAGCTCTCGGCACTAATAATTTTTTGTGGCCCTTACAATTGGCGTTTATGCTTTTTGGCCTACTTGGAGCGCTCCTTGCAATTCCTTTAGCAGCTTGCATAAAAATTCTCGTTCAAGAGCAATTAAAATCTCGAAAACGCCGTACGCGTGAAGAAAACTCAGAAAAATTTGTTGAGCTTCTTAAGAAAATTGGCAATTAAAAACAACTAATAAAAATCAGCCTCAAATTCGAAGGCTGTTTTTTTATTAGTTTATATTCCCAAAAAAACTCTTTTTTTGGCGTATCACGTAAAACAATATTTTTCGAAAGCAATTCATCGCGAATTTTGTCACTTTTCGCCCAATCTTTTTCAGCACGAGCGGCATTTCTTTCGATAATCTTCTGTTTAATCTCGTCTGAGATGTCTGGCGTTGAACCAAGCAGATTTAGTCCTAGAAGGTCGTCTATAAATTCTAAAAAGTTCAATTAGGTTTTTGGCAATTTAGTTTTTCGGGGTTCGCTTTAATTATTTCACTAAAAACCTCATCAATTTTCGCTAAAGCTTTTGGTGTGTCGAGATTTTTCATTAATCTCTTCAAGGATTGCATTTTTTTAGCAGCAAGACTTGGAGTCTCCCCTTCGCTTCCTTTAATTTGCCAGCGCATATTTGCAACATTCTGCCAATTTTTGAGCCGATTCTTAGCTGCTTGCAGGCTTTCAAAATTAAAGTTGCTTTCGGTTTGATATTGGCTTTGTAAAACAAACATTTTAAAATCTATTGGCGAAAATCCGCGAGATTTCAGTTCTTCAAGGTTAAAGCCATTACCAAGCGATTTTGAAATTTTTTGCCCTTCACTTTTCATATGATTGCAATGCAGCCAATAATTCGAAAAAGTCTTACCTGTGAAGGTTTCACTTTGAGCAATCTCGTCTGTGTGATGAACTGGGATATGGTCAATTCCGCCAGTGTGAATATCGATCGTTTCACCTAAAGTATTAATCGCAATCGCTGAGCATTCCAAATGCCAACCAGGAAAACCCATCATTCCACGGAATTCCCACTCCATGTCACGTTTTTGGTCTTCTGGCGACCATTTCCAAAGTGCAAAATCGCTTAAATTTCGCTTTTCAGGGTTGAAATTTACGCGTGCGCCAGCTTTTAAATTATCCAAGTCGAGATGTGCAAAATTAGCATAGCGAGGGAATTTTGCTGTATCGAAATAAATTCCATCACTAGTCTCATAAGTAAAACCTTTTTTCGAAAGCGCCTCAATAATTTTAATTTGTTCAGGAATAAAATCGGTAGCTTTTGAAAGATTCTCGGGTTTAACTAAATTGAGTTCTCGCATTCCATTCAAAAATTCTGCCGTATAAAATTCGGCAACTTCCCAAGCTGTTTTCCCCTCTCGCCTTGCGCCTTTTTCTAGCTTGTCTTCGCCATCATCTTCATCGCTAACTAAATGTCCAACATCAGTGATATTCATCGTGCGAGTAACATTATAGCCGTTTAAGCGCAAAGTTCGAACTAAAATATCCCAATAGATAAATGCTACCCAGTTGCCAATGTGTGGGCTGGCGTAAACTGTTGGCCCGCAAGTGTAAATTTTAACATTTTTTTGGGTCTATTGGGTGAAATTCTTCAAGTTCTCGATTTGGCGTATTGTAGAATTTTAACATATTGAAACTATTATATCAGATTTAGCTTTCGAAATCAAAAAGAAAAACCCACCGAACTAGGTGGGCTTTTCGAAAGGCTTAAAATTAAGCAATTGGATTTTCGGTTTTAATGCTTGGACCTTGTGAGGTTGCGATTGAAACGCTTTTCACATAAGCACCTTTAATTGAAGATGGTTTTTGTGAAGCAAGACTATCAAAGAATGCTTTTGCGTTTTCTTCGAGTTTTTCTACTCCGAATGAAACTTTACCAATTGAAAGGTGAACGATTGCTTGTTTGTCTACGCGGTATTCAACTTTACCAGCTTTAGCTTCAGAAACGGCTTTAGCAACATCAGCAGCAACAGTTCCAGCTTTTGGATTTGGCATTAATCCGCGTGGGCCAAGAAGTCGTGCATATTTACCAAGTTTTGGCATATAAGCTGGAGTTGCAATGAGAACGTCGAAATTCAATTCTTCTTTATCGAGTTGTTTTAGGAATTCTTCATCACCAACAATGTTTGCGCCAGCATCTTTTGCGGTTTTGTGCTCATTTTCTGGAGCAAAAACAGCAACTTTTACATCTTTACCGGTTCCGTTTGGTAGAATAACTGTTGAACGAATATTTTGGTCAGCTTGTCGTGGGTCAACACCAAGTCGAGCATGAATTTCAACTGAAGCGTCAAATTTAGCTGGGTTAGTTTCTGTTGCAAGTTTAAGAGCTTCGCTTAGGTTGTAAATAGTATCTTTTTCAACTTTTTTAGCAGCTTCTTGATATTTTTTACCTCGTCGTTCAATGCGTGGTCGTGTAATTGGTTTTGGACCTTTTTTAGCAACTGCTTCAGAACCGTCAAGTGGGGTTGTGTCGCCAGCAGCTTTTCGAGCCTCTTTTGCTTCTTTTTCAGCAACTTCCTCGGCATGTTTTTTGCTTCGTTTTCCGCTTTTTGCGAATTTTTCTTTAGCAATTTCTTCGACAACTTCTTCTAATGCTTCTGCAGCTTCGACCGCTTCAACAATTTCTTCTGCGATCTCGGCAGCTTTAACACCTTTGATTGCTTCGTTAATTTGAGCAATTGTCATTTTTTCAGAAACTTCAAGCCCAAGAGCTTTTGCTTCTTCTATAAGATCGGCTTTTTTCTTTGCCATTTTCTTATCCTTTCTGTGGTAATAACGGCTTGCGCCTCCCAACATTGATTAATAACTTTACAATTCTATCAGATTTTGGCTGAAAAAAATCAAGTTTTATAAAAAAATTTAGTGAGCTTTTTGATATATTAAAACGTATATAAATTTTTTTAAAAATGTTGACTCAGTGCCAAACGTGTGGTATACTGATATAGTTATTTTATTTTTTTGAGATAACTTAGATTTTTTTATATTATATAAAAAAATAGTTCTTTACCACTTATTTACAATTTTATTTTTTTCAAGAAATTGATAAAATAAAAAAATCATCTAAATATTGGCGTATTTAGATGATTCGGACGTGATAAGTGTATTGATAAATGTTTGTTAACGACGCTTTTTTGTAATGTTTCTTGCGTCGTTTTTCTTTTTTTCTTTATGCAATATATAGATAATTATATTTTTGAGCTTTTATATAGTTTCTTGGTGTTAAATTATAAAATTTTTAAAAAAATATTGACTTTATTGTTAAAAATTTGCTAAAATTGTGCTATTGGCCTCATCGTCTAACGGTTAGGACACAAGGTTCTCATCCTTGCAATCGGGGTTCGATTCCCCGTGAGGTCACCAGTACTGATATGAGAACTGACTGCTTTTATGCAAATGAAGCAGTCTTTTTATATCCCTGCAGTAGTACGATTCTGCAGGGATATTTTTGTTGCTCCAATTGAGGCGATTCCTCTACGATTTTTAAAAAGATAGGAAGGAATAATAGATGTGCATAAAGTAAAAAAATAGAATTTTTTTAAAAAAACAAAGAATATGAAGAATAATATAGATTTTATCGACGGCAAATGTTATTATAAATGTAAAGAATTTGAGATAAAATAAGGAGCGATAATGAATTTTAATGAATATCAAAATCAAGCAATCCAAACCGATGTTGCACATAACGCTACTACAGACTCTGCTCGCTATAACGGTTATATGGAAAAAAAGCTCTTGGACTTGCTGGAGAAACGGGTGAAGTCTTAGAAATAATTAAGAAAATGATTCGAGATAAAGGTGGAGTTTTCGAAACTGCGCCAGAAGATCGCGAAAAACTTAAAAAAGAACTTGGTGATGTCTTGTGGTATCTTTCCGCCCTATCCTTTTATAATGATATTAAACTTGAAGATATTGCAAAAACTAACCTTGAGAAATTAGCTAGCCGGCAACGGCGAGATAAGATTCATGGTAGTGGTGATAATCGATGACATGAGAAGAAGCGTTTGATATTCATTTTACTAAAAAGAACCCGTTTTGGGTTCTTTTATTTAACAAAAGCACAATAGAAAACCACTCGTGATGAGCGGTTTATTCTACGGTTTTAATCCAACTGTCTTTATAAGGGCTTAGTTGAATGTCATTTGAAAGGAACTTGTAGTGTTTTTCTGCTCCCTTTACTCCATCAACTAAATAACTGAAAGAACTAAACTCTGCTGTCCGTTCTCCTGAATAAATCAGTACGACCGGTTTAGCTTCGTTATCTTCGTGAAAAAATCCGTAGACTTTATCATAACGCATTAATAGTCCTATTTCCATAGCAACCACCTCTTTTTTCTTTTATTATACCAAAAAATGCGAAATAAAAGAACCCAAAACGGGTTCTTTTTTATTAATCCAACTTCCGCTGTTCGCTCCTAAGCTAATTCCCCTGTTGCAATCACTGAAATAGTAACATCAAGCTCTTGAGTAATTCTAGCTAAAGACACCATCGTAAATTCAACATAGGTTGTAGCCACCACCGTGCTAAACACAGCTAATGGATTTATCCCTCACGTTCAGTATTTGGACCACTACAACTGGTAGATTCTTAAACGATTTAGGAAACTCAATTCTAGTCTTTTCATTCCTTTGATGAAATAAGTTAGCATTTTAGTATGTTTAGTCAAACCACTTCGAGAAATAGTGGCGCAAAATCTTTATTTGGACGTGATAAAACAACTTAATTATTATTTTTTAGATCCCCTTAAAGATTAGTTTAAACTCAGTGAATACTGCTGTGATTATTTCGTTAATTTTAAATAATTCTTTATGAAGATTTTTCAAAAAAATAAGAAAATCTT
The DNA here is from genome assembly GCA_916438495.1 of uncultured bacterium. Classification (GTDB taxonomy): domain Bacteria; phylum Patescibacteriota; class Saccharimonadia; order Saccharimonadales; family Saccharimonadaceae; genus Nanogingivalis. The sequence goes on from CAKAEX010000001.1 coordinate 231,973, forward strand.
ATTTAGAATAAAAAGCTTAATCAATAGATTAAAAATTTATTTATCAATAATCTTAGTTAAAGCTTTTATATTTTTTTAGCCCAGAATTTTTCCAACAGCAACTAATTAATTCTTGTAAAGTTCCATCATAATTCTCATAAATTCGAAAGCCTGCAGCATAAGCGTGACCGCCACCACCAAAATAGCCAGCGATATCGGCCGCGACCGGTGAATTTGTACGAACTTTCCCTGTCAATTTACCGTCTGGGTAGGTTTTTTTATAGCCACGCAGGCCTCTACACCTTCAACCATTCGCATTTCATCAATCACCAAAAATACTTGGGTTATACTTATCAGAATATTCTTTAATCTCGCTCCATGGAATATGTACAACTGCTAATTTTCCATCTAAAAAATATTCAATTCGCTGAATTAGTTCTCCCTTATATTTTAAAATTTCAGGTGCTTTTTTCGAAAGTTCGCGGCGATCCTCTTCAAGCTTAGCTGAATTTGCGCCAAGTTTTGTTAATTCGCCCGCAACTTCAAAAGTTCTGGCTGAAGTATTGTTCGTTGAAAGCCCAAGCGTGTCGCTAAAAATTGCTCCAAGTAAATTTTGCGCGGCGTTTTCATTAATTTCCCAGCGATTCGCTTTTGCGATTTCGAAAATTAATTCACCTGCTGAGCTAGCCTCTTCTAAAATTAATTCGTATTTAAAAAATAAATCTGGTGTCGCGTCTGTATGGTGATCAATAACTAAAACTGGCGTTTTTTCGAGCAAGTTTTTGTAAAGCGGGTCCTCAATTATTTTTGATAGTAGAATACTGCTAGTTGTATCAACAATAATAAAAAGGTCAAATTTTTCATAAATTGAACTTTCCACCCTATCCCAGCCCTTAAAATATCGCAAATATTTAGGGATATCAACTGGACAGAAAAGTTTAACTTCTTTGCCTAACTCGCTTAAAATTTCTTCTAATCCTAAAGCTGATCCTAAACTATCGCCATCAGGGTTTTCAGCCTGAATAACGCAAATTTTTTCTGCATTTTCGACTAATTTTTTGGCATTTTCGAAATTCATTAAATTGCCTTTCGTCCTTCTAAGGCATGACTTAAAGTGATCTGGTCGGCATATTCCAGGTCAACGCCTACTGGTAGACCACGCGCGAGTCGTGAAATTATTAAATTTTCGAAGCCTTTTTCGCGTAAATAGTTCTGAATATAAAGTGCTGTACTTTCGCCTTCAACACTAGCGTTTGTTGCAATAATTATCTCTTGAACTCCATCTTTCAAGATTCTTTCAGCAAGCTCGCGAATGTGTAATTGATCAGGCGTGATTCCGTTAATTGGTGAAATAACCCCGCCTAAAAACATGGTAGGTTCCGTTAAAATGCTTTGTTTTTTCAAGGGCGATAATGTCTAGTGGCTCCTCAACAACCGCAATTAGTTTTTTATTGCGAGTTTCATCAGTATAAAGTGGTGAAATTTCTTCATCTTTAGAAATCAATGCAAAAAGTTATAGGGCAGCTTTTAACATTTTTATGTAAATTTAAAAGACTATCGGCAATTTTTTCACTTATAGTAGCATTATTTTTTTAGTAAATAGTAAGCATAGCGTTCGGCTGTTCGCGAGCCGACGCCAGGGAGCTTGCCGAGATTTTCAATAGTTTCGGTTAATGCTTGAGGTAGAATTTGTGACATTTTTCTCTTTCGAAAAGATTAAAGCCCCAAGTTTCCCAAACCGCCCATTAAAGGTTGCATTTTTTCAGCTGCAACTTTTTTTGAGCTTCTTCTAAACCGTCACGAATCGCAATTTGAATCCAATGCTCAAGTTCTTCGGTGTCTTCAAAATCGATCAATTCTGGATCAAGTTTTACACTTTTCACTTTTTAACTCACCGGTAAACTGAATTACGACTGCACCATCGCCAGCTTCAACTTCAATAATTTCTTTTTTTAAGTTCTTTTTGCGCTTTCTGTAGTTCGCGCACCATTTTTCATTTGGTCTTTAATTCCTGCCATAATTCCTCCATTTAAAAAAATAATTTACTCTTCTAATTTTATCAAAAAAACACTTAAAAATCAACCTCGCTGCAAAATATAAAATCTATCAGCATTATATTTACGGTTTGAAACTAAAATTCTTTTTACGCTATAATTTACTGGAATTTTTACATTTTGGTAGGCTTCTTTCGAAAGAATTACTTCAGAATCTTCGAATTTATTTTTTACTTTTGCCCTTCCTTGACGCTCAAGTGTTTTTATAGAAATTTTCTTCATTTTTTTCGAAACCATTAAAATGCGGTTTGAATCTGTTTTTTCAAGTAAAATATTTAAATCTTGACTAAAAGCGGCGAGTGGTTGTGGCGAATACCGATAACTTAAAGCAAAAACGGAAAGATTGGTAATTAATAGGTTGAAAACAAAAATTGAAATTGGAATCAAGCCAAAAATTCGAGCATAAGGGTTTTTTGGAAAAAGTGCATACCAAGTATTAATTAAACCTTGGAGTCCTGTAATTGTTAAAATTAAAATTGGTGTAAAAAGAATTGTGATTGTTGTGGGGTTAATAATACAAACTAAAATTAGAATTGTCGTCCAGATATTGATTAAATAGCTTTTTTGCGGAATGTTTTTGCGATAAATGTAAAAATATAGCCCGATTGCGATTAAAAATTGAAGTTGCTGGGTTGATTATTGGTGAAATCATTCCGTTACTGATTGGATTTGAGAAGCTAAAAAGTGCTAAAACCAAGCTTTTTGAGATTTTCAAAAAGTTTTAACGAGTTTGGAATTCCAAAAATTATCTTTAAGATTGAAAAAAATCGAAAAAGATCGAAACTAGAAGTGGTGCAGTTATTATTAAAAAAATAATATTAGTGCCGCGATTTTTTTGGTAATTTGGCAATTTTTTTAATAATAAACCGTAAATGTGGATGTGCTAAAATTGTAATTAAAAAAATGCTAATGTGATGTAAGGGTTGAGTGGCGTGTAAAAACTAAGCCCTAAAATTGAAATTAAAGTAAAAAAATTTGGTGTTTTTTTGGCTCTTTTTATAAACTCCATTCCGCTCCAAATTAGCAAAATTGGGTAAAAAAATATAAAAGAATTTCGCTCGTTCCGTTTTTGAGCAATAAAGAAAAAAACTGGCTTGATGTGATTGCGATAATAGAAGCTAAAATAGAGGCGCGTTTCGAAAACCACATTCCTGATATTTTTTTGTTATGAAAAATATCGAACATAGAGAAATAAAAACTGATGGCAATTTAATTGCAAAAATTACTTAAACCAAAAAAATATCAATGCTAGTTTTTTTGCAAAAATCTAAATGGAAAATCTAGAATGTTCTTCGAAAAAAATATTTGAAAAGTTTAAGCTCATTGAACTTTTTAGCGCTCTCAATTTCACCGGCGGTTAGTCCATTTGGCGCAAAAAAATAAAGTATAAATAATTATTGCAAGATAGCTGAGTGATAAAATCCCAACTCCAATTTGGTAACGAAATTTATAAATCCAAAAATCGCTAATTTTTTTAAGTTTTTTTCATTCTTTTTTTAGTATATCACATTTCTTTTTAAAAATCTACTTCAAGCTCCAAATATTTCCGCCATTGTTTGAGATTAGCCCTTTAATTTCGAGCATTGTTGCAGCTTGATTAAAGTTGCTCACAGAAAGCCCAGATTGCTTAATTATAGAATCGCTAGCTGTTGTACCATTTTTTGAAAGAATTTCGAGAATTACGTTTTCGGCCGGTGTGTCACCCTGGAAAAGCTTGGTTTGTTTTTTAAAACGGTCTGGAATTAAAAAATCGAGCAGATCTTCGATTGAAGTTAAAGGATTTGCGCCGTTCTTAATAAGCTGGTTGCAACCTGCAGAAAGTGGTGAGGTGATATTTCCTGGTACGGCAAAAACTTCTTTTCCTTGGTCGAGAGCATGATTTGCAGTCGAGAGAGTTCCGCTACGCGAGGCGGCTTCAATAATAACTACGGCATCAGCAAGACCTGAAACAATTCTGTTGCGTGCCAAAAACTGCCAAGGTTGGGCTGGTGTTCCGTTTGGATATTCACTTAAAATGACTCCATTGTTTTCAAGAATCCTCTGCCCTAAGGCTTCATGCGAACGCGGATAAATTTTTATCAACACCATTTGCAAGAACTGCCAGAGTAATTCCGCCGCTGTCAAGAGTCGCCCGATGCGCAATTGAATCAATCCCTAAAAGCTAAACCGCTCACAACCACAATACCGTTTTTTCGCGCATTCGCTGGCAATTTTGGTTGCAACTTCTTTACCGTAAGCGCTAGGCTTGCGAGTTCCTACGATCGCTACGGTTTTAATCCTTTTTTTGGAGGTAGCTGCCCTCTTATAAAAAAATCTGCTTTGGTGAGTCTGGAATATGTTGTAAATCTTTTAAATAATCTAATGATATAGGTTTTAATTTTAATAATTTCCATAAAATTCTAAAATATTGTTGACATTATTGTAAGTTTATGATAATATATAAATATTGATAAAATAATTTAAAAAAATTTGTCAATGAAACTTAAATCTATTGTTATAGTGTGCAATATAGTCTTAATAATTCTTTATCCCTCCTTTATATACTATAAAAATTATAAATATTGCACATGGTAACCTCTTTGACCGGCGAGCCCTTTGTTGAATTTTGGTGGGTTTTCAGCTTCGAATTTTTCGAGCCTTAGCGGGTGCGTCGAAGAGATAAAAAAACCGTCTAAGCGATGCCCACCCGTGCTTAGGCGGTTTTTTATGTTATAATATTAAAATATCTATTACTTTTTGTCAATGTGCTTAAGGTTAATAATTGACACACTTATTTTAACATAAGCGATTATATTTAGCAAGTTTTCGAAAAAGTAAATAAATTAAAAATCGTGCGACCTCGCAATAGTTTCGCACGATTTTTAACTAATATAAATCTCTCAAATTTTTTAGAATGAAGCCTCTACCGCCGCCCAAGTGGTGTCGGTGTTGTCTTCTGGGATGATGATTGTGACCTGGTCGCCAACTTGAAGGCGGAAATAAGTCACGCTTGCAAGCAGAATTTTATATTCATTTCCGCCCGCTTCAACGAAGAACGAACCATCGTGGTTGATGAGCGTTCCAATAATTTGTTTTCGCGGAACCGGACCGATTTGCTTATAAATAAACCCACCATCTTCATTAATTGTAAGCTTCAAAATATCGCCCTCCACAAGCTTTGATTTTGAAGCGTAGTTTGCTGGAACTGGGTAATTTTTGCCATCTGGACCAATCATAGTTTGACCATCGAAAACACCTTCAATAACTTTGCCATGAGGGCTTTCAATGATGGAATTACTTGGAGCTGTCACGGTGTTATCTTCACCACTAATGCTTATTAGTAATTCTTTGGCTGCCGCAAGATTCGTTTCCGCTTCTTGAATCAAGCTTTTTAGCCGTTTTACTTGTTTTTCTGGTAATTCAGACATATTCCTCGCATTTTCCTTGTCTGTTTTCTTTTGATATTATCTTTTAAATTCTATCACGAATTAACCTAAAAGTCAATATTTTTATATAATTTTAAGCTAATTTTAAGTTTTTCCACAATTTTTTTAATCTGTTTAATATTGAACGATGTAATTTTTTTACAAAAAAAATTCTTATGTTTATTTTTAATGACGTTTATCGATATCGCATTGACTTTTTCAAGACAATAGTTATAATATGAAAATATGAATAAGCATAAACTAAATAAAGGTTTTACGATCATTGAAGTCGTTTTGGTCCTTGCGATTGCGGGATTAATTTTTCTTGCTGTTTTTTAGCCCTTCCCGCTCTTCAACACAATCAACGAGATATGCAACGTAAAAACGATATGTCACGGTTTAAGGCCGCTTATCATCAATATCGTGCAAACAATAAAGGTTCAAAAATTGGCGGAGTATTCAACGGTGAGTCTATGAGTAAACTTCCAAATTGGGATAATTTCATTAATGAATATCTTCGAAAAGATAATGACACTTTTCGTGATCCTCTTGGTGAAGATTATTTCGTTCAGGAGGGGTTGTGGGATTATGCTCGAGCTGGAGGGGCTGGAACGGGTGTTATTACTATTAAAGATGGCTATGTTTGCGACTATAGTTCTAATAAGCCAATCAACCAAAGAATTGTTAGTGGAAATGGTCAAACTGCAAGGATTTGGCTTGAATCTGGTGAGGTTTATTGCTTAGATCTACTTAACTAATATTTTTCTTGAAAAATTAATAAAACCCTCAATGAGGGTTTTCGATTAATTATGTTTGTAAATTGCAAGTGATTGATCTATGATATCTACATCATAAATTTCACCTGCACTTTTGAAATGAAAGTGCGTTTGATCTTTATTAGATCCGATTTGGCAATATTCTTGAATATATGCCCAGAGGTTTTTTGCTTCTTTCTTAGTAAAGACTCCTGAAGGATTTTTCTTTTTGTTAAAGTTTTTAACTCTTTTAGCGCATTACCACTGATATTATAACTCATTTTCTTCCTCCTCTAATTTTGTAACTTCAATTATGCCGTTCTCTAAAAACTCAACACTGAATTTTCGTTTTTTAGAATATTGAAAGCTATCAAAAATCTCAAATCCAGTAACATTTTCATTTTGTTTGAATAAGCTACGGATTCGCGATAATTCCTTGAATGTTTCTTTTCGAATTGGATTTTTTTCGTCCTCAACTAAAAACCGTTCCTGTACAATTTGATCCATTAATTGAGAATTCCAAGTCTCGCATAAGTTTGTCGCTGTCGCCTTCATAAAGAAGTTCATCACCAGCAGAAGTGCAAAAAACAAAAATATAAAAAGCCATAAAAAATTCCTCTTTCTAATGTGCTACTCAAACGAGCGCTTTTAATATTATACAACTTTTTAAAGAAAAAAATCAAGACTAAAAAAATCCCCGCAAAATTGCGAGGTTATGACGGTCAGAGTTTTTTGACTTCTGTGCTTTCGCCGCTGTGGCAAAAAATTTCGAAATCTTTTTGCTCTGGTGAGTTTTTCTGAATTTGATAGTAATACGCCATATCGTTGATGTTTTGTGTTTCGAAAGTATCGAAAATTTCTTCCATCAGCACTACTTCATCACTAAAAATTCTAGCTCCAGCTATTATTTTTAAGGGAATCTTTTTCTCTCAGCAGCTCCTCGAGATTTTTCACGATTTGCTCTGCAGGTTCACCCTCAATCTTAATAGGTTGAACTTTTGCGATTTCTACCGAAAGCTGTTTTTCGCTTACGGCTTTATCTATCACTTTCACAAAAATGCTACTCATATGAGCCTCCATAAGCTACAAATTTCGGTGAACCGAGGAGCTTATTGTTTAAATTTTATAACAAGATTTTTTTAAAATGCAAGCTTGAGCGAAATAAAAAAAGCCGCAAATGCGACTTTAGGTGAAGAGCTAGTTCCGCAAAAAAGGTGGTATTTCAAGTTCTTCTTGGGAATCACGCGGTATTTTTAGAGTTTCTTCAATCCGATGTGGAATTTCTTTATCGTTCAATATTTTTACGACTTTGAAATTCTCATCAACCCGCACAACAATTTTTTTAATTTCTCGCCGCGTTATGTGTCTATTTGGTGCAATACCTCCAAGATAAACAATTTCCGCTGATCCGTGAACTTCAACAATCTCTTTATCTAGATTGTAGACTGCATTTGGTGAAATATAAATCGCTTTATTTCCATCAGCTTCGAGCCTCACTGGTGTTCCAGTTTTTATTGCTCAGTAGTTCTTCCTGTAAGAAAAAAATTGTTGATTCATTTTTTTGAATCCTCCTAAATAAAAGTTCTAGGCAAAAAGCTCAGACAATTAAATTATAGCAGAAAAATATAAGTTTTGTCAATAAAAGGTGTTCGAAAGGCTCTTGAAAAGCATTATTTTTTTGATATAATTGAAAAGTATTGGGATGTCGCCAAGTGGTAAGGCAGCGGGTTCTGGTCCCGCCATTCGGGGGTTCGAATCCCTCCATCCCAGCCAAAGTAAAAACATGAGTTAATGCGCTCATGTTTTTTCTTTAATTTGAATATTTCGAACTAGTTTTTATTTAGATAATGTATTTGTCTAGATTTAGAAAATTAGGTGTTAAACCTTCGACCTTCGAAAGCCGGCACTTTGAGCTTCAGCCTCTGAACAAAATATCGCTTCAGGGTTAGTCTTGTTGTAATATTTTTGACCAGGCATATGATAAATCTTGCCATTTCTGCCAACATTGCCTTTAATTACACAAGCTCCTTGAGATTGTTGCGGTTGAGGTGCTGGAGCTGTTCGTGACCTAGGTGCTGGTGCAGGGTTATAAGCTGGAGCAGGTTGTGGTTTAGGTGCTGGCGTATCTGCTGGCTTTGTAGTATTACCCGCACAAGTATTTTCTGCCCATAAACCTTTATTCTCTTCACGAGCTTTACGTGCCGCTTCTTTAAACTCATTCTGATATTTATAAGGATTTGAATTATAGGTATATTCATTTCCATAGCCCTGCCGGATCATCTCATAGGCTAGGTTTTTATTGTCTTCACTATAAACAAAAGCTAAAACTCGCCCATATTTATCACGTTCACCTTGCGTTTTATCAAATTCAAGTCGAACATTTTTATTTTCAGCAAATTCAGTCATTTTTGCTGTAGCTTCACGCCCGAAACATTGAATTGGTTTGCGTGGATCTTTAGTTTCAGGTGTATCTAGGCCAATAAAGCGTACTTTTTCATCTTTACCGTTATAACTGATATGAATCGTGTCGCCGTCCACTACTTTTAGCACTTGGTAAGTTGGACTTTTCCGAATTTCTTCATTTGCTAATAAGCTTTCGCCAACAACACCACTTTCAATTTTTGGTTTTTCCTCTGGGGTTTTTGTTTCCCTTTCTTTTTTCTGAGCTGAATTTTTTTCTGGTCATCATCTCGAACAAATAGCGGTTTTCCTTCAGGCAGCATCGACATGAAAAAAATGCAGAAAAATAAAACTATCGCAATTAAGCCAAAAGCTAACTCGTTGTTTATAATTTAATAGTTTAATTTTTTTGATTGTTTTTTTGCTAATTTTTTTAAATAAATAAAATAAGGTAATAGGATAAATCCTAGAATAATACTGACTGAATATATAAACATTAAGAAATTATACATTATTTAAGAGCTCCTCGTGACCAAGCTTCTGCAAAAGCTAGTATAAAACATAAAAATTAAACCAATTACTAAAGATAGTTTTTTTGCGATGGTTAATTACTTCTAAAGGTTTAATAATATCTTTTTTTGCAATTTTTTTTAAGTATGCGCAGTAACAGAAAAAAATACAAAAATAAATAAATGTAATAATATTGTATGAAATGTTGATAATAGTATGAATAGACCCCATTTTATTTAACTCTCGATTAGTTTCTATACATACTTAGTATACTCTTAAAATACCCAACTTTCAACTATATAATTATATATTAAACATCAATTTCGAAAATCTTAAATCGTGATTTTGCACCAGTCTTTAGGGAGACTCGGCTTTTCGAAACGTCGAATTTTTTGCTTAATAATTCAATTACTGCCAGATTTGCTTTGCCTTCAATTGCTGGCTCACGAATAAAAATCTCAAAAAACTCACCATTTTCATCTTGTGATTTTTTTGAATGAGATTTCCTTTTTTCGAATTTGGCTTAATTTTTGCAACGAATCTTCATTTTGCTTAGTTTCGAAGTCTTTTGCTCGTTCTTCACCATAATATTCATTTAAAAATTGGCGTTTATATTCAAAAAACGTACCATTTTCAAGGCTTTCGCGGATTTTATCAACGGTATTAATTACGAAAAATTCATTATGAATTGAAGCAAGTGTGCTGGCGAGAATTTCGTCCGCACGAAAAAGATGATTAACATAAGCTTTTGTGAAATTTTGGCAAGTGTAGCAATTACAATCGCTATCAATCGGCGTGAAGTCTTCTTTAAACTTGGCGTTTTTAATATTAATTCGCCCAGAATAAGTAAAAATTGCACCGTTTCGAGCTTGACGAGTTGGTGCCACGCAATCAAATGTGTCGATGCCAAATTCCACGCCTAAAAAGAGATCGGCCGGCTGTGCACCCATTCCTAATAAATGTCGCGGCTTTTTCTTCTGGTAAGGTTGTGTTCACCCAAGTTAGAACTTCCGGGATTTCTTCTGGCTGAAAAATTCCACCAATCCCAAATCCGTCAAAGGTTTTCGACCCCAAAAAACTCGCACTTTCTTTTCGAAAATCTTCTTCACGCGCACCTTGAACCACCGCAAAAAGTGCCTGCAGATTTTTCGCCTTTTGCGATATGCTCAGCATTTAATTCGTTGTGGCGTTTCAAACACTTTTTCGGCCCAAAAATGAGTTTTATCTAATGCGGATTTAATTTGCGCTCGGCCAGCTAGTGGCGAAGTTAATTCATCGAAAGCCATGTGAATATCGGCGCCAATTTTATGCTGAAGCTCCATTGAAATTTCGGGGCTCATAAAAATCTTTTCGCCCGAAATGTGAGATTTAAACCAGACTCCATCTTCGCCAACTTTTGCGAGCTGATTTGAATTATGGCGTGCTAAATTTGAATCACCCTTCGAGAATGTGTGAAGTTGCGTCAATTCCCTTTTTGTAAGCCATTCCAAGTGAAAAAACTTGAAAACCGCCTGAATCAGTAAAGGTTGGTGCGTTCCAATTCATGAACTTATGGATTCCGCCAGCTTTTGCTAGAATATCTGCACCAGGCCGAAGCATTAGATGGTAGGTGTTTGCCAGTACGGCTTGCGCACCAGTTGAGCGGATTTGCTCGGGCGTCATTGCTTTCACTGTTGCATTAGTTCCGCCCGCAATATAAGCTGGGGTTTTAATTTCACCGTGTGGAGTTTGAATTACGCCAGTTCTTGCCAAAGTACCATTAAGGCGAGTTTTAATTTCGAAACTTAAAGCTTTTTTCATCTGTTAAAGTATAACATAGAAATGTTTTTTTTGCAATTTAAAAACCGCCCAGAAGAGCGATTTTTAAGAATATTATTCAGTAATTTCAACACCCATTGAACGAGCTGTTCCGGCGATAGTTTTTCATAGCGCCTTCAAGTGAAACTGCGTTCAAGTGTTCCATTTTAGCTTCAGCAATTTCTTGCAATTGAGCTTTTGTAATTTTACCAACTTTGTCAGTTTTTGAATTTCCTGCACCTTTTTGGATTCCTGCTCGGTCTCGAATCATATCATCAACTGGTTGACCAAGTGATTTCCAAGTGAAAGTTCGGTCTTCGAAAACTTGAAGGTGAACAATTACATCTTTACCCATCATATCTTTAGTTTTTTCATTAAATGGGTTGATGAAGTCCATCATATTTAGACCCCATTGACCAAGTGTTGAGCCAACTGGAGGACCTGCTGTTGCACGGCCAGCTGGGATTCAAGTTTCAAATTTCCAATAACTTTTTTGCCATAATTTCCCTTTAAATAATTTTTATACTTGATAATTCAAGTGCGTAACAAATCAATTTTAGCATAAACTTTCGAAAATTTCAATAGCTATTTTTTTGATACGGTCTATTGACTTATTCTAATAAATATTGTATTATATTTATTGCGATTCTTCGCAAAAATATCTTTCGAATTTTCGAAAGCGTACATTTTATTATTGGAGGTATAGATATGCTTAAGGTTATTCAAAATATTGACTTTTCTACCGTTGAAATCTGGAAAGAAGAAGAGTTGCTGAATTTAAGTCAGACTGTAATTTTCTTACCGATTGAAGCAATTAAGACATTACCAAGTCTTGGCGGAGCTCCGCATGAGTTTTTCGAAAAGCTTGAGCTAAAGATTTTGAAAATATCTTTTAATGATAAATCGGAGAACTTATTAGTTCGAGGTGTTGAAGAACTTCATCCTCATCGTGGATATTTTCGAATAAGTCCTTGCGCTGAAAGTGCGGAATTTTTACGGATTCAGTCGGCAATCGAACGCACGATTGCGGCAATCTTTTTAATGTTTCCGGCGATTTTCAAGCAGATTTCTTTCATTCGAGTGGAGAAAATTTCCACCGAGTTGATTTTTATGGAAAACTTGGAAATCAGATTTTAAAAATGAATATATCGGAAGAGGACTCGCAAAGAGCTCAAGAAATCGTTAATGTTATTCGCCAGCGTAAAGCTATGGTGTAGCTATAAAACCTCCAATTTACCTCGGTTTCGCACCGAGGCTTTAATTTTAAACCAAATTAAAACGCTCAATCCTGAGCGTTTTTTTAGCTTTTGAAAATTTAAAATTAGATTTTTTTCAATTTGAAGAATATCAAGCTCAACTGGTGTTTCGCGGCCGAACATTGAAACCATAACTTTGATTTTACCTTTCACGGCGTCAATCTCAGAAACTGCACCTTCGAAACCTTTGAATGGTCCATCAATAATATTGATAATTTCACCTTCAGAAAAGTTAATTTCAAACATTGGCTCTTCAGCGCCCATTCGGCGGCGAATATCACGCATTTCTTTTTCAGAAACTGGTGTTGGTGAATCTGAGCCAATAAATCCAGTCACGCCTGGCGTGTTTCGAACAATAAACCAAGTCTCCTCGGTTAATTTCATTTCAACCAAAACATAACTTTGGAGAATTTTTCGTTCAACAATTTTGCGTTTTCCATTTCTAACTTCAATCTGCTTCTCTTTTGGAACAAGCGTGTCGAAGATTTTGTCGGCCATATCTACGCCTTCAATTCGTTGACGAAGATTTTCCGCAACTTTGTCTTCATATCCCGCTAAAGTTGTAACCGCATACCAGTTTCGGGAATCATCATATCGTTTATTTGCCATAAATACCTTTCAAAATTACTTAATTAGTGTTTTTAAAAAAATCCAGTTAAACAAGCCGTCTAGCAATAAAATTAATGTCGCAAACCCTACAGAAAATGCAATTACGGCACTAGTCATTTTCCAAGTTTCTTTGCGAGTTGGCCAGCGAACGAGTTTTTAGTTCTTTCCAAGAAGCTACTAAATATTTACCAAGTGCAACAAATGGAATCGTAACGAATTTAAACGGTTTCATTAAAATTCGCACAAATTTTGGTGCCGGTTTTTTTGCTTTTTTTCTCTGTTTTTGATGCCAGCAACTTTTTGCAGCATATTTGCTTATTTTTAGCTCTTTCGAAAACTTCTTTTTCAGGCTTCGATTTTTGCGTTTTTTTGCTTTAACGCGAGTTATTTTGGTTTTCTTTCTTCGCCATCTTTCTCCTATTCCAAAATTAAAAAAAGCCTATTAGGCTTGATATGTCAAGTATACCATAAAAATTTTTTAAAAAAAGCAAAAAAATATGCAAAAATCTATTCTTTAATTTTTGGGGAGTTCAAAAAGAATTTCGAACCGTGGTTTAATTTGCTTTCAAGTTGAATTTTTTTGTACCAATTTTTTTGCCGCCAATTTTGAAGAAATATAAAGCCCTAAGCCTGTGCCGCCAGTTTCTCGCGTTCGCCAATCTTCACTCCTGTAAAACTTTTCGAAAATCCGTTTTTTTGATCGCTTGAGCTAATTCCTATCCCGGTATCTTTAATCTCAAAAATTACACCTTTTTGTGAATTTTTAAAACAAATTTCAATTGAGCCCTCTCGCGTATATTTTTAAGGCATTTGTGATAAAATTTTTGCAATAATTCTTCTAAATAAAGTTTGCTAGCTTTAACATGATTAAGATTATTGTCAATATTTAAATTGAGACTTAGACCTCTTTCGAAAGCTGTTTTTGTGATATTTTTTTGAAAAGTGTTTCGGCAAGCTCTTTTTGGGTCAATTTCTTCTGCTCTTTTCGCCAATTCCTCTTTCCGTTCGTGAGAGTATTAAGAGATCATTCACCATCGTTGCGAGAAAATTATTTTTGGCTGTAGGCAGTTTTAGCAGATTTTTTTCAAGCATCTTAAAAGGTGCTTTTTTTATCAATTAGCAGTTTTAGATTACTCAAAGAACCTTCTAAAATTGCCACTGGTGTGCGAAGTTCATGACTTACAACACTAATAAATTCATCACGCTCTTCATCGAGCGTTTTTTTGTTTGGTGATATCGCGTAGAATTACCACGAATTTTTTTAAATTAGATCTTGATTTTTTTCGAAAAAAAGGTTCTTTAATTTTAATAATTTCAATTTCAATTCGTAGTGTTTCATCTTCTTTTTGAAGGATTAAATCATTGGTTGAGAAATATGGCTTTTCCTGCTTTTAAGAATTTCTTGAATTTCGAATTTTTTTGTGTATTGATTTTCGCAAAGCTTACAAATTTTTCGAAAGGTTCGTATTTAAAATTTCACTATTTTTCGCCTAAAATTTCAAGTGCTGCAGAATTGTATAATTCAATTTTTTTCCGCGCGAGTCAATACCTAAAAATTGCATCAGTTAAGCTGTTGATAATCGTTAAGATTCTATTTCGCGAATCTTCGGCATTTTTGCGGGCTTCAAACATTTTTTTGGCGAGTTTGTCTTTGACGAACTCCAAAAGATTATAAAAGCTAAATTTAAAGTAAAAAAAGTGCAAAAAAATATCACTATAAAATTATTAAAAGTTGGCGGATTAGTAATAAAAAAATAATTGCAATTTCAGATAGAAAAAAATCATTGTGCCGAGCATGGATCTTATTAAAAGCTCATTTTTGCGATTATGAAATTTATCCATAACCATAATTATACGCTAAAGAAAATGAAAAATCAATTTTAAAAACCGCAAGAACAAGGGGAAAATTGCGGTTTTAAAATTTATTTACCATGCTTGCGGTCGAGCGACATAAAGCGGAGGCGTTCTGGATGGAAATAGAGTTCAATTGTACCAACTGGGCCGTGGCGATGCTTGGCAAGAATGAGATCGGTGATATTCTCTCGCTCAGTTTCAGGATTATAATAAGCTTCACGATAAAGAAACATTACGATGTCTGCATCTTGCTCAATAGAACCAGACTCACGGAGATCGGCAAGTTGCGGTATTTTGGGATCACGGCTTTCAACGGAGCGGCTAAGCTGTGAAAGCGCAATCACGGGAACATTTAATTCGCGCGCAAGCAACTTCAAGCCACGCGAAATTTCTGAAACTTCTTGAACACGGTTTACTGAAGATTTTGCTGAGCCGCTTCCCTGCATTAATTGAAGGTAGTCGATAACAATTAAGCCAAGTTCACCATCATGTGCAGCACGCCGCGCTTTTGTCCGCATTTCAAGAACACTTACGCCCGGTGTATCATCAATAAAAATTGGAGCTTCAGCCATTTCTCCCATCGCATCAGCTAGCTTTGCGAAGTCTTCATCACTCAAATTTCCCGTTCGAATATTCCACGAATCAACTCCGGCGGCATCTGCAAGCATACGGTCGACAAGCTGTTCTTTACTCATCTCAAGGCTAAAGAAAAGCACTGATTTTTTTTCAATCGTAGCAATATTGTAAGCTAAATTTGTCACGAAAGTTGTTTTTCCCATTGCTGGCCGGGCAGCAAGAATAATTAGGTCTGAACGCTGTAATCCTGCTGTTTTGTTGTCGAGATCACGATAGCCTGTTCTAATTCCACGAATCGCCCCTTTGTTCTTATAAAGCTCATCTAATCTTTCGAAAGAGTCGTTCAGAATATCTTCCATCGAAGACAGATCTTGTTTTAAACTTGCGTCTGAAACGCTAAAAAGTTCGGCTTCACTTTGGCCTAAAAGCTGCGGAACAGTTAATTCTTCATTAAAAGCCAATTCAGTAATATCACCGCCAGCCTTGATTAGTCGCCTTCGAACTGCTGCCTGAGCAACAATTTCAGCATAACTTGCTGCATGCGAAGCTGTTGGAACATAGTTTGTCAATTCTGCTAAATAGCTTGAGCCACCAACTGCATCGAGTTCTTCTCGTTTTTTTAGTTCGTTTGTAAGTGTTAGAAGATCGACCGGCTGGTGATGTTCATAAAGCCGAATAATCGACGCAAAGATTGCAGCGTGGCGTTTGTCATAAAAATCTGCCGCTTTCACAATCTCTACAATATCAATTAAAACTTCCTCATCGATCAAAATAGCGCCAATTAAACTCATCTCGGCATCTAAATTCTGTGGCGGAATTTTACCGCCGGTTTTCTCGCTACTCATCAATTTTTACCATTTCTCCACCCCCCATTAAATCCTGAACGCTCGCAATCGCTGGGTCGCTTGCGGGTTTTGTCGTTCCGAAAACTTCAATTACCCAGCCTTCTGCGCCAATTTTCTTTAAAGCTTTTCCCATTGAAGCTTGAGCTTTTGCTTTTTCGAGCTGTTTTTGGTTAAAAGGTCTGCCCGTATAAATTTTTAATTTTACCGTTTTTCGAAAAATATGGCCAGATTGTTTTAGAATCGTTTGAACTCCTTTGTCTCCCTCATCAATTGCGCCCCAGAAGTCTGCCCATTTAAATTCTTTCTTCTCTCCCAGATCTTGATTTTTATTTTCATTTTTTGGTTGAACTTCATCTAAACTTTCCGGAATTCCACTTTTTCAGAGATTTGTCTTCTTTATATTTTTTGTGGAATTTCTATATCATTTTCATGATTTTTCATTTTTTTGCGAATTTTTCGAAAGTTTCTTTTTGCAGGCTTGGCTGATTTTCTGATTCATTTTTTTGAAATTTCTGCCGTTTTTTTGATTTTTCAATCTTTGGCTTCGAAATTGTTTTTTGCTGAATTTGTGATAAAATATTTTGATTTATTGAAAAAAATGCGGTGTAAAACTCGGCTGAATAAAAAAATCGAAAAGTAACTCCATTTCGATAAAATTTGACTTTTCTGCTCGTGCTAGTGGCATTAAAAAAATTGCGAAAGATATGGTTTTTCGCCAACATTTTTCAGTAATAAAATTTAAAAAGCTGGCTAGCAAAAATTTTTTTAAATCTACACCAGAATTGTGAACATCTCGCACGATTTGCAAAAATTTCGTTTGAATTTTTGGTTTTCAAGCTGAAATTAAATCATTAATTTGCATTTTTGGCGCCAATCCAAGGGTTTCTTCGAGCAAATTTGCTGTAATTTTTTTCGCTTTTTTTCTGCAATACTTGAAATTTGATCAAGTAGTGAAATGCTGTCGCGAAAACTCCCTTCGCCGCGTTCGGCAATAATTTCAATTGCTTCTTTCGAAATATTAATTTTTTCATTTTTTGCAATAAATTCCAAATGGGCGCAAACGTCTTCTTTTGAAATAAATCGAAAAAAACAAACCGCTGAGTTCGACTAATAATCGTTGCTGGTAATTTGTGAGCATCAGTTGTGGCAAGAATAAAAACGGCGTGCTCTGGTGGTTCTTCAAGAGTTTTGAGAAGCGCATTAAAAGCAGCCTTCGAAAGCATATGAACTTCATCTATAATGTAAACACGATATTTGGCTGAAAATGGCGCAACTTGCACATTGTCTCGAAGCTGGCGGATGTCGTCTACTCCGTTGTTGCTAGCGGCATCAATTTCAATAATATCTGGGTGATTATCTTCTTCGGAATACGGCAGATTATTGATTTCGTGGGCTAAAATTCGCGCAATAGAAGTTTTACCAACACCACGCGGGCCAGTAAAAAGGTAAGCGTGGGCAATTTTCCCTTGTTTTAAAGCATTTTCAAGCACCGTTGTGATGTGTTTTTTTGACCCACAACTTCACTTAATTTCTTACTCCGATATTTGCGATATAATGCTTTACTCATTAGTTCTATTTTTATCAGTTTTTTTATTTAAAAATCAAACAAGCTAGCCTGTCGTTCTGGTAAATTAAGTTCAATAATTTTTTTGGTGAAATTCGAATTTTTTTCGCCCCTGTAAATTTTTTTAAGTGGTATTGAAATAATTTCACCTTGTTGTTCAGCAAGTAAAAACATAACCAACTTGAGCTTTTAAAATACCTGAAAAAAATCAAAGTTTCACCGTTTTGATTTTGCGGACAATTTTGTATTTCAAGCATTTCTCCGCTTGGGATTTTTACCATTTTTTTGAATAAAAATTTATTCAAATCTATTGGATCTTGTTTTTTTGAAAACTACTTTTTTTGAGTATTTTTCTATTTTTTTGCGAGCATCAAGAAGTGCTTTTTTTCTGCTTTCGAAAAAAATAAAAATCTTGTTCAAGCAATTTTAATTTTACATTTGCCTTGACATTTTTCGCAAAAAAATCTGTCATTTTGGATATTTTTCTCTTCATAATTTCGAGCAATATTTGCACTCGAAAAATTCACCTAAATTCAACGCAGCTCTCGCCCCTTGTTCAAGCAATCTTGTAATTCCTCGCCCTGCAAAACTAATTCCAACCTTGATGGTTCTATCTGAAAAATATGCCAAATAAACAAAATGTGGCTGTAAATTTCGCTCAATCTGTTGCTTTGAAATTTCTCCATCTTTTACGTTGTAAAATGCTGGATTGAAGCCGGTTCTTTTTTGACAATTCTGACATTGTTCATATTTTTTTGTCAAGTTCATAATTCTCTGGGCAGACAAAATCTTCGCCCGTCTCCAAACTATGCCAACCAATACAGAATCGTTTTGAAAGGTCAATTTCTATTGAAATCGGTTCTTCAAAATCTGGCGAGAAGCTTAAAATCTCACCAGAACCCAAATCTGCCAACCTCCAACGTGGTTTTTGATTTCTATCGAAATCGACACGGGTTAAAAGGTAGTCTTTTTCAAAAAAATCCTTATTCATTAGTTATTCAAATCCTTAAAATCCGCAATTAAATCTTCCTCAAAAGATCGCGTTCCTTTTATATCTTTCGAATATTTTTTTCTTCATCTAGTTCAAAATCAAATGATTTAATTTTTACCCAAACAGCTTGAATCAGAGTTTTTAACCGTTCCTCTTCTTCAGGTTTAAATACAACTTCAAAATTATAAGTTTTTTCAGTGTGTTTGTCTGGCTCAATGAATTCCAAAACACCCTTTTCAACTGTGTAGCCTGAAAATTCTGGTGCATTTTTCGATTAAAATTTTATAAAAAAATATAGCTGCTGTGTATATTCGTGAATTTTTTTGTTGAATTTGTATTGAATTTATTAGTTTTAGTATTAAAAGGAATTGAACCAGTCTTATAATCAACGACTGTGATTTTTTTATTTTTCGCGGTCTACTCGAATTAGATCAATTTTTTTCCAGTTAGAACCGCATCTCCAACCGTTACACCAATACTACTAAAGTTTTTCGGCTATATTTCCAGGTTTAAACTCTCCTAAGTTATTCTTGAAAAAAAGTTTTCAAAAAAATTCGATTAAATCTTTTCTAAAATTTCTTCTTTATCTTTTTTTCCGAGTGGGTATTTCGAAAATCTTTCAATAGCATATTTTTTTAATATTATCAATATTTGGCGTATTACCAGAATTAATTTCATCTTGAATATAGTTAAAGCCTTCATGAACGATGTCTCCAAGCGTTAGAGCTGGACCATAAGTTCCGGGGAAACATAAAATTTTATTTTCGAAAAAGGTTTGAGGACCTTTGTATTGAAGATTTGTATAGGAGTTTAGATCTGTTGGGCTTAATTTATAGTTTTTAACTCTTGGCCTCAAAAGCTCTCGCATTTCTTCATTTTTGATAGTATAAAATTCGTGCCAGTTTGTTTCGATTTCATCAGCTTCAAGCGATTCTCTTTGGATTCTTAAAACTTCCTGCCATTTTTCAGGTAGAATTTTTGATTTTAAAACTCCGTCTTCTTCTCGCTCATCTAAAAATGATAGCGTTTTTTTGGTTTTTCCAGTTAAATCGCTGTTGTGGTCTGTAAGATAAAGTTGAATTTTTGCGCGCGTCATTGCTACAAACATCAAGCGCTTACGCGTGTCTTCACCCTCATCTTCGATATTTGTAAATTTAAGGTTTGCGGGCATCGTGATATTTTCGCCCCCGCCACCTTTTCTCTCAGAATTCCAGCTATCTTGATTTAGTGAAATTAGAAAAGTATATTCAAACTCCAAGCCTTTTTTGCTACAAAGGGTGTCATAACTTGAACTGCATTTTCGCTTGTATTATGCGGATTTGTACTTAAAATTTGAATTTCAAATTCTTCGCATAATTCAACATAATTTATTAGAATATCAAGTTTATTATTTTTCTTCATTTGAAAAAAATCTCGCAGTTTGTCTCGCAAAAATAGTTAAGTTTAAGATTGTATCATAAAATTCTTCATCAGATTTTTTTGTGAAATAAAATCTCTAATTGGTGATTTTTAAACCTTCGCGAATTTCTCTTGAACCCAAAATATAATCAAAAAGCTCTTCAAAAGTCTTCTCGTGTGAAAATTCAGCTAGCGTAACTAAAATTTCACCCAAATTTCGAATTTGCTCAACTCCGCTTTTTCAATATAGCTTCAATCCAAAAATCACGATTATCTTTAGCTGCCCAGCTCATTTTCCAAACTTCAACTGCTGGAATTTGCCAAAAAAATCAAAACTCAAAACTTCAGGAAAAAAAGATTTGCCATTTTGTCCTCATCCTTATCACGAATTGCCAAAATTAGCTTCGAAATCTTAATTAGCTTCGAAATTATTTCATTTTTTTAGAATATTTTCGCGTTTCTCATAATAAATTGGTACATTTTGTTTTTTTAAATACGGCACAAAAGCTTGCAGAATTTTGTGTTTTGGCGCAATTACGGCGATTTCTTTTGGTGCAACTCCGTTTTGAATTAAATTCGAAATTTTTTCTGCGACCCAAGAAAATTCTGCGATTTGACTTTCAAAATTCGTTCGTTCAAGCTGAATTTCTCGGTTAATGAAGTTTCCTTCCGCTGAAATATCTTTCTCAATTTTAATTGGCAAGTTTTTTTAGTTAATCTCCCTGAAATCATATTTGCAATATTTTTTTCGAAGCAGTCAAAATATCGCTGTGTGAGCGGTAATTTTTAGTTAAGTTTATGACTTTTGTATTTTCACCAAAACGATTGTAAAAATCAATCATATTTGACTTACTTGCACCTTGAAAAGCCATAATTGCTTGGTCATCGTCGCCCACCGCCAATACATTTGGCTTGCCTTCCATAACAGGATTATTTGTGAGTAGTTCAATAATTTTCGCCTGCGAATCGTTAGTATCTTGGTATTCGTCTAATAGCAAATATTGATATTTTTCTTGAAGCGTGAATCGAAAATCATCGTTATTTTCAAGCGTTTCGATAACTTCTAAAAATCATATCATTAAAATCATAAAGTCCGCGAGACTTCATCTCATTATTGAATTTTTCATAAAAATCAGCAAATTCAAGTAGTTTTTTTATTTGCGTAAGTGTCGCTGATTTGAAAGTTATCCTCAAAATCTTTTAAATCAAGAAAAGTATTCTTCCAATCTGTTAATGGTTTTGATTTTCCAGTTTCTTCTGCCTCAAGATAAGCTTCATTCAATTTTTCAAAATAAAAATACAGGTTACTTTTAAACTTTGTATCGTTTAAATCTTTTGAAATTGAATTTTCTAAATTGTCGCGAATTGCTGAATAAAACGGCTGAACCTTAGCAAAAGTTCGCCCGTCAACGCGTAACCCTTTAATACTCTCGTTAAAAATTTCTTGCTCAGAAATATTTGCCTTCGCAACTTTTCGCAAATCATCTGGCGAAATATAAGCATTTTTCATTTCTTTTATCGTGGAGGCGATGTTTGAAATAGGGATTTTTTTGAGTTTTGAAGAACTCGGCAATTCATTTGATATTTTTGTTATAATTTCTTTTGTAATTAATTCATCGGCAGCCTCGTTAAGGTTTTTATCTGTGAAATATTCACGATAATTTTGAATAATTTCATTTGCAAAACCGTGATAAGTGAAAATTCCAACTTTAAAAGAATCCGTACCAATAAAACGCGAAAGTCGCTCGCGCATATTCGAGGCTCCAGCTTCAGTAAATGTCATTGCAAGGATATTCTCTGGTGCTATGTCGGTTTTTTGCAAAATATTGGCAATTCGTGTTGAGAGCAGTTGAGTTTTTCCTGTCCCCGGCCCAGCAATCACTAAAACTGGCCCATCGATTGTGTCGACTGCCTCTTTCTGTTCTGCGTTTAACATTTTATAATTTTTTTCGAAAATCTTTTGAAAGTCGTTCATTCTCCTATTTTATCATAAAAAGCGAACCTTGTTTAGAGTTCGCTTTGTGATTTATGTGAATATTCTCCGCTTTCGTTTGGCGAATATTTGAGGTCGAGCTTTTTCTCGAGTGATTCAATTCGATCTTGATAATTTTTTTCAATTTTTTGCTGTCCATCAGAATTTTTAAGATAATCACTATAAAAAATCCCAAGAATGATACTATTTACAACCAGCCCAATAAGAAGAATAATAGTTAAAATAGTATGTAAAATTAATAAGTCTCTTTTTTTCGAAAAAAATTTCATAAATTCCTTTCTCGTAATTTTTATATTAATTAAAGCATAAGTTTAATGAAAAAAACAATATTTAGAAAACGAAAAAAAGCCCGCAATGCGAGCTAAAATTTTTAATCTATTGGTTGAAATCTACCGTCCATAAACATTCCTTTCGGTCGTGACCAGATTTTATTATTACCAACTTCGCAGTAATTTACGAGTTCTTCATCTTGTTCTGTGTGATGGGAAATACTTAGAATTTCGTATTCTCCACCCTTATAGTGCCTATACTTTCCACCAATTTTAATTTCTTTGATAGGCTTAAAAGGGTTGTAGCCCAAACAATCGTGAAGGATTTTTTTGATAATCTTGCTGATTTCTAATTTCGAGCATTCTGTTATCTTAAAATTATTGTCATTAACTAAAAAGCTAAAAGAAACCGATGGGTTGCCAGGAGAAACTCCCTTTTCAGGAATTAACAATCCCGAATAATCAAGCTCTAAATTCTTAGCCTTAAAACTATCTCGCAGAGTATAAGAAAATAAACCTTCCCAATCAATCGCTCGAATTGATAAAATAATTTGCTTGTGAACAAGTGTTAAGTTTTTTGAACCAAGCGTTGCATCCTTTACAGTTTCTTCTAAAGAAATCATAAAACCACCTCCAAATGTACTAACTATAACTATTATAAAATAAAGCATAAGCAAAAAAACAAGCCCTTCCGAGCCTGTTTTTTTATAAAAATTTTTTTAAAACTATGAATTAAATTTTACCAATAAATCAATTGTTTTTTTCGGTCAAGATCTGATTTGCTAAGTTTCGGCGAACATCATCTGATGAAAGTTGTTTTTGGACCTCTTTGCTATTTCCGTATTGCTCTTTAAGTTGTGCAATTCGGGCATCAAGTTCTTTAGTATCTGACTTAACTTTTTCAACTTTCGAAAGCTCTGCTAAAGCCAATCCAGATTTTACGCGCATTTCAGCTGCTTCTTTAACATCTTTTTTCGAGCCATTCTTCACGAGTTTTGCCCATTCGTTCAAGATAATCTTCAAGTGAAAGTCCAGAATACATCAAATTTTGTTGCATATCCATTTCAATGCTACGTTTTTGATCTTCAAGCAGGATTTCTGGCACGGGAACTTTCGAAACTTCTGCCAATTTTTTAACAAGTTCATCTTTGAATTTTTCGTCTGCTTCGGCTTGTTTTTGGGTTTTTAAGTCTTCTTCAATCTGTTTTTCGAATTCTTCTTTGGTTTTGAAATTACCTAATTTCGAAAGGAATTCTTCGTTGAATTCTGGTTCAACATTTTCTCGAACTTCGTGAATTTTTACTTCGAAAACAACTTTTGCACCAGCCAAGTCTTTTGCGTGGTAATCTTTTGGAAATTCTAAATCAAGTGAAAGTTCATCCCCGGCTTTTCTGCCAATCAAACCTTCTTCGAACCCAGGAATGAAAGATTTCGAGCCAAGTTCAAGTGGAAATTTTTCAGCTTTCCCACCATCAAAAGCTACGCCTTCTTTTTTGCCTAAAAAGTCAATAATGACTTCATCACCATTTTTTGCCTCACGCTCAACTTTTTTCTTTTCGGTAAAATTCTTCAAAATTCGATCGATTGTTTCTTTAACTTCTTTTTTCGAAACTTTTACAGCTTCTTTTTCTACGTCTAATTTTTTATAGTCGCCAAGTTCAACTTTTGGCATAATTTCGGTAGTTGCGGTAAATTCTAGCTCAGTTCCAGGAATAAATTTTTTAACATCAACTTCTGGTCTATTGATTGCTTGAACTTTTTCTTTTAGAAATGCTTCAGCAACAGATTTTGAAAGCGCATTTTCAAGCGTTTCCTGATTAAGTAAATTTGGGTCAACTTGCGCAGCAACCATTTCGAGTGGTGCTTTTCCTTTTCGAAAGCCTTCAATTTTAACTTCTTTAGCGAGCTTTGTTAGCGCAACTTGCTCGGCGGCTTTTTAATTCCTCAGCTCCAAGAGAAATTGTGAGCTCAACTTTTACGTCTGAAATATTCTTTAACTTTGTCTTCATATCTATATAATTATAACACACCCTATTTTTTTATGCAAAAAAAGAGTGTTAATAGGTTTTTGCAGTTTTGGCTATTTTTTTCTTCTATGATATTTTTATAACCATGTAAGATTATCCATGAAAAATTAAAAAAAATGTAAAAAAATAAACTATTTTTTTATCTAATGAATAATTATTCTGCCAAATAATTTCGCCGCACAAATTCGTACATCAAAATGCCACTAGCTACTCCAACATTAACACTTCTCGTTGAGCCGAATTGTTCAATTGCGATCATCTCTTCGCAGGCTTCGATCATTTCTTCTGAAAGACCATCGCTCTCATTTCCGAAAACAAAAATAGAGCCTTTTGAAAGTTGTGCATTGTTTAGATTTTTTGCACCTTTCTGGTTGTCGATTGCAATAAGTTTAGATTCGTTCTCTTTTGCCCAATCTATGAAATCTTGCACGGTTTTATGATGAAAAACATTCATATAGGCCTCGGTCTTCATTGCGCCGCGCCGATTCCAGTGTTTTTTGCCAATAATATGAATTCCTGCAGCGTTAAAAGCATTGGCGTTCCGAGCGATTGTGCCAATATTAAAATCGTGCTGAAAGTTCTCAACGGCAATATGAAAATCATGCCGCGAAGTTTCAAGATCTTTTTTAATTTCTTCAACCGATACGCCCTTGTATTTATCAATCACATTTCGGGTATCGTTTTGAACGGTTAAACCTTCGCCAGTTTCGAAATTTGGTTTATTTTCCATTTCGAACCGATTTCACTAATTCTTTAGTGTTTGGGCGACCTTTTACGCCAGGATTTAAAATGTGCATTGGGTCGAAAATGTCTTTAATCTGTGAATATAATTCTTCAACTTCTTTACTGATATTTTTTGCAACAAAATGACCATAAATTCGCCCTTCACCCGCACCATACGCAAATTCACCATTAATTTTTGCAAGTAAAGCACCAAGGTCGGCGATGAATTTTAGTGATTTTTGACGGTCACTAATTTTCGAAAAGTCGAATTCAGCTAAAATTTCAAAAATAGAGGTTAGCGCTGAACCTTGAATTGGTGCGGGAATACTGTGTTGTAAGGCAAGTTTTTGAAGCCCTAAATAGAAAGTTTCGAAACGCTCCATTGGCACATAGACACCTTGAATTGGGTAGATTTCTTGCTTGATTACACCGCTCCTCGCTCGCAAAATTTCACGAACATCACGTATTGCTTCAAGTTCAGCTTTCGAACGTTCATCGTCTTCTGGAATCCAAACGGTTGCGCCTTCAAATTTCTTGGCAATTTTTTTCAATTTTATGTATTTTTTTGATGCAATTTTCTTTGCATTTTTGTCTGAGATTCCAACAACCAAAACTAATTTTGTGGCTAAATTTTGTGAATTCCTGTCAAGATAAAATTGGTATTTTTTACCAGAAGCAACTGCAGCTTCAAACATTTTGCCATCAAATAATTCAACAATATCTGGTGCGAATTTGGCAATTTCATCGTTAAAATCACGCGCA
This sequence comes from uncultured bacterium, assembly GCA_916438495.1. Taxonomy (GTDB): domain Bacteria; phylum Patescibacteriota; class Saccharimonadia; order Saccharimonadales; family Saccharimonadaceae; genus Nanogingivalis. The sequence goes on from CAKAEX010000001.1 coordinate 257,739, forward strand.
TCATCGCGATTTGAAAAACTTACAACCATAAAATTGGTCTCATTAATTATGTAATTTGTTTGAATTTTTGCCTCGGTAATAATTCCTAGCGTTCCGAGCGAGCCAAAAAAACAACGGAATTAAATTAAACGTTCCATCTTCACTTTTTTTACATTTGCAATTCCAGAATAGCCGAAGCTAGAATCGCCGTCGATTTGCTGAATTAAACTGTAATTATCTTCAATTAAAGTGTCAATTTTTACGATAAATCTCTCCTTCAAAAATTAGGAAGTGCAATTTTTTTCGCTTAATTCCTTGCGAGAAATTTTTTTCCAATATTAATTATATCACCATTACTTAAGACGACCTCAACTTCACTAACAGAATTCACTAAGTCGCCATAATTAAACTTTTCACTCGGCAAATTCATTGCGATTGCTCCACCAACTGTAAGTCTTTCGCCGGCTGGACTTTGTGGAATTTCCATCGCTTGTGAAGCAATTGCAAGATTCAATTTTTGGAAATTTGCCCCAGCTTGAACGCAAACGGTTTTAGCTCGCAAATCAAGTTCGTTAACTTTATCAAGGTGTCGTGAAATATCTAATATAATTCCTCTTCCAATTGAAGAACCATCAGTGCTTCCGCCGTAGCCTCTCGCCGTAACGCCAAAAATATGACCTTTTTCAGCTAACTGCCAAGAAAACCGCATAATTTTTTGAATATCTTCACTAAAACGCGGGTAAACTACTAATTCCGGTTGAATTTTAAGAAAACTTCGGTCGGTTGAAAACTGCTTCAATCGAGTTTCGTGCGCCGAAACTTCGCCAATAATGTGTCCATTTAGATATTTCGCAATTTTACTCATTTGTTCCATTTTAACACAAGCACAATTAAATTTCAACTTTTGATTTTTATTACGAAGAATGGTAAAATAGTTTATATGTATTCAAGAGCAACTCCTTTTCAAAAAGCAGACAAAATTGCTGGAACACATCAAAAAATTGATCGTGCGGCTCGCTTAATTTTGCGAGAAATTATTTCAAAAAATCCAAAATTTTCAAAAATTCACTTCCCTAAAATTGATGAAATTTTAGTTTTTGAGGGAAATGGTGGCCCTGATGGGATTAAAACAAAATCACCAGGAAAAGATGAACCTTGGCATTTTGTTGAGCCTTATGGTGATTTAGCGCCAATTCGAAGCTACGTTGAAAATCATCTTTTTAATATTTCGAAAGCCTTAAGCGAAGAAAATTTTGTACGAGCAAGTTTTGAAGCTGGTTGGATGGCGCATGCAATAACTGATGCTTTAACGCCAGCTCATCAGTTCCCAATGACTGATAAAATTATTGAAATTTCTGGAAAAAAACCTGAAGAACGCGATAAGTTGATTAAAAAGATGTTTCTTTCTGGAGAAAATTGGCGCGAGCGGATTATGAAGAACTGGGAATATATTGGGCCAAAAGGTGTAATGAGCTCACATATGCTTTATGAAATGGGTGTCGCTACAATGATAACTTCAATTGCTGCAAAGAAAATCATAAAGAGTCCAACAGATGAAGAAATTTTGCGAGTTTTAAAGGGTGAATTTATGCAAATTTTTGAAGAAAAAATTAAGTGGGTCGCCGACCAAAAATATTACGAAAGATACTTAGAAAAAGGCTGGACGACTGCTTTGGCACGAGAAACTAAACATGATCTTTTGCCTGAAATCTCAAAAATTGTGGCACTCGGATGGTTTGAAGGTATCCGTCGAGCTCTTGAAGAAGATTTCGAAAATGTAAAAAATAAATCTGAGGATGAAAAATGAACATTCGGTTAATTTCAGGGATTTTTAAAAATCATAAAATCACAGCTCCGAATTCTCGCCAAACTCACCCAATGAGCGAACGAGCAAGAAATGCAATTTTTAATACGATTCAGGCGGAAATTCCAAATGCTGAAGTTCTTGATGCTTTCGCTGGGACTGGATCTTTAGGTCTTGAAGCGATTTCTCGTGGTGCTAAAAAAGTAGTTTTCATTGAAAAAAACAGATTAGCACAAAAAAATATTAGCCGAAAACTTAAAAATTATTGAGAAGAATGAAAATGCTGGCGAAGCTAAAATAATTCAGTAGTATTTCGGGCTGGATTGGGTCGAGCCAATCTCAATTTGAAATTGGTGAAATTTTAGAAATTCCAACTTTTGATATAATTTTTTGCCGATCCGCCATACTACGACCCTCAATTTCCATCTATCGAAAGGCTTTCGAAAAGGTTAAGATCTGGTGGAATATTAGTTCTGTCGCAACCCAAAGAGATTGAAAAATTTTAAAGCAGAAAATTTAATTTTTAATTAGTGAAAAGCTATATTCTGGCGCAAAAAAATCTTATTTTTTTCGTGCAAAATAATAAAAATAACCCTCAGGAGAAGGGTTATTTTATTGGGTTAAATTACAATCTTTCAAAAGAATTGGCGAAATTCGCAAAATTATTATCAAGAATATCTCCACCATTATTTGAAACCATCGCAATAAAGAATGCTCGAGTCTTCCCAGACTTATCTTTTTTAGTAGGTAGAGCTAATATTTTTATAAATTGACTGTTGTGTGAGATATTTCCTTCAACTGCCCGAGCTCCTTTGAAATCGATTACTTTGAAATCTTCTTCTGAAACATACTTTGAAAAATTACCACCGACACCATTGATTGCGGAGTGGATTAATTCCTCCTTGCTAAGTTTTTGAGTGTCTTCATAATTTTCATCTGTGTCTGTATAACCAATGATGTAGGCATTTATTGCATTATTTATGGAATCTGAGGATGCACAAACATAGCCAACTGAATTATCACCAGTATTTTGTTTTGTAAAATTATCACATCCTTTTGCTTTAATTGCAAAAACGCCTTCCTCGGGTATGAACTTACCTGCATTTTTAGCTTTTCTGGTTCGTTCTTTAATCTTATCCTTATCAAACAGTTCGTTGTCTTCTGCTAAGTCTGTTGTTTTATAAGGCTTAGTCTCATTAGTTATATTTTTTTACTGTATTTAATGTATTTATTGTTGCTAAACTGTAAATTATAACGGATAATACGGTAAAAAAATTATATACGATAACCAGCAAAAAAAGATTTGATTTTTTTATTTGCGACAGGGTCATTTTTTTAATAGCTGGCTTAACTATTACGAAGAATAAAAATTAATCCCAGTATATTTAAGCCGAGTGGCAGTGCCATTGAAGCTCGTTTAACGTCACCAATTTTTAAAGTTTGTTCTTTAACTTTTTTTATTGAAAAGAATAATTTCAACAATAGCCCAGACAAAAAAAGCGATCTGCGCAATTCCTAAAATCATTAGGAAGACTCCCATTAGAAGCATTCCACCAATCATGTTATTTACCATTTTCTAATTCCTCCTTTTTCATCTTCAAAAAAACTGTAAATAGTGAAATTACCACTGGCAAAAATAATCAAAAAGAAAATTTCAACCTGCGGCAGAAAAAAATCGATATCAACGCAATAACCGCAATCCATAAAATCATCATTCCTGTGCGAATTAAATGGTAATTTCTTTGAGCTTTACGATTTTCGCCGTGAAAGAACCCTGTATTTTCACCTAATGCACTCGCAGTGATCCATCGCATGCCTAAATCTGTAAAAAGATAAACCATCGCATAACAGAAAGCAGGTAAAACCTCTGTTGGCGAGGAGAGTACCCAACGCATAAATAGTGGAATAAGCGACAAAAAGAAAACATAAATCATATTTTTCCAGATAAAGCTATTCGTAACCTTTTCAACTCTATCTAAAATGTGATGATGACGATTCCACTGGATTCCAACGATCACAAAACTTGCAAAAGTAAATCAAAATCGCAAATCCAAAACTTTCCAGCTGAGCTAAATCTCTAACTGATTTTGGTAATTGAATTTCAAGTACCATAAGCGTAATAATAATCGCGGTGGCGCCATCAATTAAACCAACAAGACGATCTTTCGAAATTCTTCCACCGTGATAAATTTTGTGTATTCGACCAAGTCGTCTGTATGCACTTCTCGTTCTATCCATTTTTCCCTTTCCATACGATTTTACCACATATTTTCGAAAATTCCAAGTAGCTTATGTATTTTTATAGAAACAAAAATCACCCTTTTGAAAAAGAGTGATTTTATTTAGATTAGCCTCGTGCAAAGTGTGCAAAAGCTCGGTTGGCTTCTGCCATTTTATGAGTATCTTCTTTCTTTTTGAAAGCTGCACCAGTTTCATTGTAAGCATCAACAATTTCAAGTGCTAAGCGTTGACTATAAGGCATTCCGCTTCGTGCTCGCGCTGATTGAACCAACCAGCTAAACGCAAAGTGGAGTTGTCGGTGTCCTTGAACTGGGAATGGAATTTGATAGTTTGCACCACCAACACGTCGAGACTTGACTTCAAAAGCTGGTGAAATATTTTTTAGTGCTTTTTCAAAAACTTCAAGAGGGTTTTCGCTATCAAGTTTTTTTGCTGCAGTTTCAAGAGCTTTATAAACAGCTTTTTCGGCAGTAAGTTTCTTGCCGTCAAGCATAGATTTGTTAATTAAACGTTGAACTAAAATTGATTGATATTTTCGATCTGGTTTTAATTCTCGTTGTAGTTTTTTAGTAACTTTTCGTGGCATCTTTATTTCTCCTTCTTCGCACCGTATTTTGAACGGCCTTGTTTACGATCTGCAACACCTTGAAGGTCAAGCGCACCACGAACGATATGATATCGCACACCTGGAAGGTCAGGCACGCGTCCACCACGAACCAAAACTACGGCGTGTTCTTGAAGGTTGTGGCCTTCACCACCAATATAAGCCCAAACTTCGTGGCCATTTGTTAAGCGAACACGAGCAACTTTTCGAAGAGCTGAGTTAGGCTTTTTAGGTGTTTTTGTTGTAACTTTAACACAAACTCCACGTTTTAGCGGTGCATTTTGTGCATAATATTTAGTTTTTAGTGCATTATGAATTCGACCAAGTGCTGGCGATTTTGATTTTTTCGCAGCAGTTTTTCGAGGTTTTCGCACTAATTGATTGATAGTTGGCATCAATTCTCCCTTAAATTATTTTAATATTTTCACTTTTTCGAAAGTTGATAAAGTTTTCAAAAAAGCGCCTCATATTTTTCGAAACAGCATTTTCGAAAAATGTCTTTACCTTTCTAGCTGAAATCACCAACACACAGGTTTATTCACCAGAAAGAGGAAACTCACTAAACATTTTAGCAGATTTTTGAAACAAAATGCAAGCGTTTTTAGACTAATAGATCGCTTTATATAATTAAAGAATATTATAAGCGGAGAATGTCATCTATGACTATTTTTAAGATTTTTCTAAAATAAAAAAACCCGAGTAAAACTCGGGAGAAAAATTACTGGAGGGTTATTTTTTTAAGATTACTAATAAAATTAGTAAGTTTTCTGTTTGCTTCATGGAATATGCTTTTTTTGATTTGAAATTATTTAACTCAAAATCATTACGCTCATCTATCTTGCCATTTTCAATTGTTAAGATGGTATAGCGCCGGTTTTTTTAAGATTTTTTTAAATTAATATTGTTTCGCATATAGATCGCAAGCTCATCACCTAAACATTCGATTAGAATATAGATTTCTCGTGAAGATTTTTTTATAGAAAAGCTTCTGTTCGAAAAGCATTTGGCTCCTCGAAAGATACAAATGGTATACTTTCAATATCCAAAAATCCAGCCTCCAATAGTAGCTTTTCTACGTTTTCTTTTGTAAAAACTAAATCCGCCATCGTATTATAAAACCTCCGTGAAAAAGAACTAGATTTTTAATTATATACTTAAAGAGTAGAAAAATCAAGAAAAAACCCAGCTTTTTGCCGGGTTAATAAAAATTATTTTGCGAATCTTTTTCTACGGCGTTTGAACTCATTTTCGAGTTCATCGAAAAATGAATTAGCCTTACGCTCGCACTCTCGCAGGAGGCTTGTCTGAGTTTCGTTGCCAAAAACTAGACCTTCAGATACTTCGCTTTCGATATATTTCGGCAGATAAACATCTTTTACAAAAATATAGTTTACATTTTTAGGAACCTGCGTATTAGGCCGCACTGAGAATTTTTAACTCATTGCCTAGATGATGAACTGAGATTATGAATGAATTTCCCCGTTCATCAAAAAGTTTCGCTCCTAAATCTATCGCTCCTTCTTCAGTTGGTGCTAAAACTTCAACTGACAAAAACCCAACATCTTTAAGTGTATTTATTAGAAACTCTTCCGAGAAGTAATTCTCGCGATAGAGCTTTTGATTTGCTTTATATATACTGAGAGCCGATTTGAACCAATTTAGAATTGACATATTTTTTACCTCTTTGTAAAATACTTAAACTTAAACTATAAAATTTAAGTTTAGCTTGTAGTATTCTACCATAAAAATATAAAGATGTCAATATTAAATGACGATTCCGCCACCCAAACAAACTTCACCAGAATAAAATACAACACTTTGGCCACTAGTAATTGCGCGTTGTTCATCTTGCAATTCAATTTTTGCCAAATTATCACTTTCGAAAAAGATTTTTGCATTAACAAGCGGCGCGCGGTGGCGAATTCGAACTTGAATTTCTGCACCGTCTGCAACTTTTTCATTAATCCAATGTAGCTCTGAAACGTTGATTCCTTTCGCCCAAAGCTCACCGTTGTTTATGTCTGTTGTAACAAAAACTTCATTAGTTTGCATATTTTTTCCACAAACATAAAATGGCAAGCCACCACCAACATTCAAGCCGTGGCGCTGCCCTAAAGTATAGAAAATTGCGCCGTCGTGCCAACCAAGAACTTCTCCCGTATTTTTACTAATAATTTTGCCAGGTTTTTGTTCGGGGATAAATTGTTTCAAAAAGTCGCGAATTCCGATTTTGCCAACAAAGCAAATTCCTTGCGAATCTTTCTTGCGAGCAGTAAAAAGACCACGCGCTTTTGCCATTTCGCGTACTTCTGGCTTAGTAAAATTGCCGAGTGGAAGCAATGTTCTCCCCAAAGCTTCACCACGCACTCGATATAAGAAGTAGGTTTGGTCTTTATTTTCATCTTTTGCGCGAAGTAGCTCGCCTTTTCCGCTTTTTGAAAGATTGAAATTTTCGTCAGAATTTTCAGTAAAAGCATTCCGAACGCCAGCGTAATGACCTGTTGCAATTAGATCGGCTCCATCTTCAAGAGCTGCCTCTAAAAATAGCTTAAATTTAACTTCTTGGTTGCACATAATGTCTGGATTCGGTGTGCGACCAATTGCGTACTCGTCGAGCATATATTGAACGACTTTTTCACGATAGTCTTTTTCGAAATCGAAAACTTTAAAATCAATGCCAAGTTGAACAGCAACTCTTTTTGCGTCCGCTAAATCTTCTGCCCAAGGACATTTCATTCCAGGTAGATCTTGTGTCCAGTTTTTCATATAAACACCTACAACACTATAACCTTGCTCTTTTAAAAGTGCTGCAGTTAAAGAAGAATCTACGCCACCACTCATTCCAACATATACTTTAATTTTTGAATTATCCATTTTTATGCTCCTATATAAAATCTAAAAAAATTCCAAAAAGTTCACTCATCGAAAGATACCATCCGCGTGAATTTTTTTCCACCAAAGATTACTCCAGTCTGGATCGTTTGAGACTGGTGCCGAAATTATTTCAACCCCAGAACCTTCAAGCGCTTTTTCGAATTCTAATCTTGCCCGTGCTTGGTGGTACTTTGAGGTGGTTAAAACTATTCGTTTATAGCCATTTTGTTTAATGATTTTTGCTGTATATTGTGCGTTTTGACGAGTGTTTTGGGCTTGTTCTTCAAGAATAATCTCATCTTTTAAAATACCTTGTTTTTGCGCTAAATTTGCCATTTGTTGCGCATCGCTCAAAACTTTTGGGTTTGAATTTGCGCCAGAGAAAATCAATTTTCGTGCTTGAACGGCTTTAAAAATTTCGATTGCTTCACGTGCTCGTGAAGACGTGTTCCCACCAGAAATTGCAACAACCGCATCAATTTTTTGCGAGCATCTGCTATTTTTATAGTCTGGGCAAATTTTAGCTAGTTGATTTTTATCGCTAATAACTAGAGTTGTGCTAACAATAAAAACAACAATAATTCCAACAATAATTAAAAACCCAAGCAAAAAATTTTGCCATCTATTTTTTAATCCTTTCGAATTCTGCTCGAACTGTTTTCGAAATGATTTCGGCTGCACGTTTAGTGTTTTCTTCATTCGAAAGCGCACCGAAAGAGATTCGTAAACTACCATCTGCTTCACTTTCTTTAAGCTCCATCGCGGTTAAAGTGTGTGAACGTGTTCCCTTATTGGCAGCACAGGCTGAACCCGTCGCAACCAAAACTCCTTGCATTTCAAGAGCGAAAACCATTCGCTCGGCGTCAATTCCGGGAAATGAAACTGAAACATGGCTTGCGAGTTGTTTTTTTGATGTTTCCCAAGAAAATCATTTCTTCATCTGAGAAATTTTTCACTTAAAAATATTTTTTAAAAAAATCTCTTTTAATTTTTCGAAGTCGCTCATTTTCTTTTTGCGATGTTTTTTTCGGCTAGTTGCATTGCTTTTGCAAAACCAATCACACTTGGAACATTTTCAGTTCCGCTACGCAAGTTTCGTTCTTGGCCACCACCAACAATCTGTGCGTTAAATTGAATTTCGCGATTCGCCCACAAAAGACCGGTTTGCTTTGGACCGTAGATTTTTCCTGCATTTAAAGTTAGCATATCAACACCAAGCCTCGCAACTGAAATATCAATTTGACCAACACCTTGGCTTGCGTCAGAATGAAGATAGATCGGTGTTTTTTCGTCATTCGAAAGTCGGCGCATTCGTTCTTCGTGGATAATTTCCGCAATTTTCGAAATTGGCTGAATTACACCAGTTTCATTATTTGCCAGCATAACCGAAACAATCTTTGTTCTTGGTGAGATTTTTGCGCGCAAATCATCAATGTCAATTACGCTATCCTTTTTTACCTTAATTAATTTTCGAACGCCATATTTTTCGGCTGAATTCAAAACCGCGTGGTGTTCAAACTCACCCACAAGGATTTCATCTCCTGCATCTTTTGAAGCTGCCGAAAATGCCAAATTGATGCTTTCGGTTGCGCCCGCAGTGATTACGATTTCGTCACTTTTTGTGCCAATATTTTTTTCGCAATTTCATGTTTTGCATCTTCATAATCTCTTCGAACTTCAAGCGCCTGAACATAAGGTGCACTCGGATTATAAAATTTTTCGCTAAAATACGGCATCATCGCCGCTAAGACTTTTTCACTCACAGGTGTTGTGGCTGCGTGGTCAAGATAAATAATTTCTTCGTTCATCTTTAATAGTATAACACATTTTTTTAAAAAAAGCTAACAAAAATTATTCTCTATTTTTTTGCTATTTTTTTCAGAAATTTTTTTAATGGATTCTTTGATTTTTAAAATTTCCCCAATTTCATTTTTCGAAAGGTTTTTGCCATTTTTTTAATTCGGTGATTAAATATTTTTGATTTTTAACATTTCTCTGTGGTAGCTTTTTGTTCTTTATACCAATCTAAAAATTTTTTTGAAAGATTTTTCTGGTTTAAAAAAACAAAACCTTCATATCCATACTCAATACAGCTAAAACTTAGCCTATCGCCAACCTTAGTTTTTTTCCGTCATTATCTTTTTTTGCGCTCTTTTAATAATTCTAAAAAAATCCAAAAATCGCAAAATCCGGATATTCAAGAGCTTCACCATACAGCCGATTTTTTTCGTCTTCGTTTCCTTTTCCAGGATAATTTTTTTGTGCTTGTTTGAATTTCTCGGCATTTTTTTAGGGTTTCGAAACAGAAAAAAATGTCAGTTCTAACTTTAGTTTTTAGATTTATTTTTCTTTCAAAGCTATAATCATATTTTTTTCGAAAAGAATAATTTAAAAATTGCGATCCAAATTTTTGTCACTAATTTTTTTGGGTAAAAAAACTCAACCATAAATGCTTTCTTCGATTGGTTAAAAAAAGGCTAAAAAGAATAAAATCTAATTTGAAATTTTTTTCATATTTTTTTCGAGCTCCAACTTATAAAATATTCTATAAAAAGTTTACAATGATTACATTGCAATCATGAATTTTTATTATACAAAGAAACCAAAAGAAATTCAATTTTTTAAAATAAAATCCAAAAAAATGTTCATAATTTTTCTTGACTTAAAAAGCAAAAATGTAGTAGAATATTAAACACTAAGCTTAAATTTATAAGTTACGGAAACAACTCTAAGCTTTGAACTTTTTTTAGAAAGAGGTGAAAAAAATGGGTATTTTTCTCTATTAATGAGGAGACCGTTGAATGTCCGCGCTGTAAAGGAAGTGGTCAGATTACAATAAACGGTTTTTATGTGTATCCATAGTCGGCATACATGTGATAATTGCAATGGATCTGGGAAGATTAAAAAAATGTAAACGTTAAACATACCTAATTTACACCTAAAGACAAGGAGCCGTTTACCACGGCTCTTTTAATTTTCGAAAAAAATATGTTAAAAATAGTAAAAATCGCTTTAGAAATTATAAACTTATAAAAAGAAAGGAAATATGCTAAAATTTATTTTTTTAAATTTGCTAAAAAAAATATTGGCTAAGTTTAAGTTTGATGCTTATTTTTTTACGGTATTCTCTGCTAAAATCAACCTTGAACTCCCTCAATACACTTCAAAAATTATCACTCAGGGCGTTGCTATGAAAAATATGGAAGCAATTTATTCGAACGGTTTTCATATGATTGGACTTTCTCTTTTGAGCGGTGTTTTGATGCTGGCCGGAATTTTTTTCGCAAGTCGTTCGGCTGGAGCGACGGCGCGTGATATTCGTCATGAAACTTTTTAAGAAAAATTGAAGATTTTTTTCAATGAGCGAATTCGGCAAGTTCTCTGTTGCAAGCTTAACAACGCGAATCACTAACGATGCACGCCAATTCCAACAAACCTTCACAATGATTATGCGAATGGGTATTTATGCGCCAATTATTGGTGCTGGTGCGATAATTAACACTTTGGCGATTTCTGGTTCAATGAGCTGGATTATGGCAATTACGGTTTTTTCAATTATTGTTTTAACTACAATTATTGGTGTTTTTGCTGTGCCAAAATTGAAGATTTTTCAAACAAAACTTGATAAATTAAATATGCAAACTCGCCAAACAATCACTGGCTTAAGGGTGATTCGAGCTTATCGAAAAGAAAAGGTTGAAGAAGAAAAATTCGGCGAAATTAATACCGAGATGTTGAAAATGAATGTCTTTTTCGAAAGGATTTTTGGTTTAATTTCTCCATATATGACAATGGTTTCTGGCCTTGGTTTGGTTGCAATTGCTTGGATTGGTTCATATTTTGTAAAATCTGGTGAAATTTCAATTGGTGATGTAACTTCCCTTACTCAATATCTTGCTCAAGTTACTTTTGCTTTTGTGATGCTTTCGATGATTTTCATGTCAGTCCCGCGGATGAATGTTGCAATCAAGCGCTTGAGCGAAGTTCTTGATGAAGAAATTTCAGTGAAAGATAAAACTAAACCGCAAAAACTACCAAAAACTTTCGATTTAACTTTCGAAAATGTTAGTTTTGCCTATCCAGATTCTGAAGAAGCCGTTCTCGAAAATATCGACTTTTCAGTAAAACAAGGTGAAACTATTGCTGTAATTGGCGGAACTGGTTCAGGAAAATCTACAATTGCAAAATTAATTCCACGATTTTATGATGTTTCGAAAGGAAAAATTAAACTAGGCGGAGTGGATATTCGTAATTTAAAACAAAGCGAATTACACAATTTAATCGGCTATGTTCCACAAAAAAAGCAAACCTTTTTTTCTGGGAATATTCGTGAAAATATTAATTATGGTTCTTCGAAAAACTTGAGTGATGAAGAAATTATTGAAGCTTTAAAAATTGCTCAAGCTTGGGATTTTGTGCAGAAATTACCCGAAGATTTAAGCGAGAAAGTTTCGCAAGGTGGTAAAAATTTCTCTGGTGGTCAAAAACAACGACTTTCAATTGCTCGGGCAATCGCCTCAAAAGCTCCAATTTTAATTTTCGACGATAGCTTCTCGGCGCTTGACTATAAAACTGACGCCAAACTTCGTGCTGAACTTGCCGTGAAAACTAAATCACAAACTAAGTTTATCGTGGCGCAACGTGTGACTTCAATTATGCAAGCCGATAAAATTATTGTTTTAGACGGTGGAAAGATTGTTGGAATTGGCACGCACGGCGAACTTCTTAAAAATAATGAAATTTACCGCGAAATTGCATCTTCGCAGCTTTCTGATGAAGAAATTGAAATGCAAATTAAGGATTTTGAAAAGCAAAAAACTATTTCGAAAACTCAAAAAAATACTAAAAAAAGCAGTTTCGGTTTCGAAAAAGATAGCCAAGAAAAGCTTAAAAAAGGTAATTTCGAAAAAATCTAAGAAAGGAGAAAAATAATGGCGAAAAATCAAAAAAACAAACTTTCGCTAAAAACAATTTGGCGACTCTTGCTATATTTTTGCGCCGTTTAAATTCCTGATTGTGTTTTTTTGCGATTATGGTAATTTTGAGCTCGGTTTCAGCAATTGTTGGGCCACAAATTGTGGGTGAGATGATTAATTTAATTACTAAAAATTTTGAAATTCAATCTGGCGTAGTTAGATTTAACCCTTATTTTTCGAAAATTACCGAACTTGGCTTTATTTTGATTGCTATCTATGTTGGATCAGGAGTTTTTGGTTATGTGCAAAACTGGATTATGGGGCAGATGGTACAAAAAATTGTTTTTAAATTACGCGATGATTCTTCGAAAAAGATTGCACGATTACCGCTTTCGTATTTTGATAAGCATAAAACTGGTGATATAGTCTCAATTATCACGAACGACATCGAGACGCTCAGCAACAGTTTGAGCGAGAGCTTAAATCAGCTTTCGTATTCAATAATTACGATTGTTGGTGTAACTATTATGATGATTTCAATTAGCTGGCAAATGAGTTTGATTGCTCTTACGACTGGAATAATTTCGGTTGGAATTATTATGATTATTTCGAAGTTTAGTCAAGTCTATTTTTACGGATTTGCAAAAATTTACATCGAGTTTAACTGCTCATACTGAGGAAATGCTTTCTTCGCACGAAGTTATTAAGGTTTATAATGGCGAAAAATCATCGGTTGAAGATTTTGAAAAAATCAATAATAAAATGTATATTTCATCTTGGAAATCTCAGTTTTTTGGTGGACTTCTCTACCCGATTATGGGTTTCATTAATAATCTTTCAACTTTAACTGTTGTGGTTGTTGGCGGAGTTCGTGCATTAAGTGGCCAGATGACAATTGGTGAGATTACTGCTTTTATGCAATATATGAGTCGATTTACGCAACCAATTTCGAATATCGCGAATTCAATGACAAGTGTTCAAACAACAGTTGCAGCCTGCGAGCGAATTTTTGGCTTTCTTGACGCTGAAGAAGAGACTTTTGTTGAAATTTCAAAAACTTTGCCAAAAGAAATTAAAGGCTCTGTGGAATTTTCGAAAGTTAATTTTTCATATTCAAAAAATAAGCCAATTATTACGAATTTCAGCACAAAAATTGCACCACGCTCAAATGTGGCGATTGTTGGCCCAACTGGAGCTGGAAAAACTACACTCGTGAATCTATTGATGCGATTTTATGATATTGATAGTGGAAAAATCACAATCGACGGAATTGATACTTCGAAAATGTCGCGTCATGATGTTCGTTCCCTTTTTTTGGAATGGTTCTTCAAGATACGTGGCTGTTTAATGGCACGATTGCTGAAAACTTGGCTTATGGAAAACCTGATGCCACTCGTGAAGAAATTATTGAAGCCGCAAAAGCCGCTCATGCCGACCATTTTATTCGAACCTTGCCAAAAGGTTATGATACGGTAATTTCTGAAGATGTCGATAATGTCTCGGCTGGCGAAAAACAGCTTCTCACAATTGCGCGGGCGATTTTGGCAGATTCACCAATGTTGATTCTTGATGAGGCAACCAGCTCTGTTGACACGCGAACGGAGGCCGCCATTCAATCTGCAATGGATAATTTAACGCATGGCCGTACAAGCTTTGTGATTGCACACCGCCTTTCAACGATTAGAAATGCCGGTTTAATTCTAGTGCTGGAACACGGAAACATTGTTGAGCAAGGCTCTCATAAAGAGTTACTTTCGAAAAATGGAACCTATGCGAAACTTTACAATTCACAATTTGCTGAATAAAATTCGAAAAAGAAAAAAGCCCGATTATTTCGGGCTTATTTTTTAGTTGGCTACACTCGTGAGAATTTCGCGAGTAACGCAGGATAATTATACATTTGAGCACTATTATTGCGCTCAGTGTATCGTTCTGAGTAAATCGTATTCAAGAAATGAAACGCGTTCGCCAATTCGTAGTAACGACTTGAAGGCCATTCTTTTTCAATTTTCTTGAAGAAGTCGCGTCCTTTAGCTACAGGAAGCTTATGAAACTTCGCATAAGCTAGCCAAAAGATCAGCTCTTTAATGTCATTTTTCTGATAGGCTTTTTCAAGCTTTTCTAAAACTTTAAACAGAGGTGTCTTTGGTGTCGCTTCTGCTTCAATACGAATTTCAGCAAGTTTTTCTTGGTTTTGGGTTTGAACCCAATTTATGATTTCGGCCATTGTTTTGGCCTCCTTTTCTAAAAAATATTTGCAAAAAGCCAACTTTATAAATTACGAGCTAAAAGCTCAATTTTGAAAGTAAGCTTTTAACTTGTTATTATTCTATCATAAAAAAAGCTTTTTTTGTCAATACTTAGTAGAATTTTTTTCAAAAAAACTCTTCACTTTTTCGAAATTTTTTTATGTTAAAATAGTTTCATACGGGCATAGCTCAGTTGGTAGAGCACAGGTCTCCAAAAACCTGGTGTCGGGAGTTCGAGTCTCTCTGCCCGTGCCAAAATTATTCCATTATGAATTATATACACCAAAATTGGTGTTTTTTTAGTTTGTGGCATTAAAAGCAAACTTTATTTTATAGATTTTATTTTTTTAGTTTTTGCCAAATTAATTTCACTACTGTTCTAATATTTAGAATTTTTACAAAAAAATAAAATTTCAAAAATTTAAGAATAATTCTCGCCAACCTTCTTTAAAAAAATGCTATAATATACTTATGGCTATTGTTGATAAAGAGTTTGGTGAAATTAAAATTCGAAAAAACAAACTCGCTCGCTCTGTAAAACTTTCTGTCGGTGTTGATGGAAGTTTACGCGCGTCTATTCCCTATTATTCGCCGGAGTTCTCTGTTCGGCGTTTAATTAATCATAATCGCACACAAATTCACAAAATGCTTGCTTTGCATAATGCTAAAAATCTTTATAAAAATGGTGATTTAATTGGTAAAACGCACACACTTTTTTTTCGAAAATTTTTGGGTGAAGAAATTAAAATTTCAAATGAAGGAAATCAGATTTTAGTGCAAATACCACAAGATTTATCTTCCGAAAATCCACTCGTCCAATTAGAAATCCGCAAAACTGTATCAAAAATTCTTCGAAAGCAAGCTAAGGCGTATTTACCCCGCCGAATTGATTTTTTGGCAGAAAAGTATGGTTTTAGCTTTGAGAAATTGCGTTTTTCACACACTGGTACACGGTGGGGTTCAAGCTCTTCTAGTGGAACAATTTCTTTAAATATTGCATTGATGAATTTGCCACATCATTTGATTGACTATGTGATTATTCATGAACTTTGCCATACACGGCAAATGAACCATTCGTCTAAATTTTGGCAAGAAGTTGAAAAATATTGCCCAGATTATAAGAAATGTGTTCAAGAAATAAAACAGTTTTCGCCAAGCATTTAGTTTAGGGCGGATAATTGGTTAAACCGCTTGCGCTTTTCTCTTAAATTTGCTAAAATAGAAATGTAAATTCTAATCGTAAAGGCAAAAAAATGAAAATTCTAATGCTCGGATGGGAGCTTCCTCCCCATAACAGCGGTGGTTTAGGTGTAGCTTGTTTTTATATGGCCAAGGCGCTTGCAAAAAGTGGCGCGAGTATTGAATTTGTCGTTCCGTATAAAGATAAACATACCGAAATTGATTTCATGAGAGTACTGAATGCTACGAATTTCTCTGAAATTCATAAATTTGGTGCTGGAGCCTATGATTCTTCGTATTGGATACGTTCAAGTCATAACGCTAGTAATTTTCTACCAGATATTCGTTCAATTCAGAGAGAATATTGTGAATTTATTCGTGAATATTTAAGTAATCCAGAAAATAAACCAGATGTTATTCATGCGCATGATTGGTTAACTGTGGAAGCTGGAATTCTTGCTAAAAAACTTACTGGTGCGCCGTTGATTACTCATATTCATGCTACCGAATTTGATCGTTCTGGTGGAATTTCTGGCAATCAAGAAATCCATGATATTGAATATGCTGGAATTTGCGCATCCGACAGGGTTTTTGCAGTTTCGAAAAATACTCGAAATGTAATTATTAAGAAATATAAAATTAAGCCCGAAAAGGTTGAAGTGATTTATAATGCAATCGAAACTTCAGCTCTTGCTAATCTGCAAGATTACGATAATCGAACTTACCGCTATCTTGAATATCTAAAATCACAGGGATATACTGTGATAATGACTCTAACTCGCTTTACTGTTCAGAAGGGTTTAACTTTTTTGATGCAAGCGGTTGCCGAGGCTATTTCGAAAAATCCAAAAATTGCCCTACTTCTTGTTGGGGATGGCGAACAGCGCAATGAACTTATTAAAATGGCGAGTGATTTTGGGATTTCAAACAAGATTTTCTTCACGGGATTTTTGCGGGGCGATAAATGGCGTGATGCTTACGGTGTGGCTGATGTTTTTTTGTGATGAGCTCAGTAAATGAGCCTTTTGGTCTAACAGCTTTAGAGGCGGCTCATTTTAATAATGCATTAATAATTTCGGAGCAATCTGGCGTAGGTGAGGTTCTTCAGAATATTTTACGTTATGATTTTTGGGATACGAAAAAACTGGCAAACCAAATTTATGAGGTCTCAACCAATAAGAATCTTTTACAGAGCTTAAAAAAATGGAGTTCGAAATGAGTATGGTCGGATATCTTGGAGTGATATTGCCGAGCAAATTATGGAAGAATTCGTACATTTAACAGAGGTTAATAATGGTCAATAAATCAATTGTTCTCTACCTTCATGTCCACCAGCCCTGGCGTATTCGTGATGATCAAACACTTTTTGATGTTGGTGCAAATAAAAATTATTTTAGCGAAGAAAAAGGCCTAAAGCGGCAAAGTAATGGCGAGATTTTTCAAAAAGTTGCTGAAAAATCTTACATACCAATGAATAATCTGCTTGAAAAACTATTAAAAACTCACCCGGAATTTAAATTTTCTTTTTTCGATTACGGGAACTTTTATTGATCAAGCGCAAGAATTTGCTCCAGAAGTTCTCGAAAGCTTTAAGCGTCTTGTTCAAACTGGGCGAGTAGAAATTGTTGCCGAGACATATTATCACAGCCTCGCCTTCTTTTTTGATCGTGAAGAATTTGAAGCTCAAGTTCGTGCGCACCAGGCAAAAATTCGTGAAGTTTTTAATGTCGAAACTACCGCTTTTCGAAATACCGAGCTTTCATATAATAATGAACTTGCTAAATGGGCGGACGATTTTGGTTTTAAAGCAATTTTGGCCGAGGGATGGGATCCAATTCTTCAATGGCGCACACCAAATCATATTTATAAGCCAGAAGGTACTAAAAATATTCGCCTACTTCTTAAAAACTACAAGCTTTCTGACGATCTTGCTTTTCGTTTTTCGAATCGAAATTGGCAAGAATATCCGCTTACAACTCAAAAATATATCAGTTGGTTAGAATCCTCAAGCTATCATGGTGATGTGATAAATCTTTTTATGGATTATGAAACATTTGGTGAGCATCAGTGGGCAGAATCTGGAATATTTGATTTTTTCGAAAGCTTAGTTTCGTATTGGCTAAAAAAACCAGAGCATGGATTCAAAACTGTTACTGAGGCAGCTCAAAGCGAACCCGTTGCAGAAATTTCTATGCCAAATACAGTAACTTGGGCAGATACCGAACGCGACTTGACTGCTTGGCTAGGTAATTCAATGCAACAAGAAGCAATGAAGTACCTCTATGCTTTAAAATCGCGGGTTTATAATTCACAAAATGGAAATTTGGTTGAAGATTGGCGGCGATTAACTACAAGTGACCACCCTTATTATATGTGCACGAAATATTTCAATGATGGCGACGTCCATGCGTATTTTTCACCATATAAATCTCCTTATGATGCATTTTTATACTTTATGGATACATTGCGAGATATGGAATTTCGGCTAAAAGATATTCCTCCACTTAAGCAGAAAAATATTCGAAAAACGCAAAAAAATCTTCAAAAATCACTTTTTAAAACTCCAAAAAATACAAAACGCAAGAAGATTTTTTTGCGCGAATGTTCCATAGAAACTTAATGTTTACAAAACTAAAGCGAGGTTAGAATGGCAAAAACAGCAATTTTAAGCAATGGTAATTTAAACGTCGGGTTGAATGAATTTGGTCTGGTGAGTGATTTTTATTTTCCAGATAATGGCTATGAAAATCATACACTTGGCCGAGACCTTTTTCATCGCGTCGGAATTAAAATTGGCAATAATTTTTCTTGGCTTCATTCTGGTGAGTGGATATTCTCGGTTGAATATTTTGAAAAATGCTTTAATCTCAAAAAAACTGAAGCTATTAATCAAGAACTTCAAATTAAAAATAATTTTTTTACTGATTTTTGTAGCGAGTGATTTTTGATGTTTTTGAGCGAAAAAAATCCAAGTTCAAAATCTTGCAAATTATCCGCGTGAAGTTCAACTTTTTTTCTGCATCAAAATTTTGCAATTAACAGTAGTTTCCACTTGGCCGATACCGTTCAATTCTTGCCTTTCGAAAATAATGAAAAGGCAATTTTACACTATCGCGGAAAACGTGCTTTCATTATTTCTGCTCAAAGAGTTTTTGAAAAACCTCTTCAGAATATTTTTGAAGATTTTGACCAGCATACTGTTGGCTTGTTTGGAATTGAGAATAAGCTTGGTTCTTGGGTGGATGCGGAAGATGGCATTCTTTCGGGCTCAAATGTTGAGCATGGACAGACTGATTCGGTTGTTGGGTTTGATTTTTTTCTCTTGGCGTTTTTGAGAATGCAGATTTTCAATACTCAATTTCTTGTGCCGATGGTCACGAGCTTGCTCGTACAAATCTTCAAAAGGTTAGAAATAATGGCTTTTCGAAAGCTTTAAATGATACTAAAAAATATTGGCAAAAATGGCTCTCGCCTGCTTTACGAGTTTCGAAAAAACTTGATTCAAAATATCAAAAAAGTTTTATTCAAAGTTTAATGCTAGTTAAATCTCATCTTGCGAAAACTGGCGCACCGATTGCTAGTAATGATAGTGAAATGTTGAATTATGCGCGAGACGATTATTCTTATTGTTGGCCTCGCGATGCTCTTTTTCGCAATTTGGCCATTAATTCGTATTGGCTATCGTGATGAACCTCAAAAGTTTTTTGAATTTTGCAAAAGATCGTTAACTTCGGGAGGATTTATGATGCATAAATATTTACCGAACGGTGAACTTGGTCCGAGCTGGCACCCATATTCACAAGGTGGCGATACTCGAAATTTACCTATTCAAATTGATGAAACCGCAGGAATCCTTTTTCTTGTTTGCTCAATATTATAAAAAAATTTCGTGAAAACTCAATTTTGAATGAATTTTTATGATGACCTAGTGAAGCCAACTGCTAATTTTTTTAGTGGATTTTTTTGCGGCGATAATGGTTTACCAAAAACCAAATTATGAGCTTTTGGGAAATGGATTTTTCTTTCAACAACTTATTCGACTTCGGTTGTTTTTGCAGCATTATATTCTGCTTCAAAATTAGCTCAAGCTGAGAATCGCGTGCATGATGCAAAAAAATGGCGCGAGCAAGCTTTTAAAAAAATTCGTTCTACCGCACAAAATGAGCTTTTTTTAATGAAGAAAGCAATTATTTTTTTATCGTGGAATTTGGGCTGATGGCAATAAAGATCCAAAAATTGATTCGTCAAGTTTTTTTACGGTGCATTTATGTTTAACCTTTTTTTGAATTTAAAGGTGAAAAATTACAGACTGCTTTTAAAACTCTTGAAAATCGTTTTAAAGCTAATGATAATATTGGGCTTCCAAGATTTGAAAACGATATTTATTATAGATTTAGTGATGACTACGAAGCAAATATTTGGCCAATAACAACACTTTGGCGTGCGGAATTCTATATTGCTCTTGGTGAAATTTCGAAAGCGGAGAAAATTATTGAATGGGTGCTAAAGCGGCAAACTTCAACAGGAATTTTACCTGAACAAATTAATCCACACGATTTAAAAACATCTTTCAGTTGCACCGCTGACTTGGTCCCCAGGCAGAGTATGTTTCAGCTTTATTGGATTTGGTCGCTTTTTGAAGAAGAATAAAAAAAGACCCATAATTATTAGTATTAAGGGCCTCAAAAAAACTGGCGATAAATTTATAAATGTCTAATTAACTCCTTAAAACTACTTAATTTTTGTTAAAGGTTGTTTTCTAAAAATAATCTGTCTATAATAAAAAAATAAGATAATCTACAATAAAAAAATAAGCTCTCGGTAAAAAAAGCTTATTTTTTTATTGTTTTTCTAAAGTTCAGATTACCAAACTTTTTAGTAATAGTTCACCGCCGAGTCGTTGTTTCTTGGCTTCGAAGCCATTCATAACACCTTTTGATGTTGAAAGTAGTACCATTCCACGACCACTTTTAATGCGTGGAATTTCTTCTACGCCAACATACATTCGGCGACCTGGTTTACTCATTCGAGTAAGTTCGTTAAAACGCGCAGCTTCACCATCTTTGGCAATTTTTACTACCAAAATATCACGTGGTTTTGCTGATTCGATCTTAACAGATTCAATATAATTAGCTTTTTGCAAGCTCTTTCGCTACAACTTCTTTCAATTTACTTGAAGGAACACGAATTTCATTCTTGCCAACCAATGCCGCATTTCGAATGCGAGTTAGAAGGTCGGCGATTGGGTCAGTTGATTGTAATGACATAGTCTCTCCTTCCTTCTACCAACTACTTTTTGTTACGCCTGGGATTTCACCCTTTGAGGCTTTAACGCGGAAAGTGATTCGGCTCATACCAAACCGTCGCATATAACCGCGTGGTCGACCATCAAAGTTATCGCGGTTCTTAAGTCGTGTAGGACTTGAATTGCGTGGAAGCTTTTGAAGACCTTCTTGGTCGCCAGCGGCTTTCAATTCGGCGCGTTTTTGCAGCATATTTTTTTCAATCATTTTTTTGCGTTTCAAGTCTTTTGCAATCATTGATTTCTTAGCCATTTACGCTTTTCCTTTCTTCTCAAACGGAATTCCGAATTTTTCAAGCAATGCTCGACTGTGAGCTTCACCTTCGTTTTTAATAACGAAAGTTACCTGCAAACCGTGAAGAATTTGAGTTTCTTCAAAAGTTAGCTCTGGGAAAACAGATTGTTCTAAAATTCCCAAATTGTAATTTCCACCTTTATCGAAACCTTTTTGCTCCAACACCATGGAAGTCACGCACGCGAGGCAAAGCTACATTTACAAGACGATCAAGAAATTCATACATTCGATCACCGCGCAAAGTTACACTATGGCCAATTGGGGCACCCATCCCACCACGAATTTTAAAGGTCGCAATTGATTTTTTAGGTAAACGTTCTACTGGAACTTGACCAGTGATTTTTGTAATTGTATTTTTTACAACTTCTTGAAAACGCTTGTCTTCCTTTTTCTTACCTGTTCCTACGCTAACAACGATTTTTTCAAGCTTTGGAACTTGGTGGATATTTGTTAGCTCTAGTTCGCTTTGGAGTTCTTTAGCAATTTTATCTTTGTAAAGAGTTTTCAAGCGAGGAACATAAACAGTAGTTTTAGCCATTATTTATCTCCTTTTTTGCTTGATTTAGCGCTTTTAGCTTCTACTTTTTTAACTTTATGAACTGGAGTTGGAACATGAATGTCTTTTACTCCACCGCGCGGATTGAATTGATTTGGTTTGATGTGGCGATGTTTTTTACCAACACCCTCAACCAAAACAGCATTTTTCTTTGGTAAAACTTTTACAACTTCACCAGTAACGCCTTTATCTTTTCCGCTGATAATTACAACATTATCACCCTTAACAATTCCATTTAACGCCATATTAGAGCACCTCCGGAGCTAAGCTGATAATTTTACTATATCCCAAATCGCGAAGTTCGCGTGGCACAGGACCAAATACACGAGTCGCTTTTGGTGTTTTGTCGTCAGCGATAATTACGGCCGCGTTATCATCGAAACAAATAGTCGAGCCATCTTTTCGACGAATTTGGTCGCGAGTTCGCACAACAACAGCCTTTACAACTGATTTTTTCTTAATATTGCCAGTTGGGTTGGCGTCTTTAACAGTAGCAACAATAATATCACCAACTCGTGCATATCGGCGTTTTGAACCACCTAGTACACGAATACAAAGGATCTCTTTTGCACCACTGTTATCTGTTACTTTAAGTCGGCTTTCTTGCTGAATCATTATGCCTCCTCTTTCAATTCTACTGAACCTCGAGCTTTCTCAACGATTTCAACTAAAGCAAAGCTCTTAGTTTTCGAAATTGGTCGAACTTCCTTGATGATAACTTTGTCACCTTCACCAGCTTCATTGTTTTCATCATGAGCAGTATATTTTCGAGTTACAGTATATTGCTTGCCGTAAATTGGGTGTGTTTCACGGCTATGAACTGTTACGGTGATAGTTTTGTCGGCTTTAGCGCTCGAAACAACACCTGTCAATGTAGTCGCCATATTAGATTTCACCTTTCTTTACGAATTTAACTTTTACTGGAAGTTTGTGGCCAGCAAGTCGCATAGCTTCGCGTGCAACTTCTTCTGAAACGCCGTTCATTTCGAACATAACTGTTCCAGCTTTAACTTTAGCCACAAAGAATTCTGGGTTTCCCTTACCACTACCCATTTTCACATCTTGTGGTTTTCGAGTAACTGGTGTGTGAGGGAAGATTCGAATCCAAACTTGACCACCACGTTTAATGTAACGAGTCATCGCTGTTCGGGCTGATTCGATTTGTCGCGAGTTGATTCGCTCGTTCTCAAGGCTAACCAATCCATAGTCACCGAAGGCAACAGTGTTTCCACGAGTTGCTCGGCCTGGGTTTTTACCTTTTCGAACTTTTCGGTGAGCGGTTTTCTTTGGTAACAAAATAGCCATTACTTATCGTTCCTTTCACCTTTATTAATCCAAACTTTTACGCCGATAATACCAGCAGGAGTTTGCGAACGTGCTCCGTGATAGTTGATGTCTGCACGAATTGTATGAAGAGGAACAGATCCTTCAGAGAATTTCTCACGGCGGCTCATCTCAGCTCCATTCAATCGTCCAGCAACCTCGATACGAACACCTTTCGCACCGGCTTGCATTGTATTTTGTAATGCCATTTTAACGGCTCGGCGGAAGTTAATTCGTCGCTCAATTGTCTAGCAATATTTTCAGCAACCAATTTAGCTGAAAGCTCTGGTCGGCGAACTTCTTCAATATTGATTCGAACTGGTAAACTCACCATTTTTTCAAGTTGAGTTTTAAGTTCTTGAACACCAGCTCCACCACGGCCAATTACAACGCCAGCTTTTGCTGTATGAATTGAAACAGTGATAAGGTTTTCTGTTCGTTCAATTTCGATTCGGTCGATTGTTGGTCGACTTTCGAATCGTTTTTCGATAGTTTTTCGAATTTTGTCGTCTTCAATTAAGAATTTCGCAAAATCTTTTTTCTGGGCAAACCATCGTGAATCCCAGTTTTTTTATGAGCTTGCAAACGGAAGCTAATCGGATTAACTTTTTGACCCATTATTTGCTCTCTTTCTCTGCTTTCGCAGTAGTTTTCTTAACTTCAGCTTTTTT
Source organism: uncultured bacterium (assembly GCA_916438495.1). Classification (GTDB taxonomy): domain Bacteria; phylum Patescibacteriota; class Saccharimonadia; order Saccharimonadales; family Saccharimonadaceae; genus Nanogingivalis. The sequence continues at coordinate 281,732 of CAKAEX010000001.1, forward strand.
AGCTGGAGCTTTCTTCTCTTTAACAACGCCAGAAACTTCGACCAAAATATTTGAAGTTTTCTTCTGGAAAGGAAGCGCCATTCCTCGCATATGAGGTTTAAATCGCTTCAATCGTGATCCAGCAGTAACCGACAAAGTTGTGATTACAAGAGTTTTTTTGGATCAGCGTTATCGTTATTTTTTTAGCATTAGCTGCAGCTGATTGGATAGCTTTTTTAACAGCTAAAGCGCTTCGGCGTGGAGTGTGATCAAGAATTACTAACGCATCAGCAACAGTTCGACCACGAACAAGACTTGCCACGATTGAAACTTTTCGTGGAGTCTGACCAATACCTTTAATGTAGGCACGAGTTGTTACATTAGCCATTATTTCTTATCCTTTCCGCCGTGTTTTCGGAATTTACGTGTTGGCGCAAATTCACCAAGTTTGTGTCCAACCATATTCTCTGAAATATATACAGGAATATGTAAACGACCATTGTGAACAGCGATAGTTCGACCAACCATTTCTGGTGTAATTGTGCTTGAGCGAGCCCAAGTTTTAATCACTGTTCGGTCATCTGCTCCAAGAGCCGCTACTTTTTTAGCAAGCTTGAAGTCGATAAACGGACCTTTTTTCAATGAACGACTCATTTATTTTCTCCTCTTAGCTTCGTGACGACTCTTCACGATAAATTTATTAGTACTCTTGCGTCGGCGAGTTTTGTAGCCGAGAGTTGGTTGACCCCAAGGTGTGCGTGGAGTTGAGCGACCAATTCCGTGTCGTCCACCGTCACCACCACCGTGTGGGTGATCTACAGCATTCATAACAACACCACGAACTGTTGGGCGAATACCTTTACGGCGATTTCGACCAGCAGAACCAATTTTTACGTTCTGATGCTGAATATTTCCAACTGTTCCGAGCGTAGCTTCAGCTTCCAATCGGAATTTTCGAACTTCACCTGAAGGCAATTTAACTTGTGCGTAATCACCTTCTTTAGCCATCAACTGAGCTTTAGCACCAGCCGATCGCACCATTTGCGCACCTTTTCCTGGTGTGATTTCGATCGCATAGATCAATGAACCAACAGGAATTTCTGAAAGTGGCATTCGGTTTGAAGCTTCAATTTCAATATCTTTTTTACCAGTTTGGAAAACTTTACCTTGGAACATTGAAGTGTCAGCCAAAACGTAGTAGAATTTACCATTTTGATCTTGAACTCGAGCGATTCGTGCACTTCGGTTTTGGATCATATTCGATTTCTCGAACTGTTAAAGTCAAACCTGTTGGCAATTTGTGAGTTAAGATTCGGTAATGTCGCTTAACACCACCACCTCGGTGTCGAACTGTAATTCGACCAGAGTTGTTACGTCCAGCGTTTTGCTTTTTCGCTTTAAGAAGACTTTTTAGCGGTTTTCGAGTTGTAATTTCACTATAGTCTTCAGTCGTCATACCGCGTCGAGCAGGAGTTGTAGGGTTATATTTTTTAATAGCCATTACTTCTTCTCCTCAGCAGTTTCAGCTTCAGTACCTTCGAAGATTGCAATCTTGTCGCCTTCTTTTACAGTCACGTAAGCTTTCTTAATATCTTTTTTTGAGTTGTTGAACCTGTAACATATCGTTTTGGATTTCGAGATTTGTTGATTCGTTTAGTTTTACCAGCTTGAACAACAGTTCGAACACTAGTTACAGTTACCTCAAACTCTTTTTCAATCGCTTCTTTGATTTGATTTTTATTCAAAGTTAGCGGTACATTAAATACGTAAACATTTTTTGTTGTAGAAAGAGCATAAGCTTTCTCGGTTGCTCGTGGAGTGATAGGTTTGATCGCCATTATTTTTCTCCTCCTAACCAATTTTCGATTGTTTCAATTGCTTTTGGCGCAATAACAATGTGATCAGCATTTAAAATGTCGAACACATTTAGATACATTGGTGAAACAAGCAAAGCTTCACTAATATTATTTGTTGCACGAATTAATTCGTCTGTTTTTTCAGCAACGATAAGAACTCGTCGATTCAAGTTATTCTCTTTCAAGAATTTTGCAACTTCAGCAGTTTTACCAGTTGTTTTAATATCTGCAACAAGAACTTTATCAGACTTAACTGTCAAAGCTTGTCGAAGAGCAACTCGTTTTGAAGTTTTTGAAATTTTCTTAGTATAGTTTTCATTACCGCGTGGTCCAAAAACAATACCACCGCCTCGCCAGATTGGGTTTCGAATTGATCCAAATCGTGCGCGACCAGTTCCTTTTTGTCGCCATGGTTTTTTACCACCGCCACGAACTTCGCCGCGTTGTTTTGTTGTGGCACTTGCCAAGCGGTTATTTGCTAGGTAAGAGTCGTAGGCAAGCTTCAAAAGTTCGTGATTTCGAACTTCAACTTCAAAAACGCTTTTTGGAAGAGTTGTTTTTTCAGCCATTATGCTTTACCTCCAATGCTGATCAAGCCTTTCTTTGGCCCAGGCACAGCACCTTTTAATCCGATTAAATTATTTTCTACATCGATGTAAGCAACTGTTAGATTTTTAACAGTAACTTTGTCATGTCCCATTCGACCAGGCATTCTTTTACCTTTGAAGACTTTTTGTGGATACATCGATCCGATTGAACCCACGCGTCGAACGTTTCCGTTACCACCGTGTGAGCTTTTACTTGTGTTAAAGTTGTGTCGCTTAACCGTTCCAGCAAAACCTTTACCTTTGCTTGTTCCAGTTACATCAACAATGTCTCCAAGCTCAAAAGCTTCAACATTGATTTTTGCGCCAACTTTTACATCCGCAGGGATTTCGTCAACGCGGAACTCACGAATATGTTTCGGAGTTACCTCTGCTGGTTTTGTATGTCCAGCCACGGCCTTGCTCAGGTTCTTACCCTCACCAAATGCCACTTGAACTGCATTGTAACCATCTGTTTCGATAGTTTTAACCTGAGTCACAGTTACAGGGCCAGCTTGAACGAGCGTAATTGGTGTAACAACGCCGTCTTCACCGATGATTTGGGTCATACCAATTTTGGTACCGAGAAGTGTTTTCATTTCACTTATGCTCCCAATTATTTTAATATTAGTAAACTTTCCACGATTAAAGCTTGGCGTTCACGCGGTTTCGAAATCGGGTTTTCCCTGTTACGACCCTCGTATAGCCAAGTTTTTATATTTACGTAAATAAAGTTCACTAATCATTTTTATCATAAACATCTCTAAAAAAATCAAGAGTTTTAATCAAAAAAACTATCTCGAAAATCGCATTAAAACTGAAAATGTAGTTTTTGAATTTTTTTAGTTTTCGGAATTCTCTCATTTTTGGCTAAAATTACACTATGAGTTTCTTCCGCCAGCTTTTTTTGCAATTGCAAGCCCTAAACCATAGCCTTCCGTGTGGTTATTACAACTTCGAACTTTATCACATCTATAAAATCGATCAAAAAACTTATTTAACTCATCTTGCGGAATTTCATTCGAAAAAAATTTGAGACAGATAGAACAGCTTGTCGATTTTGCCTAAAAATCTTCACTTCAATCGGCTCTTTCGAAATATTATATTTCAGCGCATTATCAATCAGAATCATAGCAATTTCATCAATTGCCGTTTCGTTATTTTGAACAATAAATTCCTTACCATCTTCAAACTTAATTTTCTTTTCCGCATCTGGAAATTTTGAAATTCTAGCCTTAATAATTTCGTTCAAGTTCACAGCTGAAAGTTGAATTTCTTCATTAATTTTCGAAAGACTGAGCAGCATTTTTATCATCGCGGTTAAGCTTTTTTTGCTTCTTCTAAATTGCTCTCCAGAACTTCACGAAGTTCATCTTTTGAAGCTGTTTTATCTTTTAAAATTATTTCAGTTTCAAGCTGGATCGCTGCAAGTGGCGTTCGAATTTCGTGGCTCGCATTCGAAACAAATTCAGACTGCAATTTATGAGCTTTTTCAAGAGGCTCCAAAGCACGATGCGCCAGCCAAAAACTACCAATACCGCCAGCCAATAAAATTAAAAAAATCTAAAATTAGAATTGATTCAGTAATCTGTTCGCTAGCCCGCTTATTCCTCGCTGTGATGATTTTTTTCACGAAGTTCATCCGTTCCATAGTTATTCTTATCTTTCGAAAAAAACTTGTTTCGATAGGCGGTGTAGAAATTTCCATATTGTTTGTATTGATTGAATAAAAAATTACGATATTAAAAAAATTCCAACAATCGCCAGCAAAATCAAAAAATATAGCATCGAAAGGCTAAAATGAGCGCTTTTTAAAAAAATATCGCCACCGAATTTAAATAATTTTTTTGTTCTTTACTGTCCATCAATTTTTATACCCTATTCCTCGCACGGTTTTAATTAATTTCTTCCCAAAAGGCTTATCAACTTTTTCACGCAAATAACTGATATAAACTTCAATATTATTTGGCAAAATATCTGCATCATAATCCCAGACATGCGCAATAATTTGCTCTTTCGAAACTGGCCGGCTAGCATTTCGCACTAAATACTCAAGAAGCGAAAATTCTTTATTTGTAAGTTCAATCTTTTGATTGTTTCGAAAAACTTCGTGCATGTTTAAATCTAATGATAGATCTGCGATTTTTAAAATAGTTTCAACTTGAGTTTGTGGCCTTCGAAGCAACGCCCGAACGCGCGCTAAAAGCTCATCTAGGGCGAAAGGCTTCGTTAAATAATCATCCGCACCACTGTCTAAACCCTCGGTTTTATCTTTAATTTCACCCAATGCAGTCAAAAGTAAAATTGGCACTTTTTTACCTTCTTCGCGGAGTTTTTTAGTTAAGCCTAAACCGTCATAATCTCCCGGGATCATTCGATCAAGAATCAATAAATCATAATCAATCATTTCCGCCATTACGTAAGCATCCGTCCCATCGTGCGAAATATCTACGGCATATTTTTCGTTTTTCAAAGCTCGCCCAAGTGCACGCGCGATCTTTCGTTCGTCTTCAACAATCAAAATTCTCATATTTTTATTTTATCACGCTTTACTTAAAAAATCCTGAAAATTTATTTTTTCGAAAAAAGAAAAGCCCCAAAATGAGGCTAAGTAAGATAGCAAGCTATCTCATAAGAAATTTGCGACGAGATTTTTTTCTGATTTGATTTTTATAAATTTCTTAAGCTTAAGCTCAAAAAAATCCAACATAATATCCGAAAGGACTTGATGGGTCAACTTCAGAAAAGATATTACATTCATCCAAAAAGATAGTCCCAATTCTTTTTACAATTGTTAGCTTCGTGATAAAAAAAGTTATGTATCCGTCTAGAAAACTATAGTCCATAGAATATTCATAACCGTTAAGAGATGTTGACAATATTCTGTTTCGAACATCACAAACTTCATCATCAAAAGATTCTTCAAAAATTGTAATCAAAACATCATTGCTAATTTTTAAGTATAAGGTGCAACCTCCATGATTTTTGAAAATCTTTTAAATTATACAACTTTTTTTACAACAAAAGTCAAGAGCCGTCCTTTTTGAACAGCTCTTGTTAGTTTTTTAAGCTAATTTAAGCAATTTTCTTTTTCGAAAAAATACTTTTGAGATTCACTTTTGAACCATAAGAAATTGTCCCGAAGCGGAAGATTCGCACAGCTAGCCAAACGGCAAAAATCGCAAAAATGATAAGAAGCGAAATTCCAATAAGGGCTTCTGCTAAGCTCAAAGTTCCCAGCATATTTCGAAGAAGCAAAGAAATTGGTGAAGTTAGCGGGAAGTAGCTTAAGAAGACAGTTAAAGCGCTTGGCTCGCTCGAAAGGAATGAAGGAAGTACGAAAAGCGGCATCATCAGTGGCATAATAATTGCTGCAAAATAATTTGAAGCTTCTTGTGCAGTTGGCATCGCCGAACCAAGCGCAACAATAAATCCTGTCGTCATCATAAATCCAGCAATTAAAATTACGGCAGAAATTGCAATTGTACCAAAATCCCATTTAATAGCCGAGATAATTGGCATCAAATCTGGTAAATTTAAATCTTTTGCAAGCGTTCCAATACTTGAAATTATTATAAGCCCAATGACAATTGGTAGAATTATTGTTAAAATCTGGACGAGCCCTAAAACCATAATTGAAATAATTTTTTTCCCAAAAATTAAAGTTTTTAGCTGAAATGCTGGTTAGAATCATCTCTGTAACGCGGTTTTTCTTTTTTTCTTCAGTTGTACTTGTAAGCATCCGGTTCGAAAGAAAAACAGTAATAAAATAGAATATTGCTAAGAAAATTCCCGGCACAATCATTTCTGGGAATTGGTTATACTTTTTCGCCATTTTTTTGAAAAATGTTTGCTCAGTTTTATAAGTTTCATTAATCAACGCCAACTGATTTTTATTCGTAGCTTGCACGCCAGAATTCTTTAAAATAGTTTTTAAAACTGCTGAATATTTGCCGTTTTCATTGATATTAGTATTTTTTCCATAAATTTCAACCTTTTCACCGGTTAAATCTTTTGGTATAAAATAAAATGCACTAAGTTTTCCATTTTTTACGGATTCGATCGCTTTTTGCTTATCATTAGAAAAAAACTACCCTTTAATTGTAGAACAAGCTCCTTAGAAATTAAGCCACTTTCATCTTGAACCTGGAATGAAAAACTCTCTTTTGCTAATTTTTCTTGATTCTCCTTTGCTTGTGAGCCTGAAATTGCACCAAACATAAACATTGCGCCATAAATTACAGGAATTGCAAAAATCGCAATCCAAAAAGTTGGCTTTTTCAATGCACGGAAGATTTCGAACTTTAAAACTGTTCCTAGATTATACATTTTTTACCTCATTCTCCACTTCATTTTCTTCGCCATAAATATTCAAAAAAATCTCATTTAAAGTTGATTTTTGAACCTTAAAGTTTATAATTTGCAGATTTTTTGAGACCAATTCTTCCAGAATTTCTTGCGAATCGGCTTTTAATGAGAGTTCTGCATAGTTTGCTTCTTTTTTTATAACCTCAAACTTATCGCTCTTTGGCAGATCACCCACAAATTCAAGAATAATTCGTTGTTCGCCAAATTTATTTCGAATTTCATCAACTGTTCCATAAGCTTCCATTTTACCATTTTTTAAAAGTAATGCACGGTTGCAGATTTTTTCAACTTCTTCCATTTGGTGAGTTACCATCATAATTGTGGCGCCACGAGCATTTTCTTCCTCAATAATATCCATAAGAAGTTGGCGATTAACAGGATCGAAACCTTTTGTTGGCTCGTCCAAAATAAGTATTTCGGGTTTACCCATAATGGTAATTCCTAACTGGATTTTTTGCTGCTGGCCGCCCGAAAGCTTATCGATATTTAAGTTCGCCTTATCTTCCAAGCCAACACGCTTCAAATATTTTTTTGAGAACTCTTGAGCTTCTTTTTTCGAAAGACCTTTAAGTCGCCCAAAATATTGCATCACATCAATAACTTTTTCTTTTTTATAAAGACCACGTTCCTCTGGTAAATATCCAATTGCGCCAACTCTTTCGGGGAAAATTCTTCACCATTAATTAAAAGTTCACCCGAATCTGCCTGATAAATTCCTAGCAAAGCTCGAATTGTTGTTGTTTTTTTCCGCTTCCGTTTGATCCTAAAAAAACCAAAAAAATTTCGCCCTTTTTAACATTAAAACTTAGTCCGCGAATAATTTCTTTATTACCAAACGACAGCTTAAAGTTTTTTTATTGAAATTATATCTTTATCCGTCATATATATAGTTTAGCACAAAAAAATCACAGTTTTAAATATTTTTTTATCTAAAAACTAAAACAGCTCGTTTTGAGCTGTTTTAAATACTTCAAGAAGAATTATTTTTTTCTTCTTTTGCAGACTTCTTCAAAGGTGTTGCAACTTTTTTTCAAATTTTTCCGCCAGCTTTTTTCAATAGCTTCAATGGCAGATTTCGAAGCAGCTTGAACTTTTAAATTAACTTTTTCTTTCAATTCACCTCGTGAGATAACCTTAACTTTATGGAAAGGTGTTGAAATGTATCCTTCTTCAAAAAGTCGGAAGTTATCAACTTCACCAGCCAAATCGTTTAAGTGGTCAAGATACACAACTTGAGCTGGTTTTCGCAAAGATTTGAATCCGCGAGCTTTTGGAGTTGCTTGAACAAGTGGATTTTGACCACCTTGGAAAGTTGCACGAAGTTTCTTTCCTGTTCGAGCTCCTTGACCTTTAGTACCACGACCAGCAGTCTTACCACGACCAGCTGAGATACCACGACCAACACGAATTTTTATCTTTATTTGCAGAAACTTGGAGTTCATTGTATTTCATTACTTAGTCTCCTTTTTAGTTTTTGGTGTGTTTAACCATTGTTCTTTAGGAACGAGGCTGTTTAAAGCATCTATAGTTGCGTAAGCAATATTAACTTTATTTGTTGAACCAAGTGATTTCGAAAGCATGTTTCGAATGCCAGTTACACCAATAATTTGTCGAACCACACCACCAGCGATAATACCAGTACCAGGAGCTGCAGGTTTTTAAAAGAACGTGAGCACCAGTTACTTTTTTTCTCAGCTTCGTGTGGAATTGTGTCGCCTTCAAGTGCGATTTCAATCATGTTTTTTTCTTTGCAACATTTGTTGCTTTAGCAATAGCTGCAGTCACGTCTTGACCTTTAGCTACACCAACACCAACTTTGTTTTTGCGGTCGCCCACAACAACAAGAGCTTTAAAGCGGAAGCGTCGTCCACCTTTAACAACACGAGAAACACGATCAATGTTAATTACTAATTCTTCGAATTGTTTTTCTTCGCGTTCTTGGCGTCGATTATTATTTCGGCGGTCATTTTTTCGACCATTTCGACCGTTGTTTCGGTCGTTATTTCGGCGTGGAGCCTGAGTTTTTTTGAGCTTCAGCCATATTTAGAACTCCAATCCTTCCTTACGAGCAGCATCTGCCAATGCGTGCAAGCGACCTGCATATTGGCGACCATTTCGGTCAAATACTACTGTATTAATTTTAGCTTTTTTAGCTTTTTTAGCGATTTCTGCACCAATTTTAGCAGCAAGTTCAGTTTTTGTTCCTTTAACTTTTGAACCAACAGTTGTTGCTGAAACAAGAGTTTTTTGTGCAACATCGTCGATAATTTGAGCTGAAACATGCAAATTACTAATAGTTACAGTTAATCGTGGGCGTTCAGCAGTTCCTGAAATTTTTGCTCGAACACGACCTTTTCGCAAAGCTAAGTTTTGTTTCTTAAGTGCTAATGCTTTAGACATTATTTACCTGCCTTTCCTGCTTTTCGCAAGATAACTTCATCAACATATTTGATACCTTTACCTTTATATGGTTCAGGTTTCTTTAAAGCGCGGATTTCTGCCGCAGCTTGACCAACAGCTTGCTTATCAATTCCCGCAACTGTAATAACCATTTTATCGTTAGAAAGAGTGATTCCTTCTTTTGCTTTATAAATTACAGGGTGTGAGAATCCAAGTTGCATTTCAAGCTCTTGCGGATTGTTAGTTTGAACGCGGAAACCAACTCCGTTAACTTCTAATTTCTTTTCGAAGCCTTTTGTTACGCCAACTACAGCGTTATTCAAAAGTGCTCGTTGTAAACCGTGTTGCGCACGGGCTACTCGTTCGTCATTGTTTCGAACAACCTTTAAAGTTGTGCCGTCAAGTTCGACAGTTACATCAGACAAATGAGGCACAGTTAGTTCGCCTTTAGCGCCTTTAACTGAAATCTCGTTCTCGTCAATCGTGATTGTCACACCAGCCGGAACCTCAATAGGTAGTTTTCCGATTCGACTCATTGAACTTTTCCTTTCATTTAAAGAGTGTTTGTTTGCTTCGTGCTGGTCATTTCTTTCGAAATGAGGCGCAAAATCTCCCAAATTTCACTCGCAATTAATATTAACTCTACTATTCTATCACACAAAAACGTGTTTTTTTCAAGCTTTTTCGTAACTATTTTATGCTTGAAATATCTTCGAAAAAATTATATGATAATATCAACTGTTTAATTTTCATTTCAGCGCACTTTAAAAAGGAGGAACAATTATAAAGCTTAGAGACGCTGCTTTTTTTATGGTAATTTCGAAGTTTTTTTGCAAACGCAATTTTTGAAACGCGGAAAAAAATGATATCTTCGAAATTTAATGAAGATGAGTTTTTTTCGAAACTGAAATTTCCGATGAAAACTACAAAATTTTTGGAAGGAGTAATTCTCCTTCAAAAATTTCGCAAAAAATTTGCCCAAAACTTTGAAACGATTTTTGTCGTTAATGCTTCGGCTTGATCCAGAAAATCCAACTCGAAAAACTCGGCTGGCGTTCGGATGAAAAAAATCCACTCGCTGTCACCAGAAACTTTCGAAATTCTGCTCCAACCGCTGTTTATTCAAAATGTTTCAAACCAAGTTTTTTTACGAAATCATCAATTTGCTTCTCACGGATTGCCTTCCGGAAGATTTGCTTGATAATTCCATTCAAGTTTTACTTGCGAAAAAAATCATCTCAAAAGTTTGAAGCTTTTTTAGTGATATTTCGAATCATAAAATTACTAAAATTGATGAAGATTTCATCGAATTTATGCTTTACGATATTTCACTTTACTATTATAATTTGTATGGTTTAATGAATTCTGCGTATAAATTAGAGTTTTGGAAATGGATTTCGCTCAAAGAAAAAGAAAAATCGTCAAAAAAATCCGACTGCGAGATTTTTTTCGAAACAAAAAGCTTATTTCGAAAAATATTCGTGAAAAACGATCCGAGAACACATGTTTTTGAATGAGGTTCGTCGGCGTCGGCGTCAGATGATGGCTTTTTGTGAAAGATTCTAATGGTGATTTTTGTGAAAAATTTCGCAACTTTATGATTGGAGCGAAGAATTCGAAAAAAACTCAACAACGAAATTTTTTTGATTTTCCGAAGAGATTCCAGAGATTAAAAACAAGGTGAAAGTAATAATCACCATATGTTTTTTCCTTCTGGAATGTATGATTTTCCGTTTCCGATTCACGAATATCGCAATCGCAAAATTAACCAAATTAGAATTTTAAAACGCGCTCATGAGGAAATGAATAAAGAAATTTTTCGAATTTGCCGAAAAAAATATGGAATTCCAATTTTAACAAATGATTTTTTTATCTGTTTTACGTTCATATCGCCGACCATATCAAGATGAATATCTTAATTTTTTTAGCATTAATGCAAGCATTTTTGTGAAATATGTTTGGCTTTTGAACCTTCTGAGGATGAAATTCAAGAAAACAGGGTCTCAAAAACTTTTATGCTAGCTGCTCGGTTTTATGATTTGTTTAACCTTCAACATAAGTACATTACTCAAAAAACTATTCGATAGATTTTTCCGCAAACTTAGTTTTGCGGTTTTTTTAGTATTAAAATTTTAGCCGAATCAATCGCACAAAAACTCTTAAAAATTGACTCTTTCGAACGATCTTCTTTTTCGATATCGGTAATTAGGTCAATTTCGTCGGAAATTATTCCATCAATCGGCTCTTGGAGGTATTTTGAAATGTCACTGCGAGTATTTAGTGTCCAGATAAAAATTTTGCGTTGTTTTTTGTGGGCTTCCAGTGCTAATTTTTTGCGATATGAAAAATCTTCAATCACATAAAAATCAATTTTCGAATCATCAAAATCACCAAATTGAAGCGGAATCACGAAGCCTGTTTCGATTTCAGGCGCAATTTTTCTCGATTTTTTTCGCATTAAATTTAAATCCAGCGACATTGTTTTGAACTTTCGCGAAACACCGAGTTTTCGAAAATCTTTCACAAACATTTCTGCAAAATTTTCAGGTTCGTCGCCACTTGGTTTTAGTTCAACTAAAAGTTTAATTTTTAGCTCATCTGCTCTTCTTACATATTCTTCAAAAGTTGGGATTCGGCTTTTGAAACCGTTTTCGAAAATTGTTAAATTTTGAATCTCACTTAAATCCAAATCTCTAACACGCGCATCTCGACCCGTTAATCGACGTAAATTGTAGTCATGAACAACCACAAAATGATTATCTCGCGTTAATTGAATGTCCATTTCGGCATAATCTGCACCTTTTTTCTTGGCTGATTCAAGCGCTTCAAGCGAATTCTCAACCCCACCCCGAATATCGCCGCGATGAGCAATTTTGAGGATTTTTGTGTCGATTTTTCGGTAATAAATTTGGATTCCATTGATAGCTATAGAGCCGCTCAAGAGTAAAATCATCAAAAGCATAAGAACACCTGAGCGCTTTCTTTTTTCTTTTTTACTTTCAATAGTTTTCGATTTTTGAGGCTCAATATTATCTAGCAAAATAATTACAATTGAAATTTTCGTAAAAAGCAAAAAAGCAAAAAATACCACATCAAACATTGTTTGAAGAATTGTCTTCGAAAGTAAAAATCCCAGAAAAGGTTTAAGAATTCCCAAAATCCCAGCAGTAATAATTATAAGTAGCAATCCTGCAAACATAAAAAAATAATTTCGAAAATGCCAATTGGAATTAAAATTTGCGGAATCTTCTTTTTTAGTGGCCTTCCAGCTTTCTTTAATACTTTTTCGAAAGCGGCTCATCTTTTTAAAATCGTGCGTGGTAAAGTGAAAATTAAGCGATAATTTATAAAAAAAATCGTGAAAATTAAAAATAAAAATACAGCAAAGTTCCTGTTAGTGTTTTTAGAAATTTCACCCGTAATAAATGTAGGAATTCGAAGTCGTTCAGTGATTGTGCTCGAAAGCCCAAGATTTTTCAAGAGGTACCATCGAAATAAAATAAATTATAAAAAAAGAAGACTTGAAAACCTATTAAACCTTTTTAATTTCATGAAAGATTTTTGCTAAAGTGGTTTTTTTATCGAAAAAAAGCTGAACCCTCTCTTCTGGAATTAATAAAAATTGATCAAAATAAAGAATTCCGCAAAAAGTTAAAAAAATGCAACTAATAAAATATAAATTGTGCATAAAAAAATAAGCTTAATGGATTTGAAAAAAATCAAATAAAAAGTTATCTTTGGTTATATTTTTCTTGATTCGAAAATAATAAAATTAGTTTAAAAACCCAAAAAAAGTAAGTTTACCCCCAATCACCGACATCGCAAAATGCAAAACTGAAGCGCCGATCAAAAAGACCATATTTGTTTTTTTATAGAAAAAAATCCCAAGATTGTTTGAAGTTTTTTTAATAATCTCATAATATTTATTTTTCAAATTTTACCATATTTAATGATAAAAAAATAAAAGCTTATTCTTGCTTCCCGTTTTTTTAAAAAAATGTTACAATGTTATTCTATTTAGTCCATATCGGAGGTACATTTTTATATGCTTAAATTATTTAAGACTAATAATATCGAAGTTCTCTATGATTCTAAAAGCGACGAGCTCAAAAAGAAAATCGCAGAGCAAATCATGAATTTGCAAATTCTCACGCGTGGGTCATATTCGCAAGAAGAATTTGATAATAAGAAAGAGTGGTTTTTTATTCGAAAGAACGACGAAGCGACCACAGCGGTTGGACTTAAATTTCTTAAAGAAATTAAAGTCGGCAAAAAAACTATAAATGTTTACGCAATATCTGATTTCGTGAATACTGCCACTGCTGTGCCTAAAGCTAACAGCAATGAATTAACTGAGTTATTTTCGGAAGTTGTTAAATACGCAAAAAAAGATCCACAGATTGACTATTTAGTTTGCGCGATTCCACAAAAAATAAACGCTAGGCCACTCGCAAGGGCTGGCTTCAATGCTAAACTTTTCAAAAAGAGTCATTTTTATTCTTCGGGTCTTATAAATGAATTGTCGAACCATATCATTCTTAATTCAGAAGAAAAACTTTCTAAAAGCGAAATCCTTACCAAGATTCGCTCAGAAGAGCATTCTCGCAGGATGCTATTCAAGAAAAACGCCAAAAATCTTTAGCTAGAGAACTTCGAATCATTCATGAAAATAGGAAGTTTATTGAAAAAAACATAAAGACTCGCATGCATACTATGGTTTAATCACCGGTCTTAATGTTAAAAAAATAATTTTTCATCCCCCTCATTTTGAGGGTTTTTTCTTGTTTAAAAAACTGATATAATATAAACTATGAAACACATTCAAACAATTATTTTTCGAAACTTTATTTCCCCAATTTCAATTGCAATTTTTATTCTTGCAGGCGGGCTTTTGCTTGTTGGTGAGGTTCGTGATGCATGGTTTATTTCTTTTGTAATTCTAGTAAATTCCTTTATCGGAACAATTCAGGAGGTTCGTGCATATTTAACCCTTCGAAAAATTGAATTAATGAGTGCACCCAGAGCAATGGTTTTTCGTGATGGAAAGCTTGAAGAAATTTTATTCACCGAGCTTCAACAAGGCGACAAGATTTTTCTAAAAACTGGCGACGAAATCCCCGCAGATGCAAAAATAACAAAGTCAAATTCTTTTGAAGTTAACGAATCAATTCTGACAGGAGAAAGCGATGCTATTTCGAAAAATATTGGCGATAAAATTCTTTCGAGTTCAATCGTAGTTTCGGGTGAAGCTGAAGCTGAGGTTTTAGCTGTTGGTGAAAATACCGAAGCCGGCCAAATGGCAGCAAAACTCAAAAACTACAAGCCAAAACTTACACCAATTCAACAAAAAATTTCGAAATTAATTTCAAGATTAAGCTGGTTTGCGCTCGCTCTAGCTATAGTAATTTGCCTGGTTTATTTCTTTATTTTTTTAAAGAAGACCCGACTACAATTTTAAAAACCATAACTTCTGCTGCGGTCGTTGTTGTTCCGGAAGGTCTATTACTTGCAAGCTCACTATTCTTCGCTTACGGTTCATTAAAGTTGCTCCAAGCTAAAGTTCTGCCACAAAAAAATTTCTGCAATAGAAGATATGGCTTTGCTCGAAGTTCTTGCAACAGATAAAACCGGAACATTAACTTCCCCTGAAATTGAGTTTAATTCTTGTGAAGTTATTAGTAAAGACTTTTCAAAAGAAGAAATTGCACAAATTCTAAATACTTTAAACTCAGAGCCTGCTGAGAAAAATGCCACAGCTCAAGCTATTTTAAATGAGTTCAAAGATAACATAAATCTTAAAATTACAGACTATATGGCTTTTTCGAGTTCGCGAAAACTATCCGGAATGACTTTTATTGACAACAATAAAGAAGAATCTATTGTTTTCGGTGCTCCTGAATTTATTCTAAAAAATCTTTCAGAAGATAGTAAATCTGAAAGTATTTCGAAAGAAATCAACAATTTAGCATCTCAAGGTTTGCGAGTTTTACTTCTAGCAAAATTTAAAAAATCTGGTAAAATTTCAAAACTTCTCGAAAGTGAAAAACTTGAGCCGATTGCAATAATTACACTTAAAAATACCCTGAGACCAAATGTTCAAGAAACTGTTAGTTTTTTACAAAATCGTGGTGTTTCAATTCGTGTAATTTCCGGAGATAATCCACGAACTGTGAGTTTTATTGCCCTTGAAGCCGGAATTAAAAATGCTGAAAAATATATAACTGGCGCAGAACTTGCTAATCTTTCGAAAAAAGACTTCGAAAAGGCCGTTCTTGAAAATACAATTTTCGCACGAGTCTTACCTGAGCAAAAAGAGAAAATTATTGGTGTTTTTCAGAAAAACAAACTATATACAGGAATGATTGGCGATGGTGTAAATGACGCTCTTGCGATTAAAAAATCAGATTTGGGCATTTCTATGTTTGATGGCGCTCCTGCAACTCGCCGTGTGGCAGATTTAGTTTTAATGGATAATTCTTTCACTTCTCTACCAAGTGGCGTGAAGGTTGGGAATAGAATTATGCTTTCGATTGAGATGATTGCGATTTTGTTCTTCCATAAAATTATTCTTGGCGTAACAATTCTTTTCGCAACAATGCTTGCCGGCGTCAATTACCCATTTCTACCACGTCATATCACTTACATGAACTTTATTTTAGTAACAATGCCAACAGTTTTAACCACACTTTTTCCACCAATACCTAAAGCTAAAATTAACCCCAAGAACTTCTGGCGGGACACACTTTATTCAATTGCACCAGTAGCAATTTTAAGTGGGTTAGCAATTTCATTTATTTATATTAGTTTATATTTTAAAGTTGATGGCAGTCTCGCAAGTAAGCACATAATGCATGGAATTTTGGCAACCGTCGTGATTGCTACTGCTTGGTTTGGTGTTTTTGCGACAATTTTGAGCGAGATATTCCTTGGTTCAAAGCCCTCAAGAAACAACAAAATTCGTAGAACAATATATATCATTGGAACTTTAATTTTCACTGGTGTAATTTTTAGTGCTCCGATCTTACGTGAATTTTTCGAATTTAACTTGCCAAACATTAGTCAATTCTGGTTTATCTGCTCAGTGATTATTCTTGTTTCAGTTATTCAGTTATTCATCGCTTCAAGCAGATCTAAAAATAAATAGTCTCTCCGAAAATTAAATAGTATCTCTAGGAACTATCTCACTCTTATTCACTCTTAAAACTTTGACATCCCCTGAAACTTCCGCAACTTACTAGCTAGTTTTTCGAAGTCCCCCCAAACTCTCTCGGTTAAGAACTCTTAAAATACGAAATTGAAGCATTGAATGCAATAATTACAAGTAAAATCTCAATTTGAAAAAAATGCAAAAATTGGCCTTTTTATTGTGCTTGTGTTTGTGTTTGTGATATAATTGTTTTGATAAAACTTATTTAAGGAGGAAAATGAGAATAAGTGGAAGAAATGCCAGACGAGCTTTCTTGGATTTTCGCAATGCAAAATTCAAGAAACTCACTGTTTTAGCGGCTATTTTAGTTGCTACTACTTTGGGCGGATACGGTACATTAAAGCACCTTGCTAATGCTCAAAACGGCAACTTTGCTGATAATGTTAAAACATTTATGGAAATGATTTCAAAGAAAGAAGATAAGTCCGAGAAGACTGAGTTTTACTCTGGCGAAGAAATCGTTATGAACTCACGCGTTGAGGTTTCAAGCGAAGGTTCAGCAAAATCATATAATAATGCTTATTTTCTGCTTAAAATTCCAAAGAAATACCTTTACGGATATCCGAAAGTAACAGCAACCTCTGCGATTACTTCATATAGTGTTACCTCAGATGATGATTACTATATTTATCGCGGAAATTACGCAAACTTACAAGCTGGTTCAATTAACTCAATTAACTATATTTTTAGATTTAAAAATGTCGAAACTCCAGAAAACTATAAGCCAGAAATTATTCATGAGCTTTATAATAAAGACAGTGTCCTTTTGAGTAGGCAGAGTAAGAATCTTAACACTCTTAAATATCCATCTCTGATTTCTGCTCAGTTAAACATTCAAGATAATGTTTATATTGCGAGATACACCAATAAAGAAAATACAGACATTGAACCACTTTATTTTAACAATAAAAATATTTCAATTATTAATTACGCCTACGCTCTTATTAGAGGTGTTAATGGCACAAATGAAGTCTATAGTACTGGCATTAAGCAGGCGGAGTCAATGACCTACAAAGTTACTCTTCCTGAATATATGTCACCTTCGCCAGAGTCAATTAACGATGGTTGGAGTTTTGATAAAAATACTAGAATTGCAACTTTTAAGCAGGGTGGAATTTCGGGTAGCAATATTTACCCCAAAAAGAACCTAGAAACAAGGTATGCAACCAATACTCCGCTTTCTATATTGAATAAGAGAGCGGAAATCAAACTTGAAACAACTGTAGAGTATACGGATGGAACTTCCCTTAGTGCAACAGCAATCGATTCATTTACGCCAAGAGCTCTTAGATACCCGGAAGATGGTAACATAGGAATTAGAAAATTCTATGGTCCTCAGGGAGTGCCGTACCGATACGGAAAAACAAAAATAGACAGATATAAGGCACAAAATTTCTATATAATGGATATATCAGAAATAGACTATAACAAAGAAAACAAAAATTATATTTGGCGTATCTCAGTCGACGTTCTGAATGATGGCAGTAATAGTACCCACTCAATAGATTATATTAGAGACTCCTTAAATAATGACGATCAGTATATTGATGAGGTTTTTTATGCATCTAGTTCTTCGGGATATTCTCTTTTTAAAGACTTGAAAATTCAAAGGGTGGACGTTTACGCTATAGATTCTAAAAATATAGAAACGAAAGTGGGTGAAATTACTGAAACGGATAGAAAAGTTAAGCTACCATATGGCACTAAAGGCTTTAAGATTAAATTCCCTGAAGGCAGTTCTCTCCCCTCAAACATCGGAGAAGTTGGTAAAAGATCAACTTTTAGCTTCGAAGCATATACTAAATTTTTCGACATAGATAAGATTAGGGACTCTATTCGACCCGAACAGGAGTATGTAACCGAAAATAGTGCATTTCTAAAAATAGAAAACAATACAGAAAAAGAGTCTAAAAGTGTCTCATTCTTAGAAAGACAACAACAAAAAGTTAGCAACACGCTAATAAATTCCGATCGCAAACCTATAACCGCTGCAGGATCAAGCCCTTCGCTCATAGCAAATAGAAGCAATAATATAAGTATCAATAAGCCGATATATGCTCTACTTTTCTCGAATAATCTTGATGTTGGTAATGAGGCTCTAGAATGCATAGATAGAGGCAATTGCTCTTTGACTGAAAACTATAAAAACAGTGGGAAAAAACTTCTTAAAATTACAGGAAAAGAATCCCTATCCTATGGTGAATTTAATAGATTTGTATCAAAAAGTATCAAGGTTTCAGACTTCACACCAAACGGCCAATATAAGGTAGACTTCATTACTATGTGGGACGCTAACGATAAGTTCCGTTATGGAGATGGAAATGATGATCTTGACTTCGGCGAAGATGGAAGCACAAACTCAACCAATATTGCTAGATCTTCAACCACTTTCAATGTTTTAAAGCCAGAACAAGTTGCTATTAAAAAATATGTTCGCAAGCACAATACTGGAAGTTTCAGAAAAAACGTTTCAAATCTTGACCCAGCAGATTTAATTGACTATCGAATTTCAGTTATTAACATTTCTGATCGTCCACTACTAACTTCACGCGTACTTGAAGTTTTACCAACCGCAAACGACAAGAAAATTGTTGAAAACAACCAAGGCGCTCAAGAAGATAGAGGAAGTCAAATTCCTACTAAACCAACTGGTGCAATCGCTGAAAAAGAAGGCTTTAAAATTAGCTATTCAACAGATGAGCCAGGTTCAACCCAAAACGAATCTTGGAATAAAAACTTTGTTGACAAAACTGCGATCACTGATTGGTCTAAAGTTCGAATGATTAAAATCGAGCAAAAAGCAAATTACTCTGTGCCTGCTCAGACTGTTGTAAATTTTGATTTCACTGCTCAAATTGATCCAAAAGCTGCCGATAATACTATTGCAAACAACAGTGTTGCTGTAACAATTAGCGCAAGCGGAAACTTGGTTGAGTCCGACCCAGTTGAGGCGAAAGTTGAATACCCTACAGTAATCGAAGGTATCGCTTTCGAAGATAACAACAAGAATAATGTTTTCGACGAAAATATTGATACCCTTCTTCCAGAATACACCGTTGAGCTATTCAAAAACACCGACAACACTCCCGTTCAATCAGCCAAAACTGACAGTAAGGGTCATTATAGTTTCAAGACTAAAGATTTCGCAAATTATCATGTGAGATTTACGCGAAAAGAAACTTTAGAAACTGTAAAAAACAACTACGTTGCTATCAATGCGTATAACAGTAAAGCAAGTCATGTAACTGAAAAATCAACAGATGCAACTGTACGAAGTTTAACCTTTAATAATAATGCTCAAAGCAAGCACTTCTCTGTAAATATTGGAGTATTTAGGCCTCGTGGATCTGTTGAAGCTAAGTTCATTAACCAAAATGGCGATGAAATAGAAGCAAAGAAAGTTATCAAAGAAAATGCTTTGATAAATGAGAACTACACCACTACAAAACCAGCCGAGATCACCAAAGATAATTTGGTTTACGTTTTCGAAAAACTCAAAGATGGTTCAGACCCAGAAAACGGCATAGTTAAAGAAAAAACACAAACCGTTATCTTCCAATACAAGCCAAAGGAAGGTGGAAAAGTTGAAGCTAAGTTTGTAAAAACTGGCACAAACCAAGAAATTTCCCCTGCTGAAATTGTAAAACCAGCAGGAACTCAGGTTGGAACTGAATATTCAGCAACTTCAAAACCAGAAATTAATCAGAATGGACTGAAGTATGTTTATAATAAGATTTCAGCAAATTCCGCACCGGAAAATGGACACGTTAAATCTGATTCACAAACCGTTATCTTTGAATATTCTCCAAAAGCTGGAAAAGGCGTAAATGCTATTTCGAAAATCATTGATTCAAACAAGACAATTAAAACTGAGACTGTTTCGCCAGATGGAACTCAAGTTGGAACCCCATACTCAAGCACACCTCAACCAGAGATTACTTATGAAGGAATAACTTATGTGTTTAGTTCTTTGATTGAAAATTCAGCACCTCAAAATGGCAAAGTTTCAGAACAAGAACAAACTATAATTTATGGATATGTTGCTAAAAAAGGTGGTCAAGTTTTGGCCCAATATGTTGACCAAAACGGCAAAACTATCAAAAATACAAAGGTAGTTAAAGCCACCAACACACCTGTTGGAACCGAATATTCCGATGAGCCAGATCTTGAAATTACAAGTGATACAGGATTAGTTTATACCTTCGAAAAGATAAAATCTGGTTCAAAGACTGGCCGTATTGAAGCTAAAACAAAAGAAATAGTTTACCAATACACACCGAAGCTTGGAAAAGGCGTAATTGCTCGTCTATTAAACTCTAAAGATAGTTCAGTCCTAGAAAAAACAAGAGTTGAAGAAGATGGCAAGCAAATTGGAACATCATTTAGCTATAACCCACCAAAAGAAGTTACTGATAAAAAAGGACTCGTTTACACTCTTGAAGATAAGTCCAAGGCGGTTAACGGTAAAATTTCGTCCGAATCTCAATCCTTTGATTTTCATTACAAACCAAAGGAAGGCGGAAAAGTTGAGGCTAAGTTTATCGACCAAAAAGGTAAAGAGCTTAAAGGCACGGTAGAAATTCTAAAAGCTAAAACTCAAGTTGGAACACCTTACTCCTCAAAAGCACCAAAAGAAATCACAAAAGATGGATTATCTTATGTTTTTGAAAAAATTGCAAAAGATTCTGCTCCAGAATCTGGAAAAGCTAAAGATATCGACCAAACGATAACTTATATATACACACCAAAGAAAGGTGGTACAGTTATCGAAAGGTTCCTAGATCAAAAAGGCAACCCAATTCAGAACGAGAATATTCTACATAAAATAGGTACTCAAGTTGGAACACCTTTCGAAAGTGTCGGAACTAACCGAATTGAGATCAACGGTCGAATCTACCAACTCAAGAGGATTGAAGGAGCTCAAAAGGGCTTTGTTGTAGAAAAATGAAACAATAATTTCATATATCTTTGAAGATATTACAAAGATTGCTGCACCAAATACCGGTTTTTGTAAGAAATATAGGTTCAATTTTTTTGCTCTAATTTCTGGCGCAACTCTAACATTCCTTACAGCAAAAAAACTTCAAAACTCGAAAAAAATTAAATTAACATAAAGAATGAGCATCTAATTGGTGCTCATTCTTTTTTTATTGATATATAAAATCTTTAAACTTAAATATGATTAATATCTTTATCTAACCTTACCGCATATTAATAGATAAAAAAATCAGGCTTTAAACCTGATTTTTACATTGCAATTTTTTTTGGTTGAAATCGATTCATTAGAGATTCGGTTTTGTTTTTATAGTCCTTCTGTTATCTTTTAATAACTCCAATCTATCTTTAATTTCTTTTTGCTTTTTCTATATTTTTCAACTTTAAGATAGAGCGAACCGAGAGTTCGTAAAGTTTGAGGTCTTTCGTCAAGTTCTATAGCCTTTTCTAGTGCTGAAATTGCCAATTTATCTTTTCCCATTTTTTCGAGAGCTCGGGCGTAAGCAATATATCGAGTTGGCACAGAATCTTCAATTTCTAGAGCTTGTTCGAATGCTAGGGCGGCTTTTTGATAATTCTCGGTTTCGAGATAGATTAAACCAACGTTATGAAGACTCGATGCGCTGCTTTCTAAGCTTTGAGCAATTTCGAAACATTCAATAGCCTCATCAAACTTTTTTTGGCCCGCATATATTATCCCTAAACGGTTATATGCCGTAGCATTTCTTTCATCAAATCGCAAAATTGTTAATAAAACTTTCTCTGCTCGCAAATATTTTTTTATCAATAATTGCCTCTTGTGCTACACGCCACAGCTTATCAATTTTATTCGCAAAATTATCTGGTAGGGCGTTTTTTTGTTAATTTTTTTCAGGATTTTTTTAGAAAAACATAAACACTAAGAACAATAATTAAAATCAAAACTAACATACCAATATATTATAGCATAGAAGTTAGCATTTTAGCAAATTTTTAGCCGATAATTAAATCAAGCAGAGCCAACTTGATATTTCCATTTTTAGAGATCCTATCATAAGCTCTAAGTATTTTCTTTGCCGTTGTTGCTCCTTTTTTTGGATTTTGAGCAAAAGTTTGGTCAACCATTTTAAGCAAAATTTCTAAAAACTTTAGAATATCATTTCTTTCCGGTTTTAAATCTTTCACGATTAATATTTTTTCAAATTTCGAACCCAAAAACCACCTTTTTGCAAATTCAGCAATCTCCATTTGTTCA
Source organism: uncultured bacterium (assembly GCA_916438495.1). GTDB lineage: Bacteria > Patescibacteriota > Saccharimonadia > Saccharimonadales > Saccharimonadaceae > Nanogingivalis. The sequence goes on from CAKAEX010000001.1 coordinate 304,355, forward strand.
TTGAAATATTTTTTACTGTTCGAAAGTTTATCAATTTCACCAGGCAAACCGTTCGCCATAAATAGAATTTTTTTCTTATCATCTTCACTCAATTTTGATTTTTGCAACATCTTAATCGAATCAATTTCCGATATTGGCGGAATTCGTAAAATCTGCGCTCGTGAAAGTATAGTCTTTTCGAAGGCATTCTTATTTTCAGTCAAAAGCACAAAAGAAGTATTAGTATTTGGTTCTTCAAAAAGCTTCAAGAATTTATTTTGCGCAGATTCATTCATTTTTTCAGCATTCATCAATACAAAACAACGTTTTTTTACACTTTTTACATTTGCTTTTTGCTGTAAAAATTCAATATCCTCAACATTGATAATTTCAGTTTTTTTGCGCACCATGAATAGTTGGCCTGAATTCAATTATTTGAATATCTTTCAAAAATTTTAACTTTTTTAGAACAAATTCAAAACCGAACCCACGAGGGATTTCCACGACCGTTGCATGCGAATTTAAAATTGTATTTTCAAAGAAATCTTTCATTTTTATAACTCAAAATTTTTCAGGAGTTTCTGCTTCGAAAATCATTCTTTGCGATTCTTTTTTTCACCCTTTTTTTGGTGGAATTGTAATCTCTAAACTTTGCGCATGCAAAAACATCCTATCTTCACTTTCAGATTTCGAAATATTTTTATCATAAACCCTATCGCCTAAAAATTGGATGGTTTAGATAGCTTAAATGAACACGCAATTGATGTGTTCGACCAGTTTTTGGCATAAGTTTTTACTAACGAAAAATTTTTCATTTTCCTTAAGAACTTCATATTTAGTTTGGGCTGGCTTTTCCTTTTGCATGAATCATGAAAGTGCTCGGAGCTGAGCCGTTTCTCGCAATAGGTAGATCAATTAAGGCTTTTTTTGGATTTAAAACACCTTTGACAATTGCCACATAGGTTTTTTTCGCAGTACGTTCTGAAAATTGCTTTTGCAGCTTTTTTTAGCAGTTTTATCATTTTTTTGCTCCAATTATTACACCAGAAGTTTCACGGTCAAGTCTATGAACGATCCCAACACGATTCGTCCCTTTACCAAATTTTACGCCACGACTTTCAAAAAAATCCGCAACAGTAAATTCATCATTTAAAGCACCTTTGCTATGCGTTAGAATTCCACGAGGCTTATTTATTACAATAACATTTTTCATCTTCAAAAAGTATTGGAAAGTTTATTTTTTCAGCAGTTTTTTCTGGAATTTCGAGCTTAATCTTATCATCTTTTTCAATTGCATCTTTTGGTTTTTTCGCGATTCTTCCATTTACTTTTTACAAAGCCATTTTTTTAATATTTTTTTGCATCGTTGCTCGCGAAAAATTCTGGGTAATTTTTCAGCCAAATAAACATCAAGCCTTGTTTTTTTGAAGCAATATTTCGAAAGAGATAGATATCTTTACCTTCAAACGGTAAAGCAAAGCTCATCATTGAATCAAGTGGATTCTTAATTAATTCACCTTCAATATCACCAAAATGCTTTCGAAGAAGATCTTGAATATAGAATTCATCATCTTCAGCCATTCCATCAACCACGATAAAAAACTTATGTTTGTTAAATTTAAAAGTGAAAATTTCTGAAAATTCATCAGCAGTAATCTTTTTTAGCTCTTCAATATTTCGCGGAACATTTTCTTCACCTGCAATTTGAAACTTTCGCAAAATTTTTAAAATATCACCAGAATTAAACTTTGCCATTTTTATCTCCAAAATAATCAATCTTCATTGCCTGTTTAACTTCTTTAAGGGTTTGCGCTGCGATTTTTTCGGCTTTTAAGCTTCCTTTTCTAAGAATTTCATAAATAATCTCAGGATTTTTTTCTAGTTCAGCTCGTTTTTCACGAATAGGCTTCAAAACTTTATCCATCTCTTCGATCAAGTATTTTTTAACCGCAACATCACCCAAGCCACCTTTTTGGTAGCGAGCTTTCATTTCAGCAACTTTCTCTTTATCTTCAGCAAAAACATCAAGATACGCAAAAACTACATTTCCTTCAATCTTTCCAGGATCTTCAACCCTAATATGCTCAGGGTCGGTATACATTTTCATCACCTTTGCACACATTTCTTCAAAAGAATCTGCCAGATAAATACCGTTATTTAAGCTTTTGCTCATCTTAGCTTCCATTCCATTAATTCCCGGCAATCGGCGCTCAACTCCTTCTTTTGAAAGAATAACCTCTGGCTCAACAAGCGTATCTGTTTCATATATTTGATTGAATGATCGAGAAATTTCGCGAGTTAATTCAATCATTGGTAGCTGATCTTCACCAACTGGTACATGGGTTGCTTTAAAGGCCGTAATATCTGCCGCCTGTGAAATTGGATAAAATACAAAACCACTCGGTACACCTTCGCCGAAGTTTTTTTGCTTAATTTCAGTTTTAACAGTAGGGTTGCGTTCAAGGCGAGAAATCGAAACTAAATTAGCATAATACATCGCAAGTTCTGGCAGTTGCGGAATTTGACTTTGCACAAAAATTGTAGTTTTCGAAGGGTCAATTCCTGCTGCTAAATAATCTAAAGCAACTTGTAAAACATTATTTCGAACTTTTCCAGGATTTTTTGCATTATCAGTTAAAGCTTGTGTGTCGGCAATCATAATAAAAGTTTCATATTCGCCAGAATTTTGTAATTCTACACGTTTTTTTAGCGAGCCAACATAATGGCCAATATGCAATTTTCCAGTCGGTCTATCACCTGTTAAAATAACTTTTTTATTCATTCATATTTCTCCTTCAAAATTTTATCAATATCTTTCGAAACCTGCTCAATCATCGATTTTGTTGGGTCGTGAGCACTTAAAACTCTTGAAGTTGTGATATTTTTATTAATTCTACCAAGTTTTCGAATATTTTTCCCAATCACAACAGGGTCAAAAACTCCATAAATAATTTTAGTTGGCGTTTTAGTTTTTGAAAGTACTGCAAAAGTATCTTGTTCAATTATTGCTTCTTTTAAAGATCTTCGAATTGGCCTAAATTGTTCTTGAGATTCAAATTTATCAACATCGACCACACCAGTATCAATAACTGCATTCACAAATTTAATTGATTTTTCCGGCTTCTTAACGATTTCTTCATAACCTTTTTTCAAAATAGATTCTTGGATTGAGTCGTGCACTTCTTCTGGCGAATAAATTGGCGGCGAAAGTAGAAAAATTCCGTCAACTACATTCGAATATTTTTTCGAAAATTCTGCCGCCACCAAAGACCCCATTGAATGCCCAACTAGGAAGAGCGGTTTTTTATATTTTTTCATTAGAATTACCATTCTTCGAATAGCTCTTGCTTGGACTCCAAGCTGCTGGGCACCTGGCCATTTTGGTTTAGGCGATTCTCCGTGCCCAATTAGGTCAACCGCGTAAATATCAAGTTCACCCTCAATTTCACTTTCAGCCTTTTGCCACATCCTAGCATCACTAGCAATTCCGTGAATAAAAAAATCACCACAGCTTTTTGGGTTTTGAGACTTTCGCATTTTTTTGTAATATTTAATTTATGTGGAATGCGTAAAGTTTTTATGCAAAAATGAATCTAACATTAAAAAAATAGTATACCATAAAATACACGAAAAAAATAAAGCTAAGCTATTTTAATAAATACAAAATTAACCTACATACATAAATATTACAATAATTTAAAAACCCCTCAAATGAGGGGCTATAAGTTGATAGACTGTGGTGAGTTTATTTATTGTTTCTTGCGAAGCGTGAACCATGCTAGAGCAGCTACTAGCAGTCCTAGCATGGTCGCTGCAGCTGAATCTTTTTCACCAGTTTCTGGCAATTGAGGTTTATCAGGTTTGTCTGGAGTTGGCACTACAGGTTTGTCTGGAGTTGGCACTACAGGTTTGTCTGGAGTTGGCACTACAGGTTTGTCTGGAGTTGGCACTACAGGTTTGTCTGGAGTTGGCACTACAGGTTTGTCTGGAGTTGGCACTACAGGTTTGTCTGGAGTTGGCACTACAGGTTTGTCTGGAGTTGGCACTACAGGTTTGTCTGGAGTTGGCACTACAGGTTTGTCTGGAGTTGGCACTACAGGTTTGTCTGGAGTTGGCACTACAGGTTTGTCTGGAGTTGGCACTACAGGTTTGTCTGGAGTTGGCACTACAGGTTTGTCTGGAGTTGGCACTACAGGTTTGTCTGGAGTTGGCACTACAGGTTTGTCTGGAGTTGGCACTACAGGTTTGTCTGGAGTTGGCACTACAGGTTTGTCTGGAGTTGGCACTACAGGTTTGTCTGGAGTTGGCACTACAGGTTTGTCTGGAGTTGGCACTGGATCTGGCGTTGGTGCTGGATCTGGTGTTGGCACTGGATCTGGCGTTGGTGCTGGATCTGGTGTTGGCACTGGATCTGGCGTTGGCACTGGATCTGGCGTTGGTGCTGGATCTGGTGTTGGCACTGGATCTGGCGTTGGTGCTGGATCTGGTGTTGGCACTGGATCTGGCGTTGGAGTTAACTTTTTGTAATTTAGGTACAGATCATCGTATCCATCTGCAGAACGATAGAAATACTCGCTAACTATATCCCATGTTAAGACATAGTTCGGCATCCAATCCTCCCTGAAAGTTATTTCATATCCATCAATATTTTTATAGATATTGATGGTTTCCCCAGGATTTATGACCCCCGTCATTTGACCAAGTATCTTTCCTGCTTCATTATCGTAATAAGTGATACGGAACTTTAACGGTCTCTGTTGCTCTTCAGCCTTTACAACAACAACCCCGAAAACAGGGTTATTAGTCAAAGCTGGAGCAACAGCCCCAAGAATAACAGTAGAGATTAAAGCAATCCCTAATTTCAGTACTTTATTATTTTTTTCATGTCCTTTTCCTCCATGCGGAATAAATATTTTTGCCTTTTTTTAGGCACGTAAGTACGACAAAAAAGGTTCCCATCAAGACCACAAAAAGGAAAAACATGAGTAATTATAAACTCTTTGTCTTCAACTTTTAATGTTCTTGATAGAAGCCTTACATTTAGTTTTTAAACTATCTATCAACTGAGTAGTAGTTTATCATATTTTTTTACATATTTGTCAATAGTTTTTTTAGTAATTTTTATAAAAAAATTACAGTCTATCTCTTTTGTTGAAAGCTCTTTTGAAAAGTGATAAAATATAGAAATGGAACTAAAAGATTACACTTATAAATTACCTGAAAATAAAATCGCAGCGCACCCGCCAAAAAGTTCGTGGCAGTTCGAGATTGCTAGCTTTTAGATCAAAAAAAGTGGTAAAATTACCGATAGCTTTTTATAAAAAAATATCGCAGATTTCTTTGAAAGTGGCGATTTGCTTATCTTAAATGATACGAAAGTTATTAAAGCGCGACTTTTCACCACAAAAGAGAGTGGAGCCGAGCGCGAATTAGTTGTTTTAGAGCGACACAGTTTTGATAGCGATTGGCACAAACATAAAGTTATGTATCGTGGAAAAATTAAGTCTGGCGACAGGCTTTTTTTGTAAAAGATTCTTCATTAAAAGATCTCGCCCAAAATAATTTCGAAAAAAAGCAGAAATTAAAGTTGAAGAAATTCTTGGAGACGGACTCGCGATTGTGAGCTCAAAAATCGATCTTCGTGATCTTTGCGAAAACTTCGGCACCGTTCCTCTTCCGCCATATATGAGAAGAAACGCTACGCCACTTGATATTGAGCGCTATCAAACTGTTTTTTTGCGGAAGAAAAAGGATCGGTTGCAGCACCGACTGCCAGTTTAAATATGACTGATGAAATTTTTAAATTCATTAAAAAGAAAAAAAGGTGTAAAAATCGCACATTTAACACTTCATGTTGGGCTTGGAACTTTTATGCCAATTCGGGTCGAAAAAAAATTGAAGAACACCGAATGCATCAGGAATACTTTGAAATTCCAGCAAAAACTGTTGCGAAAATTCAAAAACCGCACAAAATGGCGGTAGAGTATTCGCACTCGGCACAACAGTCGCTAGAACGCTTGAATATGCCCATAATGCAATTTTTCGAAAAAAACCTAAACGGAAATTCTGGCAATCGTGAAGATTTAAGCAAAATTTTAAAAATCTCAAAAATGGTGATTTATCGGGTGAAGCAGATATTTTTTTATTTTTTTCCAGGATATGAGTTTAAAACAATTCAAGGTTTAATTACGAATTTCCACGCGCCAAAAATCAACAGTTTTAATGCTTGCGAGTGCTTTTTGCCGGCTGGGAAAAACCTTAAAAAAATGCTTACAATCATGCAATTCAGAACGGCGATTATAAGTTTCTATCTTACGGCGATTCAATGATTGTCTACCAAAATAAATAGAGCGACTTAACGCTCTATTTTACTTTTTCGAAAGCTATTCACCAAGTGAATATTCATTCAGAATATTAAGGTTCTCATCAAACTCAAAAACGAGTGGCGGAAAGTTTGGAATTTCAACTCCCATGATTTCGTCATCGCTCAAGCCTTTGATGTGTTTTACAAGCGCGCGAATTGAGTTTCCATGAGCACCAACGAATACATTCTTTCCACTTTTTAGAGCTGGCGCAATTTGATCTTCCCAGAATGGCAAGGCTCGCTCCAAAGTAACTTTCAAGTTTTCAGCATCTGGCACAACTGAATCATCAAGCAAAGCATAACGTCGATCATTATGTGCAGAATATTCATCATCTCGTGGCATTTCTGGTGGAAGCGTATCATAAGAACGACGCCAAATATGAACTTGCTCTTCGCCAAATTTTTCAGCCGCCTCAGTCTTATTTTTACCTGTTAAGCCGCCATAGTGCCTCTCATTCAAGCGCCAAGATTTTTGAACTGGAACCCAAAGTTGATCAGAAAATTCCAAAGCCAAATTCGTTGTTTTAATCGCACGCTTTAGAACTGATGTAAAAGCCACATCAAACTCAATTTCCGCCTTTTTAATTAACTTTCCAGCGTCAATTGCTTGCCGAACGCCTTTTTCGCTCAAATCAACATCAGCCCAACCAGTAAAAAGGTTTACTTTATTCCACTCACTTTCACCATGTCTTGCAAAAACTAATTTAGCCATTTTTCTCCTTTCGAAAATTCATTTTATCTATTTTAATTTTAACACTTTCAAACCATTCCTTCAAGCTTTAGCTTACAGCTTTTTCTTGGCTTAGGTATCAAAATATTGCAGAATTTACCACAATCGAATAATAGCTCTTTCAAAAAGTTAGGTGAACTATTTTTGGGTTATTTTTCGAAATTTCTTATTAAAGGAGGTTCTTAAATAGTTAAAAAAATAGTTAATTTCAAGATAAACTGGAAAAAAATTAAGTCTATTTTTAGAATTATTGGAAAAAAATATCCAGATTTAAAAAAACTGTTTCTACCAAAAGATCTTGAAATAATGAGAAAAAGTAATTGAGAACCAGACTTTAATCTCTGGAGATTCTTTATTAAGAGTAAAAAAGTATCATTGGTACGATTTAATGAAGAAAAATAGCAAAACTCACAAGAGACCAAAAATCAGAATTTAAAAAAATCTCAAACACAAAAAAATCTTTTGAATAGTTTTTAGCGGAAAAATAATAAATGTCAAGAACCTAAAAAAATATTCTTGTTCGAAAAAGGGCTTGAAAATCATATTTTTGATTAAAAGCCAAATTCTTAAAAAGATACCGTAAACATCAACTCACATCAACCTAGCTTTTTAGTTCAAGTCCTCAAAAATTGAGGCTTTTTTTATTTTTAAAAAAACGCCAGCTTTCGCTGACGCTAAAATAAAAATACTTACTTTTACATTGTCGAGCCGTTCATATGTTTCACGCGAGCGGCAATTTCTTTATGTCGCCCTTTGACCATTGGACGGGCTTGCGGGTTACCTAGGTAGCCACAAGTTCTTTTTACGACGTCACAAGTTCTTGGGTCATTATTACCACAATTTGGACATTTGAATCCTCTTTCAGTTGGTTTAAAATCCCCTTCAAAGTCACACTTGTAGCAACGATCAATAGGAGTATTGGTTCCTAGATAACCAACTCGGTAATAGGCATAGTCCCAGACTGCTTCAAGAGCTTTTGGATTTTGTTGCAAGACTGGATATTCGCAATAGTGAATAAAACCACCGGTTGCACCAGCCTTAACATAATCTTTTTCAAAATCCAGTTTTTCGAAAGGAGTTGGGTTTTTTCGAACGTCATAATGGAAAGAATTCGTGTAATAACCCTTATCCGTAATATCAGGAATAGAGCCGAACTTCTCTGTATCCAAACGGCAAAAACGGTCAGTCAAGCTTTCACTTGGCGTCGAGTAAACACTAAAATGATACCCAAACTCATCACTCCATTTCTCACAAAGTTCTTTCATTTTTCGAATTATTGAAAGCGTAAAATCCTTCGCTTCCGGATTTTCTTCCCATTCAGCGCCATAAAAAACTTTCCCAACTTCATAAAGCCCAATATAACCAAACGAAACAGTTGCACGACGATTTTTAAAAACTTCGTCAACTGAATCTTCAGGACTAAGCCTTTTGCCAAAAGCGCCATATTGATATAAAATTGGCGCGTTAGCAGGAGTAGCTTCTCTGGTCCGTTTAACCCGATAAACTAGAGCATCTTTAACAGTTTTAACACGTTCATCAAAAATACGCCAGAATTTTTCGAAATTGCCGTCGGACTCAATTGCAATTCGCGGCAAGTTTAGAGTAACTACACCCAAATTCATTCGGCCAGAATTTACTTCTTCACCATTCTCATCTTTCCAACCTTGAAGGAAGGAACGACAACCCATTGGGACTTTAAATGAACCCGTAAGTTCCACAATCTTATCATAAGATAAAATATCTGGATACATTCGCTTAGTCGCACACTGCAAAGCTAATTGCTTAATGTCATAATTCGGATCTTCACGATAAAGATTTACGCCACGTTTAAGTGTAAATACCAGCTTTGGAAAAATCGCAGTGCGTTGCGACGCGCCCAAACCTTTAATACGAATGGTTAAGATGGCTTTTTGAATTTCACGTTCGAGCTCAGTTTGACCGAGCCCAAAACCAAAAGTCACAAAAGGCGTTTGACCGTTTGAGGTAAAAAGCGTATTAACTTCGTATTCAAGCGATTGCATTGCATCATAAATATCTTTATATGTTCTTTCCCAAGCACACTCTTCCCATTTACTACTGTCTTCGATCCATCTTTCGGCATCTTTAAGATGTTTTTTGAAATTCTTTTTTGCATAAGGCGCGAGAAGCTCGTCAATACGGTCAGCCGAACAACCGCCATATTGGTTTGATGCTACATTCGCAATAATTTGTGCAATTTGAGCTGCTGCCGTTTGAATTGATTTTGGTGACTCAATATCAGCATTACCCATTCGAAAACCATTTTCTAACATGCCCTTAAAATCAATCAAACAACAGTTAGTCATTGGTTCATGAGGGCTATAGTCAAGATCATGAAAGTGGATCTCACCCTTTTGATGAGCGTTCGAAACGTGCAATGGAAGCATTCTTAATCCAATTGCCTTACCTGTAACACCAGCTGTCAAATCACGTCTCGTTGCAAAAACGCCGCTATCTTTGTTTGCATTTTCATTCACCGTTGAAGGCTCTTTCAAGATCAACCGGCTAATCGTCTTATCAATTGATTGCGCATCTTCGCGTTCACGTGCTCGTTCTTCTCGATAATTGTGAAAATTATGATAAGTTGCAATGTCATAATCATAAAGCTTTCGCTCAACCAAATCCTGAATCTCTTCCACGGTAAAAACTTTTTTACCATTCTTCACACTTTCTTTTAACTCATCAAGTACGAAATTGCCAATTTTTCAGCGATTCCATAATTGGATTAGCTGGGTCTTCACCTTCAGAGAATGTTGATCGAAAAGCTTTTTTTCGATCGCGTTAAAAATCCGTTCAACATCAAGTAAAAACCTCACGGCCATCTCGCTTCATCACTTTAATGTTTCTAAAAGAAATCTTTATTCCTCCTAGCTCTAAAGATTTTAGTTCCTGGCCGCTAAATAGTTCAAGTTGTTCTTCCATTTTTATTCACCCCGTTTTTCTATAGAATTGTAAGTATTTTTAAAAATTTTAAAGTTCTTCTGCTCGACTATTTAATTATAGTGCTTTTTGTTTATAGAAATCAATAAAAAACGCTATATTTAGCGTGTAATATTTACAACAAAATAAAACCACCTCTTTCGAGATGGCTATTCAGTGTCTTGTTTTTTTGGACTTTGACAAGACACTGCTAAAAATTAAAAAGATACAAAAAGTTGAAAAATTATTTCGACAAAAAAAATGGTGTAGATATTTTTCTGCGAAATAAGCGAAATAAGGTTTGGAAAAATCTGTGAAAATTATTTGCGAAGAAATAATAGAAACGAAGAAAATAGATAAATCTTGTCTAAATTTTGCCTCGCCCGAAATTTTATTCAGCAAAATCACTGAAATAATTATTTCAAAAATCAGTTTCGAAAGCGACAAGATAATCTTCATCTCCGCAAATTCGCCACCAACAATATCCAAAAAAAGAAAAATATAACTTCTTGGTTTGCAAGCTGTTTGATTATTAATAAAATCGAGCTCAAAACAATAACCGAAGATAGAAAAAAACATCATTTTTTTCTATTAATTTTTTTCCTTTTTCCAATACTCCTTGCCAGAATAATCACCGCACAAATCAGAATTACAATAATTTTTTTGTATCAATGTACTCACCTCCTAAAAAGCGATAATTACATTATATCATATATCATCATAAGCGTAAAGATGTAACTCTAAAAACGCACATCTTTTCTAAGCTTACAAAAATTAGCCCCGTGGTTGTGCGTGCTCCACGGGGCTTCTTGATTTTACAAATGAGATTTTTTTGCGAACGGGGTTTTGCAGAAATTTCAAAGTTAAATCAAGGTTTGAATTTCGAAAAAGAAAACGGCCAAGAAAGTAATGAATAGTGGCGACAGATAACATTTTCGAAAAATCAAAAAAATAATAAAAATTAAGGAGATAAAATGCACGCAAAAAAACAACAAAAATTTAAAAAAATAATATTCTTTATGATTGTCGGACTGGTAGCTCTTGCTTGGTTTGGTTCAGAATATCGATGGCAAAAATATCGAAATTATGAAAAAGAACACAACTGTGAATGGCAAATGATCAATGAAATGGAGATTTGTAAATAATGTCAGAAGCAGTTATTACTACAGAAAAAGATGCAAAGAAATTAGCGAATAAAAAGCGTCGTGAATTATATGGTGAAGTCGTGCCATATGCGAACGATCTCTTCGAAGGAGATTTGACTACTGCCTTCAAAGAGCGATTGCTTGCGTCAATCCATGTATCGATACTCGGGCTAACCAAGACAGGACAAGCTCGACCGATTGAAGATTTAAAACGGTTTATGATCATCTCAAGCCAGTTTGGAGTTAATCCGTTCAAGAATGAGATTTATGCAACTTATGTCTGGAACTCTTCAACTGAGCGCGAAGAGCTTACGCCGATCATATCAATTCACGGTCTTCGAAACTCGCTCGAAGAGGCGGTAAATATTCTCACACTGGAACTGCTGAAATTACTAAGAGCGCCGATGGACAGCTCGAAAGCGTAACTGTGCCGGTTTTTGGACTAGTTAACGGTGAGCCGAAAGAATTCACGAAATATACTGCTTTTTATGAAGAATTCGTCCAGAAAAATAAGGATGGTAAGCCGAAATCAACTTGGGCAAAAATGCCAATTGTAATGCTCACAAAATGCGCTGAAGCTAATGCGATTCGCCAAGCCTTCGATATTTCTGGAATCTACATCGAAGAAGAAATTTCGCGCGAAGATGAACAAATTATTAACCAAACCGAGGAGAAAATCAATGAATAGAGTTGATCACTTAAGCTACTCCGCTCTAGTAACCTTTCTGCGAAATCAGGTTGAGTTTCAAAAGCGTTACATTGCGAAAGTTTACGATAATCCTTCAAGCCCATCGATGGTAGTCGGTAAAGCTTTTCACAAAGCTCTTGAGATTTACTACAAAGGCGGAACTTTTGACGAAGCTGCAGCGGCTGGGCTTGATGAGATAAATTCAACTAGCGATTACGAAATCGATTACGGTAAAACTGGCAGTCGTGAAAAAATGATTAAAGAATTTAACGATTCGCTCAATATTTATTTTGAGGAAGCACCAAAATTCGAAGTTATCGATGCTGAAAAACGACTCGAAGCTGATATTTCGAAAGTGCCAATGGTTGGAATTATCGACTTGATTATTAAAGGTTCGGGAAATAAGCTGAAGCTTAAAGACTACAAAACAGTTTCGTTTTATTCTTCTGCGACTAACGATCCACTCGATCCAGAGTATCAAGAAAACTACAAATATTTACTGCAAGGTTCGATCTATCTAGTTTTGGCTGAAAAAGTTCTCAAAAAAGAAATTGAAAGTGTTGGATTTATTGAGATTAAGAAGACTAAAAATCGAGATGGTTCGCCGCAAATTCGCGAGTTCGAATATTCTCGAAATGACTTACTTGAATTTCTGCCCACAACCGAAAAACTCATCACGAACGTTTTTGACTATGTCAACAACGATAATGCTAAATTCTTCCCTAACCCGAGTGATATTCTAAACGGACAAGAATCAATGGAAGTTCTCGCTAACATTGAAACTGGCTTTGATAAAGCTAAGATTAAGCGCAAGATGAACGTTGCGGAAAAATTCAGCGAGAAGAATACGACCATTGATTTGCTCGAAACGGACGGCGAAACTAATGAGAATTTGATTATTAAAAAATTCTTGGAATTCGGAATTGGTGGCGCAATTGGCGAAACCTTCACTGGTGCGAGTGTGATTCGTTACACCTTCCGGCCGAACCGTGGTGTCGCAATGAAAAATATCAGCTCACGCGCTGACGATCTTGCAATCGCTCTTCAAGCAAAATCGGTTCGTGTGCTTGCGCCGATCTACGGCACAAACCTCATCGGTGTGGAAATTCCAAATCCTGAACGTAAAGTTCTAGAGTTCGACGATTCTCTGCTTAAAAAAGGCACGTTCGAAATTCCACTCGGCCAAGATATTTTCGGCGAAACTCACTACGGCGACCTCACCAAAATGCCTCACCTTTTGATCGCTGGTCAGACTGGCTCAGGTAAATCTGTAATGTTGAATGTAATTCTCGAATCCCTCACTAAACAGCTTTCGACAGATGAACTCCAACTCGTGCTAATCGATCCAAAGCAAGTTGAGCTCGGATTTTATGAAGATAGCAAACATCTATTAAAACCGATTGTTACTAATCCAATTCATGCACAAGAAACACTCGCAGATTTAGTGGAAAAAATGGAATCTCGCTATAAAACTTTGCGAAAAGCTGGTGTGCGAAAAATCGAAGATTACAAAGGTGAAATGCCACGAATCGTTTGCGTAATTGATGAATTTGCTGACTTGATGATGACATCTGGTAATAAACGCGAAGAATTTAAATTGAACATTAAAGGTATGATCGAAACGATTCTACATTTTAATAAAGATTTTGATTTATCAGAAGTAAAATCACTGGAAGATCTGAAAATTAACCCAAGAATGTCAGAGCTTGAAAAAGAAACGATTAAGGAACAGAAAAAAGCAATGAAAGAGCTTGAAAAAGCAATCCTTGAAGCTTCAGATTTAGGAATACCAAGTGCAGAAAGTTCGATTATTCGAATCGCGCAAAAAGCTCGAGCAGTAGGTATTCATCTGATTCTTGCAACTCAGCGACCTTCTGCTGATGTGGTAACAGGATTGATTAAGGCGAATATTCCAACCAAAATTGCCTTCAGCGTGACAAATTCGTTAAACTCAAAAATCATTCTTGATGAAACTGGCGCAGAAATGCTCACTGGTAATGGTGATATGCTCTATCAAGATCCACGAGCCAATCATCTGGAGCGACTACAAGGATTCTACTTATGACAAAACCTGAATATCTATTAATTAAACAACTAGCGTATCAATTTTATAAAGAAAATCATTCAGCGAAAGCGTGGGCGGATTACGTTGCCGCCTATCGCTCAAAGCTGATAGAAATGAAAGATGAACGCCAAGTGGCAGAAGTCTTCGAAGAGTTCGAAATCGACGAAATACGAGAATTTGTGACTAAGTATTATGAAAAAATGCCGTCTCAAACGCGGCAAGAAATTAAAAAAGTCATTGCAGCTCGTGTGCAAAGAATGACACAAAACCGCCAACGAACATTTTTTACAAAGGATCAAAAATGAATTTCAGAACAGTAATTAATCAAATTTTTAATAAATATTCAACTGCAGATATCACAGAGTTAAAAAGAAATTTTTCAGTTCAAAAACTCGCTCTCCCTTTAAAAAGCAGAAATGCTGCAATATGTAATGAATTGTGAAGATCGGCAAATTTGTGAAGATTTCTTGCGAAGGAATAGCGAAAAAAATTAATAAAGGAGTTAAGCTATGAATTTTGACCAAAAATTAATCCGTGACTTTCTAGAAAATATTATTTTAGAAAATCGCAATCTTTACGAAGATGGTTTTGAAGATATGGATTTTGACGAATTTTGCAGATATTACGAAATTGGTAATGGCCTTGCCGAAAAAATGGATATTAAAGACTTCCCTTTCGAAGATTGGCAAAACGATTATTATAATGAATATCTCAAAGAATGTAAAGAAGATAGTATAGAGCGTTCACAGCAGTTTGATGATTATCGACGAGCAGTAGGATTTTAAAAAATAAGTTTAGCCTTCCAATGGGCACAGGTTTCGCAAGTGGTTTAGAGCTGCAGAAAAAAGTCGAGCACCTCCTTATTAGTAGCTCGCCGCGATTATTTCGTGGTTATGAGCCTTGTGTCCGTTGGAGGGCTGAAATCTAAAAGGAAGAATTATGAAAATTTTAATTAATGGTGTTTCTAGAGTAGTTAAAATTAAAGTTAATATTATTTCGCCAGAATGGCAAAGATATGAGGAATTAAGGTATGTTAATGAGAAAAAATGAAGAAAATCTGCACCTTAAAATTTGCGATTATCTGCGCAAAAACTACCCCGATGTGTTATTTCGAACAGATTTCTCAAGCGGTATGAAAATGAGCCCTGGTCAAGCTGTAAAACACAAGAAATTTCAGAAATCCCGAGCTTGGCCGGATTTGTTCATTGCTGAAAGTAATACCTTAGCGAGCGGTCTATTTCTCGAAATTAAAGCTGAAAATGTTATTGTTTTTAAGAAGAATGGCGAAATTAGGCAGAATAAACATTTAATCGAGCAAGATAAAATGCTTAAAGAGCTAAGGAGTAAAGGTTATCGCGCAAGATTCGTGATTGGATATGATAAAGCAATTTTCGAAATTCAGCAATATCTTGGCGAACCAAAACCAAAGAAAGTCGAATTTTAACAACTAAAAATAAAAGGATAAATTATGAACCGACCTGATATTCAGCATTTAATTATGCAAGACCTAAAATTTAAAATGTCGGCTTGGCGAGCGATTGCGATTATAGCCTTGTTACTATTTTCGGGTGTATTTGGGCTATTTATCGGCTCAGAAGCTGAACTAATAAACGCTAAAGCTAAACTACACGCTACCGTCAATTGTCAAAAATAAATTAAAGGAGAAAAATGTTTTTCAACAGAAAGAAGATAAAAGAACTCGAAGAAAAGCTCCGAGAATACGAATTGGAAAGCAGAAAATACAAAAAAATTTCAGCACTATTACATGAGAAACTCGAAGAATACGAGGAACTCTTAGATCTTAAAGACCAAAGGGTTGTAATCACACAAGACGGCAAATTTTCGCAATTAATGATTGGCGGAAAGCTCATCAGGAATGTCACCTCAGTTGAAGTTGAGAGATACGGATCGGGAGTGTTGAACGAGTTCAAATTTGGAATTTTAGCAGACGATATAATCATTAGAAAGAAAGGAAGCAAAACATGTACCCAAACAACCAAGCAGATATTGACCGCCAACGCTCAATCAAATACAACGAGAATAAAAAGAATCGACGTGAAAACGCTCGACGCCTAACAATTCAAAACGAGCAAGCAAACGGAATTTATACCGTAAAGGAAGACAAACGAACTTATAAGCAGAAATTGGAGGCACGAAAAAAATGGAAATGTTTAAAATGAAAGTTGACGTCGATGAGTCGGCACGACCAGCCCCAAAATACCCGAAGTTTGAAGTCGGCGAGCAGGTCTACTATCGACCAACGAAACAACGAAGCGAAAACCAAGTCCACCGCGGAAAAATCGCAAGGATTGTTCAAGACTTCATGACACAGACACAATACGAAATTGTCGCCAAGCAACCGAAGCACCCAAACAAATTTTATGTCCACAGATTAAACGCAGAAGATGTCTTCAAGATTGAAGAAATTGAGGGAGAAAATGGCGAAACCAAAGTATAAGCAAGAAAAGAATTGTTATTGTCATACTCGCGAAAAAGACTTCCACTATCTCGGCATTAACCGACATCGAGCCATGCACAGAGATAAGAAAGAGCGTTGCAAGATAACATTCACCCACGGCAACACCGTAATATATAAATTTGACGAAAAATAAGGAGCGAACGAATGACACCACAAGAAAGAAACCTCTCGGGAATTTATACCCGAATTAAACGCAACGGAAAATATCAAACAGTCGACATCACGGACATGACGCCCGAAGAATTGGCAGAATATCTCGACAAGTGGGGAATGGACTGCAACTTTCTTAAAAGATTAGTCCAACATTTAATCGAAATAATCCAAGAAATCCCCGAGAAATTAAAAATTGAAGCGGACGAGGAAGAATAAGAAATGGACGAATACGACGAAGGCTTTGAATACTTTTATATCACCAGCGATCGCTTTGTCGACGGAGTAGAGCCATACGAAAAAGACGAATACCTCGAAAATCGCAGGAAAGCATTTGGCAACTATTTTAAAACCCGAGATGAAGCTGGAGATTGTCTTTCATATCTGAAAGCGAGAGCAATCATCAAGCAAGACGCAAAAGGATTTAAACCTGATTGGAGCGATGAAGAACAACCCAAGTATTATGGTTATTGTCACGCTGAAAGCAAGAGACTTTGGAGAGGTGTTGAATATACGGAAAAAGGGTCGACAATATATTTTAAATCTATTAAAGATATTGGAGAAAGTTTAGACAACCACCCAGAAGAGTGGAAAACCTACTTGACTTATGAGCAATAATGAATGTCTTAACCCTGACTTTGCTTATATCGTAGTTGAATATGAGGATGGCGTTGTTAAAACCAAGTATGAGTTCCCTACAAAGAATTTAGCTAAAACATTTGTTAAAACAATGGGTAAAAATTTTAGATATAAGGGACAAAATAAAAAAGCCTCATAGTTCTCCGCCCTACCATATGGCGTTAAACTGGGTATTTCAATAAATTATTGTCAGTGGCGAAGCCGAAAGCTTCGCCCCTCGAACCTGAGCATAACTAAAATTATAAATAGTAATGTGGTAGTTATGATAATAGTTTTGGCGTGGTTTGTCTCAACACGCAAAAGTTATGTTCAGATTTGAGGGTTAAGCAGAAACAAGCACCTTCAACACGATCATAAGCAATTTTCAAGTGTTTCTGCCCTACCTCAATAATATTAAAGGAGCTAGAATAATGAAAGCCCAAAAATGGAATTTTAAAAAGAAGGCGTATGAAGAATATAAATTACCAGATAACTGTCCTTTAATCTCTCACGACATGGAATTGATAATAAAATGTGCAGAATGTGAGAAAGAGATAAAATGTGGAGAGGCATTTACCAGTCATACAATTCATAACAAAATAGGACTTGGTT
Organism: uncultured bacterium; assembly: GCA_916438495.1. Lineage (GTDB taxonomy): Bacteria > Patescibacteriota > Saccharimonadia > Saccharimonadales > Saccharimonadaceae > Nanogingivalis. The sequence goes on from CAKAEX010000001.1 coordinate 322,122, forward strand.
ATCCAATATGCGAAGAATGTTATATGAAGGAGTTAAGAGATGAAAGAAGTAAGGCTAAGATATAATGACCAAGAAGAATTAATATATCTGATTATGTGTGCTGAGGCATATATGAATTGTGCAGAAATAGATGAGAGTTTTTTTCTTCTAACAAAAAAATATTTTTTTAAAATTGACGATAAGAAAACTGGCATGCATCTCGAGATTGAAGCTCGAGAGACTAAAACAGGTGTAATTATAGCTGAGGTTCGTAAATAAAAAGGAGATAAATTATAATGAAAAAAACAATTTTATAATAGTTCACGAAACACTTATACAATCAATATTAGCAGATATCTTTTCATTTCTAACGATTGCTGGATTACTATTATTCAACCACTATCTGCTAAGCGGTAATGTGTTGATTGATTTATGTTTCATGTATATGGCTTTCATAGTAATGAAATCGAAAGGCAATAAAAAGATGAAAAGGTTTGATACTAAAGAAAAAGCGATTAAATTTTTACAGGAACAATAATGAAATATATAGTATTTGACATCGATGGCGTTTTAGCAGATTGCTCGCATCGTTTGAAATATATTCAGGGTAAAGATAAGGACTATGATAGTTTTTATTCTTATGATGAGGTAGTAAAAGATATAGCATTAGGGAGTGGGTTTATATTATTGAAATCTATTTTCTATTTAATGGATGATATAAATACGCCAAATAAGTCAGCAATGGGAGAAGAAATTAGGATTGCTCTTATAACTGGTAGAAATAGAAGATGTGAAAAAGCCACTATAAATTGGCTTACCGATAATATGAAAAGATTTAGAATTGATAGATTTCAATGTAATTATTTTTATGCGCCTAGAAAATGATTTACGACCAGCTTATAAAGTTAAGGAAGACTTAATTAAAGATCATATTGGCTTTAAAAAAATATTCTCTTCGCTTTTTGATGATGATAATAAAGTTAATGAGATGTATGAAAAAAACACGGTATTATGTGTTATAAGCCCAATATAACAAGTGTCGTAAAAAAATAGGAATAAAGATGAATAAGCCTAAAAAAAATATGACGATAAAAAGAATTAAATATCTTTTGAATCCACGACTAAAGAAAGAGAAAACTATACGACGAGTATTTGTAAGTGATGAATTTAAACAGAAATTTAATATTAATTCACCAGAAAATATCTTTGAAATAGAAGTCGATCAACGAGTAATGGATAAAGAACATGAAAGAACTATAGATTCATCTATAAAAAAATTTTAGAAGAAATAAAGGAGCGAGTATAATGAGTGATAATTTTAAAAAGAACTTCTTAGCAATCTGTTTTCTATCAAATTTAGCGTTGTTGGTTTTATCTGATAATTTAGCACTTCGTGTTTTGAACCTTTTAGCGATTATCTTGGTGATTTATGTGTTTTCGCTAGTTGATAAAAATTAACGATAAGCTTTATTTTTCTTGCGAAATTTGATATACTTAAAAAGAGCCCAAGCGCCAGTTTCAGCGACTTTCTGGCTTTTAAATAGGCAATGAAGAACATGTTTGTTTTCTATAAACTATCTACTTTTTAAAATAGCACCTTCGGGTGTTATTTTAGTTAGATGAAATAAAAAGCCCTAGCTACTGCTAAGACTCCCTAAAATCAACTTTCTTCATTCGCTCTTTTATAGGCCTCAATAATCTCATTCCTTCTGATAATATTATTTCTATCAGAATTATAAATCAAAGCTTTAGTTAATCTATCTTCAAACCCAACATATGTCACTTTACCACCATTTTCTCGAACAGACTTGACTGCAGGTAATAAATCGGTGTCTGAACTTATTAAAACAAAATTATTTTCATCATTTAGCAACTTATCTTCAACCATTTTAACGCCAAGACCAATATCTACACCCTTCTCAGTTAATCTATAATCTTCTTCACCACAATTATGACACTTATCGCTTGAACGAACTCGTAATTGCCCAGACTCAATAAATTCAATACCTTGAGATTGTAAACTATTTCGTATATCTCGAGACACCTGACTAAAACGCGAAAGTTTTTCAGATATTTCTTCACCATACTTTTTATTTTTTTTAATCTTTGCACCAAAAAATAATATTTCATCATTTTTCTGACAATGTAAATATTTTTTTGCATAATCCATCGGATATCTATCTTTCTTAATTCATCTTTATTACTAATTAAATCAGCTTCGATAAGAATATCGGAGGCTTTTATACAAAAAAAATTCTGTCCATCAATATAAATCTTCATAACTATATTATACCACAAAAAAACCTTAGCGGCTCTTTCGAGCAAGCTAAGGCGATGTAACTTAATTATATCAATTTACATAATAAAAGTCAATACTTTTTTTATATATTTTATATATATTTTATATATATTTTATATATAGAGATTTCAAAAATAGTATCCAAAATGGGTTCTTTTTTTATTTTTACTAATTCTCAATTCTCTATTTTTTTAGCTCCTAGCTTAAAGATTGGTTTAAGCCCCTGCAAAAAGCTGTAGCGATTGCGCCGGAAATTGCCAAAAATCTCTTTTTGTTGCGTTTGGAATTAAGATCACACAAATTGTGGCAATTAACATATTTGTTAAAAATTCCAAGGTCGGCGATGAAATACACCGTCGTTTTTAGCTTTCTCACTAATTCGTGGCTCATACTCCGTGTTAGCAATATTTTTCATTTGTTGTTTTCTGTAAATCTTCCAACATTTTTTTAACTCCTCTTCTGTTAGTGGTCTTGCATTAATTTGAATTAACTGCTTTTTTTCTCTACTTTTTTTAGAATTTTCAGCATTTCCGCTATTTTTCTAAATTGTGCGACATATCTTTTTTTCTCCTCTTCTTGAACTGTTAACCCTTGGTTTTCAGTTGATTTTTTTCTTCAGTGGTTGGCAATTCTTGATTTTTCCGCCACTTCCGGTTCTTTCTTAACTTCTGGTTCAGCTGACGGTATTTCTGGTTCAGCTGGTGGTGTTGGTTGTGGAGCTGGCTGTGGGCGATAATCAGTCTTTGTTCCATACTCACCAGCTGGGATTTCAGATACTGGTGTTAATTCCATCCAGACATCGATTCCATCTCGTTTCACTTTGCGAACCACATTCCATCATTCTGAACAACTTCATTAGCAACGAAAGCACCTTGGATTTTAACCCAGTCGCCAGCGTTGATTTCACTATCAACCTTATAGCCATCACCATCAACTTTGACCGCCCAGTCGGCAGGAATACCGTTTTCTTCCCAAGTAAAGCCTCTTGGACAAAGGGCGTCGATTTTAAGCTCTCTTCGCCCATCGTTGATACTCACTTCCGCAACTTGTAGTGCTTGACTAATCTTAAAGTGTGAGCCAATATTAATCACATCATCAATCGCTTCGGGTTGCAGTGCTGGCGTTGGTGCGTTCTGTGGCTTTCCAGTATATCTAAAAATTGTTAGATATTGAGTATTATTCAATCGTGCAAGGTCATCGTGATTATCCATATGAATACCATTATACGCATAAGCACAGTGAATGATATTATCGCTATCAAGATAAATTCCAGTGTGTCCATTAGCACCGAGAGTGTATCCTTGCTTACCCCAAATGAAGATATCACCCCTTTGTGTTGGAATATAACCATTCACATCCGCTTCAATGCGTTGAAAGCCAAATTTTGGCAAGTCCACAAACTCTGTTTCAGTATTGCCGATTCGGAAACCAGCTGGTAAAATTCCAGCGTAAATCAATGCGTGGTAAATGGCGCTCGAACAGTCGTAAGAATTCGGGCCATTTCTATAGTCCATCGAGTAACTAACTCTGCCTTGCCGTTGCTGAAACCATTCAATTACTTTATCCATTATTTCTTCTCCTTATTTTTTAATTAATCCGCCGTTCAGAACGAATTGCACTAATGCTCCTAAAATTGCCACGCCTACAGCCCAAACAATTTTACTCTGATTTTCTTCGAGGCGCCGAAGACGTTCTTTGTTGCGTTCAGCTTCACGACGCACACTCTCAATATCTTTTTGGTGCTCGGTCACTGATTTCGAAAGCCCTGCGATAATCTCAAGCTGATCGTTAGTGTGTTCAACAATTTGAGTCAAACTGTTGATTTTTTCTTCCAAAACATCAATTCGCGCTTCGAAGACTTCTTTACTTATGTATTTATCATCCATATTCCTCCTTTCTCTACACCTGTTTTGCTTTATTTTCTTCAAAATCCCAGATTTGTCTCGAACTTTTTTCTCTGAAATATTCTTTCTTCAAAAGCTCTTTCTCAATCGCCTCCTTTGAAATTTCAGTTCCTTCAGATATTTGAACACTAAAAGTATTTAAACTAAGGTCTTTCGTGCTGTCGCCAGCCTTGCGTGCTTTAACTTCATCAGCATAGGTCGCTCCGTTCGCGAAACTGCGAATTACAACCGTTCCACTTCCATTAAAACTTGTAGTGAAGTGATCAACTTCATGCCAAGTCATCACCGCATCTCGTTCATCTTTGATCATTTTTACAATAGCCATTTTTACTCTCCTTTATAAATTATTTTTAGCTAAATACACCCCAGACACATGGTATTCTTCATAACTGTCAGTTCCACGCTTTTCGATTTCACCGTTTAAGCCGAGCTTAATTATAAAACCGCCAGAGTGCCTACTATTATTGATGCATATTCCAGCAAAAGCTGTTTCGTGTTTAGGCCAATACTTCTCTTCTATTTTTTCGAGCATTCTACCATTCCCGTAGTTCCCAGTGAATGATAGGCGGAATCCACAAAATCCATTTTTCTTGTAGAAAAGACCTTTAGCTCCCCACCCCATATCTATCATTTTCCAGTGGTCTGTGTCTTCCTGACTATCCGTGAGAACCTTTCTGCCTCGTGAATAGATGTCGCCTAGCACATCAAGATCTCCGAATTCAGGGACTTTATTCACACCTACCTTTTCAGTATTGTTTGAAATAAAGAAAATCGGTTTTCCTGGCGAAATTTCCGCTACAGATGAGGTCTCACTTAATCTATCCGTTACCTTTACTTCAATTTCGAAACTACCAGCACGATTTAAGCTCAGGTATTGCCTTTGAGCTGAAAAATTTGCTTCGGTGAGGCTTGACTGAATCGTTTTCCAATTCTCCCAACTTCCACCACTCGCTCTGTGCCGCATTTGGAGCGAAACAATTCGGTTTTTATTCGAATTTCCAATTTTTAGTGTTGAGATCGTTCCGGAAATATCAATCTCCACTGTTTCATCGAAATTATTCTGCCGTTTCACCGAAACACTCAAGACCGGCGCAGAATATGGCAAAACTTCAGCTGTTTTATTGACGGTTTTCGAAATCCCGCGCGAATCCACTGCTGAAGCTGAAATTGTTAAGCTACCTGCTGAATTTATCGCTCTTTCGAAAATCGCTTGAACCTGCTGGTTTTCGCTATAATCTGCTGAAATTGTCGCACCATCTGCCGCAAAAACATATCTTGCTGGGCTAGCATATTTTTTCGCAACCATTTTATTTTTCGGCAAAACCCACGCTTTTGGTTTCGAAAAATCCCTGCACGAATATTTTTAGGATTTCCAGTGATTTCGGTAATTTTAGCGTTAGAATCCGCAAAAATCAAAAATCGTTAAAATCTGGTTGAATTTTGCTTGACTCGAGCTGAATTTCAACGTTAGTATAAGTCAGCCCACCTATCTGCGTTCCGCCGTTCCAAGTGGTAATATCTGCTCCGAGGCTTGTTCTCGTGGTGTTCGCCATTCGTTTATAGATTTCATCTACTTCTTTCTCGTTAGGTTGCCACACGAATTCACCTTGTGCATTCTCAAAACGAACAATTTCATTTTGATCTGGAATTTGTAGCGAGCCAATGTGATGAAAGTTTGCCTTGCGGTTCATATTTAGCCAGATTTGTTCACCCACCGTATAAAGGTTCTTCGAAAAAGTAGGTTGGCTCTGACGTGGAATAGTCGGAAGATTGTAGACACGAGAAGTTCCAGCACTTGTTCCAGTATTATAGAAGAATAGCGAAACTCCGATTTGGAACTCAGCTGTTCCATCATCACGGTGATTTACTCGAACAGTTCCACTTGCGATAGGAACATCTCTTGTAGCTAAGCCTTGAAATCCTTTAATTTTTCCACCGTTATTATAGACTTGTCCAGCGTTAGTATTTACAACTCCTGCACGAAGTTCTGCATCCGCTCTTTCAAAGTGTGCGTAAAACTGCCAGTTAATTAAAGAATAGTTTCCTGCTATATCTTGTCCAGCTAGCTGAAAATTTACGAAAGCGTAGTTGTTAGGGCTTCCACCCAGTCTTACGCTATTACCCCGAAAACTATCATTCATTTATCTTTCTCCTTTCGAATTTGCAACGAACGCCCAGCCTGTTTTTTCGCCATCTTTAATTGCGACAATTTTAATTGGCGACATATCGATTTCATCTTCCGCCTTAAATTTCTTCACCTCGGTCGTATCTTTATTAACGGTAAAAACACGCTGAATACTGTGTCCAATTTTTGAATATCCTGAAAACTCCAACGGCGTAATTGCAGTATAATCACCTTCGTTAATCGAGCTTTTGATAATCAAACCGTGTTCATCGATATGTAAATTTGCGTTCGAAATTTCACCCTGAGCTTGTGTCCAAACGCTGGCAGTCTTATTATTTGCTAAGTTTAAATCCGCAAAAGCAACTGTCGAATTTGTGTTAGCTGTAATTTTTAGGCTTAAAGTATTATTTTGTGGTAGAATTCCTTCAATTTTAACTTCCGCCCAATCAAAGCTAGTTCCTTCCATAATTTCAAAGGTTCGAGCGACTGTTTCGCCATCTAAAATTTCAATTTTACCTGAGCCAATCACTGGTTTTTTAATTCGACAAGAAAAGCTGTAGAAATTTTGTTTTTCACTCGTAAAATTCGAAGCCACTGCCACTGTTTGTGTTAAAGTGTTATTTTGAATAGTGATCTTTCGCCCTGAAATAGCTCCCTTACTGCGAGCTTCAGCAGAATTCTCAATTGTAAGATTTTGAATAGTTCGAATATTCCAGAAATTAGGCGAGTTAGTCTTTTCATCAAACGAGTAGAATGCAGAATTTTTAAGTAAATTTAAACCGCCTGTTTTCGATATTGTATAGTTAAAATCTGCTAAAGTCTGATCGAGACGCGAAAACTTCTCAAATGTTTCGCTCTCTAATTTCTCTTTTTGCGAAATGACGCTTGCGATTTCTTGCTTTTGTTTATCGACGACGATTTCAGTGTTAAAAATAGTTCTAGCAATTCCGCCAGCTCGTTTGTAATCTGTTTTAGTTTTTTCTAATTCTTTACCAACTAAAGATTCTTTAATGCTCGAACCGCTAATCTCAATTTTAATGCCTGAAATCACGCTTTCAGTGAAGTTATCGCCATTTTGAATCTCAACTCGGTCACCAACTTCAAACCAGAATAAGCCGATCGTTTCCGCCTCGAACGGCTGAGCTTCATATCCCTTTACCGCCTCAAAAATTGGCGAAATAACTTCAGTTCGGTTTTTGTCTAAAATTTCATTATTCGCGAGTTTAAATTCACTTTCGCCCTGTTGCGCAACTTTTTCATTATCTTTCACGAAAATATTGTCTTCTTGCGGTGTTCTTGCAAGCGTTAATGTGTTTATTGGCACATTTTTTGGCTTAAATTTTAAACTTTTTAGTTCAGAATAAGTTATTCGGTCAATTTTTGCACGCTTAATTGGTTCAAATCTTAAAGCAGAATTTCGAACGATCGCAGTTGTTGCAGTTGCTCCACAAATCTCATCAAGAATACTTCGAAAAAGTGGTTTTTATTGATTTTTTTCCCATAAATCTTTTTGAAACTGTAAAATTCGCGTTCGGTAATCTTTCAAAAATCCGCTCGTTTGAATTCAAGATTGAACTTATTTGCAATTTGAGCCACCAAATCTGCAAGAGAAGCAGGAAAAGTTAAACTTCCAGCTGAATATTCCTTAGATGAAAGCTCTGCCATAAAATCAAAACCTTTAATTGTTGTGGTGTTTTTTTCTCAAGATTTACTGAGCTTTCTGAAATTCGAAAACTGCCAAGATTTATTTTCTCAAAAGTATTGTTTTGAAAATTAGTTTTAACTTCAATTTCAACCTGAACGACCTGATTAATTAGATTCTTCGAAACACCCAAAATTACGGCTGAAAATCCACTCATTGAGCTTAAAAATGGCGCTCCTATTCGTTCGATCGAAAAAAACTGGCGAGTTCATCATTACTGGTTATTTTTTTGTATTATTTGCCAAGACTAACGCAGTTCGAATTTCCCTCGTTGGCTGCTTGATCGCTTGTTTGAAATTTTCACTAACAATAAGCATCTACGCCTCTTTTCTAACTGGAATTAAACTCACTTTAAAGGGGTCGAAAATTCCACGTTTTTTGTCTTTGAGCTGAACACTATAATCGCCAGCGTAAAATTGACCAGATTTCATCGCATTGTATTTTGGATCGAAATATTCAACTGTAAAAAATGGTAAATCAACTACACGTGCGATTTTTTGAATTTCCGCCACAGTTAAAATTCCGCCAAATTCAACTTCAATTTTTGGGAAAATTCCAATCATTGTCGCACGAATTTCGCCGGCCATGTTACGGTCTGAATTTAGCCAGAGTTTATTTCTCTGGAGTTGATAACTTTTCAAATTCGAAAAAACCTGACCGTTGATTTTAAGTAATTCACCATTTATTTGCATTTTCGAAATTCCCCTTTCGTTTGGACATAAAAAAGCGACCCACCCCGAGGGGTGAATCGCAAATGGTTCTTCTAATTTTTATTATACCAAACTTTAGTCTTTTTGGCAAAAAAATAAGTTTAAATTAATTAATAATTCAATACATCTTTAGAGCTTAGCAATCCGTTCACAAAAATGAAAATGTGCGTATTTACCTTCATATTTACAGCGATACATTTGACTTTTTCCCAATAGCACTATCAGAATCACTATATTTTTTTCACAAGCTTTCTTAATATCATATATATTAGATAGGTTGTCTATATTCGCACCAATGGCTATTTTTTCGTATCTTGCATTAGTTAAATATAAGTTATTATTGGGTTCTTCCTTAGAAAAAGATATTTCAGCTTTACCATAATAGTAAGGCTCACCATTTATTGCAATGATTTTATCGACACTTTCTGCGCCGCGATCTTGATTTGTAACTAATACTTCGATTTTATTGTTTTCCTGTTGTGAAAAATCTAAAATATTAAACGTTACAAAATCCTCCAACGACTCTTTTCCTTGAGTTTCTTTTTCTATAGTCTTATTACATTTGCTTAATGGGTCTTTATGGCTGACCGTATTTTCACAGTTAATTCTAATGTTCATTTTCGCAACATTTTTAAACCCTGAGATTTTGAGCTTATAACGATTTTTACCAGTTTCAAGAGTTTGGTCTTTCTCTAAATTAACAGATATTCTCTGTTTTGAGACCTCATTATTTACTTCTTTCTCTCCTTTTTTGGCCGAAAAACTCGCCCAGACTATAATAAGAAAAAATAAAATAAAAACAGATATAGTCGTATATAATATAGCTTTTTTACCTGAGTTTGGCCTCGTATCTTTGTGATTCATTTTTTTCCAATCCTCGACTAAATAAATTGAGCCGATGTTTAAAGTAGTATTGTTGTTCAGACAAATACGAAAGCTTCAAAATAAGCAAAAACATCAGCTCAATTTAAAAGCTTTCCGTATTTTTTGTCTGAACAATTTTATTATACAACCAAAAGCCTATCAAAATCAAGCAAAAAAGAGGCATTCGCCCCTTTTTCTCTTTAGATATCAAACACAGTTCGATTTTCAAGGAAACTTTTTGCGTTAACACCATCAATAATTTTATTGACCAGCGTGTCTTCGCCAACTTTGACCGTAATTTGCTGTTTTTGGTTGCGAATTGCTTCTTCGATTTTATCCATCGCAGTCTCGCGTTCTTTATCGAGTTTGCTTTGGTAATCAAGATGAGCTTTTACAGTTTGTTCAACGCCATAATCTGGAGTATCTACATCAAAATTCGTTTTTACTGTATACTCTGGGATTTCGAAGTCGGTCATTTTAGTGAAAGCTTTTGAAACTGTGTTCATCTCGCTTTGGATTCCAAGCGCGAAACCTTCGCTCACGAATCCACCATAGCTCTTAAACAATCTTGAAGGTGAATGAATACCAAGGAATTTTTTCACACCTTCCACAGCCCCAGAAAACATATTTCTCATATTGTTGGCGATATTGCCGATTCCGGATTTTAAGCCTTCCCAGATATTTCTACCGATATTTGAAAAAGTTTGCCAAGCATTCGAAAATGCGTTTTTAATATCGCCCCAGCGGTCGCTAAACCACTGACCGATTCCGCCAAAAAATGATGTAATTCCATTCCAAGCATCCGATCCTGCTTTTTTTGCCCAGCTGATAAATTCACCAAATTTTTCACCAGCCCAGCCTGCAAATTTCCCTAATTGATCGCCAGCAGTTGCAAGACTCTTTCCCATCGGGCCGAAGAACCCTTGATCGGCGCCGCTTTTCGAATCACGATAAGTTTTTACAATATCTTGAGACTTTGTTTTTGTAGTATTTTCAAGTCGTGAAATATCTTCTTCACTGACTTTCACCATATTGCCGTTTTCATCTTTGTATTGCAAAACGCCACTCTTTAATGCATCGATTGCATCTTTCGAATTTTTATATTTCCCTTGGATTACCGCCTGCGAAGTTGCATCAGCTAGTCTTTGCGCCAATTCCTCATCTTTTTGCTTTTTTTAAGCTCTTCAGTTTTAGATTTCGTGTCTTGAATCGCCTTGTTCATATTATCTTGTGAAGTTTGAACTTTTTGATTAGCTTGTTCGAGCAGCAAACCTTTTTCATAAACCGCTTGTTGCTGTGGAGTTAAGTTTTCGAAAGCAAGCGTTCCAGATTCAATTTGCGACTTAACACTTTCAAAACTTATTCCAGTTTGTTGCTGCGCTATCGCCAATTCTTCCATCGCTCTCTTTTGAGCCTTTACTGCCTCGATTCTTTGCAAATTCGCATCAGTTTCAGAATTTCTCGCATTTTTAAGATTTTCTTCTGCTGTTTTAACGCCATCAACTGCTTTTTGCAGATCTTCTTGAGCCTTCTTGAGTGCTTTAGCTCGAGCTTCGCTCTCCCACATTGCAGGATTTCCTTGTTCGAAGGCTGATTTTATCGAACCACCCAAGAATGCAAATCCTGCTGCAATACCGGCTATTGCTAAAATTAATGGATGAGCCATTACTGTATTGAAAGCGCCAATTACCGAAGTTTTAATACTTGCACCGAGTGCAATAACCGATGCTTTTATACCCGCAATTCCTCCACCAGCAAGCACAAATGCACTTTTTACTGAACCGAGGCTCGAGACCATAGAAGCCATTGCTTGAGGACTTGAAAGCGCTAGGGCTTGCATTGTTTTGACACCTGCATTAAATGCTGAAATTGCTTCGGCAGCTTTAATTGCTACAGTCATTCCACCTATCACAATAGTAATTTGAGTTAGGAAATCAACCAATCCTTTATCTTTTGACATTGCACGAAAAGCATCACCAATTCCATTTAAGAATTTCACGATTCCTGATCCGATAAAGCCAACGAGTGGTGCAATAAAAGCATCAATGAAGGGACGCGAGAAATTATAAGCAGATTTAAACATTTCACCAAGAAATCTTGCTGCTCCACCCACAGCATTCAAAAAAGCAGGCAATAGTTCGTTTCCAGCCCAACTGATAATTGGCTTTAGATATCGCTCCCAAGCATCGCCGATAACCTCAAAAACTGGTTTTGCGGTTGCTTTAATATCATCCCAAAATCGTTTAAAAGCCGAACCGATTTTCTTAAAATCAAACATATCTGAGAAAAAGCCTTTAATCTTATTTGCAATTTCTTCAGCTTTTAATCCAATATCATCAAATGCGTTTTTAAATCCGCCTGTTGGAATTTCTGGCATGTCAAAATCAACACCACCGCCGCCGCCAGAGCCAGCTCCACCGCCACCACCACCTGAACCTGTATCTTCAGGTGTTTTTAGAACATTCATTTCATCGAATTTAGCAAGCCCAAGGAGTTCTTTCTTTAGTTTTTTAGCAGAACCTGCAGCCTTATTCATTCCACCAGCTCCACCCGAACCACCTGCAGATTTGCCGAGGTTACTCATTCCCTTCGAAGCAGAATCTGCTGCTTTCGAAACTCCACCAAAGCCGAGTGCTCCACCTGCTTTTTTAGTTACGCCAAACAGCGAAGAGATCGCCGAAATAACATAATTCACCATCGTGCCGATAACTTTCATAAAGCCAACAATATACGGAATCGCAGCATTAATTGCTGGTATTAAAACACTAGACACAAAGTTTGAGACGCTCAAAACAACAGGCGCGAAGGCTGAGCCAAGAGTCGCAGCAACATTTGAAAGCTCTGCGCGCAAAATTGCCAGTGCTCCTTCAAGTGTCATTGACTCGCGTGCAAAATTGCCAGCATACTTTCCCGTTCTATCCATAAACATTTGGTAAGCAATACCAACTTTTTCACCAGTGGTCATTTTCTCAATATTACCTTGAATGCCTTTTTCAAGCATATAGGCAGATAGAGCCGTATCATTCATAGCAACACCGAGGTTATCCATCATCGTGAAGTTACCTTTAGCCATTCCAGCTACGCTTTCAAGCGCTGCTTCTTGACTAATTCCCATCACACTCGCAACATCGGCGGCTCGCTGCATTGCTTTTGTGGTCATTATCATTGATTTTTGGACATCATAGCCTGCACCCTGAAACAATGATCCCATTTTATTCGCCGCTGCTAAATATTGCGACATTGAAGTTCCCATTGTTTGAGCGGATTCTTTCGATTTTTGTTTTACAGCATCTGAGAATTGACCAAAAACAGCCTCAGCACCGCCAAGGTTTTGTTCTAATGAACCAAATTCACGAGTTGCTGCTTTTGCAACTCCAACAACAGCACTAAAAGCGCCCCTTAAAGCTCCGAGCGCTAATTGTGCTTTTAGAAACCCACCAGTAATTAATTCTCCTGAGCCTCTTGCAGATTGACTAACTTGTGCGAGATTCTCACGCACTTTTGCAATTTCGCTTTGGAATTTTGAACTGTTGGCTGAAATTAAAACCTGCAGTTCATCGATTGTGGTTTTACTCATAAACCTCCATATATCCGCGCATATTGGTCTAACGCCTCAATTGTCACGGGTATCATTTTTTTCGTTCTATGCGCGTTTTTTGCCACAATTGGCTTACGCGGATAATGTTTCGGATCATTAACAGCAAAACTGATATATCGCCCAAGGATGTGGTTCAATGCATCTGCTCGTTCAATTTCAGCTTTTTGTTTAGAATTAAACCCCGCAACACAGTTTCGAAACTCGGCGGGGCTTAGATTCCAATATTCGTCAATTTTTAACCCTATTTCGAAGGCTCTTGATTCGTTATCTCGCCAGCTTTGGCTGAAATTTTTTCTTCGATTTCTTTGAAGTGTTCTTCCATTCGTTTGCGAGCCGCCTTCAGATTGATTCGAGCGCTCTGAGGTAAAAAACCGCATTCACTCAATCTTTCCATAATTTTCAAAATAACTTCTTCAAAACCGTATTTATCTAAAGCATCAGCGGCTTCATCTTCAGTCATTCCGCCTGCTATCATAATATCGGCAAGGTTGGAAAAACCTGCAAAATTGTCCAATATTTCCAGAAAATTCAAGCCAGTTTCTCTTTCCATTTTTTTATAATATTTTTTTCGCTTTAAATTCAAGATTATTCATAGAGTTTCCTTGTTTAATTTAATAATTTCAAAGTGGGGCGAATTTCAACGCCCCTATAGTTTAGGATTTTTTCACTCGAGTGAACATTCCATTAATTGAAAGTGTTGCAGAATATGTGTTAAATCCGTCGACAGTTCGTTCACCAACAGCGAATTTTGTTAGAGAAGCATCGAATTTGTAAACTGCACCGCCATCTTCTGTTGTGCGAATTTCGAATTTTCGAACTTCACCAGCTTCAAACAACGTCATTACTTTCTCGACATCAGCATAATCTTCAATATTTCCTTCAATATCGAGATCGCCAACTTCAACCGCTCCTGGGATATAGCGTTTTCCAGAAATATCAGCAAGTGTTGAAACATCGATTTTCTCACGTTCAGCGCTAAGTTCGCCAATGCTTGTCAAGCCACCAAAATTAATGTCTACTGTAGCACCAGCTTTTGCCATAACGACAAGCTCTGCACCAATTGAACGAGTGGCATTTTTCCTATCAGCCATATAATCTCCTTATTTTTTACTATTAAATCTGTTATTTATATGAAAAATACTTGAGTCTGGATTTGGAACATCACTTGAGAATTCAAGATAATAACCAATCTCACGCATTTTCTTTTCAATCTCTGAAAGAAGTTTTGAAGCTTCCTTCGAGCTACTCGCCCAAATATCAACCGTTGCGATTATTTCTTGAGCAGAAATTTCACCTTTCAGCCCATATTGCGGCGAGTTATCATCAATTCGAAAAGTTAAGGCTGGAAGTTTCTTGAAAATATTTTGTCCACTCAATGAAACAGCAACGCCAGTTTCTTTAAGCTTTTCGAAAATTTCTTGTTTTGGTAGAAACATTATTTCACTGCCTTCCTAACTTCTTCTCTGATTATTTTGATTGAATTGTTTCGGTTTTCCCTTAATGCTGGCCATAGAAACGGCTGAGCCTTATTTCCACGCCAGTCCGACCGATAGCTAACTTCAACTTCTGTATTAGTGTTTGTGGACTGTCCTCTCGATCCAGTTCCAAACTCAACATAAGGCGCATATTCAAGATTGGTAGAAACCGTAGCGGTCACATTTTCTCCTTGAATTTTAGCCTTATCAGCTCTAATCTACTGCCGAAGTGCTCCACTATCAACGGGTGCTTTGTTTTTAGCTGAACCTTGAACTAGCATTGCTGCTTTCGAAACTCCAGCAGCTAAAGCATTGTCGATCGAATTGAGGTTTCTGCTATTAATTATTGAAGTTGAAACCGAAACCCTCATAGGATTTTTCCTAAAATCAAGGTGTGTGAATCGAATCGTTTAACTTCAACTGTTTCATAATCTCGCCCATCAATTCGCATTTTATCGCCAATCTCAATTTTTACAGAGGTTTCAGCTGTGATTACGACACTGGCGTTTAATTTAGCGCCTAACTCCTCAAAAACCTTACCAAGCTCCGAATAATTCACATTCGCCTTGAATTCGCTTTTTTTCGAGGTAGATTCAACCAATCCGCCTTCTTCGTCAAAATCTTTACTAACTTCGAAAACCTCAACTGTTTTGTCGTAAAATGTGCTTTTGATCGCCTTTTTAGCGCTATCTGGAAACAACATTTATCCTCCGATACGGCTTTAGAATCTCAACATAGCCGTCGAAAATTTCACTATCTTTCGCTGTTGCAAAATAGCTTTGCGCAGCATTCTGATAACTGATACTCTGACCATTGTCGCTCAGGCTTGAGATTGCTCGTTCGGCGGTTCGATTCGCAGCACTTTCGAATTTAATAAAATTGCCACAGGTCATATTCGCGAGAATCCTAACTAATCGACGATCGAAATTAGCTTTCTCCGGAAGATTCAAGTATAACGAGACACGGTCGCAAATTTCGCCGACGGCAAACTTTAATAACTTTTCATCTTCAAAATTAGCAATTTCTTTAGCTTTAGCTATAACTTCTACTTCGAATTCTTCCTGTGGCATTTTATTATTCCTCAACTTTTTCGGTCTTTTTAGGCTTTTCTACTACCTCAAGAGGTTTTCCGCTTTCATCGCATGGCGTGTAATCCTCTGGGCGAGCCTGATATTGTTCAACTATGCCTGATGCCTCTTCGCCAGAACCAACTTTTACTGATTCTGGCACTCCAACGACAAGACCTGTTGAATTAACGAGAAAATATTTCATTTTTCCTCCTTTTTAGGTTAATATTAAGCTAAATCAGCATAAAACACGAGATCTGGCTCAACAGCTTTTGTTCCTTGAGCGAAGAAGAGTGAAGCTTCAACCGAGTTTGAAAATGGCACTTTTTGAGGATCAAAATCAAACACGTTCACATCTTGAGCGATTGCTCCTTCGTGCATTGCAATGATTGCTTTTGTTTGGCGGTGGTTTGAGAAAATTCGAACCTGACCGTTAAACAAAACATCAACTTCACCAGTAATCTCGTTTTTAACCTTGTTTAGGTAGTTTGCGAGTTTACCATAAATTGCTGGTGTTACTGTCAAAACAATTTCGCTTCGATCTACACCATCAACCCAGTCGTTCTTTACAGTTTCAACTGTCTGAATAACTTTTTCGAGCACTTCCTCGATTGGTGTTGCTGAAGTTAAGCTCTGAATCTCTGTTCCTGATTTAACAGCTTCAGCAAAGAATGCTGTATCAAGATAGCGAGCGAGTGAACTTGCTTGTGAGTTCTTTCGGCGTGTAATAAGGTCAGCAATACCAAACTGTTTAATATCAGTATTGTCATATTCCTCAACGATTTCTTGGCGGTCATCAATGTTATTAATAACACGTCCAGTGTTGCGAACTGGTTCACCTTCTCCTGCGCCTCGTGCTGTGCCGTATTCTTTCGAAACAGCGTTTTTCAAGCGGTCATAGGTTACTGATCCAGCGCTTGGATTTCCAATTCCAAAAGTATTTTTAATTTTAGTTGAAACTGTTCCTTTTATAACAGCTTCGATGATTTGGCCTTTAATTTCAGCCAATTTTGCCTTTGTTGTGGCATTGTCGGAATAGATATTATGTGCATCTACTGCCATAAGATCCCTTTCTTTTCTTGAGTCTGATTAGAACGAACTTACACCATTACTTTGTGAGTAATTTGATGTCGCTCCTTGTGAATTATTTCCACCAACATCTTCGGGAGTTTTTCCAGCAAGTTTAGCTTTCACGCCTTTTTTTCAAGAGCGGAATTCCAAACTTTCGAAAGTCCTTCGATGTTCGAATTCATTTTTTCTGCGTCGGCATCGACAACATAATTCACAAATTCTGATGGAATTTCTTTCGCAGCAAGTTTTTCAGCGGCTTCAGTCCTGCGTTCTCGCATTGTGATTTTTTTCTTTCGCGTTCTTCGAGCTCACTGATTTTTCGCCTTTTTGAGCTTCCGCAGCACGCTCTTCATCGCTAAGCTTTTGCCTTTCGTTCCCATTCTTTCTGGGCTTCGGCAAGCCGCTTTTCGAATTTAGCCTCATCTTTAGCACTTTTTTCGTTCAAGCGCTTCGACATGATTTCATTCACTTCATCTTGCGTGAAAGTTTTCGGTTCATTCCCCTGTTGATTCTGATCTACACCGTTTTCGCCAGCAGGTTTTGTTGAATTAGGATCGTTCTCCATATTCTCCTTTCGATTTTACGCTTCTCAGCTTGATATTCCGCCCCAAGCGCGACTTTTGGCTTGGGCTTGCTGTGTTTTTCACAAAAAGATAAAAACGACTCTCAGCTTAATGCTAAAAGTCGCAAATGGTTCTGATAATATTATAGCATAATGTTTATTCTTATGCAATATTTTTAATAACGGACATTGTTCTCAAGATTTTCTCGCTCTTCGATCATTCGTTTTTGAATATATTCTGGGGCGTTATAGAAAAATGGTTTGCCATTCTCGATTGATTTACGAGCGGCTTCAACGCAATCTTTGATGTGTTGTTCATCTCCACCAATCACTAGAAAAGCAGGCTCTCCAAAATCGTCAAATATTTTAAATTTTCGCGCATATTCATCTAAGACTTCGTCGCTATACCACAAACCATAAACTCCAACTGTGTCTTCGTGGGTAAATTCATATTTTGTTTTCATTATAGTTTTGAGATCCTTTCTAGTAGTTCATTAAACATATTGAAGCTTTCGGGCAAATATTTTTCATAAAGCTCAATTTCCTTTTTGTCGTCTCGAGCAGTCGCTGAAAACATTTCAGCAAAAGCTTCTGAACCGAGAAAACGCTTTTTATGATTTTCAATTTGTTCCTTACTTAATTTTACACCTCTTATCGTTTTTCTGCCATCCCAATATCTCTGCTCGTGACCCATTCCGAAGACTCTTAACCCGTTACTAAACGCAGCACCACCATATAAATCAAAAATACTTGCTAGATCATTTTTTGAATAACCATTTTCAAGTTCGTTTTTAAGTTCAATAGACAAATTGTGTCGTCTATAGGCTAAATTTCTTCCTTCTTTAGTTTTTAGATATCTATTTGCTTCGTCAAAAACGGTTTCACCAAGAGTTTTACCGTTAGAAAGTTCAAACTTACCAGTAGCTCCATAAAATGAACCACGCCCTGCTCGATGATCGAAACCGTGACCATATTCGTGTAGAAAAACCTCAAATGGCTTTCTTATATCTTTTCGATTTCCAGTTGAACCATCGAATATACCAGCTATACGAACACTCACCTTATTTCCAAGCACGCTAAAGTTATCATTCCCAAGCGGTGAATCTTTAAAAGATAGTTCGCTCGAAAATTTAGCCCAAATAGAACGATGAGTTTCTGGCATTGCGTTTAGTTTTCCGACGACCTTTTCTCTAATATCATCAGTTTTTAGTGCTTGAGCAAGTGAATCTTCAAGTTTTAAGCTCTTAATATCAGAATTATTAACTTTTTTAGTTGGTGGTTTTTTAATTTTAACTTCAATCTTATCATCTGCTGGTGAAATACTCGGCACTGAATCCGGCTCAACTTTCGAGATTCCGCTCACTTTTGCCCATTTTTCATAGCTCATATTTGGCGTCTCGTAATTCTCGCCCGTTTTTGGATTTCTGGCGATTCGAGTCTCTGGCTCAAATTCTTCACCAAAATATGCGGCTGTCGTTGTTCGGCAAAGTGGATGAAATGGTGGAAAATTCACGCCTTGTTTAGCTTCACTGATTTTAAAAACTTTATGGTCTTTATGCTGGCAGATATCACTAGTGCGACCGTCCAGTGTTGCAATAATACGGTATTTTTCAACTCCTAGCTCTTGGTAGGCTCGTAGCTCTGCTGAATTATGGTAAAAAGCAGATTCGGTGCGAACAAGCCGTTCAGCATAAAATCGCCCAACATCAAAGCGTTCACGAACTTCACGGATCGTTTTTTCAGGACTTTGCCCAATTGCTACGGCTGTAGCTATTTTCGAATTGATTTGCTCGGCTAAAATATCAGTATTCGTCCAGATACGGTTCGAAAAATGCTTTCCTTCAATTTTATAGTTCAAAATTTCCTGCACGGTTCGTGAGTTTAATTTTGAAAAAGTTAAAAGTGAGCCAAATTGTTTTTCAGTGTCAAAGATTGCTTGATTATATGAATTATTAATTGTATTCACAACCGAATTAGCTGTGAGATTATTCTGTTCAATTCCAGCCTTTTTTAGTTCTGCCCAAATCTGGTTATTGAGCATTTCTAATCTTGTCATTCTGAAATCGTAATTCTCCGGCAAATATTGATTCAAGCCGAGTCGTTCCATTTCAGCTTTAAACCTTGCTATATTTCCGCTTGGTTCAATGCCTTGTAGTGCAAATTTGTCGAAAGTTTTATCGTTGCGGTAATAATTGGCATATAATCTCTTGATTTCCTGAATTGTTCGAATTTCAGCATCAGTGTAAGCGTTTTTTATCCGGTGAATATAGCTCAAAGATTGTTGTTCTTGGTTTTCGAAACGGGCGGCGGCACGGTTTTGCCAATAGTCTACGGATCTAGTCTCGTTTTTTTCTCTATCTTTCATAAAAATCTTTCGAAATATATAAAATATAGATACTTTATATAAAGACTATCTATATTTTTATATATTTTCCGCTCTATTCTTCTACTCTTTCATTCTGATCTGCAATTTCAGCATTATTCATTGTTTTGTCTGCTTCATTTTTCTCATTCAGCGCAAGATTCACTGTTTCTTTAGCATCTCGCACAAATGATAGCTGACTGACAAGTGTTTCCCGATCCACAAGTCCGTTAAGATTGTTAATGATTTGGCTAGTTTCAAGGTCATTTTGTGGCAAAGCTCGTTTAAATACTACATCAATATCTTCGGTTGAAATTTTAGCCATCTTTGAACTCTTTACAAGGAAGGAATTATAAATTCGGAATCGTTCGAGCAAACTTCGTTCGAAATATCGCTCTTTATCTTTAATATGCTGTTCGAAGTCAAGGAGTTTATAGAGAATCGCTACACCACTCGAATTTCCGGCAAAGTTTTCATCGCTCATATCTGGTGTCATTGAAATTTTATGAATATCAGCTGCAATAGTTTTTCGAAGAACGTCAGCATCGGCCTCATCAATAGATTTCACGATATACTCAATTTTGGCATCTTGTGGAATATTTGCGACCATTCGGCTATCTTTAAGCATCGCTTGCTGTTCTGGTGTGAAATCTGTGCCATAAAACGCAAGTAGTGCATCAACCAGTCGTTCACGGTCGATTATGCGATCAGATTGAAGAATATTATAAGCATCAATTAACGGTAATACTGGCTCTGAATCTCCCATTCGGTCTGAACCGTTTAAATATTCGACAATCGGCACTTCACCAAATCTATGCTCGGTTCTAATATCTTTGCCAGTTTCTGGGTCACTTTCAAAATTAAGCGTTCCACCTTTCAAAATACCTTCTTGTGTGTATTCTGGCGTTAAAATTGTAATTTGATATGAATCTCTTTCGATTTTTCCGCGCGCATTGATAATTTCTTCATAAACTATAGCGAACATCTTTTTATGTTCAACTGTCGTGTCGTGAACTAAAATTATATTTCGTGGGTCGATTTTCACACTTCGAACTTCTGATTGTTCGTTAGCGTAAATTCGCTCATAAGCAACGCCATAAATACTGGCGTGCGTTGCAAGCTCAACATCAAGGTTTGAAATCGCTTGTTTACGGTATGAGTTATTCAAGTTCTCAATGTCTATTTCTTCGCTCGAAAGATAATTAACTGGTGACCCGAGCAAATAGCCGACATTGATTTTAGTGATATAACGCGCAAAATTAGTGATTGCGAGCAGTTTATTTGGCGTTTCACGTAATGTTACAGGTTTATTTGCGTAATAATCAGCAAGAATCTTAAATTTAGCTCGGTCTTGCTTGCGTTTATCGCTTTCGATTAGGTTTTTTATCAATTTTCCTGTTATTTCTGTTTTTTGGGGTAAGCAATAAAATTTTTCCATATTTCCTCCTTTTGCTCTTAGAAAATTAGTGAGTTTGTGCCTGCTGTGCCTCGATTTGAATTTGTAATAATGATCGGCTCAGCTCTAGCGGTGCATTGCTCGAAGATTCCGGCCAAAATATCACACATGTCATCGTGGGCATTTTTGCCTTTGCGTTGATATCTCAGAACTTCATTAGCAGCTTCTGGCCATTTCTTCTGCCAATTCGGTGGCATAAATAGATGATTCTGTAGCCACGCGCTCGATGATAGAATACGGCTTTCCTTGTTTTTGGTTTGTGTTGGTGTTTTGATAACCACTTTCGAATTTCCATTTTCTTCAAGAATTCTTTTTACGTTGCGCGCAAAACCGCGACCGCCGTTGTTGCTTTCAATCCTAGCAACACTCACATCGCCAGAATCTAACATTTCAGCAACGGCCTTTTCAGTAAATTCCATTGGCTTATCTGTATAGGTAATATCTGTAATAAATACATCTTGCCCGTGTTTAATATAATTCGCACTTGCAAGGAAGTCAGCACCTTTATCAGCAGTATCTGTGATATTTTCAACAATTCCCTCAGGCAGTTCATCCCACTCCATAAATGGCTTAAATAATCGCCCAGCGACATCGATTGGTTTTTGATTATAGTTAGCCTCCACAATATCCATATTCATCGCTCGAGTCTTTTTCTTAAAAGTTTCGTAGTTCAGAATATCATCGCACAACATTTTGGGTTTACCTTTTGGAGTTTTTGTTACAGCGCGATATTCAATCACTCGTGGCTTAAATTCCTCAATAAATCGCCCAGCAAGGTCACCAGTCGCCCAGCGTGTCATCACAAGGATTATTTTCCAGTCATTACCCTCAACACGCGAGAACATCGTATTATTGAACCAATCCCAATGTTCATCGAGCACACGCTCATTGTAGGCCTCCTGCGAGCTTTTGATAACGTCATCGATAATGAGAAAATTCGCACCAAATCCTGTTGCTGTTCCCTTTGGGCTGGTAGCGAGATAGTTTGGTTCACTCGATCCTTCCAAACTCCACATTGAAGCAGCCGCCTCGCCATACTTTACGCGAGTTTCTGGGAAGATATCAGAATAAATAATATTCGAACCAGCTTTTTCAGTCTGAATCATATTTCGAACATTTCTTGCAAAAATTCCAGAAACCGTATCGTTATATGATCCTGTCATAACTTTCGCTTTCGGATTCTTCCCAAATAGCCAAGCAGTTAAATTTTGAGCAGTTAATGATTTTCCGTGTCGTGGCGGTGCATTAATCACAAGCGTTTGCTCATCGCTTTCAATAAACTCTTGAATTTGTTTACAAAAATCTTTCAGGTATTTGCGTTCTTCTTTGTAAAAATTCGGGTGCATCAACTTGCAAAATTCAAATAAATCAATTCTCGCAAGCTCAAGCTTAAGCTCTCTTTGAACTTCTGGATTTTCGAGTAGTGCTTTGTTCATTTTTTAATGCCTTTCGAATTTCTGCTGCAGTTAAACCTTCAAATGGTCGCGGATTTGTTTTTTGTTCCACTTCCATTTGAATTCCTTGTTTTGCCTTTCCTTCAGTCCGGTCTGTGATCTCAATCGTATTATAGAGTCCGGCCTTTTCGCTATTTCTTGCATCATAGACTCGCCTAAACGCTACTTCTTGAGCCATAGTTCGCTGATCATCTGGGTGATCAATTGCCCATTGATTAAATTCCTTCACGGTTAAACTCAAAAAATAGTGATATTGATAAGAAATGCTATCTTCCGGTTTCCATCTTCCGCGATTATTCGGAATATTTCCTTCTGGCTGCCCGAATCTGCGGTTCAGTGGCGGTTTTCCTCTACCAACAACATAGTCTTTTTTTGGCTCAGTTTTCTTTTTGGTTGTTGCCACGTATTTCCTCCTTCTAATTATTTTTCGATTTTTCTCCTACTCTTATTGGCTGAACGTTCATAATGAAGATTGTTCGCAATTAAATCACCGATCGTTTTTTCTTTCAAAAAACCTCTCCTTCCAAGAAGAATAATTTTCGGCTTCCGAATTATGCTATTCTTCGATGAATATTCACCATCTATTTGAAGTTCAGCTAAAATTCGGCGGTTTGCTTCATTAAATAGAAAAATCTTATTATTTCGCTCACGAAACCAAAGCTCAGAATTTAATCCACATTCCTTTAAAATATCGTTTGCCGCAAATAGCGCTTGCTTAATAAGCTTTTTCTCGCTCAAAAATTTCAGCTCCAATCGCTCTTGTGCTTAATATTCTTGTTGTTGCGATGTTTTTCTAGTTCTGTTATTGGGATATTTTTTTATCATAGAATCTCCAGTTAAATTTATTTTTTCCCACCAAAAAAGCGGACACTGAATTATCAGTATCCGCAAATGGTTCGTAACTTTATTATACTATTTTTTTGCTACTTTTTAGCAATTTTTTTGGAAAGCTAGATATTGACAAAATTCAAGTTGTTTGTTATAATGAGAAGGATTTAATTTTTGAAAAATCATAAAAACCCCAACAAAAGTCTCAATTTTTATTAGTTTAATATTGGGGCTTTTTTTGTTTTGTCTCAATAATAAAAATGGAGATATCTATGATTTTTTTAAACTTGATGAAAAAAAGGAAAAAAACACAATGAGAGAAAGACTTGTGAAGCGTGTCAATTTATTGATGATGAGCGCTATTTGCCGATGTTTCGAAATAGGCAGAAACGATTCCCTGAGGAATTTGCAAAAAGTATTGAACTTGCCAAGAAAATTAAAAAAACGGCGCGAGTAAATACTTTGCTCATATTTGGAGTTCTAAAAAAATATAAATAAATCACTTGAAATTTTACGTAGCATTATTAATCGTGCTAAATCTTTGCTTGCAAAAAAATTCGTTTTGAAAAAGAAACAGCTAGCTCGAATTAGCAAATCTCAGAAAGGTGCGAATATTTCTTTACGTGAAAGATATCTGGAGCTTAAAAAAATACTAAATTAGCTCATAGCTCATTGTTGTAATTTAAATTTATTTTTTTATTGAAATTTGGGTTTCTAACCCTTTCTTTCTTGCGCTTTGTTGAAAATATTACAACATATTATCTTTTTATTGTAAAATAGTAAAAAAAATATTCAAATTGCAATGTCAAATAAATTGCTTGTGTTATTTCAGGAATGGAGTCTGCAATGAGATGATTTCATAAAATTTTTAATAAAAAAAATAAGCTGAAATGGTTTATATAAATGTTGGTTTAATTTTATTTATTTTTTTATATAAAGGAGATTTAGATTTATGTTTGAAGATTACTCGCCTGCCGAAAAAAACAGGTTTATCAATACATTGAATGGTGCCAATTTATTGCTAATTTTACCGAAGCGACTATTAGAAGTAAACGTTCGTATTGTTGGAGTTTTATTGAAAAAAATGAACATTCACGATATTAAAGAGATCACGGAAAATGAAGTTAATGAATGGGTGCGCTGTCGTCTTTCTGGAGATAAGGGCTTTTCAAAAATATCAGTGAACGCTTTGAGGTCTGAGAAAATTCAGATAATGGCTTTTCTTAAATGGGTTCATAATACACAGGGTGGCACTAAAATTCGCTTTCCGTATATAGTTAATCCAAAAACCCGAACCCGTTAACCGTAAATTCTATAGTTGCGCAGAAATAGACGATATGATCGATAAATGTAAAAACTTAAAATCTAAAATGATAATTTCACTCGCCTTTGATACTGGACTTCGTCGAATTGAAATAGTGAATATTAAATTCTCAGATATTGTAGGTAATCAAATTAAAACTATTGGTAAAGGTCGAAAACTTGGTTTTGTTTATTTTTCAAATAGAACCAAAAAATTAATTGAAGAATTTTCAAAAACTAACGAATCAGGAGAAATATATTTATTAAAAAGACGTGAAGAATGTAGGGCGGAATCTTGTGCTTCCGTCATGACGGATCAATTAAAACGTGAATTGTCTAAAATAGGATACCCTAACTTTCAGATTCATGAACTTCGCCATTCTTTCGCTACCGATTTGCAGAAAAAAGGTGCAAGGATTGAAGAAATTCAAAAATTAATGCGCCATGGCGACCCGGCCATCACTCAACGATATCTTCATGGACTTGATGGTGTTTTAGGTGATGTTTGGGCTAAATATAAGGGCTAAAAACTATTCTCTAAAAATAGTCTTGACAAAACTGCTAATGTTTGATATAATGAGAGCATAGAAATGAGGAAATAGCCTCATCTACACTTTAACAAGCTGGAATAATTCTAAAGAGTTATTTCTGCTTATGTTGATATGTTATATCACTTTATTTTTAAAAAAAGTCAAATCAAAAAAACCAATTGGTAAAAAGAAACTTATAATTCCACAAATCAGAGAAATTGCATAAAATACTCGCCGATTTTTCTTGCCGATTTTTCAAAAAAATAAATTAGCAAAAAAAGAACTAAAAACTCCAATTGGAATACTTATATTTGTTTTTAGTTTTCAGCCAGATTAAAGCAAATAAAGCACACAAAATAAGTTTCACCAAAAAAACCGAATCGCTTTCGGGATTTTTTTCGAAACCACGACGACTTAATTTTGTGCGATTTCGCGCATAAGTTCTTTGTTTGTTATTTTTGCTCATATTGTTTATGATTATATCATATTTTTTTACCAAAAATAAAACCGCCCGAAGGCGATTTTTGAAAATTACATTTTGATTTCTGCATCAACCCCAGCTGGAAGGCTAAGATTTTGCAAAGAATCAATTGTTTTTGGTGTAGCGTTACTAATATCAATGAGACGCTTATGAACACGCATTTCGTAAGCTTCACCACCCATTTTATAAACGTGTGGGCTTTTTACTACCGTAAAAGTGCTTCGTCGTGTTGGTAAAGGTACTGGTCCTGCAACTGTTGCGCCAGTTCGAATTGCTGTATCAACAATTTGTTTTGCACTTTGGTCGATAACTTTGTGGTCGTATGCCTTTAGGCGAATACGAATTGTTAGGCCTTGTTCTGCCATTTCTTACTCCTTATATTAGGCTTGTAACTTCTTTCGCAACTTTAAGATAACTACGAACGAATTCTCAAGCAATTTATATTACCTCAATATTTTAACATAAAGTTATCTAAATTACAATAGAAAAAGTCATCATTTAACCAATAGCTTTAATTAAAGAGGAATTTTTTTAACAATTAAAATAAAAAGCACCAAACGGTGCAATTTATTAACCTTTTCGTGGTTTAACTTCATTTTCGACCAAGAGACTTCTTAGTTTCTGTGAAGATTTCATGTTTTTCGTGTCTTTGGATTATATTTTTCGCAAAGAAAGTTTTTTTCAGGTGTATTCTGAGTATTTTTTTGCGAGTGTAGTAAATTCGGTCGCCGGTAATTTCACTTACAAGACCAATAATCTTTCGTTTCGTATTCTTTTTTAGCCATAATCTCTCTTAAATTTATTATTTACGTTCTGTTCTATTCTATCATAAGATTTCGCAAAAAGCAAGACTTTTTAATCTCTTGTTGACTTATTTTTATTTTTTTATGGTATAATTTTTAATCATGAACAATTTTTTTAAAATTTATACAAAAAAACTTTAAACAATTCAAATGAACGCATTGTGCTACAAAGATTTTTATTTATTTATAGCATTATTCGGATTCGTTATCGCAAGCTTTTTTTAAATATTTTTTTGAAAAATTCAATTAGTAAAAATTATCTTAATGATGGTTACTACTGCAATTTCCATATTTTTTTCATAAATGCAATAATATGGGCTATCGGCGAAGCTTTTAAAAAGTAACTTTCTAAAAAAATAATAAGAAATAGTTATAATAAACTTTTTATTCTGCAACTAAAATAGAACTGTTTCTTTAATCCAAAGTTGTTCGTAATCTTCATTTTTCTAAACCGAGCTGGTTCGAAATTCTAATCATTTCATCAAGACGCTCAACTTCATCTTCAATATCGAACTTATCTAAAAACTTTAAAGAAATATTTATCTCCAATTCGATACTTCATTATCGTTACTGTCTTCATAGCCCTCCATAAAAATTATTTTTAGACAAAATATACCTAACTATTATACATTAAAACCCTTAATTTGTCAATAGAAGCCTTGATTTAATCGCCAGTTGACCATATTGACATTAATATAATTTATATGGTATAATTCATTTATTCGCCGCGATAGCTCAGTTGGTAGAGCACATCCATCATTACCCACATATGGCAAGAATTTTTCATAGCCGTTCGCAGCCAAAAAACCACGGAAGTCGTTACTACCGTTATATTTGTTCGCATCCAAACCATTATAGTTTGTGATATAGCTCATACATTCTCCTTATTTCTATTTGGGAGATGATCTAAGACTTATAAAGGTTCACAAAAATGAAGAGCTGTAACAAACCTGTTTTCAGTTCTCCAACCCAATGCTAATCCTGCATATTTAAATCTAGGGTTCAAAATAGCTTCACGATGTCCATCAGTACTTTTCATCCATTCTTTAACATGATCCTCAGCTGGGTGGTCTTCAGGTCTTGTGGTCCAATACTCATCTTGGTTGATATTCTCACCATACTCATTACAATACTTATCCCTATAAGTTCGGTCAATTAACATCTGCCCTGTTTTTGGGTTTTTGTGAGCATAGTAATTATTCTTGATCATATCTTCAACTTTTAGCCTTGTGTTATTGTCAATCTCAGGCACACGCACCAAAGGAGCAATCCCTCTTTGGGTTCGTTCTTTGTTCACAAGTTCAAATATTTTGTCAGCGGTTGGTTTTTCAGGAATTGTAGTCACTTTTGGCTCGTGATATTCAACTGGCTTGTTCAACAGTTTGTCATGTCCTGTTATTTTAGCTACTTTATCCGGAAAAGCAAGAGTGTATATCAAAGCCCCAACTAGCCCCAAAACGACCAGCCCGAGCATACCACACACAATTATCTTCCGCATATCTTTCATACTATGATATTATTCCATTTCATTCAAAAAAACAACCACCCATAAAATGAACGGTTGTTTTTTGTATATTAACGCTTTGAGAATTGCTCTCGTTTTCGAGCTGAACGCAAACCATATTTTTTGCGTTCTTTCTCGCGAGGATCGCGTTTTAGGAATTCAGCCTTTTTAAGAACTGGTCGCAAGTCAGCATGAGCAATAGTTAGAGCTTTTGAAATAGCAAGCTTGATTGCGTCAACCTGACCAGCCAAACCACCACCATTAACCTTTACAGTAATATCAAAATCAGCTTGTTTACCAACTAAGGCAAGCGGATCTGTGATCTCAGCAAGCATAGATTTATTACCATCAAGGTATTCAATTGCAGTTTTGCCATTAATAGTTAAATTACCTTTTCCAGCATATAGTCGAGCGCGAGCTGTTGCAGCCTTGCGTCGGCCAAGACCGTAGAAATATTTAGCTTCAGCCATAATTATTTAACCTCAACTTTCTCTGGTTTTTGAGCAGCGTGATTATGTTCAGCGCCAGTATAAACTTTCAAACGTTTCATTCGATCTGCTTGAAGTTTATTTTTTTGGAAGCATTCCGTAAACAGCTTTTTCAATAATCATTGCAGCGTTCTTTTCGCGCAATTCTTTTAGAGAAGCTTCGCTTAAACCGCCAGGGAAACCACTGTGTCGGTAATACATCTTAGCTTCTTCCTTATTGCCAGTAACTTTAACTTTTTTGGCATTAATAACAATCACATAATCTCCACCATCTGTGTGTGGGGTATATGTTGGTTTATTCTTACCTGTTAGTAAAGTTGCAATTTTTGCACTAAGTCGACCAAGTGTAGCCGATTCCGCAGCATCGATCAATAGCCACTTTCGCTCAACTTCAGTTGGCTTTTGTGAATAAGTTTTCGCATTAACAGCCATTTACTTATCCTCGCTTTCATGTTTAATTTCATCAACAAACTCAATTGTAGCCATTTGAGCAGCATCACCGCGACGTATTCGAGTTCGTTCAATTCGCAAATGACCACTATTTCGCTTCGAAAGTTGTGGAGCAATAATGTCTACTAATTTATTTGCTGCGTCAATATTACCAAGTTTGGCCATAACTTGACGACGGTTATGTAAATCACCTTTTTTAGCTTTAGTGATAAGCTTTTCTGTGTAGCGCAAAGTCTCTTTGGCTTTTGGCAAAGTTGTTTCAATTTTGCCATGAATGACTAACGAAGTCGCTAAGCCTTTGAGGAGCGCACGGCGTTGGTCGCGTTCACGACCAAATTTTCGCCCTTTATATCCATGTCGGTGCATATTATAAATTTAACTCCGCTATTTTATCTTTTACTTCATCCAAAGCTTTGCTTCCAAAGCCTTTAAGTTCACGCAAATCTTGTTCGGTAAGGTTTACTAAGTCGTGAACAGTGCGAATGTCATTATTAACAAGCGCATTTGTTGTTCGAGCTGTCAAGTTTAAATCTTCAATTGATGTGTGAAGTTCACTTGCTTCATCCTCAAATTCTTCACCTAAAGCTGGAGCAGCTTCAATCGTTGTAGAACCAGCAAGTGCCGTATATTGATTTGCTAAAATTGCCGATGCTTGTTCGAAAGCTTCCCGTGGAGAAAGCGATCCATCGGTCTCAATAGTTAGATCTAATCTATCAAGGTTCGAAGCCTGACCAACACGAGTATTATCAACTTTGTATCGAACTCGCAAAACTGGCGTGAAAATTGCATCAACCGCAATCATATCACTATGAATTCGGTCCTCACTAGATTCTTCAATAGTTTTATAACCATGACCAGATTCAACTACAATATCCATTACAAATTTAGTCTTTTTATCGTCAATAGTAGCGATAACTTGATCTGGATTTACTACTTCCATATCAGCATTTGTTTGAATATCACCAGCAGTAATTACGCCAGCACCAGTTTTTTCCAATCGAAGTTCAACAGGCGAATCAGTGTGAGCCTTAAATTTTACATTCTTAAGATTTAACATTATGTCAACCACGTCTTCTTTTACACCTTCAATTGATGTAAATTCATGGCTAACTCCATCAATCTTAAAAGCAACTATTGCTGCACCATTAATACTCGAAAGGAGCACTCGGCGCAAGCTGTTTCCAAGCGTATTACCATATCCAGGCTCAAGCGGCTTTACAACAAAAGTTGCAACATTTTCGCTTAAGTCTTGAATTTCAGCAAGCGCTGGGTTATGAATTAATTTTGACATATAAACTTTTAGCTCCTTACCTTTTATCGTGAGTAATATTCAACGATTAGCTGTTCATTAATTCCAGCTTCTGCCTCTTCTCGCTTAGGAAGACCTGAAATAGAAACTGTCATTTTCTTACTGTCAGCTTTTAGCCAGCTAAGTGGAGCTGGGGCTGCATCAGCAACAACATCTTCAAGATTTGTGAAATAGCCAGATTTTTGGCTCTTTGGTCGAACAACAATCTCGTCACCGGCTTTTAGTCGAATTGAAGGAATATCAACTCGTCGACCATTCAACAAGAAATGTCCGTGACTCACCAACTGGCGAGCTTGTCGTCGTGAAGTTGCAAAACCTGCTCGATAAATAGCATTATCTAAACGAAGTTCCAAAAGCTGTAATAAGTTTTCACCAGCCAAACCTTCACGACGTGATGCTTCTTTCATTAATCGTGCGAATTGCTTTTCAAGTAGTCCATAAAGTCGTCGAACTTTCTGCTTTTCGCGCAATTGAACTGCGTATAAACTTGGCTTTCCTTGTCGAGAACCTGAATGTTGACCAGGAATTCCACTTTTACGTGCCATAATTTTTAGCAGCTTTTTCGATGAAGGGCATAGCCTTCTCGGCGTGATTGTTTAACAATCGGAGATCTATCTCTCGCCATAATTAAGCCCTCCTTGCTTTCTTAGGACGAACGCCACCATGTGGGACGCCAGTCACATCTTTAATACTTTCAACATTAATGTTTACATTCGAAAGTGAACGAATCGCCGAATCGCGACCAAGTCCGACGCCTTTCACGAAAACATCAACTGATTTTAGCCCATAAAGAGCTTGTACATTTTCGGCTGCTTTTTCAGTTGCAACCTGCGCTGCATAAGCTGTACCTTTTTTTGCTTCCTCGAAGCCACAAGCACCAGCACTTGCTGCCGCTAAAGCGTTACCTTTTTTTATCCGTAAAAGTAATGATTGTGTTATTAAAGGTTGCTTGAATATGCATTTGACCTGATGGAACAGATCGGCGCTGTTTTTTACGACTAACTTTTTCTGCCATTTTTCTATCCCTTTCCTAAATCAAGTCTTGCTTGCTGCTTTTGGCTGTGCTCCACCAACGGCGATTGCGCGACCCTTTCGAGTTCGTGCATTCGTTCGTGTGCGCTGACCGTTTACAGGCAACCCTGATTTGTGTCGCATACCTTTATAGTTATTAATGTCTTTTAGACGTTTAATATTATTTGCCACGAGGCGTTGCAGATCACCTTCTACGGTATAATTATTGTCAATAATTTCACGTAGTTTCTGTTCTTCAGCCTCGGTGAGATTTTTCACCCGAGTGGTCGGCTCAATATTAGCCGCCGCAAGGATGGTTCGCGAAGTTGTTTCACCAATACCATAAATGTAGGTAAGAGCAATCCAAACTTGCTTTTCTGCTGGGATTGTTACCCCTGCGATTCGAGCCATACTTAACCCTGCCTTTGCTTATTCTTAGGTTTTTTCTTATTGATAACACGAAGTCGACCTTTTCGGCGAACTAAAATGTCATCTGGACTGATTTTTTTAACACTTGCACGAACTTTCATAAGTGTATAAAAACTCCTTATCCTTTAGGTTTATATTATCTGCAAATCCCCATAGAAATAATAAGCCATTTCGAAAGCTGGCTTTTTCTATTTTGAACTTGCTAATCTCTTAGGCGGAAGCTGATTCTTCCCTTGGTAAGGTCATAAGGGGTCAACTCTACTTCAACCTTGTCGCCCGGCACCAATCGAATATAATGCTTTCGCATCTTTCCACTGATATGAGCAATGATTGTATGCCCATTTTGAAGTTCAACCTTAAACTGCGTGTTTGGCAAAGCCTCCACGATTCGTCCTTCCAATTTTATTACTTCCTTTTGAGCCATAAATCTATACCATTCTACATTAAACTACTCAAAAAGTCAAGCACTTTTTTTATAACTTTCTTAAAATTAAAAAGAGTATTGAGCTATCATTCCTCTTTTTTTCTTTCGGAGACAATCATAAATTTTTAGATACTCTAGATCATATATTTATAACGAATATTTCAGCAATATTAAAAAAATGTAATATTGCACTTTAGTATATTTATATACCGATCTAAAATATACTACCAATGATGGTAGTATATTTTATTATTATATAGATTTAAGACTTTCTAACAGCCCTTAGCATAACTCGTTTATTGAAGGTATTCTTCGAATAGTCCCAATCACCAACACATGTTATGATGTTCAATCCTTCTTTTGAAGGATCAAATGAGTCAAGCATTGTGCTCATTCCAAATTTATTATTTTCATCATTAATCTCATCAACAGTCATTTCACGTACATCTTTAACTTCATAAGTTATTTTTTGTCCATCACCCCTTTCAACTATTATATCTGAGCCTTTCGAAAGGTTACCAAGATTTTCGAAAATACCCCCTTTAGTTGGACCTCCATTATGACCATCTATGAGAAGTGCGCCTTTGGAGTTTCCCGGTAAGGCACTTTTTATATACCAACCAGCATCATGAATTGAAATTGGCGAATCGAGTTGGTTGGTATTTTTTATTAATCCCAATTGAACAACACGAGCATTTGAGATTTTTAAGTTAGGGATTGATAAAAATCTTGGGAAAAGTGGATTAGAAACTTTATAAGAGCTCTTTTTCTCTTCAGTAACTTCAGTTTCATCAACTTGGTGAGTTAATGTTGAGCCACCTGGAATTTGCTGCTGATTTTTTTTAGGCTGTAGAAAATTATTGTATACATAAACTCCAGTATAGCCTATTAAACAAACCCAACAAATTATAAGAACTACAGACAATATTTTTTTAGCTTTTTTTCGAGAATTTTTAATCTTCATTTAAAGATCTCTTTATTTGTAATCGTCGTAAGTAACCATCAATGCTCGCGAATTTATCTGCCTAATAGTTTTCGAGAGCAACGGTTACAATAATCAAGATTCCAGTTCCACCAATTGAAAGATTACTATTTTGAATTGAAGCTAGATTATATAGGAGATAGTCGGCAACAAATGGTAATAATGCAATCAAACCAAGAGCTACTGCACCAAACAAATTTAAGCGATTAACCACTTTATTTAAATAGTTCGCTGTCGAAATCCCGGGGCGTATACCCTCAATAAATCCACCTTGTTTTTGAAGATTGTCAGCGATTTCATTCGAGTTAAATACAATCGAAGTATAAAAATATGTAAATACCACGATTAAAACAAAATATACGGCCGGATAAATAAACGACTCAGGAGAAGATCCCGTAAAAGTTCCTTGGTTTGGGGCAGAAAACCATTTAATTAAGTTTTCAGCCAATGAAACATTAACTTTAGCATTCTTCATCACCTGACCAATAAACGCAGGAAGACTTAAGAACGAAACAGCAAAAATTACTGGGATGACACCGGCAACAATAAGTTTTACTGGCAATATACTTTTTATTCCGCCATAAGATGAATTTCCATGAACTCGTTTTGCATAATTAATAGTAATAACTCTTTGCGCTTCATTAATCTTAACTAAAATATAAAGAAGAATTAAAGCTTATTACTAGAAGTATCAATGTGACCATAAATGCAATACGATTAACAGGCAAAGTAAACCAGCCAAAAAAATCGAAAGCACCATCTTTAGTGTCTGTAATTGAAGAAATTAGGGTTGCTAATGTTGTTGGTAACTGTGAAATAATACCAGCAAAAATAACTAAGGAAATTCCATTTCCAACGCCTTTTTCTGTGATAATTTCACCAATCCACATCAAAAGAACTGAACCAGCAACCATTGCAGTAACAGCGACAATCCAGTTAGATAAACTCATACCTTTGAAGCCCGCAGAGTTAGATTGAAGAACAGTTGTCTGCAATATGAAAATATAAGCAATAGATTGAATAATTGCCAAAGGAATAGTTAAAATTCGCGTCCATTGATTAATCTTTCGTCGACCAGACTCGCCATCATTATTTAGTTCTTCGAGTGATGGAACAGCTTTTGTCATTAACTGAGTAATAATTGAGGCAGTAATAAATGGGCTTAGACCAACAAGCATAATTGAAAAGCTTGTCAAAGCACCACCAGTTAGCAGATTAATAAATCCTCCTAAATCAGTACTCTTAATAGCAGATTCAACAACCTCTTTCAAGTTTCCTGCATTGGCAAGAGGGATCGGCACATGCGCCAAGAATCTAAAAATTATTAAAAGACCAACCACTCCAAAGACACGCTTTTGCATATCTTTATTTTTTTCATTGATTTAACTATTATTTTCCAATTCATAATAACTATTTTACCATACTTTTAATCTTATTTAAAGATTCAATTCCTATTTAATTAAAAAAATACCCAGCTATTAATATTGCTAATAAAAATTCTATACCAACCAAACATTTGAAAATCATTATTCTTAAGATAGTTAACTAGAGACTTTATAACAAACATTGAAACGATAAATGTTAAAAATTAAGGCAACTGATAGGTAGAAAATCTCAGTATTAGAATATTTAAAGCCATGTTTAACGATCTTAAGCGCGCTTGAACCTAGCATAATAGGAATGCCCATAAAAAATGAAAAATTCTACTGCGATTTTTTCTCGAAACTCCCGTCAATAGCCCACCAATTATCGTCGATCCACTTCGAGAAGTTCCAGGAACAAGTGCTAAAATTTGGTATCCACCAATTTTAAGCGCATCCAAATAAGTCATTTCTCCAAAACTTTCAATTTTTGGCTTTATATTTTTATTTTTTCGAAATCGTTCTATAACAATAAATAAAATACCGTAAACCATCAGCATCGCTGAAATAACCCACATATTTTTCGAAATATTTTTTTCTATAAAATTATTAAATAGTATCCCCATAACTCCTGCAGGAATTGCGCCAATTAATATTTTTTTCCATAATTCAATTGTATTCTTTTTTTCACGATGATTTTTTTGTGTTTATCAAAAGGATTTAGCTTAGACCAATAAGTAAAAATAACTGCCATTATAGCTCCAAGCTGAATAACAACCATAAATACAGATTTAAACTCACTCGAAAAATTAAGTTTAGCAAATTCATCAAATAGTAGCATGTGGCCAGTGCTTGAAATAGGCAGCCATTCAGTAACGCCTTCAATTATACTAACTATGACAATTTTTAAATAATTCCAAAATATCCATAACTCTAACATTATATCATGCTTTTGGTTAAATTAAAATAACAACAAATTTGATTATTTTAGACAAAACAAAGAACACCCCTCTTGGAGTGTTCTTTGAATTATAAACTATTATTTGATGATGTTTGTAACAACACCAGCACCAACAGTTCGTCCACCTTCACGGATAGCAAAGTTCAAACCTTGCTCCATGGCGATAGGTGCTTGCAATTTAACTTTGAAAGTTACATTGTCACCAGGCATAACCATTTCTTTATCAGCTGGAAGTTCAACTTCACCAGTAACGTCAGTTGTTCGGAAGTAGAATTGTGGTTTGTAACCCTTTGAGAATGGAGTGTGTCGTCCACCTTCATCTTTCTTCAAGATATAAACTTCAGCTTCAAATTCTGTGTGTGGAGTAATTGTGCCAGGAGCAGCAATAACTTGTCCACGTTCGATTTGATCTCGATCAATACCTCGAAGAAGAAGACCAGCGTTGTCACCTGCTTGACCTTGATCAAGAGATTTTTGAAAGCTTCAATACCTGTAACAACAGTTTTTTGTGAATCTTTCAAACCAACAATTTCAACTTCGTCGTTAAGTTTAACAACACCTTGTTCGATTCGTCCTGTAGCAACTGTACCACGACCTTTGATTGAGAAAACGTCTTCGATAGGCATCAAGAATGGTTTGTCCATATCGCGAACTGGTTCTTCGATGTATGTATCCATAGCATCAACCAATTCCATAATAGCGTCTTCGTATTTTTCATCACCTTCAAGAGCTTTAAGAGCTGAACCTTTGATGATTGGAGCATTGTCGCCATCAAATCCGTTTGCTGAAAGGAGTTCACGAACATCCATTTCAATCAACTCAACAAGTTCTTCATCGGCCATATCCATTTTATTCAAGAAAACAACAATCTTAGGCACACCAACTTGTTTTGCCAAAAGAACGTGTTCACGAGTTTGTGGCATAGGACCATCTGTAGCTGCAATCACAAGAACAGCACCATCAACCTGAGCGGCACCAGTAATCATGTTTTTAACATAGTCTGCGTGTCCAGGCATGTCAACGTGAGCATAGTGTCGGTTGTTTGATTCGTATTCTTGGTGAGAAGAAGCAATCGTAATACCACGAGCTTTTTCTTCTGGTGCGTTATCGATTTGGTCGTACGCAATTGGTTTGTTAACTTCTGATGGAAGTCGTTTTGCAAGAACTGCTGTGATAGCCGCAGTAAGAGTTGTTTTTACCGTGGTCAACGTGTCCCATAGTACCAACGTTTACGTGTGGCTTTGAGCGGTCAAATTCTGCCATTTTTAGAATTTCTCCTTTTATTAATAATATTATGCGCGTCGCACGAGTCACTGTTTTAGCAAAACACACGACGCGACGCTACCTATAATTATACCTAATCTTCAATATTTTGTAAAGAGGTTTTTATAAAAAAAATTATTTCGAAACTTTATATAAACCCTCATGTCTCTGATTTTTCATAAATCAAAGTTGGAATACTCTTCGTCTTAATTTCTTCATTTACAACTCGAATATTCTCTTTAATGCGCTTCTGGATTTCATCACTTTTAGCTTTTTTCGAAATTTCCTCAACTTGCGCATCCGAATAACCTGCATCTTTCAGCCAGCTTTGTAAAATCTTTTCGGTTTCCTCCGACATTGTTGAAGTTTGATTTTCGCCATTAAACTTCTCTTGGAATAAAACTCCTTTTTCGTCCTTTTCAGTAAAAATCTTCTCAACAACCATCCATTCAGCCGAAATCTTCTTACCATTTTCAGGCTGGATTCCTCGAACAGCTTCAAGGTATTTCGAAATCAACTCAGAATTTTTAAACTTTCCATCAATCGGATATGGTAAAAGATAAGTTTTGTGGTTTTTAAAGAAGCCACTATTTTTCTGATTTATAAATGAGCGTCGACAAACAATACATCCAGGGTCAAAAATATCAATTGCCACGCTCGCATCTTTCGAAACTTCATTAGAAAATTCACCACGATAAGTTGAATTTTTTACAACATAATCTTGAGCATTCCAACTTCGAAACTTTGCAGGCATCGCATTAAAGATTTGTCCCCAATCCGTAAACCATGAAACTATTGGATTTTCAGTATTTCCGCCATCAATTGAGCAAGCCTCAGTTGAATTTAGTGCACAAGAAGCTGGCCGTTGAATATCGCAAGTTCCAAAAACAAATAGCGCTAAAGCTGATTTAATTACTGTTAGAACCGACCAAATTGTAATTAGAACAATCAAACCGGCCACCGCCTCAATCGCCCAAGAAACTGGTTTTACCCATTTTTTGTGCTTTACAATTATTTTTCGAAGAATTGAATTTTTAATTTCATCTTTAAAATTCGAATCACAAGCACGCAAAGTTACTCTTCGTGAAAAACAATGCATTGATTTTTTAAACATTTGATTGATTAATTTCGCTTGTTTTTTAAAGCCAAAAATCTTTAAAGCGGGTGTAAATAACCAAATAATTAGCAAAACTATAAACGCAGCAATACAAATCATTAGCTAAAAATCCTTTCCAAAACTTCTTTTAATTTCACAACATCAGCTTCAGTATTATGTAAGCCAATTGAAATTCGTACTAAGTGTGGCAGTTTTCGAACTTCTTTTAAATAGTAATGCGCACAAAAATAACCACTTCGCACCATAATTCCTTCATCGCTCAAAGCTTGTGCAATCAAGTGCGCATCAAGCTTGTCGTGATAAAAACTAATCACAGGAGCCGGCTTTTTTTATTTAAAATATTAACGCCATTTTGGTTTTTTTAAAAACTCAAAAATATCTTTCGAAAACTCATCGATTTGTGAAGTTTTCTTTTGCTTTTTTAGCCAATCAATTGCTGTTTTTAAAGCAATAATTTCACCCCAAGCCTGAAGCCCTGGTTCGAAAAGCGTATAAATATGTTCACTGTCTAATACTTCATAAGATTCTTTCGAAACGGCTGAAACCATTCCACCACCAACAAAAGAGGTTTTTATAAATTTTGCAAAATCCTTGCGAACAACCATAATTCCAAGACTCGCCGAATACATCTTGTGCGCGCTTGAAACAATTGCATCAGCTGGAATTTTTTTGAAGCAATTCATAGCTTGAACCTAGCGCTTGCGCTGCATCTATAATTACAAATCCACCTTGTTTTTTAATTTTCTTTACCAAATCTTTAATGTTTTCAAGTCGCCTTCCATCAATATTCGAAGCCGCATTAACCACAACCAAGGCTTTCGAAAAATCATTCTCGAGCGAAATCGAACCATCTTCTTCACGCTCAAGCACAATTCGTTCAATTTGATGTTTTTTTGGCAAATTCAATCGTTGAAAGAAAAAAACCGAATTATGCTCAATCTCACTAGTCATCACTTTCGAAACTGGCAATTCAAGCTGCGAAAGCAATAAATTTAAGCCATAGGTTGTGTTAAGTGTAAAACTCACAAAATAATCTTTTTCTTTTAGCTTTAATAAATCTAAAACCGCCTCGCGAGTTTCTTCAACTTTTTCATCAACCTTCTTGCCCCAAGCGTATTTTACGCGCTCACCACAAGAGTTAAAATTTAAATAGTAATCGTTTAAAGCATCTAAAACTGGTTCCGGACGCAAAGACTGACACGCCGAATCAAAATAATGAGCATTTTCTGTCAAATATTTAAAATCATCCAAAATTCAAATCTCCTTCTTTAACTTTTACCATTTTAACATAAAAAAACATAGGCGTAAAGAAAAAACCGCCCAATCTGAGCGGTTAAATTTTATGCGAAGGCAATCCGTGTCGCATGCTTTTTAGCGCGCTCAATCTCGCGAGAGCGCTTATAATGTTGGTCATGTCGATTATTAATTCGACGACCATACTTCCTGTCTGTATGGTTAGTTTTTTGAACCTTTCGCATCTGACGACGATCGTCATTTTCAGCGATAGACAAGCCCTTAATTACTTGTTGAAGTTCTGGAATTAGCTCACTATTTGCATAATTCAGTAATTTTCGAATTGTTTCCAGATCTTTCAATTTCTTATAAATCTCTTCATATTGACCAGATGAAATATTCCTCAAATATTTTTCAGTTTTGAGAATTTTATCAATCAATTCACGTCGGCAGTTTAGCGCGTCAGCTAGTTGATATTCATAAGATTCCAACTCTTCTTTTACAGAACAACTCTCAATTCCTTGAAGCGCTTTTTTTAGTCCTTTTCGTGTTTTACCTTTTGAAAAATCCCTAGGGATTTCTGGTACTCGCAAAGATTTAACTCTTTTTTGCAATTGCAAAACTTCAGGACTAATAGTTAAAATATCACCATCACTTATTCTTTGTAAAACTTCTGTTGCTATCATAACGAGCAACCTCCTTGATTTTTTTAGTCAAAGTTCTAACCTAAGACAAATCATATTTTTAACACATAATCGTATTTTTAGTCAATAGAAAATCGCCCATTTCTGAGCGATTTGAATTTTGAGCATTTTAGGTCAGTTTATTCTTGCTCGCAGTAAGCTCTTAATCTCTTCCTTTCCTTGTCGCAATTTACGAATCTCATTGTTGGCTTCTTTATATCTTTTTAAAGCTCTTTTTAAACGACGCTTCCGATAATTAAATTCATCAACAAACCATTGATACTCATCGGCATCAATTTCACCTTTCCGAAACTGCTTTTTAGCTTTCAAAAGATTCTTCTCTGCTTCACTAACCTCATGCCGGCAACTAAAAAAACTTCGTTTAAAAGCATCGCTACGTTCGAGATAGCCGTCATCCATCAACTCACTAAGCTCAATATTTCTATCTGAAAGATCTACAACCCAAGAATAATCTCGTTCAATATCTTCCATTCTTAAAAGTCTTCCAGCCATAATTTTAGACCTGCCTTTAAATTTACTAAGGATAATCCTCGTATCTTTATTCTAATGCCTAAAATTCAAAATGTCAAACTATTTTTGAAAAATTTTTGCTTTAATTGCTCGCACCAAATAACGTTTGCGATATTCACCAGCATATTCAACAGCCACACCGCGAAAACCAGCTTTAAAACGCAGCAAACTCGCCTTTGGTTCTGCCGTAATGCCATAAAAATTATATTTCGAAGCCCCCGCACGAATCGCTTCTTTAATCATATAATCTTGCAAAAATGTTGAAGCTGGAATTTTATGATATTCTTGGAGAGTTCCACCTTCAAAATAAACAACTTCATTTTTCGAAAAGATAAACACACCAGCAGAAATTAATTTTCCTTCAAATTCCACACCCATAAAATGCGCTCGCTTGCCAAAACAAGCTTTTAAATTATGGTAATATTCTTCATCACGCGTACCAACACCGTTTTTTTTGTTTGAACTCTTTAGAATTGCCACAAAATCAGCAAATTCGCCCTCTTCAACCTTGCGAATATTCACACCTTTTTTTATTGCCGCGCGCAAATTTCGGCGGGTGGTTTGGTTATAGGTTGCCGCCACGTCATCTTCGCTTAATTCTGTTAGATCTTTCAAATAAACATGCATGTTTACATCCATATCAAACTCGTGCTTAAAGCCAGAATGATATTTAAAACCAGCTTTTAGTAGCGGTTTATTTAGCCAATCAAGATTGTTACTTTCAATGATTTCAAGCTTATCATTGCGAAGCGCACGCACAACTTTTGGTAAAATCCGGTAAGAAATTGCTCCACGTTCACGTGCAAATTCTTCGCTCTTCACTAATAAATCCACAAAATCTGCTTGCGAAGCGCCATTTCGCTCAACCATCACCAAATCGAAACGCTTATTTTTACTAGAAATTAGCCCAGCGACTTCAATATTTTCATCATTTTTTAACGCCACAAAATAGCATTCTGCGCCACGCTTCTTGCGCATTTCGGCAAATTCTACACTTTGCAACCAGTCAATGTTTTTATCTTGGCAATAGTTTTGATATTCTTCTTTTGAAATCTCTACAAGGCTTTTCATATATCCTCTATTTTAACACAAAAAAACCAATTTTTAAAACCAGCCTGAAAGCTCTTTTTGCTGTTCAAAGCTGGTTTTAAAAAAACTTCAATAAGTTATTTTTCAATTTTTGATATTGATCGCCTAAATATATTAAAAGTTTATTATAATTTTTCGTAATATAGTTTTAATTTTATCCCCGCTAACCTCACTATTAAAGAAAGGCAGCCCAACAATACGATAATTGTCATTATCAATTAGCATTTTAGCATCAGACCGTTTTGTAATCTCATTCAAGAAGCGTTGTTTCCAGCCCTCTTTTCCATTATCAAATCCTCCTGTACTATCTAAGAATTGACCCCCTTTTGGTTCAATAAAGATTTGCCAAGATATGTTTCCAACTTTCTTGTCATTCGCAAATAATAAGAAGTCTGGTTCAAAAGCTTTTCCGTCTTCAAAATTATATATCCGGACAGCTTTTTCGTTTCTTAGCAGATAAATATCCGACCATTTTTCTTCCAGTTCATTTATTAGAGGTTTTAATGTTACAACTAGTAACTTCTCTTCATCAGTTCCAAAATTATCATCATAAGCATACCATTCAAGAGCGTCTATGTTCGCATAATATTGTGTGTCATTAGGATTCTTTTGAGAATGGCCAAATTCCTTATTATTATGTTTATTAATTGTATATCTACGAACAATATTATCTTCAAAAATTTCCCGAATTGAATAAGCTTCAAAAGTATCTGATCCAAAGTAGCGTTCCTCCACTGGAAGTAATGAGCTCTCCATATTTTGGAGGAGTTTCTCTGCAATTAATAACTTTTCATCCTGACTTAATGACATTTCATTTTCTACTCGTCCAATACAACGAACTGCAACATCTGCCAATTCTGCTATAAAATCTGAAACACTTGAAATCCCGATCATCGCTTTATGAATCTTATCGAAGGTAAAGTTTTTGTTTCTATTCATCGCATGACGAACAATGTGTGGATCTATCACCTTGCCAAATTTAAAGAATAATTCATTAGAATCATCCACAAATGGTGCTCCATCCTCATTTCCAAACGCATCCATTTCAAATATCTTGTTCGTAGGAAGTGAGACTTCAATACTATCTGGCACAAACGTCGTATCAAATAAGCTTCCTTGTCTGCTTTCAACAGCTTCTTCATACGAAAGTCGTCTATTCATCCACACAATACCATCAGTATAAGTACGGGTTTTCTTAAACGATTCTTTTAGCTTCAACTCTCGCTCGACCATATTTTGATCGTCATAAATTCCAGATTCACGTAACACTTGCTTCATTTCTGAAATATATCTAGGATTATTGGCTGAATGATAATGTAATTGTTCAATGACACGAAGCTCGTTATTTTCGTTTTCGCCAAATTTACGAGTGTATTTCTCTTCAACTTTTCCATCAATCACAAAAGGATAATAACGTGCCCCACGCCCGATTAATTGTTTTTCAGCGTTTGTAGTTTTACCAGCTTGGAATCCATTTTTTGTTGTCTTTCCATCACGCTTGTCATACAAACGAACGATATCAAACAAGTTTAATACATCCCAGCCTTCATTTAACATATCTACTGCAAAGATTGCACGGATTTCATTTGAAGGTAACTCCAATGTATTTAGCGTTATAAGGTGATTACTATTCTTGTTCTTTCCATCAATCAGTAACAAACGCTCTTCACGAAAGTCTTCTTGCAATTCAGCAATTAAGTCAAATAGGCTTAGTTCAGATGCTTCAAAAAAGTCCAATGCTTTTTGCAATACATTCACCTTTGTATCGGTATTATATTGAATCATTGCTTTTTGTTCTAAAATCATTTCTGGAGTCAACTCTGATAACATTTCTTGAAACAATTCCATATTTTCTTTGTTATCCGCGATTTTCTCAGATTTAAACATGACTAGTGGCTTTAAATTCACGCCATTCTTTAATGCAATTTTTTTACGATATTGACTAATAAGAATGGCATTCAACATGCGAACTTTTAAATCACCATCGACTAAGTGGAATAAAACATCTTTTGAGTACTTATCAAGACGGAATTCCTTCAAATCGTATTTAAAAATTAAAGAGTCTTTGTATTTTTCTGCAATATCTTTATTGGAAAGATCGATGGTAGCCGTAAACTCAAAGATACTTGAACGTGCCGCTCTTTTTTGAATGTTCTCAATTGTAGAAGTCCAACTTGTATTATCATCTTTTTCGCCTTTACTTAATCCGGCGTTCAAATGGTGAGCTTC
This sequence comes from uncultured bacterium, assembly GCA_916438495.1. Lineage (GTDB taxonomy): Bacteria > Patescibacteriota > Saccharimonadia > Saccharimonadales > Saccharimonadaceae > Nanogingivalis. Next base: position 365,758 of record CAKAEX010000001.1, read on the forward strand.
ATCTGCTAATAAAACAACTGATAAATCTTCAAACTGTTCATATGACAAGCGGTTTTCACGCGGTGTATTTAAATCTAAATGTAGTTTTTGGATGGTTGTAAACACAATATTAATAGCATCTGATTGTGCATCCGAAAAATCTGTTACTTCACGTACATTCACCACTTGATTATCAATCACGATTTTATCTGCAAATAAATATTTTTCATTACCAGAATCCACAAAGTTACTTCTCGTTTTTGTAAGAATATTGTCATTATTAACAAAGAAAACGAAGTTTCGTTCGCCTTGTTTGTACTTTTCAAGAATGATTGCAGCCATTAACAATGTTTTACCTGAACCGGTCGCCATATTAAATAGTATTTGTTCTTTACTATCCTCTTCATTATCCTCTTCACGAGAATGATGATGTAAGTAACGACCAACTGCTTCTTCTTGATAAGGACGAAGGGGATATCTTAAATTTTTTTAGTAATATATCCTGGAATATTTTCACGAAAATTTAGGAAGTGATTTTCCACAGCAAAATCATAGGTTTCGTACAAGAATTTAAAATGCATTTCTACTCACCTCCATAAAATTCACGATTCAATTTCTTATCAGCATTAGAAATTCCATTGCTAATATCATCTATATCAGAGTAATTTACATACAAATTATTATTATCAACAATTTCAGATAGAATTCGTTTTTGTTCAGCTAAACTTAATTGTTTGAATTCATTCTCTCTTAATTTTTTAGGATCAAGACGGTAGGATAGAAAAGAAGATTTTTTGGCAAGCTCAAATAGTTCCAGTAATTCTTCTGATTTTATCGCGTCAATAATGGTATTTTTTTGAAGTCTTGAGCATCGTTTTTTTAACTCACAATAAACAAAAGAACCTCCACCTTGCCAATCGACATCTTTCGAAATGCCGCCTTGTTCTCCGCCAATAACTTTTTTTAATCTTTCTACGGCAACTGTTTCAATATAATCCATTTGTTCAATACCAATATATTGACGGTTCATTTTATGGGCAACGGCGGCGGTTGTGCCACTGCCTAAATGGTAGTCTAGGACGATGTCGCATTCATTGGTTGTTAGTTCAATAATGCGTTTAATAAGTTTTTCAGGTTTTGGATTAGAAAAAATGTTTTTCCTAAATAACTCTTTTAAATGTTGAGTGCCATTCGTGGTTGTACCAACATCATCCCAAAGTGTTTTAGCAACTTTTCCACGCTCTTTTGCTTCACTTAAAAAACGTTTTCTTTGCGGTGCAGCCGTGCCATCTTTTCCAAATATAATTCTATTTTCTTCTAATAATTTTTGAAAAGTTTTAAAGTCATTTTTCCAGCTAGACCCTTCATTAGGTCGATAAACTGCGCCAGTATTAGGGTTAATAATTTCATACTGTTGATTAGGTCGCCAACCACCAACTTGAAAAGGATCAGCTTTCCAAACTCCTCTAGGATCATTATCAGGATTAGAAAAACCTTCTCCATCTTCTTCTAATCTAAAATCAGTTCTATTTTTTACATAGAAATCCTTATTGGCAAAATAAACAAGGTTATGTGTATGAGAATTAGAAATAATAGCTGTATTTGTTACCGATTTTGTAGAGTTCCAAATAATATCTGCTAAAAAATTTTCCTTTCCGAAAACTTCATCCATCAAAACTTTTAAATATGCTTGTTCATTATCATCAATTGACACAAAAATAACGCCAGCGTCTTTCATCAACAATTCTCGTGCAATTTCCAGCCGATTTTTCATAAAAGTGAGCCAGGTGGAATGATTAAATTTATCGTTGTATTTAAAACTATCATTTCCCGTATTGTAGGGCGGGTCAATATAGATCAGCTTAACTTTTCCAGCAAAACGTTTTTTCAAACTGTGCAGTGCAATCAAATTGTTTCCTTTGATAATAAAGTTATCATTTTCTTTTAATTCACTTACTTCATGCTCCCCATCCTTATCGTATCGTTTAAAATTCGTTAGCACTTTATCATCTAACAAGCGGGTAATTTCAGTAGGAGCTAGCGTTTCGTTAAAAAATATTTCTTGGCGCTTTGAATCTTCTTTTGTTTGCCCTCCTTCAAGGACACAATCTTTATACGGAAAATTTAAAACTACATTATTATTTTCAGATAAATATTCTCCGTTTTCGGTTGCTAAACCAATTTTAGTCTTATAGGCCGTGAAGCTATCCGGTAAGAATTCTTTATTATTAAGAAACTGCAAAAAACATCCTTCTTAAAGACTTGGGTGCCTGTTTCCAAAGTTGAAAAGAAATGACTGGCTACTTTCTCATCCTCCATCAAAACATTTAAGAGTTCTGGATCATATCGGCGAGCCAGCTCAGCTATTTTATTCTTATTTAATACTCCGTCTACTAAAAAATCAGGATTTTTAACTAGGAGATTTTGCAATTCTTTCTTCATATTAAGAGGTTCCTTTTTACTTATTTTTCTTAAAAAGGGTTAATCAGGGAGCTCCTTATATGCAGAGAAAACCCCGTAAGCTTGATTCTATTAAAATCTATGTTTCTATTTTACCAAATTTATTTATTTTTTGCAAAACAAAAAACCACCTCCCGAAAGAGGTAGTTTTCAAATTTTTCGAAATTATTATTTAGCGTTTCGCTTTTCGATAATTTCTTGTGCAACGTTAGGTGGAACTTCTTCGTATTGCGCAAGCTCCATTGTTGAAGCTGCACGACCTTTACTCATTGAGCGTAGGTCTGAAGTGTAGCCGAACATATTTGCAAGAGGTACAAAACCTTTAACAAGCTTTGTTCCACCCATCAAATCTTCCATAGCGTCGATTCGACCACGGCGTGAGTTCAAGTCTCCAATTACATCACCCATGAATTCTTCAGGAGTTGTAATTTCAACTTTCATCACAGGTTCAAGAAGAACTGGTTTAGCTTCTTTAATACCAGCACGAGTTGCTAAAGCACCAGCCAATTTAAAGGCTAATTCGCTTGAGTCGACATCATGGTAAGAACCGTCATAAAGTGTAGCCTTAACGTCAACTACTGGGTAACCAGCAATCACACCGCCTTCAAGCGTTTCAAGCACACCTTGTTCAACTGGTTTGCGGTATTCTTGTGGCACAACACCACCTTTAATTTCATCAAAGAATTCAAAACCTTTTCCTGGTTCATTTGGTTCAAAGCGAATCCAAACATCACCATATTGACCACGACCACCAGACTGTTTTGCGTGTTTACCTTGAGCTTCAGCAGTTCCACGGATAGTTTCACGGAAGGCAACTTGTGGCTCACCAACGTTAGCTTCAACGTTAAATTCACGCTTCATTCGGTCGATCAAGATATCAAGGTGAAGCTCACCCATTCCTGACATAATGGTTTGACCAGTTTCTTCATCTGTGTGAACTCGGAAAGTTGGGTCTTCTTCAGCAAGTCGTTGAAGAGCGATTCCCATTTTTTCTTGGTCGGCTTTAGTTTTTGGCTCAACTGCGATAGAAACTGGTGGTTCAGCAAATTCGATACCTTCAAGAATTACACCATGGCTCAAATCACAAAGAGTGGCACCAGTTGTGACATCTTTCAAGCCAACAACAGCGGCAATGTCACCAGCGGTAACTTCTGAAATTTCTTCACGCTTGTCAGCGTGCATTCGAACGATTCGTCCGATTCGTTCTTTTTGCCAGTCATTGTATTAAGAACATATGATCCAGCAGTAATTTTACCACTATAAACGCGAACAAATACGAGTTTTCCAACGAATGGGTCAGTCGCAATCTTAAATGCAAGTGCAGAAGTTGGTTCGTCTACAGATGGTTTGCGTTCAATAGCTTCACCAGTTTTTGCATCTGTCCCTTTAATCGAAGAAACATCAAGTGGACTTGGAAGGTAATCATTAATAAGATCAAGAACCTTTTCCACGATCACACCACGGCCATCACCACCGGTTACCAAGAAGAAGTCACCAGCAAGAACTCGTTTTCGAAGAGCAGCTTTAAGTTCAGGGATAGTGATTGATTCTTCACCTTCTTCGAAAAATCGCATCATTAGTTCATCATCAGCTTCAACCGCATTTTCAACAAGTAGTGAACGCGCATTCTTAGCTTTTTCAAGCATATCTGCTGGAATTTCACCAACTTTCAACTCATGGTCAGCGTAGTTATCGTAAGTGTAAGCTTTCATATCAATAAGGTCGACAACACCATTGATTTCTTGTTCAAAACCAATTGGCAAGTGAATTGGGAAAGCTTGCTTACTTAGACGATCGTGAATCGATTTAATTGATTTGTAGAAATCACCACCAGTTTGGTTAATCTTGTTAATAAAACAAACGCGTGGAACACCGTATTTGTCGGCTTGTCGCCAAACAGTTTCAGACTGAGCTTCCACACCCATTTTACCGTCAAAAACAGTCACAGCACCGTCAAGAACGCGAAGTGAACGCTCCACTTCAGCAGTAAAGTCGATGTGCCCTGGGGTGTCGATAATGTTAATTTTATGGTCTTTCCAGAAACAAGTAACAGCAGCAGAAGTAATTGTAATACCTCGCTCTTTCTCTTGAGCCATCCAGTCGGTTGTTGCGCCATCACCTTCACCACGAACAACACCAATTTTGTGCGTCAAACCAGTTCGGTAAAGAATACCTTCTGTTGTTGTAGTTTTACCGGCGTCAATGTGCGCAATAATACCAACATTTCGGAAATTTTCCAATGGAGTATTTTTATTCATTTGATTCCTCTTAAATTTATTATTTTATTGCTGTTTCACGCTAGTTTTGTTGTTTTTTTCGAAACCAGCACAAAAAAACAGCGCTTCGCTATTAATTTTTATCATATTTTTTTAAAAAAACTGTAAAGTATAAACACCCCAAAAAAAGCCAGCTCCCCTGGCTTAAAAAAATTATTTTTCGAACGCGTTCAGGTATATTTTTTTATCGATCCTTTTTAGTAGCAATTATTAATGTGATAATAAAAAAATACCAAAAAAATAAACACGCCAAAATTCCAGTGCGTCAAAATCGTTAAATATAGTGACATACCGTAAACTATAATAAAGTACAAGGAAACCAAGAGAGGCTCTTTAGCCTCGCTTAATGCTTTTTTCATAAAGATAACTTCCTCCAAATTTTTATTTTCCACTTTTGAGCGGAATTTTTATTTTATCACAGCTTTCGAAGAAAGTCAATAATGGGATTAAAGCTTCTCCCCATTTCTTGCCCGATTCGCCCATTCATCAGCCATTTCATTAAACTCATGACCAGCGTGCCCTTTTAGCCATTTTAGCTCTACATTCGATTTTTTATAAAGCTCAAAAAGCGGCTTCACAATATCAAGATTCTTAATTTCACCATTTTTTTTCTTCCAGCCATTTCTCTCCCAAGCTGGTGCCCATTTCATTAAAACATTAACCCAAAACTCACTATCTGTTAAAATTTCAGCTTTTTCACCATCTAAAATTTCGAAAGCTTTTTTCAAAGCTAATCCTTCCATTCGAATATTTGTGCTTGGATTTTTCAGCACCCAAAGCAATCGGTTTACCGTTTTTCAATTACGGCAAAAACCGCCAGGGCCAGGATTCGGTGAAGCACTTCCATCCGTAAAAAAATCGTTCGCATTACTTATTTTTCCTGATTATTTTTGCGGAATAAAAATTCTGCACAAAGGCTGAAGAACTTGCTTGATTTTTGCATCTTTTTAGCTTTTTTTCATTCTTTCGAAAGAAATCATTGCCAAAACCGCACTAACAATTCCAACAATTAGCAATCCGCTCGGAACAACTATTTTAGTCATTTCAAAATCACCCTCAACGGCAGAATTTGGGTCTTTTTCATCATAAAAAACTTTTACTTTTTCGCCTCTAACTGGTTCTTCATTCTTTAGCTCTGAGTGAAATTCGATTGTTTCATTCTCTTTCACCGAAAAAAATCTATAACCGCCGTATATTTATATTCACCGGTTTTTTTCATTTATAATTTTCTTTTCGAAACCATAAATTTGCCCTTCGGTTTGTTTCCAAGTTTGTCTTTTTAGGAAATCATTAAAAAGGTTTTTGCAATCCAAATTGAGCCAGCAACAATTAAAAATAATCGCTAAAATTGCAAAAAAATAATTCCACGATTTCGAAAAAGCTTTTTACGCCAACTTTTTTTAGCTTCATTAGAACTCATATATTCTCCTATTTTTGTTTATGCTAATATTGTATCATTTTTTTGTTCTTTAACGCAAATTAAAAACACCGGCAACGAAGCCAGTGTTTTAAGTTTTTTTATTCTTCTACTATAGAATCGTTAGTTTCATTTTTCGAATTCTTCTTTAGTTTCAGCAGATTCAGCTTTTTGTGTTAACCCGGGCGCCAGTTCCAACAGGAATTTTGCGTCCGATAATCACATTTTCTTTTAGTCCGCGAAGTTTATCAATTCGGCCAGAAGTTGCTGCGTTAATCAAAACACTTGTTGTATTTTGGAATGATGCAGCAGACAAGAAACTGTCACTAAAAATTGAAACTTTTGTAATTCCAAGAAGTTGTTGTTTGAATTCAGCAGGTTTTTTTGCCTTCTGCTTCAAGAAGTTTATTTTTCTTCAACAACGGCAGCTTTTTGAAACTACATCACCAATTATAAACGATGAGTCTCCAGCATCTTCAATTTGAACTCGGCTGAACATTTGACGAACAATGATTTCAAGGTGCTTCGAAGCAATATCTTGACCTTGAGCGGCATAAATTCGCAAGATTTCGTTCATAATGTAGCGTTGAGTTTCTTCAACACCCTTAAATTCCATTAAATCACGAAGATTGAGAGAACCAACAGTTAACCGGTCGCCAGCCTGCACAATATCGTTTTTCGAAACAGCTAGAGCCGCAACATTTGGAATTTCGTAGCGAACTGGGTTTACATTTTCACCATCTTCAGTTTGTCGTGGTGTAATTTGAACAATATTCATATTGCCGTCTTCCCAGATATCAACCACACCAGAAACTTCAGTCATATAAGCTTGTCCCTTTGGTGAACGAGCTTCAAGAAGTTCTTCAACACGTGGCAAACCTTGTGAAATTGCACCAGAACCTGCAACACCCGAACTGTGGAATGTATTCAAAGTTAGCTGCGTTCCAGGCTCACCAACAGATTGAGCAGCAATCACACCAACTGGTTCGGCTGGATCAACAAGAAGCCCAGTCGCCATATCAATTCCGTAAGACTTTTGAGGAATTCCTGCAAGGTCTGGAGTTGAAAGAACACTTTGAATTTTAACTTCTGTAATGTTTTCATCTTTTTCAATTGCATTGGCAATCTCTCGAGTAATTAGCTGATCGGCATCAATATATCCAGGAACAGCTTCAGCCGTAAATCGACCATAAAGTCTATCACCGAATGAGATCATTGTCTCTTCACTTTCTGAGCGATAAATCGAAAATCCTGGATCAACTTCATCAGATCTATCTTCAACAGAAAATACATCTTGAGCCACATCAACAAGACGGCGTGTTAAATAACCAGAATCGGCAGTTTTAAGGGCAGTCGAAATCAAACCTTGACGCGCACCACGAGTCGCCACGAAAGCTTCAAGCGAGCTCATTCCGTGAGTGTAATTTGAACGAATTGGAAGCTCAATTTCACGGTTGGTTGCATCCACCATAATTCCAGTCAAACCTGAAGCGAGGCGAATATTTGTCGCATTACCACGTGAACCAGAAATAGCCATCAATCCAACAGGTGAATCTGCACCTTCATGAGCTACACGCTCAGAAATCTCATCAGAAACTTCATCAATAACCTTGTGCCAGTTATCAATAATTAAGTTATAACGCTCTTGATCAGTCAAAAGACCTTGGTCATATTGTTCCTGAATCAAAGTTGTTTAGCGTCACCACTAGCAATGATTTGAGGAATTTTTTCACTTTCATAAACCGTGTAATCTTCCTTACCGATCGACAAACCAGATTTCGTAACAAATCGGAATGACAAACCTTTAATTTTGTCGGCAATTTTCACAGTCATTTCAGCGCCATAATGCGCAAACATATCGGCCAAAATTTTGTTAATTTGTTTCTTAGTTTGTGGGTTGTTATCGAAAGGATAATCTTCTGGTAATAATTCGTTAAATAGCACACGGCCAAGAGTTGTATTTCGAATTTCACCTTTTACGAACACACGAATTGGTGTTTGGAGTGCAATTTCTCCTTTATCATAAGCCATTTCAGCTTCAAAAACATTAGCGAAAGGACGCGGTTTTTTGTTCATTTCAGAATGCTTGTCATAAGTGATGTAGTAATTTCCGTAAACAACATCCTGATCAACAGAGAGCACTGGTTGACCATCTGCTGGCTTTAGCAAGTTGTGAGAAATACTCATTAAATCACGAGCTTCCGCCTGAGCAGCATCAGAAAGTGGTAAGTGAACCGCCATCTGGTCACCGTCGTAGTCGGCGTTAAATCCGTTCGCTACAAGTGGGTGAAGCTGAATAGCTTTACCTTCAACAAGTTTTGGCTGGAAGGCCTGAATCGAAAGTCGGTGCAAAGATGGAGCACGGTTCAAAAGAATATATTTTCCTTCAACTACGGCATCCAAAGCATCCCACACTTCTGCCTCACGAGCATCAATCAAACGAGTTGCCGAACGAATATTGTGTGCATATTCTTTTTCAATCAACCAAGAAATTACGAATGGTTTAAAGAGTTCAAGAGCCATTTGTGTTGGCAAACCACATTGGTGAGCTTTCAAAGTTGGACCAACCACAATCACTGAACGGCCAGAGTAGTCAACACGTTTTCCAAGCAAGTTTTGGCGGAATCGACCCTGTTTACCTTTTAGCATATCACTCAAAGACTTAAGCTTTCGGCGACCACCAGCCGTATTAACTGAGCGACCGCTTCGTGATGCGTTATTGTCAATTAGCGAATCAACTGCTTCCTGAAGCATTCGCATTTCATTACGCTTAATTACCATTGGGGCATTAAGTTCGATCAATTTCTTCAAGCGATTATTTCGGTTAATTACTCGACGATACAAATCATTTAGATCTGACGTTGCAAATCGACCACCAGTCAATTGCACCATAGGTCGCAAATCTGGAGGAATCACAGGAAGAGCTGTCAAGCATAAACTCCCCGGCTTAATTCCAGCAGCTTTCATTCCTTCGATTGTTTTTAGTCGTTTAAGAATTTTCTTCTCTCGCTGACCTCTTGCTTTTTTTCAGATTCTTCTTTCAAACTTTCGATAAGCTCATCAATATCAATTTCGTCAAGCAAAGTTTTTAATTGCTCCACCACCCATGCCAACTTCAATGATATCTTCATACTCTTCAGGAAGATTTCGAAAATCAGTTTCGCTCATTAGCGAACCTTTTACAAAACTGTCAAGTTGATTCTTTTTCGAAACATAATTTGCGTTAAGCTCTTCAATTTCTTTAGTTTGTGCTTCAGCCAATGCTTTAATGTCAGCGCCAGCTTCTTCAGCAGCCTTTTTCATAACGAATTTTTAATCGCCATTCGAGCAGCTTTGTCTTCAGCTTCAAGGTCGGCAATCATTTGATCACGTTTTTCTTCATCAACATTAAGAATTACATAACTTGCAAAATAAACAACACGTTCGATATTTTTAACCGTCATTCCAAGAAGAAGACTCATTGCACTTGGAGCTCCACGCATAAACCAAATATGCGCGATTGGAGCTGCCAAAGAAATATGGCCCATTCGTTCACGGCGAACGATTGATTTTGTTACTAACTCACCATTTTTATCAACGGCAGCTTCACGAGAACGAACACCCTTTAGTTTATTATCATAAGGGTTAATATCTTTAGTTGGTCCAAAGATTTTTTCACAAAACAAACCATCACGCTCAGGTTTTTGAGTTCGATAGTTGATAGTTTCTGGCTTAGTTACTTCGCCGTAAGACCAGCTCAAAATATCTTCTGGGCTAGCAACCGCGAGGCGAACTGCATCGAAATCAGCAATCTGGTTTGAATTCACCACTTTCGCCATTTACGCTTCCTCCTTAATTTCTTCAATTTCATCAATATCTTGAATGTTCATATTGTCTTCAAATTCACCGTCAGATTCATCTCGAACAGTTTCGAAATTTTCATCTTCTTCGATTATTGAACTCTCCGCATCTTTATTTCGTTCCGCAAGAAGTTCATCAGCGTCAATGCTTGAAGCATGTTGATCAAGCAAATCAACGCGCAATCCAAGACCTTGCAATTCTTTCACAAGCACATTGAATGATTCTGGTAATTTTGGACCAACAATTTCATTATTTTTAATGATACTTTCGTAAGCTTTCGAGCGGCCAACAACGTCGTCAGACTTAATTGTAAGCATTTCTTGAAGCATGTTAGCAGCACCGTAGGCTTCCAAAGCCCAAACTTCCATCTCTCCAAATCGCTGACCACCATTTTGAGCTTTACCACCCAAAGGCTGTTGAGTAACCATTGTATAAGGGCCAGTTGAACGAGCGTGGATTTTATCGGCAACCAAGTGGTGAAGCTTAATCATATGCATAAATCCAACAGTTGTTCGCTGTTCGAATGGTTCACCAGTTTGACCATCAAATAATTGAACTTTTCCATCTCGAGGAACGCCTGCGGCTTCAAGTTCATCACTTAAAGTTTTAGCATCAACACCGTCATATGAAGGAGTTGCAACTCGGTAGCCTTGAGTTTTTGCAGCCATTCCAAGGTGAACTTCGAAAAGCTGACCAAGGTTCATACGTGAAGGCACACCAAGCGGCGAAAGAATTACATCAATCGGAGTTCCATCTTCCATAAATGGCATATCAGCTTCTGGCAAAATTTTTGCGACAACACCTTTATTTCCGTGTCGTCCAGCCATTTTGTCTCCAACCATAATTTTGCGAGCTTCAGCCACAAAAATCTGAATCTGTTTAAGAACACCAGCACGCATTTCATGACCATTTTCTTTCGAAAAGATTTTCACGCCAATAACTTTTCCAGAACCAGTATTTTTCATTCTTTGAGAAGTATCACGAACATCTTTCGCTTTTTCACCAAAGATCGCACGCAAAAGTCGTTCTTCACTCGAAAGTTCTTGTTCACCTTTTGGAGTAATTTTTCCAACAAGCACATCACCAGGTTTTACCTCTGAACCAATTTGGACAATTCCATCTTCATCCAAATGTCGCAAACTATATTCGCTAGCATTTGGAATATCACGAGTAACAACTTCTGGCCCAAGCTTAGTTTCACGAACTTCAACCATATAATCTTTAATATTGATATTCGTTAACATATCGGTTTTTAACAAGACGGTCAGAAATAATCACAGCGTCGTCCATATTGAATCCGCCCCAAGACATAAATGCCACACGGAGGTCACGGCCAAGAGCAATTTCTCCATCCTTAATACTTGCACCTTCCGCCAAAATATCACCTTTTTTAACTTTTTGGCCACGAGAAACCACAACTTTTTGATTATAGCATCGGTCGTCGGCAGTTTTTTCGAAATGTTTTAGTTCGTATTTTTGTTGTACCAGATACATATTTAACCTCAACAGCAACAGAATCAGCACGAATAACTTCACCATCATCTTCGGCAACAATAATTTGGCTTAAGTTTCGCGCAATATCAGCTTCAACACCAGTTCCAACAGTCGGTGCTTCATTCCAAAGAAGCGGAACAGCTTGCTTCTGCATGGCTGAACCAGTTAAAGCACGGTCGATTCGATCGCGTTCAGCAAAAAGGAATAAGCGACGCTGCCGCACCAAGAACCTGCCTATGAACGGCGTCCATAAATGTTACTTCACTTGAACTCACCTGCGAAGGAATTAAGTTCTTTCGAGCAGAAACTTGAGATTCAGCAAAGCTTCCATCTTCGTTTAATTTTGAACCAGCATCAGCAATAATTTCGCGCATCTCATGGTCAGCATCAAGATAAACAACTTCATCGGTAACTTTTCCGTCTTTAACCCGAAGATATGGAGCTTCAATAAAGCCATATTCGTTAATTCGGGCAAAAGTTGCAAGGTTTGTTACAAGCCCAACGTTTCCACCTTCTGGAGTTTCAACAAGACAAATTCGGCCATAATGAGTTGGGTGGCTGTCACGAACTTCAAGGCCAGCACGGTCACGAGTCACACCCCCAGGACCCATTGAACTCAAACGGCGCTTGTGAGAAAGTTCTGAGAGCGGGTTAGTTTCATCCATAACCTGAGCAAGCTGTGATCCAGCAAAAAATTCACGCACTGCAGCAACAACTGGGCGAGCATTCACTAATTGGCCAGGAGTTACAGTTTCGATATCAGTCATCGACATTCGGTCCATCGCATTTCGTTGCATTCGGAGCATGCCAACACGGAATTGTCGCGCAACAAGCTCACCAACCAATTTAACTCGTCGATTATCAAGGCTATCGATATCATCAACTTCACCCTGCGAATTATTCAAACGAATAACTTCTTTAATAATTTCGAAAAGATCTTCCATTTGGAAAGAACGATTTTCAGTTGTGTTTGGTGTTTCAAGTTTCAAGCGTTTGTTAATTTTATATCGACCAACACGACCATAGTCAAACCTCTTAAAGTCGAAGAACATTCGTTCAATCATATTTCGGGCATTTTCAATAGTCGCCAAATCTCCTGGGCGAAGACGGCGATAAACCTCAATCAAAGCTTCATTTGGGCCAGCCGATTGATCTTTTTCGAGAGTTGATTGAATAAACTTAACATCTCCGTTATCAATATCAGCAAAAATATCTCGCATTTCAGTGTTAGTCATTCGACCAAGAGCACGCAAGAAAGTTGTTACTGGAAGTTTTCGGCGACGGTCAATTTTCACGTAAATCACACCAGTTTTAGGATCGGTTTCAAACTCTAACCAAGCGCCACGAACTGGAATCAATTTTGCGCCATAATATTTTTTTCCATCACTTCCGGTTTCAGCATTAAAATAAACACCTTCAGAACGAATCAACTGCGAAACAATAACACGTTCAGTTCCATTAATAATGAAAGTTCCTTGGTTTGTCATCCAAGGGTAGTCACCAAGGTAAATTTCTTGTTCTTTAACTTCGCCAGTAACTTTATTTGTAAGCTCAACTTGAACATGTAGTGGAGCTTCAAAAGTTAAATTATTTTCTTTCGCAAATTCTTTTGTTGTTTTTGGAGCTTGAAATTCATAGCTCTTAAATCGAAGAGCTAATTTTTGACCAGTATAGTCGTCAATTGGATTAATCTCTTCGAAAATTTCACTCAAACCATTGTCAACAAAATCTTTCCAAGATTCTTTTTGGTGAGCGATTAAATCTGGGGTTTCAAGAATAGCGTCTTCTTTCGAAAAGAACGCTCGTCCTGCAGCATTAAAGTGCTTTTTTGCCATTTTTCTCCTCGCATTTAAAGTGTTATTAGAATCGGCCCGAAGATTCTCCGCCTGCGACTTTCGAAATTTTTGCCATCAATTTCGAAGTAAAGTTCTCCACAGACACACTACTTCTTGTAGCCCATTCTAACACATTTTTCAAAAAAAATCAATAAAAAAACCGCCCTAAAAGACGGTTGAAATTAGTAGTGCATTATCGATACATATGATTTTATACTCAAATCGGCCTCCCTAGCAGCTAGAATAGCCCTATTATCCTTCTCACTAATGACTTGAGGATAATACCGTTCATCATGCTGAATATGAAAAACTTTTTTGATTGTTTCTTTTGCAATCATAACTTAATACCTCCAAAAAAGTACTTTTCGCCCAAGGCTTGTATATTTTACACCTTTTCAACAAAAAGGTCAACACCTTGATTTTTTATTGTTTTTATGCTATTATATAGCCTATTAAATTATTTACGCACCTTTAAACTATTTTTAATGTTTTTTTGAGTGCGTTAAAAGGAGCTTAAAATGAAGAAAAAAAATATTTCTTATTAGTGCTCTTCGTAGCACTATTTTCGTTTTTCAATACACTCTGCAAGTAGAGCTTTTGCGCAAGATTTTCTACCAGAAGCTGCAAAGATTTCAAAAACTACTGACACGTTCAAAAAGTTTTTTTGAAAAAGGTAAGGATTTTTTTCGAAAGAAAAATGGAACAATTTTCAAACTGCTCGAGATAATTATTTCGCAGAGCCGATTGAGGTAAAAGGATTAACTTTTGTCGATAAAAATGGCAATCAAGTTAAGAAAGCTTTTTTCTCAATCTCATCAAAGCTTCGGATCAATCCTGTAATAAAAAAATCACAGATGAAGATGGAAGGGAAATTAAAGTTTCATCTTGGCAAGCTCATGGCAAAAATTCTCAATTCCTCTTTGTCGATACGATTGGTTTTACTCGCGCTAAAACAAATTTCACTTCTGGCGATAATTTATTGTTGCCCAACGATAATTATTATGTTTTGGCTTTAAGGGTTCCGGAAGGTGAGAAAAAAATTCGGAAGAAATTTGGCCAGTTCCAGTTTCAAAAACCGAATTTAAACGCCTAAAATCATTAAAAACATCCGCCATCGGAGAAAAGGTAACTCCAATAGACGGATATAATTACTAATAGTCTTGTTCGCAAGGCTATTTTTCTTACTCTATTATTTTATCAGCCAAACCATATTCAACAGCTTCTTTAGCGCTCATCCAATAATCTCGCTCCATATCGTTTTTGAGCTTTTCGAAATCCTGACCAGTATTTTCTGAAAGAATTTTTGCAAGTTTATCCTTTAAAAGGAGTCCTTCGCGCAAATCAATTTCTTGATCGGTGATTTTTCCACGAGTACCGCTTGATGGCTGATGAATCATTACTCGAGAATTCGGCAAAATCGCACGCTTACCTTTTTGTTCCAGCTGCCAGTAAAAATGCCCCCATCGAAGCCTGCAAACCGATCCCAATTGTTTGTACATCTGGTTTGATAAATTTAATCGTGTCATAAATTGCCAAACCATCATAAACACTTCCGCCAGGGCTATTAATGTAAAGTTTAATATCTTCATCTGGATTTTCGAAAGCCAAATGAAGAAGTTGTGCCACCACAACATTTGCCGTGTGTGAATTTACATCTTCACCCAAAAAAATAACTCGTTCTTTTAAAAGCCGCGAATAAATATCAAACGCTCGCTCGCCTCTATTAGTCTCTTCAACAACCGTTGGAACTAAATAATTCTCTGTTTTTCGCATTTTCCCTCCTTAATCTTTCGAAACTTCAATTATAATTTCACCATTTTTCGCACTCGCCACAAATTGCGTTCCTTTTGATGGATTTTTTACCAAAATTTCCTCGGCTAGCTTGTGCTCAAGCAAATCCTCAATTGCGCGCCTAAGCGGCCTTGCCCCATTTTTTTAGCATCATAGCCCTTTTTCAATAATAAAATCTTTCGCTGATTTTTCGAACTTTCAAATTCAAACCTTTTCGAAGCAATCGATTATTCAAATCAGCTAAAAGAATATCAAAAAAATCTTGCCAATTTCAGTTTTTCGAAAGTGATTGAAATGTAATAATTCCGTCTAATCGATTCAAAAAGCTCGGGTTTCAGAACTTTTTCAAGAGCCCTTCGAGCAAATTTTTTTCGTTTTTTTGAGTGATTCTTTTTTTGAAGAACTTTCCGCCTCAAACCCGAGCGATTTTTTTCATTCATCATTTCGCCTGCGCCAAGATTACTTGTTAAAATTACAACAGTATTTTTTTGAACGAAACTTTTCTTCCTTGCGAATCTGTTAATTCACCATCTTCTAAGAGTTGCAAAAAGTAGATTAAAAAGTATCTGGGTGGGCTTTTTTTCAATTTCATCAAAAAGCACCACGGAATATGGCTGACGGCGAATTTTTTTCTGTTAAAGTTCCGCCTTCACCATAGCCAACATAACCAGCTGGTGCTCCCAAAAGTTGCGAAGTTTTATGTTTTTTTCGCCAAATTCACTCATATCAATTTTTAATTAAAGATTTCGAACCGCCAAAAACCTCATTTGCAAGCTGGCGTGAAAGTTCAGTTTTTTTCCAACACCAGTCGGACCAAGAAAGATAAACGAACCAATTGGACGATTTTTCATCTGAAATTCCAGACTTACTACGGCGGATTGCTTTCGAAATTTTTCTCAATCGCCTCACTTTGGCCAATCACCTTTTTTTCGAAAGATGTTTTTTTCAAGATTTTGTAGAATTTTTTTGCCTGATTTTTTTGAAATTTTTTTGAACCGGAATATTAGTTTTTTTAAAGAAATCGCTCGTGCCACATAATCGCTCGTTAAAATAATTTTTTTCGAACTTTTTGCTTTTTTTGCTCTTCTTCACTAAGTTTTTTTCTAAGTTGAGAAATTCGCGTTTTATAGAGAGCTGCGCCTTCAAAATCTTCATTTTCTGCCGCTCGAATTTGCTTTTCATTCAATTTTTCGATCTCACGTGAAAATTCAAAAATTTTATTTGGTTTCGACACCTTCTCACTCGCAGCTAACGCACCAGCTTCATCTAAAAATATCAATAGCTTTATCTGGCATTTGGCGGTCAAAAATATACCTCGCACTCATATCAACGATTTCACCCAAAACTTCATCAGAAACTTCAATATTATGATATTTTTCATATTTTTCTCGCAAACCTTTTAAAATATCAATCGTTTCATTCAAGCTTGGTTCTTCAACCTGAACAGATTGAAAACGCCGATTTAATGCAGAATCTTTTTCAATTGATTTTTTAAATTCGTCAAAAGTTGTAGCACCGATTAGTTTAATTTTTCCACGAGCGAGTGCTGGCTTCAAAATATTTGCCGCATCCATTGCGCCTTCTGCCGAGCCAGTTCCTGCCAAAAGATGAATTTCATCAATAAATGCAATAATTTCTTGATGTTTTTCAAGAGCTTTAATTACATTTTTTAGCCGCTCTTCAAACTGACCACGAAATTTCGTACCAGCCAGCATTCCAGCTAAATCAATTTCAAAAATTCGCTTTCCAATTAGTTGTGATGGAACTTGTTCTTTCGAAATTTTTTGAGCAAGAAGTTCAACTACAGCAGTTTTTCCAACTCCAGCTTCACCAATCAAAACTGGATTAGATTTTGTGCGACGAAGCAGAACCGTAATTAATCTCTGGACTTCAGTTTCACGCCCAATTACTGGATCGAGTTCGCCATTTTTAGCTTTTTTTCTGTTAAATCTTCACCAAATTTCTTCAAAATTGCAATTTCACGGCTTGATTGTTGCTTCTCTGAATTCTTTCGAAAGCTTTTTTGCTCAATTTCATCAATTCCCTCGGCTGAATTTTCGTTCGAAAACAAAATATCAAAAGCATTCACCAACCCCTCAATATCAGCCCCGGTTTGCCGAAGCACAACCTGTAATTTTAAATCTTTTTGCTTTAAAATTGAGAAAAGCAGGTTTTTTGTGCCAATTTCATTATCGTCACCAGAAATTAAACTCGCCATTTTTAATGCAAAAACTGCGCGGTCGGTTAAAGCTCGCACATTTGGATCTGCAAAATCTGGCAGACTTTTCGAAACTGGCGGATTTTTAACAAAAAAATTATATAAATCTTCAAATTTTTAAGCCGTATTCATGTGCTAAAGTTGCCGCCGAAGATTCGCGATTTGCTAAAATTCCTAACAAAATATGTTCAATTCCAATGTAACCAGTTTTAAATTTACGAGAAAAAAATTCTGCTCGCTCCAAACTTTTTGTGCGAATTTTCACTCATTCGCGAAATAATTTCTTGAAAGTCTTCAGGTATCATAACTCTATTTTTATCATACTTTTTAGCACTCTTACAATATGAGTGCTAATAATTTCTTATTTTTATTTGACTTTTTAGACTTTTTTTATATAATTATCATATTAAAATGCGTGAACTAAAAACTTTCTAAAATTCAAACGCCACTTGGCGAAATGACGGCAATCGCTCACGACAATGCTTTTGGTTTTTGGAATTTCAAGATAATGAAAAATTTCGAAAAAGATTTAGCTCAAATTAAAGAGTTTTTTTGAAGTTGAAAATATTGAAGAAGGCGAAAAATCTACCAATTAAGCAGATATGCATTGAACTTGAAGATTATTTTAAACACCCTTTTGCAGGTTTTTAAAACACCAATCGAAATGATTGGAACGGATTTTTCAAAAAAACAGGTTTGGGAGGAACTTCAAAATATTCGCTCCGGCTCAACCTCAACATATTCTGAAATTGCCGAAAAAATTGAAAATCCTAACGCCGTTCGTGCGGTTGGCAACGCTTTAAACGCGAATAAGCTTTCCATAATTATTCCGTGCCATCGAGTTCTTACGAAAGATATGGATTTTGGTGGTTATAACGGAGGGCAAAATCGCAAAAGCTGGCTACTTCAGCACGAGGGAATTTAAACAAATTTAAAAGCACTCACGCGAGTGCTTTTTTGGAGGCTATTTTTCAAAAAACTTCACAATCCGACGAAGTTCTTCAAGATATTCACCAGATTCATCTTGTGCCAACATCATCGCTGGAACAGATAATGAATAATCAAAATTATTACCGCTATCACAATACCAGCCATCTCTGATTTGGACAGCGTAAAATTTTTTACCATTATCAATAGAGTGCTGAATTGCTAATTGGAGCATCAGTTCGCCATTGGGATTTTTCTGCCATTCAGCTAAATTCCACGCTAATGACTTGAGATAATTATTTTTGAAAATCCACGCGCAAACGCTTGCAAGATTACTTTTTGCGTTTTCAACACCTGGTTTTTCATCAATCCGCTCAACATCAACGACCAAATTCCCGCTAGAACCTTTTTCGCGCGACACAATCAAACCTGCCACAATACCATATTTATCAAATTCAGCATCATTGAGAACTTCCTTCGCTGCCATCACACTTCCATCAAACTTCTGATAAGTCTCAAACATCTGTAGAAATTCGTTCTTCTTGCCGTCTTTAATTGCGAAGATATCATCTGGCAAAACATACCAGAAATCATCTTTACCGATAAACTCAATAACTTCTGGCGTCGAAAGAGGTGCTTGATTTCCATAAGCCACGCAATTTTGCAAAATGAAGCTCTTTGGAGAAAGAAGCTCGACCCGCTCAATTTTTTCAGCAAATTTAGCTTTTCCTTTTTTTTGAAGTGAATCTGCAAGTTCTCGCTTAATTTCGAAAACCTGCCTGATATCGTTTTTTTCAGGGCTAATCACTATCGCGATATTTTCCGCCAAAATACCAATCTCCAATAACTTTTCAATCTGAATGCAGATGATGTTTTGCAAAAAACCATCAAACGGGAGCGGAATCAACTCTTTCGAAAAAGCCGTAGTTGCTGGATACCCACGAGTTCCATTTCCGGCTGCGGGAATTATGACCTTCATATTTTCGATCTTATTTGACATAAAAATGTCCTCCTTTTTAAGTACTTAGTTATATATAACCAATATCTTGATTATACCATATAAAAAGCCAGCGGTCAAATTCCGCCAGCTTTTAAAATTTTATTGCTCTTCTCCGCCGAATTTCTCGCGGTCGCTTTCATCTCCGTCGAGGTTTTCAACAACTTCACTTTCAGTCGCTTCATTTAAAGCGCTAAACAAGCCGTCTTCAACATTCCCTCGTGGTTTTTTCTCGGTAGATTTAGCAAGTTCAATATCAAGCTCATAGCCCGTTAGTCGACTCGCAAGGCGAACATTCTGTCCAGCGCGACCAATTGCAATACTTTGCTGATCTTCACTCACAAGCACAGTTGCTCGTTTGCGTTCGTTTTCACCAGTTTCTTTAATTTGAACTTCAACAACTTCTGCAGGACTTAACGCCTCACGGATAAATTCGCTTGGGTTTTCGCTCCAAGTTACAATATCAATTTTTTCGCGTTCACCAATTTCATTCATAACAGATTGAACCCGCACACCGCGACTACCAACGAAAGTTCCAACTGGATCAACACCGTTCATAATTGAACGAACCGCCATCTTAGTTCGGCGACCAGCCTCACGAGCAATAGCCACAATTTCAACCATTCCGGTTTCTAGTTCTGGCACTTCTTGTTCGAAAAGAATTTCAACAAATTTCGCATCAGCACGTGAAAGAATCAATTCTGGCGCACGACCATCTCGTTCAATTTCTTTAATAAGAACTTTAATCCGTTGACCAACACTAAAATATTCGCCATTAATTTGTTCGCGGAGTGGCATAACTCCATTCGCTTTCCCTAGGTCGATTCTCACAAATCGTTGGTCAATTTTTGAAACCGAACCACTTACGATAGTGCCAACTTTATCTTCGAATTCTTCAAGAATAATCTCACGTTCAGCTTCGCGAAGTCGCTGCAAAACAACTTGCTTTAGCAGTTTGGGCGGCCACACGACCAAAAAGTTTCAACTGGGAATTTCTCTTCAACAATTTCGCCAATTTCAGCATTTGCATCAAGTTTTTTTGCATCTTCAAGAGAAATCTCATTATTAATATTATAAGCTTCTTCGCCGTCAACAACTTCATATTGAACAAAAACTTCAGCATCACCAGTTTGAGTGTTTAGTTCTGCCCGAACATTTTTGGTCGCGATTTCCGTTTTTCGCGTCGCCAAGCAGCCGCAATTGCCATTTCAATAACTTCTAAAACTTTTTTTCTTCCGGTAAATTTTTTTCAGCTGCAATTGTTTTTTTGCCGCCAACATCATTTGTTTAATATTTAAATCTTCCATTTTATCCTTTCGAAATAATTTCTTATGAAAAATGCCGACCTACTGGCCGACTACCTTTCAATTTTAGCACAATTTATTTTTTTCGTCAAGCTTCTAATTTAATAAAGTTAATCTTTGGTATTTTTCAAGTGATTTTGGCTTTTCTCTTAAATATTCTTGCCAATCTTTTTGATTTTCGAACAAAAAATCCACCGCAGATTGTGCTCGCGAAATCATTTTTGTGTCACCAATACTTGCAAACTCCAAATTAATTTCACCTGATTGAGACTTGCCATAAATTTCACCAGCACCACGAAGCTCTAAATCCTTTTCCGCCAAAATAAATCCATCATTAGTTTTCGAAATTTCTTGGAGTCTCTGTGGTGGATTTGCATTTGAACTCATTACAAGATAACAAAAAGCATCATCACCACCACGACCAACTCGCCCACGAAGCTGATGAAGCTGTGCTAAACCAAAACGATCAGCATTTTCAATTACAATTACACTAGCATTTGGAACGTCAATTCCAACTTCAATAACGGTAGTTGAAAGCAGAATATCAGCTTTTTTCGCCAAAAAGTCTGCCATTATTTGCTCTTTTTCTTCCGACTTCATTTTACCATGAAGCTGTAAAAATTCTAAATTCCTTAAAAATCATGCTTTAATCGTTTAAATTCCGCCTCAACACTTTTAATTTCCTCGTTTTTTCCTTCTTGAATTGCTGGAACAATTGCAAAAACTTGCCGTCCATTCGAAATTTCAGCTTTAATCCTTGCATTCATCGGCGCACGAGAAGCTGGTGAAATGATTTCAGTTTGAACCGGCTTTTCTCCCCTTAGGCTTTTTCTTTTCAATATCGAGATACTTAAATCACCAAAAAGTGTTAATTGCAACGACCTTGGAATTGGCGTAGCAGTCATTGCAAGTAGATGTGGCATTTTTTGGTGAGATTTTTCAAGAATTTTTTGCCTTTGAGCAACACCAAAACGGTGCTGTTCATCAATAATCACCAAACCGAGATTCGAAAAATTCCACTTTTTTCTTGAATAATCGCACTTGTACCGACTAAAAATATCAAGATTGCCATTTTTTTAGATTTTCAAAAAGTGTTTTTGCGAACCTTCCCTTTTACCTTTCCTGAAAGAAAGCCAATCGAAATATCGCACCAAGTCAAAGTTTTTGAAAAATTTTCAGCTAATTGTTGTGCAAGAATTTCAGTTGGCGCAAAAACCGCCACTTGATAACCATTTTTTTACCGCATTTAATGCCGCAATTGCCGCCACGGTCGTCTTTCCGGAGCCAACATCTCCCTGCAAAAAGCCGATTCATCGGAAAATCCTGACTCATATTTTGCATAATCTCCCAAGAAGAAAGCCTTTGCGATTGCGTCAAATCAAAAGGTAGCTTTTCAACAAATTGCCTTACATCTTGAATTTTTGGCTCGATATTGTATCCACGAAGTTGCTCATTTTCAATTTTATTTAATTTCGCAGCCAAAATTAGCTCAAAAATTTCATCAAAAGCAAGCCGTTCAAGTGCCAAATTAAATTCTTCTGCCGAACTAGGAAAATGCACCCATTCAATCGCTTGCGCACGTGAAATCAGTTTTTCTTTTCGAACAATAATTTCTGGCAGAGTTTCAGGCAAAATCTTCATCATCGGTTTTAATTCTGTCAAAATCTTTCGAATTGTTTCAGTTTTTAAACCTTTTTTTTGCGGGTAAATCGGTATAATTTCTCCATCTTTACCTGAAAAATTTTGATTTTTTGGCAATTCTTCGCGCTTCATTAAACTTGGATTCGTAATTTGATAACGATTATAGTTAAATTCATACTTTCCTGAAAAGAAAAATTCTTCTTCATCTTGAAGCTGTTTTACACGATACGGCTGGTTAAACCAAATTGCTTTAATTTTATCTTTACCGTCAGTTAAAATTGCCTCGGTTATTGTCATTCCACGCCGAACTCGACGCATCGAAACTTTTTCGGCATAAGCTTTTAAAAAGAACCTTCCCCGGCTTAATTTCGCTCAGACTGGTTAAGCTTGCGAAATCCTCATATTTTCGTGGAAAAAAACTCCAAAAATATCACCAACGGTTTGCAAATTAACACTTTCTAGTTTCTCGAGCGTTTTTTTCACCAACGCCCTTTACCAAACCTAACGAAGAATTTAAATTCATTACTAAATTTTAGCATCTTTTGGAGTTTTTTTCAATTTTCAAAAAAACATCTAATTATTTGCCCCTGTTTTTTTAAGTGGATTTATTTATATAATAGTTATACTGGATAAAATTAGTTAATAATAAAAAATCGCCCGTTTTGAGCGATTTTCGAAACAGATTAAACCTTATTTACAACAGGAATAACGATCGGTGTATGACCAGTTGAATCAAACAATAGGTGCGAAATATCATCTTTGATTTCTTGTTTTATATCGGCAATTTCAACTTTTCGTTCAACTTCACGGTCGATTTTAATTCGCAAATAATGACGAATTTTACCAATCAATTCTTCACTATCTTTTAGATAAACAAATCCGCGAGAAATTACATCTGGAGTCTTCAATAATCGACCCGTTTTCTTGCTTATAGTTAATACGATGATAAAGATTCCTTCAGTCGAAATATGTAGGCGATCTTTTACAACCGCGTCGTGAACAGTATTTCCCGTATTATCATAAAGAATCGAACCAACATGAACACGACCACCTTTTTTAATTTTCTTTTCTTTTGTAAGCTCTATGATATCACCACTGTCAGCAACAAGAATTTCTTCTCGTTTTAATCCAAGAACTTTCTGCGCCATTTCAGCATTATGTTGGAGCATATAAAATTCACCATGAACTGGGAGATAATTTCTTGGGCGGATAGTTTCTACCAATCGAACGTGATCATCGTAATAAGCATGCCCTGAAAGATGGAGTGGGCCAATACCGTGATAATGACCGCGACCGTGCTGAATTACGCCAGCACCTTCCCGCAAGAGCCCATCAACGGTCGAAGCTACACGAGGCTCATTTCCTGGAATCGGACTTGAAGAAAATACTACAACATCTGTTGCTTTAATTTTAACAAATCGGTGAGCGCCAGTTGCCATTCGGTTCAAAACAGCGTTTAATTCACCCTGTGAACCAGTGCAAACGATTGTGACTTTCGAATCATCAAGCTTCACGATATCTTCCATTTTTACAATAACATCTTTCGGGACTTTAATTTTTCGCGATCTTAGCGCAATTTCAATCGCATTAATCATTGAAAATCCAGCAAACGCAACCTTGCGGTCGTGCTTTGCTGCTTCATCTAAAATTAATTGTAGGCGGTAAATCTGGCTTGAAAAACAAGAAAAAATTAATCGTGCATGTGGATACGCCGTCATCACTTCGCCAACACTTTCACCGATAGAATACTCACTGTGTGGGTGTGTTCCTGGTGTATCAATATTAGTACTTTCATTCATTAATAGATCAACACCTTCGGTTCGCGCAATTTCAGCAAGCCGTGGGAGATCGAATTGAGTATCAACCGGATCGTTTTCGAAACGCCAGTCACCCATATGAACAATATTCCCATTTGGTGTACGAATAACCATTGCCACACAACCAGGGATTGAGTGAAGAACATGCACAAATTCAAGCGTCATATGCTCTGAAATTCGAATTTGTTCGTGTTTGAATGGGTCAACAATTTGATAATTTGGCGAAACTTCAACAACCGCCTCTTCCATTTGGCGTTTAATCATTCCAATCGTGAAATCGGTTGCATAAATTGGAATATTATTTCCAAATTCAGGCAAGAGTTGACGAACTGCGCCAATATGGTCAAGGTGGGCGTGTGTAAATGCAACAGCCTTAACTTTATGCATGTTATCTTTTAGATAAGTGATATCTGGCGTCATGAAATTTACACCAGGGTAGTCCTCATTCGGAAAAATTGAACCCATATCAATCACTAAAATTTCATCCATATATTCAATTGCGAACATATTTTTACCAATTCCAAATTCACCCAAGCCACCAAGCGGAATTACTCGCACGCTATCCTTTTCTGGGCGAAGTTTTTTCAATTTTGAAGCTGTTAGCTGCTCGCCATTAAAACCGTTAAAAAGTGATTTATTAACAGGAATATTAACAATATGCTGAGTTGCGCGCATATTAATGTCATTCGAAATCATTCGTTGAGCTCGCACAACCGCACCACGACGCGTTGTTGTTGGCAAATTTACCTTTTTAGCGTCAGATTTTTTTGAACTCGAGTTTGCTTTTGAAATATTCTTAGCTTTTTTTGAGCGATTTTTTTGCATTCTTCTCATTACTTTCATTTTTTTAGCATTCCCAACATATTTATCTCGATTTTTTTGCAAATCTTGAGCTTTTTTTCTGCAAGTTAGCACGCTTTCGAGCCTGCTTCTCATTAAAATTATCAGTCATTTTTCTCCTTAAATTAAAGCGTTCGAAAAGTTATTTTTTTAGGTCGAATTCTTCGAACAAGTAATATTTTAGTATTCTTATTTTATCAAATTTCAAGTTTAAAGTCAAATAAAAAAGAGCCCGTGGGGCCCTAAATCATAAGCGTGAAGCACGGTATCTCTCAATTAAGCTGAACTCATAGCCTTTTTTAGTAAGAGCCTTATAAGCTCTTTTTAGATCCTTCTTCAAATTATTGTCAAGACTTCTAATTTCAGCTTTCGAACGCAAAATTGAAGAAAGACCGCGATAGATTATCTTATCAAGATGAGAATTACATCCTCTTATAAATTGGTCGATCGACCAATTGTCATTGCTACTGGTAATAATCGCAAAATTTATGTCATAGATATTATATCTTTCACATATATTCAACCCTATGAAATATATATTGTTCATCAGCATTTCACTTTCACTCTCACTAGCTAACCTATCAACAATAGGTCTTAAGGAGTGGAGAATTACCACAGATTCCTCAAATCCAAGCTGATCATCTTGCGTGATTAAATTGATAATATTTCCAGCAATAGCAGATGCCATTTGCTTCGGAGTATTTAGGATACTTTTTGTCAACCGCTTCAGAAAACCGCCTCTTGAAACTTTCCAGAAAATTCAAAACTTTTTCTAATTTTTCTCGATCCTCATTGTATTCCTCACTATATTCAACATTGCTATGGAATTCTGCTGCAATTGTTAAAATAGTCTCTAACTCTTCAATATCACAGTTATTAATCGCTGCTAAAGCCATCTTAACATCTGAAACTAATGGGCAAAGATACAATTCGCCCTCACAATAATTTCTACTTTTTCTTGTTAAAAAGAACTTCATATAATAACATTTTTGTTACCTCCAAAAAAATATAGAATACAAATATTATACCTATTTTTTTACATTTTTTTGTCAATTGTAAATTCCCTACTCAGCAAGCAAAAGATATATAAACTATTCTAAAGAAATAAGAAAAATGATAAACAAAGAATAAAAAGCAATTCTTCAAGTTTTTAGCAAGATGAGCACCTAACCCTTCTATATTATTTAAAAAGGTAGGTTTCAATAAAAATATCTCTTTTTTTGCATAAAAAAATATACTCCTAAAGTCCTTTTGCAAACTATGAATTAAAATATGTTATACCAGATTTTCATAAAAAAGAAGACCCCGCATAATTAGCAGGGCTAAGTTCTTTGTTAGATGAAAAACTTACAATCTTTGATGAGCGAGCTCAACCTATTCTTCAATGATATAATTGCCATTTAAAGAAAATTCTAATGCATTATCATTGTCAACTCTTGGAGTAACATTATAGCGCATTCTTGCTTTTGTTCTAATGAAACGGCGGATTGCCCAGAGGTAAAACTCCGTAAAAATCCATGCCACTACGACAAAAATAGATGCTCTTTCATCTGGCTGACTTTCAACTATTAAAAGCATTGTTGCTATGAGCAATAAAGTCAAAGTAAAAGCTAAATGGGAAAAATAAAATCTAATTGCGAATTTATTTATCTCTTCAAAAACTTTCTTCAAAAAGTCATAGCATCTCTCCTCTACTTCCGTGTTATTAGGCAATTCAATTCCTTTAACAGAAGCCCACAACCATCCGGTTAACAACCTTTTCTCGATGTTACGATTTTCCTCCTCACTGAAGAAGTATAATCTAGCGATTTGAAAATTAGCAACGATCGTTATGGTTATTAAACTTATCAATATTAACATTGACAAAAATCCATAGTTCTGACTATTTTTTTGCGAGTATCAATAAAGCACTTAAGATTAAAAAGCCACACAAGAAGTGTAATTTTTTTAGCCACAGATTATCAATAAATACCTTATTGATAATATAGTCCTTTTTTGAAAAATTAAATTCACGAATTTCCTTCGTTCCTAATTTAATTTCCTCATCTTTGCTAGTATCCAAGTTTTTTTCATCGTCACGATTTTTTTGAAATCTTCATAAGATTCCACCTCATCTTTCTAAAATTTCTTTGCAAAATGCAACTTTCAAATTATACCATATATTCTCTAAAAATGCAAATCTTGCAGGCTTTCTAAAAAAATCTGTTAAACTGGTTTTTATGAATAATGAAGATTTTTGACATTTCAAACTTTTTCGAAAGATATTTTTTTGATGATTTTTTTCAAAAAAACAGAAATTAAAAGCAAAAAAAACAAAAAAATCGAAAAAAATTCCAGTTATAATGATTTCTGGCTTTTTTTAGGCTCAGGCAAAACCACACTTTTTAAACCACATTTTTAAAAATCAAGTCCAAATCTAAAAAAATTGGCGCAATTGTGAATGATTTTGGCATAATAAATATCGACAGTAAATTGATTTCTAATGGGATCAATGAGCAAAAAAATTGAGCTTAGCAATGGCTGTATTTGCTGTATGATTGGCGATAACGGATTAAGCGAACCACTTTCGAAATTAGCAAATAAAGATTCGCTGCTTGATGCAATCATAATTGAAGCTAGTGGAATTGCTGAACCTTACGATTTGCTTAAAACTTTTGCAATATTCTGGAAATCAATATTCTTATTTCGGTGGAAATATTTATTTAATCGACGCTCAAAATTTCGAAAATTCCAAGAAAGATTTTCCAACACATTTTTAAAAAAATGTCTCAAAAGCGAGCGACATTATTGTTTTTAAATAAAACCGATTTAATTTCAAAAAAATAAAATTCAAGAAATCCGTAAATTCATTAGAAAAATTAAACCCAAATTCACCAATTATTGAAAGTCAAAACTCAAAAATTAATCCTGATTTAATTTTTTCTTGGCAAAAATCCGATCAAAAGAATAAAGAGAAAAATGAAGAACACAAGCATGATCACAAAGATCACATCCACAACCAATTTCAATCTTTGGCTTTCGAAACGGTAAAACCACTAAATCCTCAAAAAAATTCCTAAGTTTTCTTGATAATTTACCTAAAAAAATCTTTTTTTCGAATGAAAGGAATTTGCTACTTTGGGATGAAAGGGTACGAACAGAAATATATAGTTCAGCTGGTTGGTAAAACTATTGATATTTACAGTGAAGAGTGGAAAGATGAAACGCCAAAAAACTGAACTCGTTCTAATCGGCTCTAAAATTGATAAAGCTGAAATTCTTGCAAAGTTAAGCGATCTAGAAGATAAAAACCCAGATGAAATCACACCACAAAATATGGTAAATTTCGAAAGATTCTTTTTATCAAAATAAAGTAAAAC
Source organism: uncultured bacterium (assembly GCA_916438495.1). Taxonomy (GTDB): domain Bacteria; phylum Patescibacteriota; class Saccharimonadia; order Saccharimonadales; family Saccharimonadaceae; genus Nanogingivalis. Next base: position 393,953 of record CAKAEX010000001.1, read on the forward strand.
CGACCGTTGAATATGGTCGGTTTTAAGTTTAAATATTTTGTAAAAATTTATCAATAGCAGTTTTGTCTCGCTTAATTAAAGCAATTCGCCCGGCAATTTCTCGCTCTCCCATCTCGATCGCTCTAGTTAAACTTGGGTCATTTTTTAGGGGTTCAAAAAACTCTTTAAATTCTTGGAGTTGTTTTTTTCGGTTCGCAAAAATCACACCTGAATATCGCGGAAAATCATTATAACTCTTATCGCCATCAAATTTTTCCTCAATTAATTTCCAATTTTCACGTAGCCATTCCCATGCTAGCTCTCGAGTATTCAAATTTCGAAGCAAATGAACATACCAGCTTAAGATATCCTGCGTTCGTATTATATCATTCTCAAGCATTTTTTCAAGAAGTAATTTACCAGTTCGAATATTCTTAGTTGAGGTTAAGGCCACCATAATATCATCTCGATAATCAACATTTGAAGTATTCTTATAATTTTCGAGCATTCTTTTGCACTAATTCTGGAGATTCTTCGAAACGAATCTTTGCAGTTAAAATTAAACTTCGAATTTCCGAATCAATATCTTCCATATTCGGCGAATTTTCGAAAATATCTAAAGCGCCTGAGATAGCTTTTTTATTTTCAGCATAAATCATGTGAGCCAAAATTGAGCTACGTTTTTGCGTATCCTCTTCATCTTCGCCAGTTTTTTTGATAAATCCAAGTTTTTCAAATTCATTTTGAGCTAAATTGCCAACAAATTTTTTCATTTTTTTCGAACTCGCAGAATCTTCATCAATAAAAATTTTCAATTCGCCGATTAAAAGACTAATCATATCCCAAACCGTTAAAGAAGTTTCTTTATCATAACTCTCTAAAGTTCGCAGCAGCTCGACACTTGGAACTTCACCACCACGTGAAAGCAAAGAACGTTCCTGAAGAATTTGAAGGCGAGAAATTGTATCTAAATCACCGTCTCTAACCTTTTTCAAGCAAATTTTCGAAAAGATTTTGGCTGTAATTTGTAATAAAATGAGCAACATTCCCTTGATTTAGCTGAACAAAATCTAAACTTTTCTTACAAGTTAAATCTTTCGAATCCATAATCTCAGGCAAATTATTTTGATTTGAGCCAAGTAGGATCGGCCAAATTCGCCCACCATCCTTACCTTCACCGATAAAAAATTGCTTTTGTGATAATTTTAATTCTTCACCATCCTCTTTAGCTAAAACACTCGGATAACCACTTTTAAAAAGCCAAGGATTCATAAAATCTGCGACATTTTTTTACCAGAAGCTTCGCTTAGACAATCCCATAAATTCTCACCAATTGTATTTTGATATTTAAACTTATCAAAATATCTTTGCAAACCTTTTTGAAATGCATCGTTCCCAACATATCTTCGAAGCATGTTCATTAAGCGAGCACCCTTTGCATAAACAATTGCACCGTCAAAAATAGTACTAATTTCATCTGGATGATGAACTGGAACATGAACCGCCTGAACGCCGTCAATCGCATCACGGCGCAGACTTAAAACAGCTTCGTTAACTGCAAATTCTTCCCAAATTTTCCATTTTGGTTCCAAAGTGTCAGTTGCTAAATATTCCATCATCGTTGCGAAAGATTCATTTAGCCAAAGCTCATCCCACCATTTCATTGTTACGAGGTTTCCAAACCATTGGTGCGAAGTTTCGTGCGCAATCACTAACGCAACATATTTTTTTGAAGATATTGAGGAATTTTTACCAGCGAGCAATGCAGTTTCACGATAGGTAATTAAACCCCAGTTCTCCATCGCACCACTAGAAAAATCTGGCAAAGCAATGTGGTCGCATTTTGAAAGCGGGAAATTTTGACCAAAAAAATCTTCATAAAATTCTAAAACCCGCACCGCAAAACTAAGTGGAAACTCCATTAATTCAGACTTTTGAGCTTTTGTTGCCAAAACTGAAACTTCAACACCACTTTTAGTCTTTTTCGAAACTCGTTGAAAATCGCCCAATACAAAGGCTAATAAATATGTTGACATTTTTGGTGTTTTAGCAAATCTGACCTGTTGAATATTGCCATTTACATTTTTTTCAATAATTTCAGTATTTGACAAAACTTCAAGATCACTCAAAAGCTCTAATCTCTAATGAAAAAGTTGCCTTTGCTTCAGGCTCATCAATACACGGAAAAACCTCACGAGCGTGATGACTTTCAAATTGAGTTGCAAAAAGCTCTTTTTTTTCACCATTTTCTTTATAGTAACAAGGATATAATCCGTGCATTGCATCCGTTATTTTACCAGAAAACTCAATTTTTAAGTTGAATTTTTGTCACCTTTTTTTAAAAATTAAGCTTTTTCAATATTTACCAAAATTTCATCATTTTCAGCTTTCGAAAAGCTCAATTTTATGTCGTTAGCAAAAATAATATTTTTCAATCTCTAAATCTTTCGAATGAAGCGTAATTTCTTTTTCATTATTAATCTCACCAAAAAAATATCAACAATTCCATTAAATTCACGATTTTTTTGCTTGCAATAAATCAAGCTTTTAACTCATAATGTTCGGGCTTAAATTTTTTTCCACTAATCGATTAACACCCATCTAAAAATCTTCTCCTTAAAATCACTTAAAAATATTCTCAATCTTTGCACAATCTTGTTTATTTTTCAAAAACGCCATTGAGCATAAATTTTTCATTTTCGGCTCAGTTCCGCTTGGTCGAATTGTAATTCTTCTATCTTCTGAATCGAAAATAAAACTTACCGCATTTCCATTTTCCAGCATTTTAAAACTATTTTTTTATTTGTTGAAAAAAATCTAACTCACTTAAATTTTTCGAAATCTCGCATTTTTTTAATGCGCCAAAAATTTTTATTTCCAATTCGTATTTTTTTGCATAATTTCTTGCATTTTTGCAAATCCTTCAGCGCCGCTAAATTCAAGAGATTCAGTCTTTTCAACAAAATATCCATTTTTCAGCATAAATTTCATCAAGCTTCTCACCCAAAGTTTGATTTTTTTAAGCTTTTAATTCCGATGCAAGCTCGGCTATCATCAATCCAATTGTTGCAGCATCTTTATCTCTAGTCTGTGAACCAATAAGCCCGCCAAGGCTTTCTTCAAATCCAGCAATAAATTTCTCTCCAAGCGCTTCTTTTTGCGATATTTTTTTACCAATAAATTTAAACCCAACCAGCAAATCATCATAAATTTTTACACCATATTTTTTTAGCTAAAACATTTAGCATATCAGTAGTTACAAAACTTTTACAAATAAAGTCACGATTCCCAAAAATAAAGTTCAGCATATTTATTTTTGATCCTTTTTGCTTCTTTGAAAGAATATAATCAGCCACCAAAATTGCAGTTTGATTACCTGAAAAAAACTTCGAACCTCTCCATTTTTTTCAAAACTCATTACACAAATTCGGTCAGCATCTGGGTCGGTAGTTAGCGCGATATCTGCTTGTTCTTTTTATTAATTTTAAAATCGCCATTCTATTTGCAGAAAGATTTTTCCGGATTAGGTTTCCCGTCTTGAAGTGTTGAAAAATTACCGTCAAAATTTATTTGCTCATCAACAAGAATGATATTTTTCGAAACCTACAAACTGAAGAGTTTTTTTAATAAATTAGTCGTTCCAGTTCCATGAATCGGTGAAAAAAAATAATTTTTACATTTCTATTTTTTTGATAAAGATAATTTCGCATTAGCCTTGATATAAGAATAGTCATTTTCTTCACCCAAAATTTTGATTTTTACCGTTTTTTTATAAATTCATCAAAATTACCAGTTTTAAATTCTTCAATATTTTTTTAGTAATTTTTCATTAATTTTTTTATCGTGTGGAGCTGAAATCTGTGCGCCATCATTCCAGTAGATCTTAATTCCATTATCTTCTGGCGGATTATGGCTAGCTGAAATCACAACTCCCGCTGAAGTTTTAAGATTTCGAACTGTAAAAGATAATTCTGGAGTCGAGCGTGGAGTATCGAAATAAAAAACTTCAATATTATTTGCGGCTAAAATTTCAGCACATTTTTTTGAAAGCTCACAAGAGGAATTTCGAACATCCCAAGCAATTGCAATACTTGGTGAATTAATATCGAGCGATTTTTAAATAATTTGCGAGAGCCTGTGCACTTTCTGAAATTGTAACTAAATTAATGCAGTTAGAGCCAGCACCAACTTTCCCACGTCGGCCAGCCGTACCGAATTCCAAAATTTTTAAAAAAATGAGTCCTCAAGCTCATCCCAATTTTTCGTTTTTTTGATTAAATTCAAAATTTGCGCTTTAAATTCATGATATTTTTTTCATCTAAAAAGCCACTTTTTGTAAATTTTTCGAAAGCTAACTTCGATAAATTAGATTTGGCTTTTTATTAATTCTTCGCTCATTTAATCCAACTCCTTCTGTATCTATTTTTATCACTATCTCTCAATAAAATCAAAGCGCTTGCGTTTTTTTAGAATATTTATGTTAAAATAATTCCGATGAATAAAAATTCTAAAAAAATCTGCAAAAAAACTAGCCGACGACAATGCGCGCGGAGCTCAAATTGGTTTGCTTGAAGAAGTTTTTAACGATATTTATCCAAGTCGCTGGGCGATTTATAAAGTTAATTTCTTTTCGCGGAATAGCTTTTTGGATTCGGTAGCGCCATTGGTGCAACAGTTCTAATCTTCTTGTTAATTTGGATTCTTAACTTTTTTTGTTAACATTCCGGGCGGAATTGGTGACTTTATCCAATCTATTATAAATGCGATGCAAAATCGGCGATAATAAAACTACCCCATCAGGAGTAGTTTTATTTTTAGCTTGAAGAACCCGTTGTATTTTCCGTACCTATAGAGGAAGGGCCTGTATAACTTTTGGAAACTTTATAACCACCAGAGTCTGTAACTTCAACTGTAATATTTTTGACTAACTTTATTAAACGTATAATCTGTTGAGAGTATGTTTCCAGTTGGAAGAGCATTACTAATTGTTACACCATCAACCTTAACCACGACCGAAGTTATATCGAAATTCCCCTTTGCAATATTTATATTTATTCGATAAGTATTTGAATTTGCGTGTCTTGAGTATGAAACACTTGAGATAGATGGCTGTGAATCTGAACAGTTATGGATATTATCTTCTTCGTTTATGTCATAACCTTCTGGCGCAGTTATTATCTTCTTTTTAGAAACTGGGTCAGTTGTTTCAAAAACAGTTAGTTTAACTCGAGTAGATTCTGGTGTACATTTAGTTGCTTTCTTTTTCGAAATACTATCAAACTCAATTTCTCTTGAGACTGAACCAGTTTTATTTTTATCCCACCAAGATGGGCAAATATCATTCTTACCATTTATTGTACAGTTTCGAATTCCAGATGGTCTTTCAATTTTATCACCAGATTTCCATTTACCGTTAGAAGCATAAACTTGATAGTGAACATCGCGCATATATTCATTAATCACTCTACGCACAGGGCTGTTATCAGGAGAGCGCAAAGCCCGACCATCATGGTTTCCACTCCAAACACCTGTTGCAACTACAGGAGAATAACTCATCATCCAGGAATCCTTGGCAGCACCTTTTCCGTTATCTGTTGTTCCAGTTTTCGAAGCTGTCCAAACCCCAGGAACCGTAAATCCATAACTTCGACTTTGACCACCAAATGTAGTTGTTCGAGCACTTGGATCAGCAAGAATATCTGTCAATTCATATGCAGCCTGCGAATCAATCACCTGCTTCGATTCATCTTTCCACTCAAAAATCTTTTGATTTGATGAATTTTTAACTTCGGTAAAATATGTTAATTCTTTATAAACACCGCCCCGCGCAATAGATGCAAAAGCGTTTGTGTGTTCATCCTGATGAACCGAACATCCACCACCAATTGCAGCAGAAAGACCAGCATTGCTATTTTTACAATAAGATTTATCACCAAGCTGTCGCGCGACACTCAAACCTTCATCAACGCCAACAATACTCAACGCCTTAACTGCTGCAATATTCAAAGAGTTTCCAAGACTGAATCTAATCGGTACACTACCGTAAAATTGCCTTGAAGCATTCCTTAGCTGACAAGCTCCATAAGTTCCATTACAATATTGCGAATCGATATTTCGTCCTTTAAAATTGTTCCTGGTGTATAAACTGTATCTTTCTTATTAAATAAAGCCGCGTAATCGACAATAGGTTTGATACTTGAGCCTGGGTCAAGAGATGAAGTTGAGGCATTAGTTTGACCATAGCCAGCTTTATTATAATCAACCGATCCAACTTGAGCAATAACTTGCCCAGTTGAAACATCAACAGATGTCATAGCAATATTATCAGCGCCACTAACATACAAAGTTTTAGCACCAGCGTTAACGGCATTTTCAGCAATAGACTGAGCCTTTAAATCAACCGTAGTTTTAACAGTTAGACCACCAGCACCAACAACCTTAACACCAAGTTTTTCTTCAAGTTTCTTTTTGACCTCTTGAACAAAATGTGGTGCCTTAATATTTGCATATTGGTCTTTTTCTGGCTTAATTGTTGCAAGAATATCAAATTCTTTAGCTTCTTTAGCCTCTTTTTCAGTAATAAACCCACAAGAAACCATATCGTTCAAAACCTTATGCTGTCGCTCAATCAAGCTCTTATTATAACTTATATTATATGGATTATAAACTGCTGGATTATTAGGGATAGAAGCCAATAACGCAGCCTCAGCCAAAGTTAGATCTTTTGAACTTTTACCAAAATAAGTTCGCGCGCCAGATTCAACTCCGTTTCGACGGCCACCATATGGAGATTCATTCAAATATAATGAAAGAATTTGGTCTTTATTATACATTTGTTCAACTTGAACCGCAAGAATCATCTCTTTAATTTTTCGTGGAATTCCACTAAGTCCACGATCGCTAGATTCATTAGAGAAATAAACCTGTTTAATAAGCTGTTGTGTCAAAGTTGAGCCACCCTGAGTTGCTCCACCTCTAAAGTTATTTACAAAAGCACGAATAATCGCAGTTAAATCAACACCCTTATGCTTATAAAAATCTCGGTCTTCAATAGCAACAGTTGCTTTTTTAACATAGTCTGAAATCTCAGAATTATCAACAACTAGCTTATAATCACCAGAACCCTTATCCTCCCACAAAAGCTCACCATTTCTATCATAGTATTTCGAAACTGTAGTCTGGACTCTCTTAGCTAATTCTTCTGGTTTGATTTGATTTAAATCTTTCGAAACATAGGCGAAAGCTGCCGCGATTCCTACCACAGCGACAACAATAAATACTGCAGAAATTTTTAAAGCCATAAATAAACCGCGCTTACTAAACCAATACTTTAAAACTCGTTTCGGATGAAGACGATAAAAAAATCTCTTCACTGGGTCTTTTGGTAGACTTGCAAGATACTCTGCTCGCTCACGAGCTTTCGAATCTTTCTTTTCTTTCCTTCGATGAGCTAAATTTGTATATAAACTTAGGTTATTCTGTTTTTTTAGTGAACTCACTTTTTTAAAAGCAGTTCGTTTTTCAACAGATTTCCCATCTTTATTGAATACTCTTCTTCTATCCATATTATACTCAATTATACCGCAATTGCTTATGGTTTTCAAGATTTTTTTAATTTTTTTATAATACTGGAAAAAAAGCTTTTTTTGTGTTAATATAGTTAATAATAAAATATAATAACGGGAGAGTAAATGAAGTTATCAGAAGAGCTAAAATGGCGTGGTTTCTGGAATCAAACCACTTTTCAAGATTCAAAAGTTTTAGATGGTGAAAAGCGAACTATCTATCTTGGCGCCGACCCTTCCGCTGACAGCCTTCATATTGGTCATTTAAGTGTTTATATGATGGTTAGGCGATTTCTTGATCATGGTCACAAAGTAGTTCTTCTAATTGGCGGTGGTACTGGAATGATTGGTGATATGCGCGATACTGAAGAGCGTCAACTCCTCTCGCCTGAAATAGTAGCTAAAAATACCGAGGCTCTCAAATCTCAAGTTTCGAAACTTTTTGCTGGGCAAGATTTTGAAGTCGTAAATAATGCGGATTGGCTTTCAAAAATAGAGTTAATACCTTTTTTACGTAATATTGGTAAAAACTTTAATATGGCGGAACTGATAAGCCGAGATTTTTTCAAAAGTAGAATAAATAACGGTAGTGGATTGAGTTTCGCAGAATTTACATATACTCTTCTCCAAGGTTATGATTTTTGGTATTTATACAAAAATAACGGCGTTTCACTTCAAATCGGAGGAAGCGATCAGTGGGGAAATTTACTTTCTGGTGTAAACTTAATTCGAAAGAAAGAAGGGGCTGAGGTTTTCGCAATGACAGCACCTCTCCTTATCAATCGTTCAACTGGCCGAAAATTCGGTAAGTCAGAAGGCGGAGCTTTATGGCTTGATGCTTCAAAAACGTCACCATTCAAAATGTATCAATTCCTTCTTAACTCAGATGATCAAAGCGTTTTCGAATATCTAAAAATTCTAACAATACTTTCAAAAGAAGAAATTGAAACAATCGAAAAAAATCATCAGGAAAATCAGCACTTGCGAATTGCTCAAAAAGCATTGGCAAAAAATGTTGTAGAAATTGTTCATGGCGAAGAAGTTGCAAAAAATGTAATTTCTGCAACAGAAGTTCTCTTTGGTGGAAAAGCTTTCGAAAATCTAAATAAAGCTGAAATCGAAGTATTAAAATATGAGATTCCTGTTGCTCCAAAAAGATAAAACTGTTAGCGAAATATTAATCGAAACAAATTTTGCTAAAAGTAGAGGTGAGGCCAAAAGGTTGATTTCAGCAAATTCAATTTCATTTAACGGTAATAAACTCCAAGAGGATATTCAAATAACTGAAAAAGGTCTACTTAAAAAAAGGCAAAAAAATAGTTTTATACTCATTGATTAATAAAATAAAAAAATCGCTCAAATTTGATTGAGCGATTTTTCTATAATTAAACTTTCTTTTCAAAACCTTTTTTTAGCACCTTCGAAAAGTATTTAGGGCACGTTTTTGAATTTTACCAGCTTCTTTTTTTGCATTTTCTACAACTTCACCAGTTTTACTTTTAGCGCCTTCGGCAAATTCAGTAACTTTTTCTTTAGTTTCTTCAACAAATTCGCCTGCGTTTTCAGCAACTTCACCAGTTTTTTGCGTGGCTACATCAGCAACTTTTTTAGCTTTCAATTTTAAATCTTTTCGAGTTTCTTCGCCACTTTTAGGAGCAGTTAAAATTCCAGCAACTGCACCAACTAAAGCGCCAACCGCCAATCCTAGTCCAAATTTTTTACTCATTATTTTTTTCTCCTTCTTAGTTTTAAATTTATTAAAAATGTCAAAAATTGTTTTTCCGATAATTATCGGTGAAGTCACCTGAGCGACATTCTGTGCGATTCCATCAATACTTGCTGTTATATTTTGCATTTTTTCTGCAACATCACCAATTTGGCGAGTTACACGAATTACTAGAATAAAAGTAATAATTCCAAGCGTGATGAAAAACCGCAAGAGCTATAGAAAGAAAAAAACAACTAATATTTCTGCAGCCGAGCTCATTCTTCTCCTTTTTAATTTTTTTATTTTATTTTTATTTTTATTTTTTTCTGATTTTTATTCAAATCTATTTTTGTATTTTACCATAAAATAATTCTTATGTCAATAGTTTTTTTGAAAAAAATCTAAAAAAATATCCCGACACAATCTTGTTTACTTGAGTTCGAATATCTAGTGAAGAATAGCCATTTATAGTAAAATAATAAAGATTTCCATCAAGCATTTCAACCTCAATTCTACAAGATTTTTTCTGCCAATTTTTTGGGCGACCAAAAGCTAATATTCCTAAAAACATAATTCGAAAGATTCCCAGCTGATAGACTTCGTCAGCGGTATCAATAAAATTGATCTCTTAAATTTCATTCAGTTTTTAAACAGATCTCAAGCGGGCGAGATAGAGCAAAATCTTCATAGAATTCTACCCCGCTAGCTGAAAAAATCAAACTACCAGCAATATTTTTATCGCCGTTAAAATTAGCTTGAAATTCAAATTTTTCTTCCACTTACAACCTTTCGCGAATCAATTTTTGCGCCAAAGCCGGATTTGCCTTACCTTGCGATTTTTTCATAATCTGACCGACCAAAAAGCCAATTGCTTTATCGTTGCCACTTCGAATATCCTCAATCGCTTTTTGCGAAGCTGGATCGTTTATTACTTCATCAACAATTTTTGCAATCTCACCCTCATCAGAAACTTGGAGAAGATTCATATTCTCAGCGATCTTTTCTGGCATAAGCCCTAGATTTTCATCGTTAAGCATTGCCAAGAAAATTTGATGACCACCGTTAGAACTTACTTTCTTATCATGAACTAGATGAGCTAGGAGAGTTAATCGGTGAGGACCAACGTAACCTTTATAAATTTTATCCATGTCGAGTTCTTCGCTTGGTGTTGAAGCAAACCAATTAAAAATTCGCTTCATATTTTCTTTATGTTCTTCAAGAGTGTATTCCTCTATTTCTGCTGAATTATAAATTTCACTTTGAGGTTTCTCCCAAGGACCATCACCCCAAGTTGCAAGGAGTAGCTCAGCGATTCGATAATCGCTCAAGGCGCACTCAACCACAGAGCTATCAAGCTCGAAAATACTAAATTTATCTCGAAAATAATCTGGCATAATCGGGAACTGCACTTGCATTTTTGAAATTTCTTCATCACTCAAAATAATCGGTGGAATATCTGGATCGGGCATATATCGGTAATCTTGAGCCTCTTCTTTACTTCGTTGCGAAAATGTTTTTTGCTCATCATCAAGCCAACCGCGGGTTTCCTGCTTGATTTTCTCACCTTTTTCAAGCAATCTCACTTGGCGCTCAAATTCATATTGAGCTGCACGTTCAACACTTCTAAAACTATTTAGATTCTTAATTTCAGTTCGCGTTCCAAGCTTTTCGTCACCAATTTTTCGCGCTGAGATATTTACATCAAAACGCATATTACCTTGATATAAATCACCATTTGTTACGTCCGCAAAAACCATTCGCTTATGAAGCTCTTCAGCATAAGCGCGCGCCTCTTCGGCAGAATGAATATCAGGCATTGATACAATTTCGATTAGAGGAGTTCCGGCGCGATTTAAATCAACCAAAGAATGATCACCAAAATGAGTGAGTTTTCCAGCATCTTCTTCGAGATGAGCATGCTCAATTCGAACTTTTACTTCACCGCCGCTAGGAAGTGGCGCAATAATCTCACCCTCACCAATAATCGGCTGATAAAGCTGTGAAGTTTGATAACCTTTTGGTAGGTCTGGATAAAAATAGTGTTTTCGATCAAAACGACTCACATTGGCAATTTTTGCGTTCAGCGCTTTTCCAGCTCGCACAGCTAGGCGAACCGCCTCTTTATTTAAAAACTGGCAACATTCCAGGCAAACCAAAAATCAATCGGCGAAGTTGCTTCATTTGGTAATTTTTCTCGTGAATCGTTATCACTTCCACTAAAAAGCTTGGTTTTAGTTTTTAGCTGAACATGACATTCAATCCCAATTGTCATTTCATATTTTTTAAAAATATCTTCCATTAAATTGCTCCTAAATCTTTCAAAGCTTGTTTAAAACTATTCATTGCTCGGCGAGTTTGGTCGAAATTAATTTGTGCGTCATTCTCATGAGCGACTACATTTCGAAGTTTGTGGGCGTGCCAAATTGAATTCGGGCTTGAAAATTTATCTTTCGAATTTTTCAGCCGCTCGCCCATCGTTTGACCAGAAATTTGAAGCCCCCGCATCGCCGTATCAACAAGTTTATCGGCATTAATTAAAAGCCAAGTGCCAAGTTGCAGGTTCATCTCTTTTAATCGAATTTTCTATTTTTAGCCAATCACCCTGAAACTTTAATTTATCAAGTTGTATTTTTTCAGTTTTTGTAATTCCGATAAAGAAAAACAAAAGACCAGCGCAAATCAAAATAGAAACCGAAAGAATGACTAAATCCATTGGTTTTTCTCCAATTTATCAGCCAAAGCTAGAATTTTTGCGTCCGATTTCATCTTTCCAATAATTTGCACACCGACAGGTAGACCATTTTCAGTTTTACCAGCCGGAACAGAAACAGCAGGGAGTCCAGCAAGTGAAGCTGGTACGCTCAAGATATCAGCTAGATACATTTTTACTGGGTCGTTAGCATTTTCACCAATTTTAAACGCAGGGGTTGGTGCAACAGGGCCAACCAAAAAATCAACTTCTTCGAAAAGTTTATTAAATTCGTCAATCAAAAGAGTACGAGCTTTTTGTGCTTTCAAATAATAAGCATCATAAAATCCACTCGATAGAACATACGAACCAATCATGATTCGGCGTTTATTTTCAGCTTCAAAACCTTCATCGCGAGACTTACCAAAAACCTCACCCAAGTCTTGAGCAGATTTCGAACGTAAGCCATAGCGAATTCCATCATATCGCGCTAAGTTTGAAGATACCTCAGCCGGAACAATAATATAATAGATAGCGAGCGAATATTTACTCATCGGTAGAGAAACCTCCACAATCTCGTGCCCAGCTTTTCGCATTTTCTCAATATAATCTTCAGTTATTTTTCGAACTTCCGAGTCAACCCCTTCACTAAGGAATTCTTTAACTACTCCAATTTTTGCTTTTTTCGGAGATTGTTCTTCTTGCCAAAAATCGGGCAAGGTCATTGCATCACGCGCGTCAAGACCAGCCATGATGCGCATTACAAGGTTACTTTCTTTAGCGGTTTTTGCAAAAACACCAACCGTATCAGTTGAAGAAGCCATTGCTACTACACCAAATCGTGAAACCGTACCATAAGTTGGCTTTACACCATATACACCATTAAAGCTTGCCGGCTGACGAATTGAACCACCAGTATCAGTTCCAAGCGCAAAAGGTACGATATCAAGCGCAGTGATTACCGCCGAACCACCAGATGAGCCACCCGCAACCCGCGTTTCATCAATTGAGTTTTTAGTTACGCCAAAAGCTGAGTTCTCGGTCGATCCACCGTGAGCAAAAGCGTCTAAGTTTGATTTTCCAATACAAATTGCACCAGCTTTTTCAAGTTTTTCAATCGCAGTCGCCTGAATTGATGTTTCGAAATCTTTCAACATTTTACTTGAAGCTGTTGAAGGCGAACCAAATACCAAAAAATTGTCCTTTGCCACAAAAGGAACACCTGCAAGCTCACCAACTTCTTCACCTTTTGAAATCTTATCATCAATTTCTTGCGCTCGTGCTAAAGCTCGCTCTTCGGTCAAGCTCGTAAAAGCATTGAATTTTTCAGCATTTTTCGCCTTTAAAATAGCTTCTTTAACAAAATCAACCGCAGTTTTTCTTTCCAGATAGAACTTCTTCTCTAATTTCAAAAAAATATTTGTCATAATTCTCCTACAAAACCTTTGGAACTTTCACCTGATTATCTTTAACATTTTCACCCGCCAACTTTAAAAGCTCATCTCGTTTTACACCATAATCATCAATTTCATCTTCTCGCCAAACATTTTGATTTTTCGAAACCGAATAAGTCGGTTTAACGCCATCTGTGTTTAATTCGCTAAGTTGCTCGATATATTCAACAATATTTCCCAAATCAGTTTGAAGATTCGAAATTTCTTCTTCGCTTAGCGAAATACTTGAAAAGCTCCGCCAAGTGTTTAACTTCGTCTTTTGATATTTTTTTCCATACACTTAAGTATACCACTTTTCAAAAAGATTTTTAAAGTAAAAACTCCCAAAAAAATTGGAAGTCTATAAGTTTATTTTTTTCTCAAGTTTTTTTCGATTCGTTGATTTAGCTCGTTTATTAAATTCATTTGAGCGGCATTAATCTTGCCCAAATCTTCAATAGTCTCATTATTTCTTTTAGTAAAGAAAGAATTATTCCAACTGAAAGAGCTAAACTCCAAAAAAACAAACATAATAGCTACAACAATCTTAAGGAAACTCCTGTTTTTTTGCTAATAAATTTCATAAATCTCCTATTTCGCCATCTTTTTTTCGAATATCCGCAATCTGATCTCGCAAATCTGCTGCCTCCTCAAAAAAAGCAAATTCGCGCTAGCAAAGATTCATTTGATTTGTTAAATCTCGCACTAAATATTCCCAATCTTCACGCGGAATTTTTCGCAAATCCAATTTTGGTTTTTTATCTTTTTGCGGAATAATCGCACGCAAACCTTCGCTAATCTCACTAGCCACACTTTTTGGCGTAATCCCGTTTTCGAAATTATATTTTTGCTGAATTTCTCGCCGCCGATTTGTTTCATCAATCGCGATCTTCATTGAGCGTGTAATTTTATCAGCGTACATAATCACTTTTCCTTCCTCGTGTCTAGCCGCTCGCCCAATCGTTTGAATTAATGCACTTTCTGAACGCAAAAAACCTTCTTTGTCAGCATCCATAATTGCTACCAATGAAACTTCCGGCAAGTCCAATCCTTCACGCAAAAGGTTAATTCCTACCAAAACATCATAAACGCCACTGCGCAAATCACGCAAAATATCACCACGCTCCAACGTGTCAATTTCGCTATGAATATACGCTGTTTTCACACCATTTTCCTCTAAAAATCCGCTCAAATCTTCAGCCATTCGCTTAGTTAAAGTTGTCACTAAAACACGCTGGTTCTTTTGGATTCGCTTTCGAATTTCCTCTATCAAATCATCAACTTGACCTTCAATTTTTCGAACTTCAATTTTAGGGTCAAGCAAGCCCGTTGGGCGAATAACCTGCTGAGCTGGCTTTGGTGAATGTTCAAGTTCGAAATCGCCAGGAGTTGCCGAAACATAAATTGCTTGGTTGATATGTTTATAGAATTCTTCGAAAGTTAGAGGCCGATTGTCTAGTGCTGAAGGTAAGCGAAAGCCATTATCTACCAAAACAGTTTTACGCGCACGATCACCATTAAACATCCCACGAACTTGCGGTAAAGTCATATGTGACTCATCAACTAAAAGCAAAAAATCATCAGGAAAATAATCAAGTAAAGTTGCGGGTTGCTCGCCAGCCGAACGCTCAGTTAAATAACGCGTATAATTTTCAATCCCTTTCACAAATCCAGTTTCTCGAAGCATTTCAAGATCATATTTTGTGCGCTGAGCTAATCGTTGTGCTTCCAAAAACTTCTTATTTTTTTCGAAATATTCATGGCGTGCATAAAATTCTTTTTCAATCTGTGGAATTGCGCGCTCGATAATTTCTTTCGGCGTTGCATAGTGCGAATTTGGAAAAATATCAAAAAACTGCGGTTTTTCAAGAATTTCACCCGTGAGAGGATTCATTAATATTAATCTATCGATTTCATCACCAAAAAATTCCACTCGCACTGCCAAGTCTGAACCAGCCGTAAAAATATCAACCGTGTCACCACGAACTCGAAAAGTTCCACGTGCAAAATCCACATCATTTCGCTCATATTGAATATCTTTCAAGTGTCGCAAAAACTTCTCACGATTATATCGCATTCCAGGTTTAATATGAAGCGCCATTTGCATATAACTCGCCGGCGAACCAATACCATAAATACAGCTAACACTTGAAACAATAATCGTATCGCTTCGAGTTAAAAGTGCCTCGGTTGCGGCATGCCTAAGTTTCTCAATTTCTTCATTAATTCGTGAGTCTTTCTCGATATATGTATCTGTGCTGGCAATGTAGGCTTCTGGCTGATAATAGTCAAAATAGCTCACAAAATAATGGACTTCATTTTCGGGAAAAAACTTTTTAAATTCACTGTAAAGCTGCGCAGCAAGAGTTTTGTTATGCGCCAGAATTAAAGTTGGTTTTTGAGTGGCTTGAATAATATTCGCCATTGTAAAAGTTTTGCCCGAACCAGTCACACCAAGCAAAGTTTGTTCATGTTCACCCTTTTTCAAACCGTCAACTAATTGCGAAATTGCTTGCGGTTGATCTCCGGTAGGCTGGTATTTTGATTTTAACTTAAACTCGCGATATTTCATTATTTCTATTTTATAACATATTTTATTAAAAAGCAAAACCGCCCATTTTTGAGCGGTTGGCCTTATCCATTTCCAGCACGTTTTCTTGAAAGATGTTCATCATCTTGTGGCGCAATGAAATCTTCATTTTTTTCATCAAGTCTTGCAATCACTTTTCGAACGAGCCGTTCTGGATTATTATCGTAGATTATATCTTTAGTTCCCGGCGATTCAATATTTTGAAGAAGTGTCGGAACATAATCTGCTAAAGCAGTGCTTCCAAGCAAAACACCACAAACCTTGCGAGATTCTAAAGCAGTTGCAAGTTCGTGAAGCGAGCCCATTCGACCACCAACCGTAATCACCGCATCACTCGAAAGCACTAAATGCGTATCGCGCCCAACATAGCTCATTCCCGTAAAATTAATATAATCAAAAGGTTTAAACGGTAATTTATATGTGTTAACATGTTGGCGGAAACTTGAAGCGGGCGAAAAACCAATACTTAAGCCCGTTCGCCCCTTAACACTCACTGCGCCCAAAGCTGCGTGATGAGGCAAACCAACTGTCGCACCAGTTGTTAGAATTTTTCCCTGCCGAACAATTTCTTGCCCAAGCCTAAAAGCCAAATCTCGTGAAGCTAAAACACTATCACCCGTTGCCGCCCCCGAAACACAAATTTGATATCTCATTTTTTTCTCCTTTTTAAAATAATTTTTTTCTTCTATTTGCTTGATTGAATAATTTGAAAATTCCTGCTGATATTTTTTTCAAGAATTTGCTGTTTTAATTCTTTTTTTCGAAGAAATTTTTTTGAATGCTCAGCCAAGTTCATTATTCTTTTTATTTTTTTCAACATCTTTTTTGTTTGCTGAGACCAAACCATCTTCTGTGAAAAATATTGCATTGCCAAATTCAGCCCAAAATTCTTCATTATTCAGATGATTAGCTAAAGCCGAAAAAGCTTCAATCATCAAAATACTATCACCAGAAAACCCCAGCCTTTTCTCAATATTATGTGATTTTCGATATAACTCCGCCATAATTTGAGCCGAAACACTCTTTAATTCTGGTTTTCTAGCTTCTATTTTC
The DNA here is from genome assembly GCA_916438495.1 of uncultured bacterium. GTDB lineage: Bacteria > Patescibacteriota > Saccharimonadia > Saccharimonadales > Saccharimonadaceae > Nanogingivalis. The sequence continues at coordinate 410,970 of CAKAEX010000001.1, forward strand.
GAAACACCAAAATCAAATTTTCTTGCATAAGCACCGCTCAATCCGAGTAATTCCGAGAGTTTATAACTTCTCATAGCCGAATCTCCTGCATTGGCATTGAATGAAGCTTGGTATTTTTATACAAAATTCCTTTTTTTGCACCCATATATTGTATTACAGATGTCGAATTTGCGCTAGCAAATAGAATACTTTCTTTAATACCAGCGCCCTGAGCCCACTGACTCACAAAGCCTGAGCCAAATGCATCACCAGCGCCAGTTCGATCAATTGAAGGCACATCCTCATACATTCCAGCACGAATAATTTTGCCGTCAGAAGCTGCCCAAACGCCATTCGCTCCATCTGTTAAAATTGCAACTTCCACAAAATTACAAGTATTTCGAACCAGCTCTTCAGCAGAAACTCCCTCAAAAATTAAACTTGCTTCCTCTTTATTTACAATTAAAATTTCAACATCTTGAAGTAGAGTTCGAACTTTTTCAGACTCTTGGAGTTCTTTCTTGCCAGGGTTCCATGCTATTTTTGCACCCTTTTTTATAGCTTCTTTAAAAATTTTTAGGAGTGCATCAAATCTACCAGATAAGTTCGAAACATAAATCCAATCGAATTCACCATATTTTAATTCAAAATTTTCAGCGTAGATATGTTCCGAGGCGCCACGATAAGTTAAAATCGTTCGTTCACCATTCGGCGCTAAAATAATAGTTGAATAATCTGTATTAAATCTTTTCGAAAATTCAACACGCGAAGTATCAATAGATTCTTCATCAAGCATTTTTAAAATTTGTTCGCCCGAAGAATCCTCTCCAACCACACCCATAAAACTTGAAATCAAACCTTGCCTCGCAAAAGTTGTTGCAGCATTAGTAGCGCCACCACCACTCGAAATATCAATATTTTTGAATATCAATTTTTGAACCGAGCTGGAATTCAACTACATCTTGGTTTTCTGCCGTTGAAATCAAACGAAATTCAGGCGAATTACTCAAAAAAACATCCTGAGTAGCCGCTCCAATTGAAAGAATTTTTGGCAAATTCACTTTTAAATTGCCCCTTTTCGGTTAATCTCGGCTTCCATCTGCTTATAACTTTGTTCAGGATTTTGTGAATTCATAATTGCCGAGCCAACATTTACAACATCAGCACCAGATTGTGTTAAATTAAAAATATTCGAAAGATTAGCTCCGCCGTCCCAGCCAATCTCAACATTGCTGTTAATCTCTTTAATTAAGCGAATCTTCTCGAGTTGCATCATACTTGCACGGCCACCCATTTCACCCAAATTTCCGCTAAAAATCAAGATATGCTCAGCCGCCTGAATTGCAGGCGCGACAGTTTCTGGAACAGTTGAACGAAGCAAAGCTAAACCAGGTTTAATCATCGTTTCGTTTTTAAGCCTTTCAAAAATTGGCACCAAATCTTCCTCAACTTCAGCATGAAAAATTACCATATTTGGATTAAGCTGAATAATTGTATCAATATGTTCGCTTGGGCGAGCAACCATCATATGAATATCGACCTTCCATTCTTGAGGCCACCAAATTTGCGTTTCAGGCAATGTTAAATTAGGAGCAAAATTACCATCCGTTACATCAATATGAACTCTTTCTGCAAAAGGAAAAATTGCCTCAACTTGAGATTTATATTCATCTGGATTAGTTGCTAAAATTGCTGGTACTATTATTGACATCTATACCTCATCAATCTGTTTATTTCTTCTTACAAATCTTGGAGCGGCTGCAAATGGAGTTTTCAACCAAACATCAACCGTTTCTTTCCACTTAGCTTCAGCTTCATCTTTATCGAAAACGCGGGCTGGTAAACAAATTATATTACTGTCATTATCATTACGGGTCCATTTAGCTTCTTCTGGTTCCCAAACAACAGATGCACGAATACCTTTAAAACGATTTGCAGCCATTCCCATCCCTTGAGCGCCGCCACAAATCAAAATTGCTCTTGGGTCATATTTTTCATTAGCTCGTATTTTCGAAACCGCCACGCGAGCGAATTCAGGAAAATCATCATTTGGGTCATACTCAAAACCACCGATATCTTCGACATCGTATCCGCCCTCTTTTAAGTATTTAAAAACTTTCTCTTTTAAGTAAAAACCCCTGTGATCTGCGCCAAGAAAAATCTTCATTTCACTCCTTAAATATTAGCTGCAACATCTGCAACAATTTCTACTAATCTGTTAGAATATCCCCATTCGTTATCATACCAAGCAACAATTTTAACCAAATTTCCACCAACAACATTAGTCAATTCAAGGTCGACAATAGAGCTGTGGGAATTTCCTTTAAAATCCGTAGATACAAGCGGCTCTTCAGTTACAGTTAAAATACCTTGATAAAAAGGATCAGCCGCAGCACGCTTAAATACTTCATTAATTTCTTCTTTCGTGGTATTTCTTTTCAGAACAGCAGTAATATCGCTTAGCGAAACTACCGCAGTAGGAACACGCACAGAAAGACCGTCAAATTTACCAACTAAAGAAGGAATAACTTTTGTGGTTGCAATTGCCGCACCGGTTGTTGTTGGAACAATATTCTCAGCCGCAGAACGGGCTTCTCGCAAATCTTTTGCAGGAGCATCTAGAATTCGCTGGCTTGCAGTGTAAGAATGAACCGTTGTCATCAAAGATTTTTCAATTCCAAATTCTCGTTCAAGAATTGCCATAACAGGAGCAATGCAGTTTGTTGTGCAGCTTGCATTCGAAATAATATCATCTTCACGAGTGAGCTCATGTTCATTTACGCCAAGCACAATAAATTTTGCACCTTCACCTTTTGCAGGAGCTGAAATTACAACTTTTTTAGCGCCGGCATTAATATGCGCTCGAGCTTTTTCTGGTTGAACAAATAATCCAGTCGCTTCAATAACAACATCAACACCAAATTCTTCCCAAGGTAAAAGTGCTGGGTCTTTTTCCGCTAAAACACGAATTTGTTTTCCAGCAACAAAAATCGAATTGTCATCATAAGAAACATCATGATGATAAGTTCCATAAGTTGAGTCATGTTTTAAGAGATGAGCTAGGGTTTTTGTATCTGTTAAATCGTTGATAGCAACAACTTCAATGTCATCTCTTTCGAAAGCTAATTTAAAAAGCATTGCGACCAATTCGCCCAAATCCATTAATTGCAATTTTTTTAGACATTTCGTCTCCTTTTTTTATTAAATTTCCTACAACTATTTTTAGCATAAACGCTTTCAAAAATCCAGATTTAAAATCGTTGACTTTTAATTAAGCTTATGCTAGCATTGTTGTGTCGATATAAAAAAATCAGCAAATAGTAAATTTCAAAAAGAATTTTTCGAATAAAAAAATCAAAAAAATATTTTTAGAAGCTACGATAGTCCTAAGTAAGACTTAAAAATTACTCATTTTTTTAACATAAAGGAGAATATATGAAAAAAAGCCACAAAGTAAAAAAAGATATTGTAATTATTTCATCAATAATGTTAGCTTTTTATATGGTTAACTATGTTAACTGGATTATTTATTTGGCACTACAAAGGCTCTGAAGAAAAATTATTGGAATACAATGGTTGAAGTACATAGTAATAGAGATAAAATAATAAAACTTGAAGAAAAAAATAAGTAAAAATCTTTTAGCAAAAAAGACATTCGCCCTGAATGTCTTTTTTTATTTTTCTATTTCTCGTTGGATTTTTCTCGCTTTAATTGCCTCTGCATTTTTTTAATCGGTTCTAAATCACCCCTTTGGCGAAGTTGTGAACGGAGCTTAATCCTTGCGTGCGAAGTTTTTACTAGTTCCAACCAATCAATTTTTGGCTCAGAATTTTTTCGCGTCAAAACCTCAACAACATCACCTTTTTCAAGTGGCTTATCAAAAGCGTGAATTTTCTCATTAACCCGAAAAGCATAAGCATGTTTACCAATATCGCTATGCACCATATAGGCAAAATCAAGCGGTAATGCGCCTTCTGGTAGATTATAAATATCACCTTTTGGTGAATAAACAAAAATTCTATCACCAAAAATATCAATCTGAAGCTGCTCTGGGTCAATTTCCTCACCATCTCTTAAGCGTTGCGCTACATCTTGGAGTTGAACAATCCATTGTAATTCATTCGAAAGCCCGCCATTGCCCTTAACTTCACTCCGCTTTTTCGAAGTAGCTCCAGAAATGTAGTCTTTGCTCGATTTCTGCTCATGATAATGGAAACTTGCCGCCAAACCACGCTCGGCAAATTCATGCATATCGCGAGATCGAATCTGAAACTCTGCAATCAGTTTTGAAGGAGTAATTACTGTCGTGTGAAGTGACTGATAGCCATTTGGCTTTGGCATTGAAATATAATCCTTGATTCGTTCAATCATTGGTTTATAAATTGAGTGCAAAATCCCCAGAACACGATAGCAATCATCTTTCGAATTAACAATAATCCGCAGAGCCATCAAATCATAAACTCGGTCAATATCACCTTTTGTCTTTTTTAATTTTTTATGAAGCGAATAAACACTTTTTACGCGGCCAGAAATTTCAAAATCTAAACCAGCCTTTTTCAATTCCTGCTCAACCTCTTCTCGAACTTTTCCTAGTTTTCGTGTACTTTTGCCGAGGCGCTTTCGAATTTCATTTTCAAGCCGTTTATATTCTTTCGGGCTTAAATATAAAAAAGCTTGCTCTTCCATCTGCATTCGAACTCGCCCCATTCCTAAACGATCGGCGATTCTTGCGAAAACATCCAAAGTTTCACGAGCGATTTTTTTCTGTTTTTCGGGCGACATATATTGCAAAGTTTGAACATTATGCAATCTATCAGCCAACTTAATAATAACCACTCGCACATCTTGCCCAACAGCAATCAATAATTTCGAAAGGTTGTCTTTAGTTTGAGGTAGATAGGTTTCAAGATCCCCCATTCCAGCACGCGCTTTACCAACCTTAGTCACACCATCAACCAAAAACGCAATATCATCATCAAAATTTTCAGCAATTTCATCAAGGGGAGTTTCAGTATCTTCAACAACATCATGCAAAACACCAGCAACAACCGTATCAATATCCATACCCCATTCAACTAAAAAGCTAGCCACTTTTAATGGGTGCGTTATATATTCTTCACCAGATTTTCGCATTTGGCCTTTATGTTTTTCGGTAGCAAATTCAATAGCTTTTTTTCTAGTCTTTTTTTATATCTTCCGCCGAATAAAAACGGTTTTTGCAATTCTCAAGAGTTCAGCCTTTTTCCATATATTAATTATACACTTTTTTTGATAAAAAAATAAAAGCTTTTTCCATTTTTTTAGCAGAATTTCACTAAATAAAAAAACTGAGTATTTTTCACTCAGTTTCCAATTTATTATAACTATTTTTTTCGTTCCAGCGAACAATCGATTCTGCAATAACTTCTTTCGCTTCTTCTATGTCGCCAAATTTCTCAACTTTTGTTGTGCCAGCTTTTTTCAAATCTTTGTAGTGATTAAAGTGAAATTCAATCTGTTTAATAAGTTGCTCTGGTAAATCAGCCAAAGTTTTATAAGCGTTTCCAGTATCACGGTCGTCAGCAGGAACGGCAATAATTTTGTCGTCAACTTCTCCATCATCAACGAATTTCATTACACCTAATATTCGTGCTTCCAGGAAAATTCCAGTTGTAAGTGGATCATTTGTAATAAGTAAAACATCAAGTTCATCGCCATCTTCATCCAAAGTTTGCGGAATAAAACCATAATTAGTTGGCTTCGCAAAAGTTTTTGGCTCCACGCGGTCAAGTTGCATTACAGCCAAATCACGGTTCCATTCAATTTTATGAGTTGAGCCAGTTGGAATTTCCACCACAACATTAATAATTCCATTTTTATAATCACCAGGAGTTAAAAATTTTTATTAAAATCTGCCATATTTTTCCTTTCTTTTTATTCTTTAATTTTTAGCAAAAAAACTTTAAAAGTTCAACCGCTAATCACGATTAGCAAGCTTGACTAAACTATCTTCTACCGTTTTTTTCGAGTTCGATGGCGAGTTTGAGTTTTTAGTTTTAGCTTTCGAATTCTGCTTAATATTTTTTTGATTTTTTTAGAAGATTCTTTCGATTTTTTTCCGCCTGTTACATTTTTTTAAAACTGGCGCTCGCCCTTTACTTTTTTTGAATCTCAACTTTCGAAACCTTAACACTAGCAGGTCGTGCAAACATCATCTTTCCTGCGGCAGTTTGAAGCGAACGAATAAATTCAACTTCACTAATCGCGCCAATCAATCCTTCGCCGTTCTCAACTACAACCATCGTACCATCTGGTAAATGCCCAATTCCTTGTTTTTTTCTCATTACCTTTTTGAGTAATTTCAAGCATAATTTTTTTCGCCTGGTAAATAGTCTGCACGAACTGACTGAACCAACTCATTAATATTTAAAACTTCAATTCCCTCAACTTTTGCAACTTTATTCAAGTTGTAGTCTGCTGTTAAGATATCAGCATTCATTTTTTTGGCTAGCGAAATCAAACGATTATCTACCCCTTCTTCTGCAGAATTTCCATCCGCCAAAATGCTTACAGTTATCTTTTCTTCATTTTGAAGAGCTGAAATAATATCCAAGCCATATCTTGCGCGAACTCGTTTTTCGTCATCGCCACCATCCGCCAAAATTTGAAGCTCACCAACTACACTCCGCGGAATCAGAATATCAAAATTAATAAATCCAGTTCTTGCTACAGCTAAAAACCGGCCATCGATTAGAATTGATGTATCGACCAATACTTGTTTTTTTGTTTTCGAAATCAACGGTTTATCATTTTTCGAATCAAACCAAATTCCGCAAACAATAAATAAAATTAAAAATAGTAAAATTGTTTCCATACTTTCCTTTTATTGTAAATATTTAATTAAAGCCTCTCGCAAATCACGAACAGACGTTACTAGACTATCTTTCGAAGATTTTTTTGGGGCGAGAATATTTGTAAATCCAAGTTTTTTTGCTTCAGAAATTCTTCTTTCAGCTTGAGCTACTGTTCGAATTTCACCACCCAGTCCAACTTCACCGAAAACAACCACGCCGTCAGATAGTTTTCGCTTTGCCGCCGCCGAAGCAATCGCCATCGCAACAGCTAAATCTGCCGCACGATCATCAAGTTTAAGCCCGCCAACCACATTTATATGAATATCTTTATCACTTAGATCAAGTTTAGTTCGTCTCTGAAGAACTGCGATCAATAAATTAAGGCGATTTATATCAAATCCGCTCGCTGCTCGCTTTGGATACCCAAAATTTGAGGTTGTCACCAGAGCTTGAATCTCAACCAGAATTGGACGAGTTCCCTCTAGAGTTGCCATAATTATTGAGCCATCCGTATTTTGGCGCTCAGCTAAAAGCGCCGCCGAAGGATTTTCGACAATTTTCAAGCCATTATCAACCATTTCGAAAATCGCCGCCTCGCTAGTTGAACCATAACGATTTTTTACCGCCCGCACAACTTTAAAGCCACCGTATCGGTCACCCTCAAAATTTAAAACTACATCAACTAGATGCTCAAGCGTTTTTGGTCCAGCGATTGAACCTTCTTTTGTAATATGGCCAACCAAAATAACAGCCGTTCCAGAACTTTTTGCTGCTTGGATTATTAAATTAGAAGAATTCGTAATTTGCGAAACCGTTCCCGGTGCGCTCGAGATTTCTTCCATCGCCAAAGTTTGAATTGAGTCAATAATCACTAGGTCAAAGCCGCCCTCACGAATTGTTGCTGAGATATCATCAGCTGAAGTTGAGGCAGCAAATTTAAGATTTTTGGCTTTAGAAGCACCAAGCCTTTTTGCACGTAATGCTACTTGTTCTGCCGATTCTTCACCTGAAACATACAAAACATTTTTCGAACCAGCAATAAAAGCTGAGATCTGCATTAAAAGCGTAGACTTTCCGATTCCAGGATGTCCCGCAATCAAAAGCACTCCTGCTGGCAAAATTCCACCGCCTAGAACAATATCAAGATCTCTTATACCGCTCGAAATTCTTTCTTGTTTTTTTTCAGAAATAACTTCATTCAAATCTTGCACATTCAAAACACGACCAGTTTTCGCACTTTTACTGATTGCATTTTTTCCTAATGCTTCTTCAACTTGCTCAACCAAGGTATTCCAATGGCCACAGTTTTCACATTTTCCCGACCATTTAGGATAAGAGGCTCCACAATTTTGACATACAAATTTTGTTTTTAACTTCGCCACAACTAATATTTTTATCACAATAAATCTTTTTTTGAAAACTATAAACTTGGTGAATTTAAATTTGAATTTATACTTTTTATAGAGTTCGTTTTGTTGAACCGAAACCTCATTAAGTTCATTAATTTTCGAATTATAACTATTCACTAAATCATTAATTTTCAGCCTTGAAGTTTCAAGATTTCGAATTCTTCGCAATAACTTTGCACGGTCAGCATTAAATTCTGCTTGAGTTTCATACTTTCCAGTTTTAGCATCATTATTAAACTCAGCAATATCTTCCTCCAATTCTTTAGAATCTTCAGAGTATTTTTTTGTAGATTGTTCAATCTCTGGCTTCATTTTTTTCAAGCTCCGTAGTCAAAACTTCCGCTCGATTCTTTAAATCTTTAAAGTTTTTATTATAACTTTGATAGATCTGAGCAATTTCCCTACGATTTTTAAAAAACTTAGCATAATGTTCTTTGAGCTCTTTCGAAATTTCCAGCTGCTCTGTGCCAATTAAGGAATGAAGCTCATTGATTCGCTCACCAGGCTCAGTCCGATCATAAGATTGCATCAACTTTTCGAAATCTGCATCTTTGACCCTCTCATACTCAGCATTAAGCAGTTTGCCAATCTTATCTCGTTCGCTCAAGCTCATTCGCTCCCAAATTGCATGCAAAAGCTCGTGAGCCGCCGTTACCTCTTTTATACCGTCAAGTTTCGAGTTTTTTACATCATAAAGATGAATTTTACCCAACTTATAACACCCCAAAATTGCTGAATCTTCTTCACGATTTTTGCAATTTTCATTAAATTCCTCTGAATCTTCAACCTTTGGATTAGAAGCGTAAAAAAATTGTCTTAGCATTAGTGGTTGGTTTAATTTTTATTTTTCTATTTTTTAAAATTTCAGAATCTGGCTTATAATTTTGTGCCGCAAAAATAATCACGGATCCCGCGTTGATTAGATAACACAAAAAAATGCTGCACTACCAAGAATAGCAATAACAACTAAAGTTCGAGCTACTCTCCAAAAAAAGTTTTTATGTTGAAAAAAATCATATCATAACCATTATAATATTTTTTTATGAGAAAAAAAGCAAAGTATTTTTTTCGAAGAAGGAGAATTTTTTTGGTTTATTTTTTTATAGCCATAATTGCAATTGCATCAATTTTAGCAAATCCAGATTTTTTTGGCAAACTTCAAAACTAGATTCAAATAAAAAAATCAGATTTTTCAAACTTCTTTAACTGATTTAAACTCACTTGAAGTTAAAGGTCGTTCACCAAAAAAACTGGTTATTCTCGCGAGCAATTTGGTAAAGGATGGGCAAAAGATTCTAGCGGTTGCGATACACGAAATCGTATTTTTAAAACGTGATTTAATAAATATCGTAGAGAGTCCAGATTGTAAAATTTTAAGCGGAACCCTAAAAGACCCTTACACTGGCAAAGAAATTAATTTTTTTCACGCAAGCAAAATGCTTCTGCTGTTCAAATAGACCACGTCGTTGCACTTTCTGATGCTTGGCAAAAAGGCGCCCAACAATTTTCGAAAGAAAAACGAATTGAATTTGCGAATGATCCACTAAATCTTTTAGCTTCAGACGGCCCAGCTAATCAGCAAAAAGGTGATTCTGATGCCGCCTCTTGGCTTCCTTCAAATAAAGATTTTCGCTGTGAATATATTGCTCGTCAAATTTCAATCAAGAAAAAATACTCAATTTGGGTAACCACCTCTGAAAAAACAACAATGAAAAATATTTTGCAAAATTGCTAATCAGTAATTTCAAACCAATCAAACTTTTTGAAATTCTCGCCCTCAACTATTGCCGCAGCAAGCCGCATCTCGCTATTTTTTATATTATTTTTGTAAGCAAAAAATTCTGCCGCAAATCGCATTTGATCCACTTTATTCTTTGAAATTGCAGCCTCTCCACCACCAAAATCATTATTTTTTCGAAATTTAACCTCTGTAAAATAGTAATTTTCACCGTATTTCGAAACAATATCAATTTCACAAAATTTTTGTTCGCCAATTTCGTGCCAGAATCTCGTGTTTCTCTTGCTTTTAGAAATTCCGCTACAAAATCCTCAGCTTTATCACCAAGCTCTTTTGTAGTAATTTTTTCAGCTTTCTTCACCTTAAAGGTATTCATGTTCTTATTTTTAGATTTTTCTAAGAATTCCGCTATTGGCTTAAAACTTTTGCGATGGATTTTACTCACTCCAAATTCAGACAAAGCTGCCCTATGTTTTGGTGTTCCATATCCTGCGTGATTTTTCAAAGCAAAAAGGCGCAAACTCAGGTTTCTTTGAAAGTTCTGCCATAAAATTATCCCTCGCAACTTTTGCGCAAATTGCAGCCGCAGAAACGCTTGAAATTAGTAAATCAGCCTTTTTAAGAGTGGAGGCATATTTTTCAAGTGGCGTGCCAGCCAAGAAATTTACAGTGCCATCAATTATAATTTCATTAAATTTGATATTTTGTTTTTTACATTTTATCTGCACTTCCTTAACAGCTCGCCTTGTTGCAAGTTTTAAGGCAGCGCTCAAGCCAATTTTATCAAGCTCATCGTTCGAAACCCAACCTAAGCCAATAATTGCAGAACTTTTAGAAATCTCTGCCGATAGCTTTTCTCTCTGCTTTTTTGAAAGAGCTTTCGAATCTGTTAGCCCTTTAATTTTAGCACCATTCAAAACGCAAGCGCCCACAACCAAAGGCCCAGCCCACGCTCCACGACCAACTTCATCAATCCCGAGAATCATTTTTATTTCCTAAATACATGAAAAATTACAATAAGAATCAGTTTTTAACTATTTTTAACGAATATCTATGTAAACATACTAACAAAAAAATATGCCTTAGTCAATAAACTTGATTTTTTTAGGAGGTGATATAATTAAAACTATGAAAAAGCATAATTGCAATTATTGAAGTTGTTATAGTTATTACAGTGGCTGGGCTGATATTTTTAACGATGTTTCTTGCCGCCCCTACTCTTGGGCGATCTCAAAGATATACGGCAAGAAAAAATGATGTCCGTAATCTTTTAGCTGCAATTATTCAATTTAAGACTAATAGTGGCGGCAAGGTTCCCTTTAATGAAAATAACGATGTATGGATAAAACTTAAACCTTACTTGAATAAAAGCCAATACTTAAATGATCGTCCTAATGGTCATATCGACGACTTCGGCTCCTTTAATTCTACCACAACTCAAATTGCTACATATAGTAGACTTGATAATGATTGGTACAGACCGGGCAGTTGGAATATTGCTCTTGGCACGGTTTGTGAAAAAAGCGATGGTGACGGATACTGTTTAAAATATGGCGAATCTGTTCCGACTAAAGATATTACTATATTGGTAAGTATAGCTCTAGAGTATTCATACCAATAACAGTTGGGGATACTACATAGATTCAGAAAGTAATTAAAAATAGAAGAATGATTATTCTTCTATTTTATTATTTTTGCGTTTTAGTTGGTTTTTAAGGATATCTCGTACCCAAAAAATAGTTTTGAGTTCTTCGCTATCATACCACTCTTCCGTTTCAAAATCCAAATAATGTGCACTTGCTACTTCAATATTGTCGATATAAATCGTTAGATGTTGATTACCTATTCCGAAATCACCTACATTAAGGTCGTGGCTTAAAATTTCATATCTTCCATCGGAATATAACTCCCAGGGCTGATCATAACCTCCACCGTTATGCGCCAAATTTGGGTTATAGCTTTCATTCAGCTGCCCTTCATCAATGAGAGCAAGATTTGAGAAATCTAGATCATTTATTGCTCTTTCAACATTTTCCGGCGATGATTTCAATGTATAATATTTTCTATAAGACGGTTGTTTTCGAAAACCCTTATTTGCGTTTAAAGCCCATTCAGCATAAGCGTTATCTAAAAGATATTGTTGAGTTTTTGATTTGTTTAAGTTTTTTTCCATAAGATTCCTTTGATGAGACTTTATAACCTTCGCCTAAAGTCATCTCAAACTCTAGGATAGTATAATAACATAATAATAGAATAAAGTCAATAGCAGTAATACATTTTTATAGAAACAAAAAAATCGCCCATATTTTGAGCGATTTTTCGAAAATCTTAAATTAGGTCGATTAGTTTTTTATATTAAAAATTAAGCAAGCTCAACAGTTGCGCCAGCTTCTTCAAGTTTCTTTTTAGCTTCTTCAGCTTCATCTTTAGAAACTTTTTCTTTAACTGGTGCTGGAGCACCGTCAACGATAGCTTTAGCTTCACCAAGTCCAAGACCTGTGATTTCTTTAACTGCTTTAATAACAGCAACTTTTTGCGCACCAGCATCTTTCAAAGTAACTGTAAATTCTGTTTTTTTCGTCAGCAGCGTCAGCAGCACCGGCAGTAGCGGCAACAGCAACAGCAGCTGGTTCAATTCCGTATTCCTCTTTGAGGTGTTCTTTCAATTCGTTAGCTTCAAGAATAGTCAATTTTACCAATTCTTCAGCCAATTTTTTTAATGTCAGCCATTTTTTTGACTCCTTTAAAAAAATTTAAATGGTTAATATTCTAAAATAAATTAATTGGTTGCTTTTTCGAAATTCCAAATCTTCGTTTGTAAGACCACCAGCAATCGCATTGATTGGCGAAAGAAGTGTATCCACAATTTGACCAATAAGTTGGTCTTTGCTTGGAAGTTCTGAAAGTGTCGTAACAGTTGCAGTATCCATTACATCGCCGTTGTCAGCAAACGCACCAACAAGTTTCATTTCCGGGTGATTTTTTGCAAATTTACCCAAAACTTGCGCAGCAGCAATCTCATCTTCGCTTGAAATTGCATAAACGAGTTGGCCTTTTAGCGCAGAAGTGTCAGATTCTTTCAAAGCTTCAACTTCTTGCATCGCAACTCGCACAAGGCGGTTTTTAACAACTTTGATTTGAACGCCAGCTTCGCGAGCTTCTTTTCGAAGTTCTTGAAGGTCGGCAACTGTCAAACCTTTATATTCAGCAAAAGCTGTCATTTTTGCGTCTTTTAGAGCGGCGCTTAATTCAGCAACCAATTGGTTCTTTTTATCGCGTGATAATGCCATAAAAACTCCTTTTTTGGTTAATATTCTTCGACCTGATTGTTAAGATTCTGGCGTTTTGAAAGCCTCCCCTCAAAACTCGTTGGCAGATAGAAAAAGTATTCCTCGGTAGCAGATTAAGCCTAGCTAACGCGAGGCGGCTACTGTCTCTGGCAACTTGTTTTTATTTTTAACACAAAAAAACTAAAAATTTCAAGCATTTTTAAGCTCAAAAAAATCTTGTAAAAAAATATCTAATTCTATTATTGACAAGTTAGAATGTTTTTTTATTATAATATTAATAGTTATCATTTATTGAAAGTTTATATTAGATATAAAAAGTCTTTTTATTTATAATTCCATAAATGATAGCTAAAACCACCTCCAAAAAAACGGAAGCAGTTCTTTTACTGAGTAATTTCATAAACTACCCCAATAGTTTATGAAATGAATCACATCTCCACAGTGAGATCAATTATTTATCACGGTTACGCTCATTCTTGCGTAGCCGTTTTTTTATTACGCGAAAAACTATCCCAAACTAAAAAAACAAAATAGACACCAACAGAATATCAACTGCATCTAATACCGTTTTTTTAGTCACCGCCGAGTTTTTTTCATAGTAAAAAAAACTATTAAAAAAATCTAAAAAAATTTAAAGAGTACCCCTCGCCAACTTTTTTTCAAAAAAATGTTATAATTAAATTATTATGAAAAAAATTTTTAAAAATCTTGATTTCAAAAAAACACTTTAAAGAAATTTTTTAAAAAAATATTTGTCTAAAAAAATCACAAGAAAACGTTATAAAATACGCAAAAATGGTAAAAAAATCATTCAAAGTAAAGTTACTTTTTTTGATATTTTCAACAATTTGTGTTTATTTATTAGGAACTTTTCTTACAAAATATATTTTTAAATCTTCAATTTGGTGGCTGGGGAAAAAGCTAACGAATTTCTTTTCGAAAAAAATCCAAAAAAATTGCCGAATTTAGCCAAATTATAACAATTTTAGTCAGTTTTTCTATTTGTTGGAATATTTCGAAATTGGCGAATCTCAATGGGCGTTCTGTTTTTCCCTCGCTACAATCGTGATGTATATCAATACCGAAAAAAATGGCTTCGCGCAATACACCATTTTTTTACCTGAAGATTTAGCGATGTCGGGCGAAGCTGGTGGATTGGCTTCAATGATTAATTTTTGGGCGATTTTTCGAACATGCTTTTTTTATGATTGCAGTAATTATAATAATAACCATTATTGTAAATAAAATTTCAAAAAAATCTGGCGTTTTAAATTTTCAAAAAAAGCAAAAAAATAGCGATCCTTATTCCACAAACTGCTTTAATTCTAATTTGTGCGCACTTTTTAAATTTACACACTTTAGAAATTCGAAACCTTAGCGGAACAGGCACTTTCATTAAAGTTGAAAATCTCGAGACTTCTATTGATTTTACTGATCAAGCTTATAACTACCAAACTAACGGCTTTATTTTAGCAACGATCTCCAATCTTCAAGCTAAAACTCAAAAACAGCCAGAAGGTTATTCGAAAGAAGCCGTACAAAAAATTGTCCAAAAATATAAAAAAATTGCCGAGGAGAAAAATAAAAATCGCAAAAAATTAAGTGATGAAAAAGTAAATGTCGTTTATGTAATGAGCGAGAGTTTTATCGACCCAAAGCTTGGCAAGCATCTTTATGATTATGGGAACAAAGAACCGATCCCGTATACTAAAAAGATCAAAAATTCACAAAGTTCTGGTTGGGCTGCTTCAAGCGAATATGGCGGTGGAACAGCAAATGTTGAATTTGAAGCCCTAACAGGATTAAGCAATTTCTTCCTGAATTCAATCCCTTATACCTCAATTGTACCCGCAAATAAAGACACACCTTCAATAGTGAAAAATTTTAATGAAAACGGCTACAAAACAATCGCAATGCATCCATATAATCGTAATATGTATCGTCGCGAAGTTGTTTATCCAAATCTTGGTTTTCAAGAATACAAGAGTGATGATGATTTCAAAAATAATTCGAAAATTGATAATTCAAAATATATCTCAGATGAATCTGCCTTTAATGAAGTTTTGGCTGAACTAAAAAAATAGCCAAAAACCTGAGTTCATTCACCTTGTAACAATGCAAAACCATATGCCATATGAAGAAAAATGCCTATTCAGAACATAATTTTAGCGTTAATGCAAAAAAATGGCGCAAATCCAGAAAATACAAAAACTATTCAGGCTTATCTTGAAGGAATTTCGCATTCAGATAAAGCAATGAAGAATTTTCTTTCTGAAATTGAAAAATTAAATGAAAAAACCATTGTAGTTTTCTGGGGTGATCACTGGCCAGGAATTTATGGCGAAATGTTCGAAAAAGAATTAAATAAAAAAATGATATCCGCCGCACACCACTTTTTTTGTTTATTCGAATTTTTAAAAAAAGAAAAAAACAAGATTTAGGAACTTCAAGCTTAATCTATAACCAGATTTTTAGCCCTAAATGCATTCAATTCAAAACTTTCGCCATTTCAATATTTATTAAGTGACTTACGAGAAAAAAATATCCCACCTTAACTAAACAATTCGTAAAAACAGACGAAAAAAAGCGACATTCTAAAAAGATTTCGAAATGATTGAATACGATATTTTAAGCGGAAATAAATACAGCCTTGGTGATTTTTTTATAAAATTAAATAATTAAAAAAACTCCTTCATGAGAGGAGTTTTTTTAAATTTTTTTAAAAATCTTAATTTGAAGAAGAAAAACAATATAATCCGCCAGTTTCAAGTCTTGTAAGTAAAAATGAAGTTCGTTGCATTAAAAGGTTTGTCAACGAATCTCCCAACCTCGCAACCAGCATTTGAGTTATAGTAAATTTCACCAATTTCAAGATTGTCTTGGCCAACCCCTGTCCCACAATTTACCTTACTTCCACACTTTAAAAACGTGTAAAATTGCCCTGTACTTGGATCCAAAAACTCACTCTCGTGGGGTCTTAGATAGTTTTTAATAAAATTTTCAAGCTCATTATTAGTATCATAATCGCTCACGTAATTACCTTTATTGTTCGTTCTCGACTCCTCTAAAATTGCCGCAATTTTTGAAATAATCTGTTTTCTTTGAGTATCCCTCTGCGAACGCTGCAATGTCGGTAAAGCCAAAAATACCATTAGAAATATCAGGCCAGCAATCGCAAGAACTAAAACAACCTCAATAATTGTAAAACCACTATTTAACTTAAGCTTTTTCATACTCTTCAATTATAGCACACTCTCTAAAGAAGTCAATCAAAAATCGCCCAAAATTTGAGCGATTTTAATTTTATAAAAACAATTAAGTTTATTTGGCTTCTTCAGTTTTTTCTTCCGCTTTTGGAGCTTCAGGCAAAGTATTTACAGCTTCACGGTCAAAAGAAACTTGTTTAAGACGAGCACTTTTTACCGCTTCGGTTTCTTAAGAATGAAAGGTAATTTCGGCGAACTTTCGAACGGCGAACAATTTCAATCTTTTCAATTAACGGACTGTGAAGAAGGAAAGATTTCTCAACTCCAACACCGCTAGCAATTTTCCGAACAGTAATTCGAGAAGTATGTGATTTCTTGCGGTCAGTTCGAATAACTACACCTTCGAAAATCTGGATTCGCTCTTTATTACCTTCTTTAATTTTTTGGTGAACGCGAACAGTATCGCCACTTTTAATATCAAGAACGGCTTCTTTTTTCTGTGCGTCATTAACTTTTTTGATTAACTCAAAACTCATATTTTCCACTCACTTTTAAATTTAATATATACAATCAAGATTCATTATATCATACTTTTTAGTTTTTGTGAAGAGCTAAATTACACGATTTACTTCTTCAATAGTTGTATCACCACGAAGTGCCGAAATCACGCCCTGCTGTAAAAGGGTTAACAAGCCATCTTTGCGAGCTTGAGCCTCAATCGCTTCAGTTGAAATCACGCCTCTTTCACCGCGTAAAAATGCTGCGATATTATCATTCACAACCATCATTTCCATAACCACAATTCGCCCCTTATAACCAAACGGACTATCTTCTGAAGCTACCGGTTTCCAGAGTTTAAAATCTCCAGAAATATCTTGCGGGAGTTTTTCAGCTGGGACACCTTCAAGAACGTTTCGAACCCATTTTTTAGTTGCTTCATCTGGGATATATTCTTTAGCATTTTTGTCGAGCTTTCGAACAAGTCGCTGAGCAATCAAAAGTCGAATCGCGCTCGAGAAAATTGGATTCATACCAATCATATCAATCATACGCGAAAAAGCCGCACTCGTTGAATTGGCATGAAAACTTGAAAGCACCAAGTGGCCCGTAATTGAAGCCTGAATTGCAGTTTTTGCCGTGTCATTGTCACGAATCTCACCAACCATTACAACATCTGGGTCGAGACGTAAAACAGAACGTAATCCGTCAGCAAAACTAGCGCCATGCGTTGTGTCAATCGGGATTTGTGAAATCCCACCAATACCATATTCAATTGGATCTTCAAGCGTAATAATCTTACGATCAAGCGTGTTTAAGGCATTAAGCATAGAATAAAGAGTTGTTGACTTACCAGAACCAGTTGGACCAACCATCAAAACCATTCCACGCGGGTGCGAAATAATCTCATCAATTTCAGCTCGCTCTTTTGGTGCAATTCCAAGTAAATCAAGCTGAAGCATACTTTCATCAAAGTTAAACAAACGCATCACCGCATCCATTCCATACATTGTTGGCACAGTTTCGACACGCAAATTTAAAAGATGAGAAGTTCCGTCACGATAAATATCCTTCTGCATATGCCCAGATTGTGAAGTTTTTGAAGCACTCGACACTCCCGCTCGCGAAGAAAGTTCACCCATAATAACACGGTATCGATCTCGCCCAAGCTCAGCAACTGGGTGAAGCGCACCATCAACACGCATCCGGATTCGAATCGTCTGGCGTTGATTTTCTATATGGATGTCACTTGCGCCAAGCCTATCTGCTTGATCGATTAGATAATCAAAAACCTGATCGGAAGCAACATTTGCCAAAGTTTGACTAACCTTCTCTAAAGTAGCACTATCACCCTCACCAGCAATTTCGATATCGTCATAAACAACCTTTTTTGGCGGGTCATAACGCCGCATAATATTCTTCCACGCGCTTTCAGAAACCAAGAAAAGCTCAAGAGTCTTGCCTTCATCTTGATATTTTTTACTCAATTTTTGAATAACTGAGCGTGGAGTTAAACTGGTTATCAAAACTCGCCAAGGCTTATTTTCATCAATATCACCAATTTGGAGTGGCGCCAAAAACGCCCGATACATCTGCTCATTTGTAAAAAGATCTCTTGCGAGAGGAAAATTATCTTCGAAATCTCGCGTATCAAGATATGTTAGTCCAAGGATTCTAGCCCGCTGCTCAGTCGCTTCTTCTTCCTTTTGCCTACGCATTAGCTGAACTTTATTTTCTTCCATTAACTCAATTTTACCACAAGCACTTTATTTTTTTCAATCAAAAATGCTAAAATATTCTCATCGCTTCAAGCGAAATTTTTTTAGAATAGAGGTAAAAAAATACACCTTAAAAAAATCTTTTAGAGTATATAGTTCTGGCAAGTAGCCGAGATATTCAAAAACTCAAAAATACCGAGATTCCAAAACTTGATTGGAATTCATATCTTCAAATCGAGGGTGAAATCATAGTTGAAATTGGCGTAATTCAGCCACATTCTGCTTTTATGAAAATTTGCACCATTAATGAGTTTTATGATGCCAATTTTCACCCAAATACGGCTTCAATAGAAGTCAAAAAAGAATACTTGGAAGATTCTTATAACTTTAAGCTGGAAATCGGAGAAGTTTCGAAAGAAGTAGAAAAATACACTTTCGAACTTCTAGGTCGTACCTTTTCGCTTCTGAATAATAGAAGCTAATCTTGAGCCTTTGGGCTCTTTTTTTATTTTTTTAAAAAAATCTGTTAAAATAGAAAATAATGAAAAAAATCCTAACTCTTTCGAAAAATCAAAACCGTGCACAAAATCGTGAAATTGTCGTTTTTAGCGCACAATATTCGCTCAACTCATAACATTGGCGCAATCTTACGCACTAGTGAAGGCTTTGGAGTTTCAAAAATTATCTTCAGCGGATATTCACCCTTCCCAATTTTTAAAGGACGAAGATTTTTCAAAAAAACTGGCCGTTTGCCACATATTGCACAAAAAAATTAATTCACAAATTCATAAAACTGCACTCGGGGCTGAAAAAAATTGTTCCAGCTGAAATTTCTAAAGATATTTTTTTAAAACGATTCAAAAATCTAAAAAGTCAAGGTTTCGAAATCTTTGCGCTCGAACAAAGCAAAAAAAATCAATTTTTCTTAAAATATTTTTGCAGCCGATAAAAAAATGCCAAAATTGCCCTGCTTTTTGGGAGAAGAAGTTGAAGGGATTTCGAAAGAATTACTCAATTTATGCGATAGAACTCTTGAAATTCCAATGTTTGGCCAAAAAAAGAAAGTTTCAATGTTTCAGTTGCAACTGGAATAGCCCTTTATAAAATTGCTTGCGAATAATTATTTTTTTCAATTTTTTTGCTCGGGCTTTTTTTCAAGAATTTTTTTAATGTAACTTCTGGCGAATCCGTAAAATCTTCAGGATGTTCTTTAATCATTTTTTTGAAATTCTTTAAAATTTACTAGCTTAATTTCGGCAACTTCATCGCGCGCAATCGCTAGCTCTTCAAGATTAAAATTCGTTTTTGTAGCAAAAACTTGCATAAAACGCCGCTTATTTTTCTTTGGTATGGATAAAAAAACCTTTTCAACTTTAATGAAATCTTGAAATCGCAAGTTCAAGCCAATTTCTTCAATAGTTTCACGATGAATCGCGTCCAGATAACTTTCACCAATCTGAACATGGCTAGCCGCTGCCGAATTTTGCCATTTTCCAGCAAATGTAGCTTTAGAAAAAGATCGCCGTTGAATCAAAAAATCACCATCTAAATTAAATAAAATTAGTGAAACTGTTCGATAAATTCGCCCCGTAGTTTTATCAAATTCATCCTTATTAATTGCGTCAATGATTTTATCATTTTCATCAACAATTGGCAAAATTTCTTTCATCTAAACCTCATCTTCAGCAACTTCTGTGAAACTACTAAAAAAGTCATCTTTGGTTTTTTTCCATTTTTCGTCCTGACGAACCAACCATTTCTCATCATCTTTATTTAAGAGTAGGATTTTTGTAGCCTCCTCTAGGTAAATTCTACCTTGAGAGCCTTTAAGTAGAACTAGAGTACCTCGCTCCATAATCTTATGGACGAAAGTTCCTGCATCAATTGCATTTTTTGCTTCATAAACCTGACAGCCCCGCAATCTTGCAGCCGGAGCAAGAAACTTATTTGCATGCTCACCAACAGTAACCACCCAGGAAAGAGAAATCCCATCAAGCATTTTACCTATTTTTTGATGCTCAAAAGCAGAAGCTTCACCAAGCTCATTCATACTTCCAATAACTGCAATCTTCGAAGGTGCAGAAAGAGAATAAAGTGTTTGGATTGCAGCTTCTAATGCGGCCGGACTCGAGTTATAAGTATCATCAATTAAAACAGAGTCTTTAACACCTCGCATAAAATTCATTCTACCAGGAACTGGTTTCAAACTTGCCAAACCACCTACAATTTCTTGCGGGCTCAAACCAAGCTTAATAGAGACCGCTACCGCACCAGTAATTGGTCTGAGAGAATGCTCGCCAAAAACTTTTGCTCGAACATTAATTTTACCATATTCTGGGGTCTGAATTTTACCACTAAAGCCATCAAGCAAAGAGAAATTATTAGCTATAAAATTATAGTCGGCTCCACCAACCGAGCTATAAGTTGCAATATTCGAATTTCGAACATATTTAAAAAAATCTGGCGAAATATCATCTTGATTTAAAATTGCCATTCTAGCAAAACTCGCAGCTTCAAGCTCTTCTTGTGCAACAGCATCAATACTCCCGAAAAACTCCATATGCTCGGGAGTAACAGAGGTAATCACTGCAATATTTGGAGCAAGATATTTGCTAAACCGTTCAATATCACCGGGGCGATCAGTTCCAAGTTCTTGAATGATAATTTGCGGCTCTTGGTCACTCGGTGATTTAATTCGCCTTCTTGCAGCTCTAAAAACTCTATGCCATTCCAAAAAATTACGAGGATTTCCAGGAAAATTTATTCCCAAAATCGCTAAAGGGGCACTCAAATGCGTATTGTGGTTCCCCTCGTGTAATCGTACACGATATTTTTGACTCAAGATAGTTGCAATTGCAAGTTTTGTACTAGTTTTTCCAACAGAACCAGCAACCGTAATTAATTTAATATCCGGATGAGTTTCGAAATATTTTCGAACATATTTTTCAAGTTTTCTTTGAATTCCTTTTTTTAAACATAATCTTATTCATTATAATATAAAATCACCACTTTTTTTCAAGCAGTGATTTATTTGTTGATGTGTGCCCACCCTGGGCGGTTTTTTTGTTATTTATTTTTTTATTTATAAGTGTTATTTAGGGGAGAAAAACAAACATCGCCCTTGATAACACATCAACTATAATGAAATTATAGCAAAACGTTTAAGCTTTGTCAATAACTATTTTTAAAAAAAGGTTTATTTTCATTAATTTGAGCTAATAATTCATCATTCGAAAATTCTCGGCGAATATCAAATTCTTCCCAATCTCCATATTTTCCGTCAGCTTCACTCAAATTCAAAACCCTCCGCCAAGCAAAATTTTCACGAACATCACTCGCATTCATTGGATTGATTCTTGAATACTCAATTGCTCCCAAATTTAGTACATCGTAAGTATCTCGTATTCGATTATCATTCCAATGTTCAGGCAAAAACCCCTCAATTAAATAACAAGCAGACTGAATCAACTGTTTATGAGAAACAATCAAGACATTCTGGTTTGACTCCTCTCTCTTTAGACGCTCACAAAAACTTCGAAAACGCAAATAAACATCAAAAATGCTCTCACCGCCATCAAGCCGCATAAAAAATGGATCATTATAGAGGTATCTCATTGTAATTGGAAAATTATCAACTCTCTCATTCATATCTACACGACCAAAAATCCCCCAGTTTCGCTCTGAGAGTAAATCATCAATCTTCCAAAAATGACAATTTTCTCCACTTAAAATTGCAGCAGTTTCTCTTGCTCGAATAAAAGGTGAAGTATATTTCGAATCAAAAAAATCCAAACTTCCATAAATTTTCGAAAGTTCTCTCCTTGCCTTCTCAGCTTGCTCTTTACCTTTCGGCGAGAGCCGCTGTCGCCAATCTGCACGCGCCTCAACCTTTTTTTCTAGATCAATTTTTTGCCCGAGCTTTTGCGCATGCTGAACAATATTAGCCTCACTTTGCCCGTGACGAATCATCACTAGTCGCAGTGGATTTGCCATTTTTTCCTTTCTTTTTATTTAAAAATTCTTAAGCTTTAGATATATTATATCACAGCTTATACTTTTTTTCGAAAGCGCATTTTTGTAATTAGGCCTCAAAAATGGTATAATTATACAATGAATCTAAAAATCTTGGCGAAGAGAGCTAAAAAAATGAATTTATCGATATTGACGGTAATAAAATTTCAATATATAAAAATTTAGAAGAAAGTAAACCAATTGCCGTTCTTTTTTTCATGGTTTTGGTGGAAACTATTTTTGGATTAACTCCACTTGGATTTGAGCTTTCAAAAAAATATTCAATTATTATTTGTGAATTACCAGCTCACGGTAAAAGTTCACTTAATACCTTTCAAAAATATTGATATTTTTTTCGAATTTTTCTACCAGAAGATGATTTCAAAACTTAGTAGTTTTTGGCAAAAATTCATCTTATTATTGGCCACTCTTTTTAGTTCTTATTTTTGTCAGCGATGATGAGATTTCGAAAAAAATTCCAACCATTATTATAAATCCCGTTTTTTTGAGCCTAGCGATTCATTTTTTTAGCTGGAATGAAATTATTAAATAAATCTAGATTTTTTTAATGATTTTTTTCAAATCTACCGGTTTTCTCACCTTTTTAAAGCAGCTACTCTCCAAAAAAACTTGGTCGCTTGAAGCAAATAAAAATATTTATCAAAAATATGTTTTTATGTCAAAACTCAGCAAGGAATTTACTCGCACAAAAATCAACAATCCCAATCGCACTTGATAAAAAAGTGTTCAAAACCGAGAATTATGTTAAATTTGCTATTATTGGCGATAAAGATGGAACGGTTCAGCCTTTTAATGAAGAGAAATTTCATAAAAACTTCCCTAAATCAGATTTTCATATTCTTGAGAATTCTGGTCATTTGTCACCGATGGAAAAACCACGAGAAATTGCTAAAATTATTTTCGAAAATATTAAATAAACTCCGTTTGTTTCGGAGCTTATTTTTACATTTTCTCAATTTCTTGTAGTGAATTTTTAAGGCGTTTTACACTTTCGTCCTTACCGATTACTCGTAGAGTTTGATTCAAGGCTGGTGAAAATGGCGCCCAAGTTAATGAAATTCGAATAATCTGGAATAGAATTCCCGGTTTCTGGCCAGTCTTTTCAAGCAACCTGTTTAACAATTCTTGGATTTTATCATCATTCCACTCCTCAAGCTGCTCCAACTCAAAAATTACTAAACTCAAAAGCTCTGCAACTTGTGATTTTTCAAGTTTTTTAAGCTGTTTATTTTTCGAAATCATCTCTAAATCAGCTTGTTGTTCAGCAAAAAAGTATTCGCTAGCAAGCGGGAGATCTTTAAGTGTTTTTAAGCGATCAAAAACTAGACCAAGAACTTCTCTTTTGTATTCTTCACTAGCATTCTTAGCATTTTCTCCCCAAAAATCTTGCACACGCTCAAATAGATCTTCAAGAGAAATTTTGCGGATCCACTGTCCATTGAGCCACAAAAGTCGCTGTTCGTCAAACCTTGCACCAGATTTTTGCACACGATCAAGAGAGAATTTTTCGATTAACTCTTCTTTAGTAAAGATTTCTTGTTCAGTGCCATCGTTCCAGCCAAGTTGAGCCAAAAAGTTCAGCATAGCCTCTGGCAAAATTCCATCTACTCGATATTCGCTAACACTTTTTGCACCGTCGCGTTTACCAAGCTTCTTATTGCCTTCCGGCGCCAAGATATGTGGTAAATGAGCTAAAATTGGTGGTTGAATTTCAAGCGCCTCATATAGCGAAAGGTATTTTGGAGTACTAGCAACATATTCTGAGCCACGAATTACATGCGTAACTTTCATTTCGAAATCATCAACAATGTGTGCAAAATTATAAGTTGGAAGGCCATCTGCTTTAATTAAAATAAAATCATCTAAAGCCTCAGGGCCAGCTGAGAGCTCACCCATCACAGCATCATGCCAAATATAACGTTTAATTTCTGGCGTCTTAAAACGGAGTGGCATTCCAAGCTTCCATTCTGGTGGATTTTCTGGGCGATGGTTGCGATATAAAAATGCACGTTTTTCAGTTTTAGCTTTTTTTCGAAATTCCTCAACTTCCTCTGGTGAATATGGGTCGGCATAAGCTAGGCCTTTTTCGATCATTTTTTGCGCCCATTCAAGATATTTTTCACGGCGCTGAGTTTGATGATATGGCCCAAAATCACCTTTTTCTTCATTTTTTTTGCTATAAATTGGACCTTCATCCCAATCTAGACCGAGCCATTTTAAAGTATCAAGAATTAAATCCTCCGCACCATCAACAAATCGAGCTTGGTCGGTATCTTCAATTCGCAGAATAAAATCTCCGCCGGTTTGCCTGGCGATCAAATAGGGGTAAAGTGCGCTTCGAACATTTCCAACATGAATATAACCAGTTGGACTTGGCGCAAAACGAGTTCTTACTTTCATAATTACCTATTATACTTTAATTTTTATTTTTTCTCAACCCAAAACAAAAAGTAGCTAAAGCTACTTTTTATGCACTAAGACTGGTTGCGATTTTTCGAATTTCTTCATCTGAAATTTTATTGCCAGAAACCTCAACTTTATAAAGTTTTCCATTATTCACCCAAACAGATTCCCCACGACGATTCGAATAAATCGTTAGCCCATTACTATAAGTCGTTGAATAGTCTTCACTCCATTTTTTTGTAACATAATTCTGTAATAATGCTGAACTATCCCAGCCACTTTGCGATTGTTGAACCTTATAATTTGAATCACCTTTTTTATATTCGAAATTAACGTTTTTTCCATCAAAATAAGCTAGGCCTTTAGGAGAGTATCCACTTGCAATATAAGCAGGAGTTTCAACCGCCATCCCAGATTGAAAAGCCGTAATCCTGCTTGCAATATCTGGTAGGTTGACATAAGTCAGATACCCAACGCCAAAAATTGTAACAGCAAAGCCCATCGAGAAACTAATAAACTTCTTGCGTGTAAAAAAACTCTTTCGATGAATTCCACGGCTTTTTTTGCTTTCTTCACGAGACTTTTCAATTGCTTGACTAATTGCAAATTCTTTAACTTCTTTATTTAAAATTTCTTGTTTTTGAGCTTTTTTTGCTCGGAGTTCTTCATTAGCTTTTTTAGCAAGTGGATGCTCTTCGAAAGGCGCAATCTTCTCAGCTTCTTTAATTTGCTCTTTTGAAATTGGTGAGATTATTTTAGAATTTTTCGAAAAACGTGAAATTAAGATTCGGTCTTGTTGAGTCTCTTTTTGCTTCACGCGCGCGCAAAATCGCCTCTTGATAATCGTGGCGACGTTTGAACTGACTAATCATTTCATCTTGGTGAAGAGAAACTCCTTGTCTCTTTGGAATTGTAACATATTTACGATTTAAAGTGCTTGAACGCTGCAAATTGTTATGAATTTTTCGAAATATCTTTGTTTTTTTAATATCATAATTATTTTTTTGGAGTACTTAAAAGTTCACCCGTAATTGCATCATATTTTTTTCCATTTATGATAATTTCGTCTCTCATCTTATTCCCTATTTAGCTTATGTATATTTTACTTTATTTTTTTACTAAATTTTCAAGGGTTTTTCAAAAAAATAAATCGCTCAAGTTTAAATTTGAGCGATTTATTATCTTAATCCCATTTCCAGCTAAATAATCTTTCAAAAAATGTTAGAGAATTCCTAGGAAGCGTTACTTCTTTATTCTCAGAATTCTCCTGGCTGGCTGGTTTTTCAGCTTTGGTTGGATCTGGAGAAACCTGTTCGGCAAAAACGAGCAAACGCTTTTCAGCAGTTCCAAGAGGCACGCAAGTAATCAAAGTTAGCATTGGTTTATCTGTCCCAATTTGAACTCTATTTACTTGATTTGGCATTACAACCTCTGTTTTTGTTACATTATAAGTATATCGTTTGCCGTTATAATTAGCATAAATTACATCACCTTGTTTAAGTTTATCGAGCTGAGCAAAAATAAATTTATAATCGCCTGTGTCAAACAGATCATTGCTTGAATGCCCGCTCAAAACAGTATTTCCATTTTGCCCCGGAACCGCATTTGCGCCTGGAATTGAAAAATGTGCAACACCCTTTTCCATTGCTTTCAATTGAGATGCGCTATCATTCCCAACACCATAAACAACTGGAACATCAACATTAATTTTCGGAATAATCAATTTTGGCTCTTGCCCAACCGAGTTAGAAGAATTCGGGCTGTAAATTGTTTGAGTGGCATTCGAATTTCCCGGCGCAACATAAGCTTCAACTGAAGCAAAAATTAATCTATTATATTGCAAAAATAGAAACAAAGCTACCACAACAATTGCTGAAAAAATTGGTACAAAATGACGGGATTTTCGAATTTTCTCAGTTTTCTGACGCGCTTTTTCTGAAATATCTTTTCGAAGCTTCGCCAAAGCTCGCTCTTTTTTCTGGCTTTCCGTTAAATCTTCCACAACTTCTGATTGAATATTTGCCGTTTGCTTTTTTTGCTGCTTCAAGGCCGCCGAATAATAGGTTTCGTAATACTTTTGATAATAATTCTGCCAAGCCGCATGGTATCGTTTCCATTGCTCACTTGGCTGATTTTCTTGCTGGATATTATACAAATTTTGAACAGCTTGCTGAGGCTTATATTTTATCGCTCCTAAATTATGTGAGTTTTCATCAACTTTTATAATATCTTGCTTATTCTGGAGCGGTTGAATAACTTTTTGACGAGTCTTAAAGTCGTCAGTCTCTTGACCAACACCAGAATTAAAACTAGCTTTTGGTTGCGGTTGAAATGGTTTCGAAACTTCCTCAATTGAGTTTTTAATTAATTCTTCTCGCTGCTCATCAACTTTTCTAGAGTTATTTTGATTTTTTTAAATATTCTGCCAAGTTAATTTTCTCTGGCTGATTTTCTTTTTTGCTTTGCTGAATTTCTAAAATTTGTTCAGTATTAGCTTTTTTTGATAAAGCTGTTGAACTTTTTGCCTTCGAAATTCAATCGCAGCACGATTTCTATCATTTGAAAAAGTACTCTGCAATTGCCTCTCAGGTATATTCAATCCATTGTTTTGATTTTTTGTATTATTATCATTCATTTCTCTTGATTTTTCCCTACTCTTAGTATACAATAGATAATGAGCTATGTAAATAGTCAAAACCATAATAAGCCGCGATGGTGGAATTGGTAGACACGCTAGACTCAAAATCTGGTGAGCATTACGCTCGTGCCGGTTCAAGTCCGGCTCGCGGTACCAAAAAAGGAACAGCTAACTGATTAGTAGCTGCTTCTTTTTAGTTTATAGAAGGATTAAACCTACGAGATCAGATGTCCGTAGGTCTATTTTGTTGCTCTGATTGAGGCGATTCCATGTAAATCACCTCTGAAGACTAGCAAAACCTTCAAATGCGAAAACTTAACAATACGGCAATTATTTAACAGAAGTCTTCCCTTTTGAAAGTGAGCTAATTAGTAATAATTTAGAGCCTAAGCAATTAGATTGAGAAACTTTAAAATATAGATAAACTAATCGAAGGATATTAAAAACTTTAGTAGTCTATACTATTATAAAATAAAGACTGCCTAAGCAGTCATTTTCATATCTATATTGGTGCGGGTTAGGAGACTCTAACTCCTGGCCTCTTCCATGGCAAGGAAGCGCTCTAACAACTGAGCTAAACCCGCGTATGTTTTAATTTTTACCAAAAAGCATCGTTCAAGTCAATACTTTCCATTAAAAATTCTTTCAAAAAAATCAATAATCCAAGTTTTATATTTCGAAAGCTTATCTATATATATAAATTCATTCTGGTGATGAGCTTCATCCCATTCACCCGGCCCAAAAACAACTACTTGAGCATTTTTCAACCCATTCACGAATTCGCCTTGATCGGTTGCTCCTGGACTAATCATAATCGATTTTTCATTTAATTTCGAAACTTTCAAAATATTTTCAATAACCCTTGATTTTTTTGAAACAAGGCTTGAAGGAACCGGCTCACTATGATATTCCCACTTAAAATCATATTTTTCAGCTAATGAATTGAAGGCATTTTTAAAATCAGAGTCAAGTTCAGGCGTGGTCCGAATATCCAGAATCAATTCGGCAGAAGGTGCAGTTTTATTTGGACTTTTATCTTCACCAGATTTCAATGAAGTTGGGACCAAACTTGGCGAACCTAAAAAATCGTTCAAAAAACTTTCTTGCCAATTTTCAAAAATATCATCAATTCGTGACAGAAAGAATGAAGCTTTCGAAAGTGCAGATTTCTGAAAATTCATCTGTTGCGAAGCATGGCCACTTTCGCCTTTAAATTTTAATCGAACAAAACGATTTCCACGATGACCAATTTCAATATTCTCACAATTTGTTGGCTCGGCAATTACTCCAAAAAAATCGCTATAATCAAATTCTTTTTGTTCATTCAACCATTTCACAAAATTTCGACTTCCACGGCCATCAATTTCTTCATTAGAAACTGCAACCAGCCAAAGGTCAAAATTACTTTTAAAATTATTTTCTTTGACAAATTCAAGACCAGCAATAAATTGAGCCGCTAACCCACCTTTCATATCACTCGCGCCCAAGCCAATAATTTTTCCGTTCACTTCAGTCGCTTCCCAAGGTGATTTCTTCCAAGCTCGCAAATCACCAGCCGAAACGGTATCAATGTGTCCCGTCAAAATAATTGCTCGACTACTTTTCGAAAACTCATTTCCATTTGTTCTAATTCTTAAAACACCAGCCGCAAAATCTTTATTTTTGCCAAACTTCGGCCGAATTCTCTCGCAAAAAATCTGCCAAAAATTCTAAAATCTCCATCTCATTTCCAGAAACACTCTCGATTTCAACAAGTTTTTTCGTTAGCTCAATCTCGTTCATTTCAACCTCTATAAAATCTCAATTATTTTATCGCCTATCTTCGCTTCAATAGTTTGCACTTTTTTAATTTTGCAAACCTCGCCTTCAATTTGAATTACAATATTTTGCGGTTTTCGAAAAGCTATCTCTACACGATCAACCCTTTTTAAGCGGAATTTTACCAAAAAAACCTTTCATTAAAAATGGAGAATTCCGTATAAGTCCTGCTGAATTTAAGACTCCAAACCCAAAATTATCGCTATCTTTTTTATTAATTGAGCTTCGCATAATCCTCGCCATCCTTGGTCCATTCATAAAAACAATATCAGTTGGATTTTGTGGAATATTTAAAAAAATCTTCATCATTAATTTTAATTTTTGAAAGATTTAAAATATGGTTACGACAATGTTTAAAATAAAATCGCGTTGCAGCAGAAAGCGAAAAGAATTAAACGTATATTTCGATTATAAACCTTTTTCAAAACCTTTCGGATCCTTCCCCTTCGAAAAATTTCAGCCATTTCAGCAGTCAAGCCAATCGTTGCATAAAGTGGCGCATATCTAAAAAAATTCACCATTAATTCTCAATTCAATTGGTCTAATTTTTAGCTTGAACCTTTAGTGTTTCGAAAGACTTAATTGCTGCTTTTTCCACTATTTTTTTGAAAAGCTGTGAGCATAATCGTTGAAGTTCCCAAATCCTGTAAATTTAATTTTTTTATGTTCTTTTTTTCCAGAAATAGCCACAGCATTTGCTGCAATATGCGCCGTTCCATCGCCGCCAGCAACTAGAATAATATCATCGTCCTCCAAACCTTTCGCCATTTCATGAGCGTTTTCCATAGGTGAAGTTGGTTGAATTTCAAAAGTTTTAAAACTGCTTTTTTCGAAATGAGTTTCATCTAAAAAAGGCAAAATCTTTTTTCGAATCAGTTCAAAACCGCTTGAGCGAGGATTTACAACAAGTGTAAGATTTTTTTCTTCATATTGGTATTATTTTACCATATTTTTGTTTTTTCAACAAATATAAGATTATTTCTTTTTTAGTTCAAGCGTTCTCGGAGCAACAAATCCAATCAAAACAATCGCCATCAAAACTGCAAAGCCGCACATAATTGATGGAATTCCTTCAATCGTAGATGGGTTTACAATATTCACAATTGTTGTTGGTAAAATAAACGCAATATACCCGCTGATTAGCCATTTTAAAGCTGATATTTTTCGAAGGTTTTCACTATTTATAATTTCATTAAGTTTTTTAGAACGTGAAATAAATATTCGCAAAATTCCACGATTATTTTTCTCTTGACATTTTTTTGAAATCTGACTCCAACAGAAAAAAATACCGCTACAAAAAGCCACCCATAATAATAAAGCGTATAAAGTAATGTTGCAACTCCATTTGGCGTGTTAAAAACTGAATAATTCGCTCGACAAGTATTTTTCTCCAGTAAAAACGCTTCTACTTACAAATACAAAATAAATCGAAAAAAGTACACAAGTTAAATAAGAAGTTTTTTTACCAAAAATACCTGCTTTTTTTACCAGAGATTTCGTGTGCTAAATGTAAACCAAGTGGTGGTAAAAGCGTTATTGCAAGATAGCCAAACTTAGCCCAATCCATTCCAGAAAAATGTTCCGTTCCACAAACCATGAATTCAGCCACTTGAAAGCCTGCTAAACTCATTAAAAAGTAAAAATAATTAGTGTGCGAATTTTTACTTGGCTTATATTTAAAAAAATTGCAAATGCTGCTGAAAAAAACTTTCGAAAATAAAAAGTAATTAGCATTACGGTTGGCGAGAAACAATAAAGTCTAGATGATTTTTTTATTCATAATATTTAAAAATTTTACCTTAGAATCGGCAAAAAAATCAATAAAAAAACACCAAAAAAAGATCACTATAGTCAGCTTTTTAGATAAAATTCTAAAAAGAATATTTTTTTATTCTTAAATTGTCATTTTTAAACGGTTCAAAGAATATCCGCCAGAATTATTCTGAATAAAACTATAAATATATTTATTATCATTAGAAAGCGTAAATGGAAGATTTGAAATTGCTCGTGAAAGGAGTTGTTTATTCATCCCATCAAAATCATGAATTACCATTCTTTCACCCTCAAAATCACCTAAGATAAAAATCATCAAGCCATTTTTATCTTACTATCATTTGATACCGAGAACTGATACTCATTCCGCGTTTCAATATCAAAAGAATAAACATCTTTGCCCTTTTTCACAACTAGAATCCGAGACTCGCCATTTAGCTTTAAATAATCTGGTGAGAACTTCAAATTAAGAGTTTTAATTAGATGCATTTTTTCTGTCCAGCTAGCAGATTTATAAATATCAATTTTCGAGTCTTGCCCAATATAAACGTAACTCTCTCGATAATATCGCCCAATCGCAACCTTTGGTTGATTTTTTTATATTTTTTTGCAATTTCAATATTTTTTTATCATTTTTTTCGAAGACCGACCGAAAAAAATCATTACTCGTTGTTTTTTTCTCAACATAAACAATATTCTCTTTATCATAAAGCTCAAAATCAATAGCATCACTTAAAATTGCTGCAGAAATTGTATTATTCGAAAGATTGATTTCTCGCAAATCCGATCCAGAAATTCCAATGAGTTTAGTTAATTCATCATTTGAAGGTATAATTTTTCGAAAAAAATCAATACGGAATTTTTTTGAGTTAAATTAATAGATTCGTCTGGATTTTCGAAATTCAAAATAAGCCATTCAAGTTTATTGTCATTTTTTTAAAACTTAAGAGCGCTTTTTTTATTATCGCTTGAAGCTTTCGAAAAATTGCAAAATTCTCTGCAATTTTATAAAAAAATTGGTTTGGTTTATACTTTTATTATTTTTGCGAATCGCGCTCAAAAAAATATTCGAGTTAAAAATTAATTCTCGAGATTTTTTTGGCTCACTTAAAGAAATATCAATCATCCAAAAAAAGCTGCTTCACCATTATTATCTTCAGAAATTACAAAGATCTTCTTTTTATCTGGTGAAACTTGAGCAGATTTTTAAATTTAAAATATTCAAAAAAACTCTTTTCATTAAGTTGTTTTGGAATCAATCTTGCATAATTTAGCCACAAGATTTCGCCAACTTTAACTTCAGCACGACGCCACCAAGTTTTATAGCCTTCTTTCCAAATTGAAAATTCGTGATTTCCTGGTTTTGCGAGTATTTTTCGTAGGCGTTCCTTCTGGCAATTTTTTTGTCAATTTCGGCAATCGAATTTAAAACTGAAGAATTAAATTGAACTAAACCAGTTTGTTGAACTTCAAATTTTTCATCAAGCCGCCAGCCTTGTGTTAAGAAAACTAAAATTAAAACAATGCCAAAAACAGTTGTCGTCATCGCAAGGTTTTTGAAGAAGACGAGTGCATTTTCCTTCTTTCGAGAAATCTTCATATTAAAATAATTATACCATAGTTTGGTCATTTTTTTAGCAAATAATATTTTTGAAATAAAAACTCTTGCGAAAGGCTTTTTTTGGTGCTAAAATGGAAATATGGAATATACAATTAAAGACATTAAAGGACGACAAATTTTAGACTCCCGTGGCAACCCAACAGTTGAGGCGGATGTAATTTTAGAAAACGGAGCTTTTGGCCGAGCAGCGGTTCCAAGTGGAGCATCAACAGGTTCAGGTGAAGCTCTTGAACTTCGTGACGGTGGTTCAGCTTTTGGCGGAAAAGCTGTGACAAAAGCCGTTTCAGCTGTAAATAATCAAATTCGTGAAGCCCTAATCGGCAAGAATGCTGAAGATCAAGAGACAATCGATAAAATCATGATTGAACTTGACGGCACAGAAAATAAATCTTCCCTCGGAGCAAACGCGATTCTAGCAGTTTCACTTGCTACTGCAAAAGCTGTTGCAAATGCAAAGGGTGTAGAACTTTGGCAATATATCGCCGAAAAAACAAATTCAACACCAAACCTTCCGCTTCCTATGATGAATGTGATGAATGGTGGTGCGCATGCTGGCTGGGCAACTGATATTCAAGAATACATGATTATGCCAGTTGGTGCAAAAACTATTTTCGAAGCAGTTCAAATGGGTGCAGAAACTTTCCATGCTTTAGCAAAAGTTTTGAAAGCTAAAAATTACCCAACAACTGTTGGTGACGAAGGTGGTTATGCTCCAAAAGTTCAAAATGGTAATGAAGAACCACTTCAATTGATTTCAGAAGCTATTAAAGATGCTGGATATGAACTTGGTAAAGATATTGCTTTTGCTTCAGACCCAGCTTCAAGTGAATTCTATAAAGAAGAAAAATACGATCTAAAAGCTAACGATGCAATCCTTTCGAGTGAAGAGATGATTGAATTTTATAAAAATCTAACTTCGAAATATCCTTTTGTTTCAATCGAAGATGGCTTAGCTGAAAATGACTGGGATGGATGGAAGATTCTTACCGAAAAACTTGGTTCAAAAAAATTCAGCTTGTTGGTGACGACTTAATGGTAACAAACTCAAAACTTCTCCAGAAATCAATTGACTTGGGTGTTGCTAATGCAATCCTTATCAAGCCAAACCAGATCGGTTCTTTGACGGAAACAATCGAAGCTGTAAAATTAGCACAAAATAATGGCTACAATACTGTTATGAGCCACCGCTCAGGTGAAACCGAAGATGTAACAATTGCGCATTTAGCTGTAGGATTAGGCTGTGGGCAGATCAAGACTGGTTCACTCTCACGAACTGATCGAGTTGCAAAAATATAATGAATTAATGCGAATTGCAGAAGCTCACCCAGAACTTGAACTTGCAAAACCTTTCAAAAAAATAATAATTTAGAATAATTAAAAATCTCCAGAATCTAACTGGAGATTTTTATTTTACTTTTAATCCTTAAGAACAACGCAGTCTTCGCCTAGCAATCTCACTAGCTCTTTTTGGTAAATCTGAATTTGAGTCAACTTTAAATGGCATTCGAATTGCAGATTTCTCAACCTCGTCGAGAACCAAAATTATCTCACTCATACCTGGGAATTTTTCCACAAATCTTCTTTACCGAAAGCAATGATTCATGATCACTTGGATTTTTTTAATATGTACGAAAACTCTTTGTATTTTTTTCAGCTTGATAGTTTTTCTGCTGATCTTGACGGATTTGCTATTGACTTTTCTGAAGGTTTATTTAAAAACTACACTACTATTATTTTTTTAGGAGTAAATGGCTTTTTTCTTCGTGTTTAAAAACATTTTTGCGAAATTGTTTTTCGTTTGAGGAACTTTTTCTCGCCTTTAAGCCATCTGCTCTACGGCCAGTAGATTCATAATTTTCCAGTTCCTCATCTGTTATTATCGAAACTGTTTCCGCTATAATCTGAGCATCAGATTTCAAATTACCTTCCCTATCGCGGGCGGAAATTTTTCCTTCAATTTTTAAAACCGTATCAATTTTAAGCTTTTCGCTAATTTCAGAATAAAGATTCGGGAAGATAATCACCTCTCCCTCAGAAGTTTTGTCTTCCATCTTCACAAACGCCATTTTTGTTCCAGATTTCGTTATAATCGTTCGAACATCAATCACAATTCCACCAATAGTTGCTTTTTGGCCGTCAGTATTTGGTTGAACCTGTGAAAGTGGCTGAGTTTGCTCTTCGAAATATTTAACATATCTGTCGAGTGGATGTGCTGAAACATAAAGCCCTAAAAGCTCACGCTCCCAAGTTAGACGCTCCTTGTCGGTATGTTGTTTCGGCGCGTTAATTAATTCAATTGATGATTCAACTCGCATATCTTCAGCACCCGCAAAGCCGAATAAATCAGTCTGGCCTGAAAGTGCCTCTTTTTGAGATTTCGAACCATATTCCTGGATTCTTTCAAGATTAAAAAGCAAATCTGAGCGAGTTCCAAATTGGTCAAAAGCACCAGTCATAATTAATGAATCCCAGGCCTTTTTATTAAATTGGCGGGCGTTAACACGTTTTGCAAAATCTAAAATTGAAGTAAATTTACCATCAGCTTTTCGAGCATTCAAAACTGCATCAACTGCACCACTACCAACAGCCTTTACTGCTAAAAGGCCAAAGCGAATTTTATTCTCGTGTGGTACAATCGCAAAATCCTTGAATGATTCATTCACATCTGGACCAAGAACCTCAATCCCCATAGAACGGCATTCAGCAATCTCAATTGCCAAACGGTCAGTGTCATCAGAATCGGCTGTCATTAATGCTGCCATAAAAGCATCTGGGTAATGTGCCTTAATGTAAGCTGTCCAATAAGCAATTAAAGCATAGCACGCGGCGTGTGACTTATTAAAACAATAGTTCGCAAATTCTTCCAAATGCTCCCAAAAAGCCTCAACCTTTCCTCGGTCGGCGTTAGAATGTTTTACCGCTCCTTCAATAAACTCACCCTTCATTTTCTTCATCAAGTCAATCTTCTTTTTACCCACGGCCTTTCGAAGCGTATCCGCCTGGCCACCAGTAAATCCACAGACTTCCTTCGAAATCTGCATAAACTGCTCCTGATAAACCAAAATTCCATAAGTATTTTTAAGAGCATTTTCCATATGATCTTCATAGTAAGTAACTGGCTCTTCACCATGTTTTCGAGCAATAAATTTTGGAATTTCACTCATTGGACCAGGTCGATAAAGTGCAACCATCGCAATAATATCTTCAAACTTTGAAGGTTTAAGCTCCCGCAGATATCGCTTCATTCCAGCGGATTCAAGCTGAAAAACACCGGTTGAATCACCACGAGCTAATAATTCATAAGCCTTTTTATCATCAAGGCTAAGTTTCGAAAGGTCAAGATCAATACCATATGTTTTTTTGACAATTTTTTGTGCAGTTGAAATAATTGAAAGGTTTTTAAGACCCAAAAAGTCCATTTTTAAAAGACCTAAATCTTCAACCTGGCCCATCGGAACTTGAGTTGCTACAACACCTTTTTGTGCCATTTCAAGAGGCAGATATTTCACCAAATCGTCTGGCGCAATCACAACACCACAAGCATGAACACCGTGGTTTCGAATCGTACCTTCAAGCTGCATTGCAAAATCATAAACAGTTTTAGCAGTTGGATTAGTTTCATATTCATGCTTTAAATCTTGGTCATTTTCGAGCGAGACTCGAAGTGGTATATGTCTACCTTGGTTTGGATCTGGAACTAATTTAGCCATACGGTCGGCTTCAGAATAAGGAACCTCCAAAACTCGCGCTACATCTCGCACGGCGTTTTTCGCCATCATTTTACCAAAAGTCGCAATATTCGCCACACGATCAATACCATATTTATCAGTACAGTATTGAATAACCTCATTTCGACGCGTATCTTGAATGTCAACATCGATGTCGGGCATCGAAATTCGATCAGGATTTAAAAACCTTTCAAAAAGCAAGTCATATTCAAGTGGATCAAGGTCAGTAATATGTAGAGCATAAGCAATAATCGAACCAGCAGCCGAACCTCGCCCTGGCCCAAAAACAATTCCTTGAGACTTTCCCCAGTTAATAAAATCTTGCACAATCAAGAAATAACCATTATAGCCCATTCCATCCAGGACACCAAGCTCCATATCAACTCGCTCAATAACTTCTTTCGAAAGTTTCTTACGAATTTCAGG
Organism: uncultured bacterium; assembly: GCA_916438495.1. Lineage (GTDB taxonomy): Bacteria > Patescibacteriota > Saccharimonadia > Saccharimonadales > Saccharimonadaceae > Nanogingivalis. The sequence continues at coordinate 448,081 of CAKAEX010000001.1, forward strand.
AATCGTCATCTTCTTCACTTCATCAACAGGAATTCCAGCATATCTTTCACCTAAACCTTGAAAAACTAGCTTATCTAAAAAGCCTTTTTCAGTTTCTTCACCTTCTGGAAGTGGAAATTTTGGAATTAAAATCTTACCAAATTCAAACTCAAAATTAACTTTTTCTGCAATTCTTTTGGTATTCAAAATGATTTCAGGGTCAACTTTCCCCCATCGCTCGATAATATCTCTCGGGTCAGTAACAAAAAGGTCAAATTCTTTTAGGCTCATTCGCTTTTCGTCATTTAAGTATGAGCCCGTTCCGACACAAAGAAGGATTTCATGCGCATCTTGATTTTCATGGGTTAAGTAGTGTGAATCGCAAGTTACAACCATTGGAATATCAAGTTCTTCATGAAGCCTAAATAGACCGTCATTAATTTCTTTTTGAACCTCCCAGTGATTAGGGCATTCTGGGTGACCATGGTCTTGTAATTCAAGATAAAAATCTTCACCGTAAACCGATTTGTACCAGTTAGAGAGTTCTTTTGCTTTTTCGAAATCTCCAGCCCGAATTGATTCTGAAATTTCAGAACCAGCACAGCCACTCAAGCAAATAATGCCTTCTGAATGCTCAGCCATAATATCATGATCTATTCGCGGTTTATAATATTGCCCCTCAACCCAAGCCTTGGTTGTAAGTGAGCATAAATTCTGCCAACCAATTTGGTTTTTTGCCAATAAGACTAAGTGATAACGTGGTTTATCGTAGGATGGATCTCGGTCAAAGCGAGTTCGTGCTGCAACGTAAGCCTCAATTCCTAAAATAGGCTTAATACCTTTTGAAGTTGCCTCTTTAAAGAATTCGATAGCACCAGACATTGTCCCATGGTCAGTTATAGCCACAGCTTCCATTCCACTCGCTTTAACATTGTCAACCAAATCGTCAATTTTAGTTAAACCATCAAGTAGTGAGTGATAAGTATGCGTATGTAAATGCACAAAATCACTCGGAGCAAGTTCTTCAAAAGTTTTTGTTGTTTTTATTTTCTCCTCCAATTCCATATATTTATATTATATCATACTCTCAATTATTTTTTCAACAACTCTCAATACGAAAAAACTCCACCGATTAGGAGGAGTTTTTTATAATTCGGCACCGTGCTATTTTCCCACTTTCGTAGTATGCTCGCCGCTACTGGGCTTAACTTCTGTGTTCGGAATGAGAACAGGTGTTTCCCCAGCGCCATGGGCACCGAAAAAAGGTTTTGTGCTTCAACTCGCCACAAATTCCTAAGCGGTGAGCCAAAAACCTCATTTCGATGTCCTTGGTATCATTTGGTAATGCCAAGATTTTTAGATTGACTAGCGATTATCTTTGATAATCACCAAACACTAGTTAAGTCTACCATATTCACGCCAATAATACAAGATTATTTTAGTGAATATGGACATAAAAAGGCGATTGGACTATTAGTACGCTTTGGCTAGCCTGTTACCAGGTTTACACCTTGCGCCTATCAAACAGATCATCTTTCTGTGTCCTCATGGGATTCCTAATCTTGGAGTCAGTTTCGCGCTTAATATGCTTTCAGCGCTTATCTTAACCGAACATAGCTACTCGACACTGCGGCAGGTGGCCACAATCGATACACCAGAGGTTCGTTCATCTCGGTCCTCTCGTACTAGAGACAAATCTCCTCAAGAATCCTTACGTCCATGCCGGATATAAACCGAACTGTCTCACGACGTTCTGAACCCAGCTCGCGTACCACTTTAATCGGCGAACAGCCGAACCCTTGGAAGGTGCTCCCCCTCCAGGATGTGATGAGCCGACATCGAGGTGCCAAACCGCGCCGTCTATGTGAACTATTGGGCGCGATAAGCCTGTTATCCCCAGGGTAACTTTTATCCGTGTGCGCTGTCGATCCCACATTCAATGAACAATGTTCTTACAGCGGGTCACTTGCTCCGTGTTTCCACTCTGGTCGAATTGTAATTCTCGCAGTCAAGCTGGCTTTTGCGCATGCACTATCACTTCGATTTCCATCCGAAGCTAGCCAACCTTTGAACGCCTCCGCTACTCTTTAGGAGGCAACCGCCCCAGTTAAACTACCCACCATACACGGTCCCATTACCGGATAACGGCAATGGTAAGACAAAGACTACATCAAGGGTGGTATTTCACCTGTGGCTCCGCAAATACTGGCGTATCTGTTTCAAAGCCTCCCACCTATGCTACACATGATGTAACCCGTGTCAATGTAAAGCTGTAGTAAAGCTCCATGGGGTCTTCTCGTCCTGGCATGGACAGACGGCATCTTTACCGCCAATGCACTTTCACCGAGTCCTTCGCCGAGACAGTGCCCACATGATTACTCCATTCGTGCGGGTCAGAACTTACCTGACAAGGAATTTCGCTACCTTAGGACGGTTATAGTTACCGCCGCCGTTCACTGGGGCTTCAGTTCGCACCGTAAAGCACTCCCCTTAACCTTCCAGCACTGGGCAGGAGTCAGCCCCTATACATCCACTTTCGTGTTCGCAGAGACCTGTGTTTTTTTGGTAAACAGTTCCGTGGGCTCTTTTGCTGCGGCCTCCGCATCGTTTGATACGAGTTTGCCACGTTCCAAGCTAAGCCATTTGACTTGTTCTATCTCGGTAAAGAAGTTTAAGATACTCATATATACCATTAATCTTAACCTAATTGCTTGAAACACGACTCGCATCGAATGATGCGGAGGCAGACCTTATCCCGAAGTTACGGTCGCTGTTTTGCCGAGTTCCTTAGCGAAGGGTCTCTCGTAAGCCTGAGTCTACTCGACTCGAGCACCTGTGTTGGTTTGCGGTACGGGCGGCTATAACCACGCGTATATCTGCTTTTCTAGCCAGTACTTTCATCAAAATCGTTAATCCGTAGATTAACTTTCACTCCTTTTGCGTTCCCGCTAAGTTGGACGGATATATACCAATAATCCGCTTCGACTAATTTACCGTACACAGTATACAAATTATAACCGGTTCAGGAATATTAACCTGATGTCCATCGCCTACGCTGCTACGCCTCGGCTTAGGCCCGACTAACCCAGGGATTATTACAGTAGCCCTGGAAACCTCGCTCTTACGGCCGAAAGGATTCTCACCTTTCTTATGGTTACTCATTCCAGCATTCTCACTTCCTAACGCTCCACCCAACCTTACGATTGAGCTTCACCGCAGATAGGAACGCTCCTCTACCACTCCGTTAAACCCGTAGGAATAACGAAATCCATATCTTCGGTATAACACTTTAGCCCCGTTACATTTTCCACGCAAAATCTCTTGACGAGTGAGCTGTTACGCACTCTTTAAATGAATGGCTGCTTCTAAGCCAACATCCTCGCTGTTTAAGAAATTTCACCTTGTTTCCCACTTAGTGTTAATTTAGGGACCTTAGATGATGGTCTGGGCTGTTTCCCTTTTGAGCACCGAGCTTAGCCCCGATGTTCTAACTGCCATGGTACCACCAACGGTATTCGTAGTTTGTTAACGGTGGGTACAGTTGCCCGCCCCAGTCGTTTACAGAGCTCTACCCCCGTTGGCTATATTACATGACGCTAGCCCTAAAGCTATTTCGAGGAGAACCAGCTATCTCCGAGTTCGATTGGCATTTCACCGCTAACCACAAGTCATCCAAATGCTTTACTGCGCAAACTGGTTCGGTCCTTCACTGCGTGTTACCGCAGCTTCAACCTGCTCATGGTTAGGTCACCCGGTTTCGGGTCTAATCCCATGCACTTATCGCCCTATTCAGGCTCGCTTTCACTGTGGCTCCGTCACTTGACTTAACCTGGCGCATGAAATTAACTCGCTGGATCGTTCTACAAAAAGCACGCCGTCACAGTGCAAGCACTGCTCCGACTCCTTGTAGGCACACAATTTCAGGTTCTATTTCACTCCCCTCCCGGGGTTCTTTTCACCTTTCCATCGCTGTACTAGTTCACTATCGATCGTATATTATATTTAGCCTTGGCTGGTGGTCCAGCCGGATTCAATCAGGGTTTCTCGTGCCCCGACCTACTCGAAATGACATATATAAGGTCTGCGTCGTTTTCGCGTACACGGCTTTCACGTTCTTTGGCTAGTCATTCAAACTATTCTGCTAACCACGCAATTTTCTTACCTTACTAAAAGTTGATAGCCTTTTATCGCAAGTCAGACTACTCAATAAAATTAAGTATTCTGACTTGGTCTTATGTTATTTCACAACCCCTTATTAAGTATTCGCCTATCAGCTTATCTACAAAAGTAGAAACTTAAAAGGTTTGGGCTCTTCCAGTTTCGCTCGCCACTACTCCCAGAATCATTATTTATTTTCTCTTCCTCACCCTACTAAGATGTTTCAGTTCAGGTGGTTCCCACTACACAACCTATGTATTCAGTTGAGAGCAACACGACATGACTCGTGCTGGGTTTCCCCATTCGGAAATCTCCGGATCAAAGCTTGTTGACAGCTACCCGAAGCTTATCGCAGTCTTCCACGTCCTTCATCGGTAATATACGTCTAGGCATCCATTGTGTGCCCTTGAGTACCTTTTTATGCATTGACTTAACTAGTAATTGGTAACGACCAATACTTGCCGTCAATCTTAAAATTCTTATCTTCTTTTACATCACCAAATTGTTAAATTTCTCGCTCCCATTTTAAGAGCAAAATTATAAATTCAATCTTTCAAAGATTCGAACTTATCATCCTGATCTCAAACGCTTTTACTATTATATTTTTTTGAATATTTTTTTGTCAATAGTTTTTTTGCAATTTTATTTATTTTTCTATTAAAATGCATTTTCTACTGATTTAATCAATATTATCTCCGCCAGAGGTTCAGGATGAACGTTCGCTAAGTAAATACTATTATATATTATTTTACATTTGAATGCAAGAGTTTTTTTGAAAAGTTTTTACAAAATAAAAACACTCCCTCTTGGGAGTTCTATGGTGGGCGATGAGGGACTTGAACCTCCGACCTCGTCATTATCAGTGACGCGCTCTAACCAGCTGAGCTAATCGCCCATATTCGACCAATTGGCCAAAGAAAGATTTCGAAAATATTCAAAAGCTTTCTTTGGTGGAGATACAGGGACTCGAACCCTGGACCCCCTGCTTGCAAAGCAGGTGCTCTAGCCAACTGAGCTATATCCCCAGATTTTTAACGAATACTATAATAGTATATATTATTTATTGATAAAATGCAAGAGTTTTTTCTTATTAATAAAAATAGCCAATCTCTCGAAAGGCTATTTAATCTTAACAACTTAATTGTGCAATCTATCTCAGTCTGCGGTAAACTTTAGTCTTGCCTTTACAGGCTGAATTCGAAAGTAAAATTTACAAAAAAACTTTCGAAAAAGACCGACCTAGCTTCAAAGGTTGATTTCTCGAACCTTTGGCATAACTCTCCCTAGAAAGGAGGTAATCCATCCGCACCTTCCGGTACGGATACCTTGTTACGACTTAACCCCAATCATCCCTCCCACCTTAGGGCCGACGAATCGGACTTCGGGTGTTAGTGACTTTCATGGTTTGACGGGCGGTGTGTACAAGACCCGGGAACGTATTCACCGCAGCATGCTGATCTGCGATTACTAGCGATTCCGACTTCATGCAGGCGAGTTTCAGCCTACAATCCGAACTGGGACTAGCTTTGATGCGATTTGCTTTCACCTCGCGGCTTCGCTGCGCATTGTACTAGCCATTGTATCACGTTTCTAGCCCAGGACGTAAGGGAAATACTGACCTGACGTCATCCCCTCCTTCCTCCCCGTTACCGGGGCAGTCTCAGTAGAAAAATACAACTACTGACAAGGGTTGCGCTCGTTGATGGACTTAACCAAACATCTCACGACACGAGCTGACGACGGCCATGCATCACCTGTCACTTGGCTCTTAAAAAGCACTCTCTCATTTCTGAAAGATTCCAAGGATGTCAAGACCTGGTAAGGTTTATCGGTTATCATCGAATTAAAGAACATGATCCACCGCTTGTGCGGGTCCCCGTCAATTCCTTTATGTTTAATCTTGCGATCGTACTCCACAGGCGGGATACTTAACGCGTTAGCTTCGCTACTCAGGGGGTCGATACCCCAAACAGCTAGTATCCATCGTTTACGGCGTGGACTACCCGGGTATCTAATCCGGTTCGCTCCCCACGCTTTCGTGCCTCAGTGTCAGAAACAGCCCAGTAGCCTGCCTACGCCATCGGTGTTCCTTCTAATATCTACGGATTTCACTCCTACACTAGAAATTCCAGCTACCTCTTCTGCTCTCGAGTTCAACAGTTCGAATAATAATCTGAATGGTTGAGCCACCAGCTTTCACTATTCGCTTATTGAACCACCTACGCAACTCTTTACGCCCAGTCACTCCGGATAACGCTCGGATCCTACGTATGACCGCGGCTGCTGGCACGTAGTTAGCCGATCCTTATTCATAAGTTACTGTCATAATCCTCACTTATAAAAGCAGTTTACAACCCGAAGGCCTTCATCCTGCACGCGGCGTTGCTCCATCAGGCTTTCGCCCATTGTGGAAGATTCCTCACTGCTGCCTCCCGTAGGAGTCTGGACCGTGTCTCAGTTCCAGTCTGACTGATCATCCTCTCAAACCAGTTAAAGATCGTCGACTTGGTAGGCCATTACCCCACCAACTATCTAATCTTACGCAGGCCGTTCCCAAAGCGCCCGAAGGCTTTAATCCGAAGACCATATGCGGTATTAGCACACCTTTCGATGCGTTATCCCTCACTTTGGGGTACGTTCCCACGCGTTACTCAGCCGTCCGCCGCTCGCCGACATTTTTACACAAAAATTCTTGAATAAATCTTCTCTTTCAACTAGAAGCTTCCAGAATTCAGTGTAAAACTCGCTGCCGCTCGACTTGCATGTGTTAGGCACGCCGCCAGCGTTAATCCTGAGCCAGGATCAAACTCTCCATAAAAAGAATTATCAAATTGATAATCTATAAAATAGACTGACGATAAATTTGCACAATTAAATTGTTAAAGTGTTCGCTAAACTCCGTTTTTTACTCCATTTGTTTAACGCTATCCTATTTTACCTAATTTTTTTTACAATGTCAACAGTTTTTTGGAACTTTTTTAAAGTTTTTTTCAAAAAGAAAAACCCCGCATTTTTTTGCAAGGTTTAAGGATTTCTCGAAAGCTAAAAAAACTCTTTTCGAAAAATAAAATGCACGAATTAGAACTTTTAAAAGCTCAATTCGTACATTATTTAACATTTTTATCTAAAAAGTCAATAGACTAGAGATTTAACTCTGGGTAGATGTCTTTCGTAATTTCTGAGATTTCATGCTTTAATTGCGGGAAAGGCACACCTTCACGAGCAGTGACTCCTTCAAAAATCCAAAAAACACGCTCAGAATACCCCATTCCACAAGCTGGTGGCATTCCGTATTCTAGCATCTCAACATAGTCAATATCAAGCATCATCGCCTCATCATCACCATTATCTCGCATTTTTTGCTGCTCAACAAAACGATTTAGTTGATCAATTGGATCGTTTAATTCACTAAATAAATTACACAACTCTGAACCTGCAATCACAACTTGCGCTCGCTGCGTCATTTCTGGTGAGTTTGGGTGAGTCTTTGCAAGTGGCGAAATAAATGTCGGCGTATTAACCAGCCAAATTGGACCAACAACATCTTTTCGAATGTTTTTCCATAGCTTATCAATTCCACGTGCTTTATTTTCAGTCTGTTCAACTTCTAAATTATTAGCTTTCAAAGCCACTTTAACCTCTTCAAGCGAACAATTGTAAGGATTTAGACCATATCGCTTTTCGATAGTTTCGGCATAATCCCATTCCTCCCACTTTTTTTCGAAAGGTCGACATCAAAATTACCAAGCTTAAATTGCAAAGTTCCAAAAGTTTGTTCAAGAACATATTTAAACATCTCTTCTTGAAATTTCAAACCATCTCGCCAATCCCAGTAAGCCGCATACCATTCCATTGCAATATGTTCAGGCAAATGCTCGTCTGAATAATTTTCATTTCGAAAACGTGGGCCAAGATCATACACTTTTTCAAAGCCAGCACCAAGCAAACGCTTTAACGGCAACTCATGGCTGATTCGAAGATAAAATTGGGCGTTATCAAGCGCATCCATATGTGTTACAAATGGATTAGCGTCAGCCCCACCGGTTGTATGTTCAAGAACGGGAATATTGATTTCAAAAAAGCCTCTCGCGTTCAAGAAATCACGTGTAGCTTGCCAAAATTTCGAACGACGTACGAAACGGTCACGAACTTCAATATTTACATTCATATCAACATAACGCCTTCGAAAACGCTCTTCCTTATTCGTAAAACCATCCTGCTCAGTTGGCATCGGGCGAAGAGATTTAGAAAGAAGCTTTAGCTCTTGTGTTTCAACTGAAATTTCACCAGTTTTCGAACGAATCACTTTTCCGTTCGCCTGAACAAAATCGCCAACATCAAGTAAATTCAGATCTTTCAAACCAATTAAATTCTGCTCTTTCGAGGTTTCAGCTAGATTTTGAGCCGTGATAAAAAGCTGAATTTTCCCTGAAAAATCCCGCAAAACAATAAAAGCAAGTTTTCCAAATTTGCGAATTCCAGCGATTCGCCCAGCAATTTTTCACTTCTTGACCTTCCATTTTTTTCAAAATTATTCACAATCTCGCCAGCCATCGCCGTTCGTTCGGTTTCGGCAGGATATGGATTTAGTCCAAGATTTTTTTAATTTCTTCTAATTTTTCTCAATCGCTCTTCGCGTAGTTCTTTCATTGTAGCCATAATTAACTCATATTTTAGCATATTTTCGATTTTTTTCAATTTTTTTAAAAAAAGAACTTGACTTTTTTTATTTTTTTAGTGATATTATATAAAAACCAGTCCACGGACTTAAAATCAGGAGGAATGCCAATGGCAAGTTCTTTACAATTTTCTAACGATCTTACAACAAATTCTTCTCCAAAAGAAGTTCAAATTAAAAAACCGGAGCCGGGTGAGGGCTCTAAATTTGAACACTGGCCAGATCATTGATCGTTAAAAACTTTACCCTCGAAAATTTTTCGAGGGCTTTTTTTATTTGACTTTATTTATTTTTTATGTTATTATAGTGAAATCCTATAGCCGAAAGGCTTAAAATTGGAGGCACCTTATGTCTATGTTCCTTAAACATGACTCTGTTCAGGTTTTGCTCAGCAAAGATTCAAGAGGTAACTCTTGCATAACTTTTGCTAAGATAAAAGAAGTTCTACCTGAAGAAAGATGTGTTATAGTTCACCAGGTAAAAACTTTTTGCGGAAAATACCCGCTTAAAGCTCCACAAGGAGCAGAAATTGTAATGGAAGGCTCAAAAATTCCATTCAAGAGAATTTTAAAAAGTAGCGAACAGGAAATATTAGCTTTGCAAAATCGCTATCGACAATAAAAAGACAAAACCCGCATCTTCGCGGGTTTTAAAATTATTATTTTCCAAAAATAAGTCGCAAATAATCTTTCATCATTCGAGAGCCAGAGATCACAGGAATATAACCTTTTAGCTGTTTTCGAATTTGTTTTTCAAGCAAATAATCATCTTTAAAAATCTGCCCAGCGCGATTCATTCGAAGATACAAAGACTTTAATTCATCATTATAATTTGCACCACTAACTTCCAAACAAGGTGCCGGCGAAATATCCGCAACACCACCATCAGCCGTTGAAATTAACATTTTAAGATTTGCTAAATCTTTCATAAACGAAGTTCCGCAAGCTTCTAGCCCAACAATTGGCACATTTATCGAAACATCTGAACCAACAGCCAAGGCTAAGCCTAATTCTTCATCATAATCTTGAATAAAATGAACTCTTTCACGCAAAAAATCATCAGACTCAATTTTCGAAAGTACAGAATTTAAAGTGGCTCGCATCTCAGTATCACCTTGATGAACTTTTCCCGCCAAAATATAATGAGCGTTATTTTCTCGCAAAATTCGGCGAAGCTCTTCCATATTTTCGAAAGGCATCCAAGGGCGTTTATAAGATACAAATCGTCGTTTGAAATCAAAAAAAGCATCGCATTTTCAGGGATTCGCACAACATGGCCATATTGATCTTTTCTATGAGCTAAAATCTGGTTTAGTTTTCTTCGACCAATCTTTCGAAAATCTCGAATATTTTTTGCACTAATTTTTGTTAGATTTTCTTTATAGTTCTCTGTCGGCAAATCAAATTTATCAAAAATATCTTTATTTCGAAAATCTTCTAAAATCTCAGGCAAAACCCAAGTTGGCAAATCAATTCCATTTGTTACAGCTTTAAATTTAATTTTTATCACCATTGATATCATGATAATCTGCAACATTTGCGTGAAGCCGCGAGACGCCATTTTTTTGCTTCAGCAAGCTCAATTGTTAAAGTCGAAAGCTTCAATCTATCATTTCGAAAAAAAGCCCAAAAAAATCCAGGTCTTCAAAGCTGAAGATTCGATGTTTGGCATTACAATTCGGTTAAATTGGTCAAAAGAGAATTCACTTTCTGCTGCTTGAACTAAAGTGTGATTTGTATAAAGTGTATGTTTTCGAACATAAACAATCGCCTCATAAAGATTCATTCCGTTTCGAACAAGTTCATCAAGCCGAGCAACGGCTGCAAAAATCGTGGCGGTCTCATTCAATTGAATAACTGAAGGCTTTAATCCAACCATCTTCAGCGCTTTATAACCACCAAAACCGAGTGAAACTTCTTGATAGAGCCTGTGGTCACCAGAGCCATCTCCAGCATAAAGCTCGCCAAAATTACTCTCGCCCATTGTCAAAAATCGTGTTGAGCCAAGAATTTTTTGAAAAATATTTAGGCGGGCTGGCGGCATATTTTCAGTGTAAATTTCAACATCATCAAGATACTCAAAACCAAACTCCTCAGGGTTTACTGAAATAAATTCTTCTCGTTGGTCAAGATTGTGGATTGATTGATGAAGCTCTCTTCGATAAAACGGTGTTACGCAAACAAATGGGATTTCAAGCTTTTCAGCTACTCGCCGAGTATCGGCTGCCAAAACACCCAAGCCACCGCCACCTTTAATGCCATTGCTTTTGTCATAAACCTCCATCGTAAAATAAACATAAGGGCGTTCAGGAGATAATTTTTTAGTTAAATTCGCACGCTCAATCGCCTCATAGAATTCACTAACATCTTCAATATTTTGGCCAACTCGCCTTCGGTTAATTTTCTCGAAATAATTTTCCACCGCTTTTCCTTTTAGATTATTCTTATGTTTATATTTTTATCAAATTTTTCAAATTTTTTTATCAAATAATTGACAAAAATAAATTAAAAAGTGTTATTATTTATATATTCTATATTTGGAGGTACTTTCATGAGTGAAAAATAATAGTGATCATAGTATGTTTGTAGGCTGCATAGGATTCTTTACGATACTATCATTATTCTCAGCTCTCCTAATAGGCTCTACATTATATCTTAATATGCTACCTAAAGATAAAATTAAAGAAGAAATTATCAAAAAGGGGATGAGTTTTTCGATAGACAATAAAGATTTATCTAACTATATAGATGTATTAGAAGACTTAGATATTAGCTATAATACATATAAAGATGGTGACAAAACAACCATTAAGATTGATCGCTCTAACAAATAGGTCAGCAAATATTTGCTGGCTTTTTCTTTTTCGCAAAAATAAAATCACCTTTCGAAATGAAAAGTGATTTTTTAGTTTTAAGCTTCTTCTGAAACTTCTTCTTTTGGTTGGTTACGGCGAAGCTTTTCGGCGTTTTTTATCGCACGAGTTTTTTGTGCAGGTTTTTTAACCCATTTTGGCATTTCAATTCCTGCTTCTTCCAAAAGTTTTACAACTCGTGGAGTTGGCTGTGCGCCGTTATAAAGATATTTTTCAGCCAATTCTTTTTCGATTTTAGCCTCTTTTGTATGTGGGTTATATGAACCAACATAGCTAACTACGCGCCCACTCGACGGATGCCGATGCGCTTCCTGAACCGCCACGCGATAAACAGGATAACCTTTGCGACCTAATCGCTGTAATCTGATTGCTAGCATTTAGATTATTTCCCTTTTTATTAACTTTTTATAGCTTTCTCATTTTAACAAATTTTATAAAAAATCAAGAGTTATTTACGAACATTGACTTTTTATTAAAATAATGGTATAATTTTGAAAGTTTAGTACATTTATTTGGAGGTGCAATATGATTTCGAAAGAAAAATGGAAAGAGATAAAGCTTGATTGGCAAAGATATGGCGGCGAATATATAACCCTTATGTTCTGTAGCCTACTTTTTTTCTTACGGCAGTCTGGTTTTTCGCAATCTGCCCTATTGCGAACTATTTTCATGAGAATGAAATAAATTCAATAAAAAAACCGAGCTCCTTCGAAAGATTGAAAATAATTCTGCGACTTTAGAGTTTTCGAACGAGAATGAAGCCAAAAAAAGCAGAACTAAATCTTGAGGAAATTTCAAAAAGAGATAAAATTTATTTCGAAAGTATTAAAATCCACAAAAATGGTGAGAATTTCGAAATAAAAATAAACTTTAAAAGCGCAAAATAGATTGCGCTTTTTTCTTTTATGCTCCAATTTTATCTTTTTTATTACCGCGCTTTGCATTTCGCTCGATATAATCGATGATTTTCCCCGCAACATCACGATATGTAACCTTCTCAATTCCAAATCCCGGGCTTGCATTGACTTCTAAAACAAGCGGACCGCGTGCCGAACGCATTAAATCGACACCAGCAATTGTTAAGCCCATTGCTTTTGCTGCTCGAACTGCCATTCGTTTTTCTTCTGGCGTAAGTTTAATCGGCTCACCTAATCCACCTTTATGCAAATTTGAACGAAAATCATCATCCAAGCTCTGCCGTTTCATACTTGCCACAACTTGCGAACCAACCACAAAAGCTCGAATATCTGTTCCTGCCGACTCTTTAATAAATTCTTGCAAAAGAACGTTTGTGCCGTCTGAATTTGTTAAATAGAAAGCTTGAAGCACCGATTTTGCAGCCTTTTTTTAGTTTCCGCTAAAACTACACCATTTCCGTGAGTTCCACGAGCAAGCTTAATGATCGCAGGTGTTCCACCGATTTCTTCCAAAAGGTCATCGATATCATTCGAATTTCGAGAAAACACCGTTTTAGGGATCGAAACCCCATATTTTTGCCATAATTTGAGTCGAACGCAACTTATCTCGCGCTCGCATAATTGCAATCGAACGATTCATAAAAAAATGCTCGTGGATACGCCGCCTCAAGTTGACGAACAACAGACGTTCCATATTCGGTCATATGGCTTGCAATTCGCGGAATAAATGCATCAAATTTTTCCGATATTCTCGCCATCATACATCACTTTTTGGATTTTTTTCATCAATCGAAACATAACATTTTTCCATAGGCAATAACCTCAACTTCATGCCCGCGACTTTTCCGCCTCTTCTCGCAAACGTTTTTGTCGAATAATTTCCCGGACCGTTTGATAAAATTGCAATTCTCATTATTGTTTTTTTCTCCCATCTGTTCCCATTCTTCATCAAGGTTAATTTTTTTCGGCACGAATCAACTAAAACATTATTTTTTTAATCAAAAATGCACGGCCAATCAGCATTTCAAATTTCATTTTCGAACGATTATCTAACCCAAATAAGGCTTCAAATCTTTTGCCTTCAATCAAAATTCCAAATTTCACCAAAAAACGCTTCTTCACGCCACCGTGAGTGTTTCGAACATTTCGAAACCTAAAATCTCGCGTTTCAAAATGAAGTTTTTCATCACCAAATAAATCAAAACCTAAAATACCATCTTTTTCGAAAATATTTTCAGCATGAACGACTCCTGAAAAAGCTCCTGTATCAATTTTAGCGATAGTTTTAACTTCCGAGATTTTTTTCTCCTGCAACATCAGTAAAAGTCACATCTTCAAAAGTTCCAAAAATCACTTTTTTTCTTCCATAAAAAGAATCACTCCTCGCTGAATTTATTATTTAAAAACTACCTAAATTTTACCACGTTATCTAATTTTTTTGTCAAATTATTTCTTACCAACTTTAAGTTCATAGATCTGCCTTTGCTGGTCTAAATTATGTAGATTATTCTTCCCGCCAAGCAAAAAATCATCAATCAATGTCGGTGAATCAATATTTTCTTCAATATATTTCCAAATTTCTTGACCACCATTAAAATAACTTAAATCTTTAAACCAAGGCAATTCATCAGTTCCGCGAAAAATCCTCTGCGTATTTCGGTAAGCAATTTGGCGTTTTTTTATCGATATTCTCTTCCGAAAAAAATTATTTTTTTGCCATCTAAAATACCCATTCTCCAATTAGTTTCGAAAGCTTTACGAAAATTCATATTATTAAAATAAGCAAAGCCTGCCGTCAAATAATGTTGAATACCGGCTTCTTGATAATCACCTTTTATAGCCATTTCCATAGCACGAGCGATTCCTTCTTCGGTGTTCATATATCCATCAAGCCCAGTCCTTAAAGCTTGATTATTATAAGCCTCACCCATTTGAGCACGCATATAGTGCGTTCCAATTTCGTGTACAACCAAACCTTCAAGCTCTTTTTTTGAAACTGGTTTTCGATTTTTAGGAATAAAAAAATCTTCTTATCTTTCGCTGAGACCGCAATCGCACCGGAATCTTTCCATTCAATATTAAATTCCGAAAATCCATCTTTTTCAAAATCTTTCAAAATATTTTCGAAAACCTCAAAAATTTCCTTTGCTGAATATTTCTCATTGCTACCTTTTTCCGGAATAAGTTCTAATTGCTTTGAGTATAAATCTTTAATAATTTCACCAAAATTATGAAAAACTTCATCACTCGGTTTAAATCTTTCTATGTTTTGATTTAGAATTTCATCCTTTTTAATTAGTTCATAAAACTCTGAACGGATTTTTTTCACCTTTTTCATCAAGCTTTTAAAGCATCAATTTTTTGTAATTTTTATCTGAAAGTAGAGAATGGAATGTTTCAAAGTCTGGCTCACCATAAACTTCGATATTGTTTTTTTCATGAATTCTTCTTGAGCTTTTTTGCTTGTCTGTTAAACTTTCAGCTTTTTCGAAAATCGTAAGCTGCTTCAAGCATTTTAACAGTTTTAATTCTCGTTTCAAGTTGAGAATTGTACATTTCTCGCTCAATCTCACCAAGCGAATTATCGTTTTCAACCACTAAAATTGCATTCGAAATATTTTGGTAAAGATTTTTTTAATTTCACTACTATTTAACTTTTTCATATTTATTATTTGGCTGAGAAAGATTATCATTTCCAAGAAATTCAGACTTCGCTTCATTTGCATTTTCTGGAGTAAATGTTGAAATAATTTTTTTGGCTCCGACTCTTTAAAAAAACCTCCCTAGTATCAATAAGTTCATTTTTACCAAAAATTACTTTCGAAATTATTCACAACTTATCTCTTTTCGCTATTCTTATATTTTCGAATTGCCTCTCGAGCTGCTTCTTGTTGAGCGGTTTGCTTGCTTGGACCTTCACCTTCACCCATTTTTTTATCACCAACAAAAACACCAAGAGTGAAATTTTTATCGTGATCTGGACCATCCTCTTTAAGAACTTTATAAATTGGAGTAAAACCATCTCTTGCTTGTGAAATCTCTTGTAAATAACTCTTTGGGTCACGCCAAGATTCTTCTTCTAAAATTTGTGGTAGAGTACTCAAAATATTATCTGTGATATATTTTTTTGCAGCTTCATAACCCTTATCAAGATAGATAGCACCCGTAGTTGCTTCGAAAGCGTTTGCCAAAATCTGCTGGCGAGCCCTTGCAGAACCTTGTTTTTCACCACGGCTCATCCGAATTAGTTTTTCATAACCGAGCCTTTCGCCGGCTGCACCAATACTTTCAGTTCTAACCAACGCTGAACGCCAAGCTGTTAAAATTCCCTCGGGTTTATCATAGTTCGAAAATAGAAAATCAGTAGTAACGAGCTCTAAAACTGCATCACCCAAAAATTCAAGTCGTTCATTATGTTCACTTGCCGATTTTTTATGTTCATTTAAATAGCTTCGATGTGTTAATGCAGTCACTAATAAATCAATATTTTTCGAAATCATAGCCAAGTTTCTCTTTCGCCCATTCATGATAGGGCGCCAATAAAATTCCACTCATTATAAGTTCTCCTGTCTAATTTTTTTCATCGCAAGCAAAATTAGCTTACCGATATCTTCATATTCAATCTCATCCAATGCATCAGAAAAACTAAACCATCTAATACCATTCATCCAGTCTTCTTTTTGGATCGCATCAGTATTACCAAGTGCTTTAACTAAAAAAACTTGAGTTGTCATTAAAACAAGCTTATCGATTCGCCTATATCGAAAATTTATTTTACCAAGCCAGCCAATAATCTCTACATCATGAAGACCAGCTTCTTCTCCAATTTCACGCTTAGCAGTTTCTTGAGCCGTTTCTCCTTCTTCGATATGACCTTTCGGAATTGTCCAGCGATCTTTCGAATCTTGAATTAGCAAAATTTCAACTTCATTTTTTTGATTACGACGAAAAATTACGCCACCAGCGGTCGGTTCACGAACAATTTCCTGAATTGAAGATCGACGCGTTCTATGAAAATATTTTCGAAAATGTTCAACCTTCTTGTTCGCCATTTTGTTCCTCCACAAAAAGCTTATACGCCGTTCCTAATACGCCGTTAATAAACTTACTTGAATTATCGGAACCAAACGCTTTCGCAAGCTCAACTGCTTCATTTATAGCCACTTTTGGCGGAACCGTTTCACGAGAATAAAGCAATTCATAGAGCCCCATCCTTAAAACATTACGGTCAATTCGCGCAATCTGTGAAATTGGCCATTCCGGTGCCATTGGCTGAAGTTTTGTATCCAGTTCAACCTGCCTTTCAATAATCCCGTTTAATAAATCTTGAACGAATTGCTTATCTCCAATCGCTTCTTCATATTGCTTTATATTTCGAAAAATAATCTCAGCCAAGTCAACAGTTTTATCTTGTGCTTGAGAGCGAAATTCATATTCATAAAGTGTTTGAAGAACAACAATCCTTCCTAAATGTCTATTTGATGCCATTTTTACGTAAGGTTCTTTCCTATATTAAAATATTATTATTTTTTGTCAAATGAAAATTAAAACGCCAGCAAATTAAGCAGCTAGCGTTTTTGTTTTTCTTCGAGTTGCTTGTTTAGAGCTTTACCAGATTGTTTTTTTAGTTGTGTAAACTTTCACTGGTGATTTTTTTATTAACTCGACGAGCTAAATCCAATCGCAAGTGGCTGCGTCGCAAACCAGTCTTTCGAGGACTACTCTGTTTCTTTGGCTGTGCCATTTAAAGTTTCTCCTTAGGTTTATTATTTTTCCTTCAACATCAATTATACCTTAATTTTTAAAGATAAAAGCAAGCTTTTTTATAAATCTATTATTGACTTTTTTTATTGTTTTTTTATGCTATAATAAAATCATTATGAAAAAAATTATGAAAAACAAAAAAATAATCAAATTCAAAAATAAAGAAATAGTAAAAAAATTAGTAGAAAGAAGCTAAAACAATTTGGCGCTTTAGCGATGACTGCAGGGGCACTTGGTGGCTGGTTTGGTCACGATACTTATAAAAAAATTATCAAGAAAACCACCCACCAGAAATTTTCCAAAAAAGTCAAATCGATGGTCTAGATAACTCTGAAATGGATTTTTCGGAACTTGAAAAAATTTCAGATAATGGCGGCGTAATTCATCTACAGAAAGGAGACGCCATAAGAAGCTCAACTAGCGAATATTACGAAAACCCTGAAAATTACACTTTCAGTGAATCAAACCACTCAGCGATTGGTATTATGAATGCAGATAAAAACTTTGTCGCTAAGGGCGATGTTTACCTAAAAGATGGGGATAATCCAAAAATAGTCACTAGAATTGAGAATTTCGAAAAAACCTCAATTGGCGAAAATACTAAAATTGACGTGAATATAGACAAAGATGGCTGGGTCGCAGTCGATGCTAACATAGGAGATTTTTCAAAAACCAATAAGATGGAGGAATTAAACCTCCATCTTATTATTTAACAACAAAATTAATTAATTTATTTGGAACGAAAATTTCTTTTCAAAACCTCTTTATCTTGCAAGAATTTCAAAACATTGTCCTCTTCTCTCGCAATAGCAATAATTTCATCTTTTCCAGAGTCCGTTGAAACTTTAATTTTTTTCCGCGGAGCTTTCCATTAACTTGAACAATAATTTGAATTTTATCAGTTTTTCAAAAAGCTCTTCATTCCATTTTGGCCAGCCAGATTTTTTTCAATAAAGTCATCATTTCCAAGCTGCTGCCAGAGTTCGCTTGAAATATGTGGGGCAAATGGAACAAGCATTTTAAGTAAATCTTCTAAAATAAACTGCCAATCGTTCGAAAAACCTTCAAGTTTCAATTTATAAAGATCATTTACAAATTCCATCAGAGCAGCAACCGCAGTATTTAGGCTTTCGCGGTGAAAATCTTCAGTAACTTTCTTGATGGTTTTTATGCTGGATTTTTTGGACTTCAGCAAAATTTGAAAGATTTTCAGCAGATTTTTCAGATTCAATAAATTCTTGAACCAAAACCCAAACACGATTCAGAAAACGATAAACTCCAGCTATACCTCGTGAATCCCAAGAAGCATCAACTTCATATGGAGCAATAAACATTTCATAAGTTCGAAGTGAATCTGCACCATATCCTTGGTCAATGACTTCAAGCGGATCAATAGTATTCCCTTTTGATTTACTCATTTTCGAACCATCTTCCGCATTAATATATCCGTGATAAAGGAGTTTTTTAACCGGTTCTGCAAAATTAGTTAGTCCCAAATCTCTAAAAACATGAGTCCAAAAACGAATATACAACAAATGCGCAACTGCATGGTCGCCACCAACATAATAATCAACTGGTGCCCAGTAATTTACAAGCTCAGGATCCCAAGCTTGCTTAGAATTTCGAGGGTCAGCATATCGCAAAAGATACCAGCTCGAACAGGCGTAACCATCCATCGTATCAGTTTCACGTGCCATTTTTTCGCCATTAATTTCAACTGTAATGAATTCTCTACTTTTAGCAAGGGCCGACTTTCCAGAATCATCAGGTTTAAAATCGCTCAAAGTTGGAAGCATCACAGGTAATTGATCCTCGGGGATTAAATGCTCTTTCCCATCTTTGTCATAAGCAATAGGAATGGGGCAGCCCCAATAACGCTGCCGAGAAATCAACCAATCTCGCATTTTATATGTAGTTTTCGAATGACCAATTCCAGATTCTTCAAGCCAGCCTAAAATCTGTTCGCGAACATCCTCTGATTTTTGACCGTTAAATTCACCAGAGTTAACCATAACTCCTTCTCCATGATAGCAAGAATCATCATCCGCCATGTTCTCAGGCTTCTCAACAACTTTTATAATATCTAAATCAAATTTTTTTAGCAAATTCAAAATCTCTCTCATCATGAGCAGGAACCGCCATAACAGCTCCTTCACCATAACCCCCAAGTACGTAATCACTCACCCAAATTGGGATTTTTCTTACCATTCGCTGGATTTATTGCATAACTTCCAGTAAAAATTCCAGTCTTTTCTTTATTTTCTTGGCGCTCAATTTCAGATTTTTTAAGTGATTTTTTCTTATATTCTTCAAGTTTTTCTCTAGTTAAATCAGTAGAGAGTTTTTCGAGCAATTCATGTTCTGGTGCAATAGTTAAAAATGCCACGCCAAAAATAGTATCTGGTCGAGTTGTAAAAACTTTAATTTTTTCACCTTTTGCATTTCCGTCAGCAATTTCAAATTCAATCTCAGCACCCTCAGATTTTCCAATCCAATTTCGCTGCATCGTTTTAATCTTTTTCTGGCCAATCTAATTCGTCAATATCAGCCAAAAGTTCGTCAGCATATGCAGTAATTTTTAAAGAACCACTGAGTCATTTGTTTTTTTAGAAACTTCTTCGCCACAACGCCAGCATCGGCCATTTTCAACCTGCTCATTTGCGAGAACTGTTTTATCATTATCACACCACCACTGATAGCTTTCTTTACGGTAAGCTAGGCCTTTTTTATACATTTCGCGAAAAATCCACTGTGTCCATTTGTAATATTCTGGATTTGAAGTGTTAATTTCTCGCGACCAATCGATTGAAATTCCAAGTCGTTTAAACTGTTTTTTAAAATTTTCGATATTAGTTTTTGTGGCTTCTTGAGGTGAAATTCCAGTTTTAATTGCATAATTTTCTGCCGGTAAGCCAAAAGTGTCCCAACCAATTGGGTTTAAAACATTTTTACCCTGCTGGCGATAAAAACGCGCGATCGAATCAACAATCGTGTAGCTCCTTGCATGGCCTGTGTGAAGCCCTGCTCCACTTGGATACGGAAACATTCCCGAGATATACATTTTTTGTTTCGAAGAATCTGCTTCAACCTCATAAAGCTTTGATTCATCCCATTTTTTTTGCCATTTTTCTTCAATTTCAATCGGATTATATCTTTTCATACTATTTTAAATTATACCAAAAATAGTATAAAAAATCAAAAAATCACCATAAAGCGATCTTATCGCAAATATATTCATTCTCATCAGTTAAGTAAACCTCAACCAGCTCATTATTTTTTTGTAAAATTCAATTCTGTTTTTGAAGATTGCTAATTTCCGGCTCAATAACATTATTCCACCAACTTTTACCAGAACGATATATAACACGCCTTTTATACTCTTGCATTGCTCTTTTTATTGAGAACATTTGGCAAAATAAGTATAAAACTAATCTTTTTTTGAAAGTAGTCGCTTTAAAAATCTCATCATCTTCACTAATAAATATAATTTCGAAATTACCCGAATAATATTCTTCTTCAATTTTTCTGTATACAAAAAAATCAAAAAAATGAGATCTTTCAATTTCATTCATCATTTTAGTTTTACTACTTTCATTAAATTCCATATCTAAAAAAATCGCTTTTTTTAGATATTTTTCGAAAAGAGTAGTTTTACCTAAACAAGGATAAGCTGCAATAATTTTTAGTTTGCATTTATTTCTTTCAAAAAAATTCATCTTCATCCATAACTTTTTACACCAAGTTTTTTTCAGCCTTCGAAATTTTTTTGTTGCACCAACTTTTTTTCGCCAATTACCAAAAAAATCTGTAGTTTTTCGAAATTGTTTTTTTGGAATTTTTCCACCCAACTCTTCAATTTTTTTCTGCAGCTTTTTTTCACGCGCCATTGTTTTTTTAGCGTTCCGGTAATTACAAAATTTTTTTACCACTTAAGACCCCTTCATTTTTTTGCAAAAATTTTTGCACTTTCACGCCAAGATTAAACATTTTTTTGTTAAAACTCGTAAATTTTTCATCATCATTAAAATATGCTAAAATACTTTCCGCAACTTTCTTACCAATACCATCAATTTCAAGAAGCTCTTCAAGCGTTGCGTTACAAATATTTTTCGAATTTATTAAATTTTTTTCTGCTAAAAAGCTTTGCTGTTTCGCCACCAACATACCTAATTCCAAGAGCTGAGATAAATTTTGAGAGCTCTGGATTTTTTCGAAGACTCAATAGCTCCCAAAAGATTATTAACTGAAGTTTCTCCAAAGCGTTCAAGGTTCAACAAATCACTTTTTTGAAGATTATAAATATCAGCCAAATCTCGGATTAACCCTTTCTCAACCAATAAATCAACATTTTTTTCACCAAGATTTTCAATATTCAAACCTGCTTTTGAAGCATAAAAGGTGACCGTTTTTTTCAAAATTAAGCTCGAATTTAAACCTTTTGCACGATACGCAACCTCACCACTTGGGCGGTAAAACTCAATATCTGGAAACTGTTTCTCAAGCTCTTTTCTAAAATCGAAAACTTTAGCATTTTCTGGTCGAAGCTCCGGCAAAATCCGCAAAATTTTCGGAATAATATCGCCAGCCTTAAAAACTACTGCCGTATCACCAATTCGCACATCGAGTCGCTTAATTTCATCAGCATTATGTAAACTTGCATGCCGAACAGTGGTTCCGGCAAGTTGAACCGGTGAAAAGACTGCAACAGGAGTTGCAATACCAGTTCGTCCAATCGAAATAACTATGTCTGAAATCACCGCCGCGACTTCTTCAGGGGAATATTTAAAAGCAATCGCTGCACGAGGCTGTTTTCCAACAATTCCAAGTTTCGAAAAATACTCACGATTATTAATTTTTACAACTAGCCCATCAGTATTAAATGGTAATTCTTTTCTCTTTTCACTCCAAAAATTAATAAACTCAATAACTTTTTTTAAACCGTTAATTTTTGAAGCTTGCTCATTTATTGTAAAACCAAGATTTTTTAATGCTTCATAAGCGAACTGGTTAGTGGGGATATCTTGTGGATTTTCACGAATTAAATCATAAGCTCGAAAATGTAGAGGTCTAGAAGCTGCAATTGAAGGGTCAAGCTGACGAATTGTACCTGCGGCTAAATTTCGTGGATTAGCAAATTCTGGTTCACCATGCTCTTTTCGAGTAAGATTTATCTTTTCAAAATCTTCTTTCAAAATAACAATCTCGCCACGAATCTCAGTTCTTCCGTTTTTAAAATTTTCAAATTCACCACTTGCCTGCAAAAAAAGTGGAATATTCTTAATTGTTCTGATATTGCTCGAGACATCTTCGCCAATAAAAGAATCACCTCGAGTAACAGCTCTCACAAATTCACCATTCTCAAAAATAAGAGAACAGGCTAAACCATCCATTTTAATATCTGCAAAAAAATCCTCTTCAATATTTGGTTCAAGTTTTTTAATTCTCTCAAACCAATCAAAAATTTCTTTACTGCTAAAAATATCGTTTAAACTTAACATTCTACTAGCGTGAGAAACCTTAGTAAACCCGCCCTTAACCATATTTCCGACTCTTTGTGTTGGTGAGTTTTTTGATATTATTTCTGGGTTCTCAGCCTCAATCCTCTTAAGCTCAGAAAAAAGTGAATCATAAACCGAATCTGGAACGCTTGGATTATCAAGAGTGTGATATTCGAAAGAATAACGGTTCAAAAGCTCTAGCAAATCTTTATATCGAGTGTTTTTATCTGTCCCCATCAACAATCCTTCGATATAAAACGTAAATATAAACCGAACTTAAAACACAAGAAAAACAACTCATTAGGAGCATCGAGATCGGTACGATCGGAATATTGACAAAGAATCCATTAATCGAAATCAGCCAATTCATCAACATGATTATTGGAATTATTATAATCGACCAAATTAAAGCAAGTATGAATATTAAAAATAGAATTCTCTTCAATATCGCAAGCCTTCTTTGAGAAACCATATCGCCAGCAATTTTTAGAGCCTGCAGTGGATAGGTTCCTGGAATTGTGACAATAATCATTGCGAAAATCGAGCCCATAACCCAAAAAGCTGAGAGTGAGAATAGCAATAGTATTGCACTAAAAAATACAGCCTGTTCTATTCCGCTAGATAAAAAACTTGTTGTTTTTGCGGCTGCACCAACAATCGTTGCAATAAATATAGGAACTAATTGTATTAATATTACAATAGCAATAACCGTCATTGGAATAATAGGAGCTCCGCAAGAATATAAAGCATCTCTTAAATTTAGGGTTCTTTTTTTCCACTTAAAAATATTTCTACAAATCTGAACTGTCGCGAGCCAAATAAATATCACTATTATAGCAAACATCATCTGTTGAATTTCACTTGGTGATTGCACCAAGCCGCCACTATTAAACGTTGCTGCCATTATTAATCCAGCTTTACCAATTTCACCAAAAAAGCCTTCGAAATTTCCACCGTTAGTAGTGTCAACAACAGCTTGCAAGCTCGAAACAAAAATTTTTGGTCCATTAGCCCAATAAAAACAATTCCAGCTAAAGCCGAGACCAAAACAAGATTTCGAAAAATCTTTTTGTTATCTCGAATGAGCTTAAAAACAAAACCCAGTAAATTCCAATAGCCCCCGATTTTTAAGGGTCGAACATAATCTATTTTTCTTGAAATTTTAAAGCTTCTATGTGGCCTGCGCGCCTTAAACTTTCGAAACCTTTCCAATATATTTTTTCGTAAATAAATTCTAATTCTTATATACCAAAAATAAACTAAACTGATTTGTTCTTCATTCGAACTTAATATTTTCTTCCTAAACATTAAAACCTCGCGCTGTTTTCTTTCAATCTGTTAATTCTGTCATCTAAAGGTGGATGTGTTGAAAATATTCTCTGAAAAAAGCCCTGTTTCATAGGATTGGAAATAAATAAGCTTGCCGTTGTTGAGTTTTGTCTTTTCAGAGGCTTGTTATTTTTCAACTTTTCAAGAGCACTGATTAAACCATCTGGATACCTGGTTAATGAAACAGCAGTTGCGTCAGCTAAAAATTCACGCTGACGAGAAATTGCAAGTCTCGTTATTGTAGCTAAAAGCGGCGAAATTAAAACAAAAAATAATCCCAAGATTAAAGTTATTGGATTTTTTGAATCCTCATCGTCGTCATTTAGAAAAATAAACCTTAAAACAATATCGGAAAGCATCCCAATAACAGCGGTTAAAGCAACTGCCGCCATCGAAACTCGAATATCATAATTCTTAATATGTGAAATTTCATGAGCCATCACGCCTTCAATTTCAACCTTATCCATATTTTCAAGAAGCCCTGTTGTTGCACAGATCACAGAATTCTCAGGATCAGTTCCAGCCGCAAAAGCATTCATCGAAGAATCATTAATAATATAAAGCTTTGGCATGGGTAGACCAGCAGTAATAGATAATGATTCAACTATTGAATAAAAATTCGGGAGCGTCTTTTTTTGAGATCAACTCAGCACCATTTATTTTTTTAAAGTAATGACTATCGAAATCTTATATTGAAATAACGCATAAAAAAATAGCAAAAATTAGTGTAAAAAAATAAAAAAATTACTAAATCGTCATAGATATAAGAAAAAAATATAGCCCAATTCCAGAAATAATCGCAATAAATAATGAAAAAAATAATCACAGTATTACGCTTATTCTGAGAAATTGAGCTATACATATTTAATAAAACCTCTAAAAAAATAAATTAGAATTTTTACTTGAGGTGCAGATTCAACTACTTTTCTATCTTCCACTTCGAAGAATTCCCTCTTTTCGAAACCTAATTTTTTAGCAAAAATATTAGTTGGGAATACTTTAATCTTAATATTAAGGTCTCGAACGCCGCCATTATAAAATCGGCGTGCACCTTGAATTTTATCTTCAATTTCTTGCTGTTGTTGTTGAAAACGAATAAAGCCCTCATTAGCCTTTAGTTCAGGGTAGTTTTCGGCGACAGCAAACAAGCGGCCAAGCGCTTGTGAAAGTTCACCTTCAGCTTTAGCAGCATCAGAAACATTATTTCCAGCACCTATCAATCCAGCTCGTGCGCTACTTACATTTTCGAAAACTTCTTTCTCATGAGTTGCATAACCTTTTACAGTCTCAACAAGATTTGGGATTAAATCTGCTCGATATTTTAGCTGAACAGCAATATCACTCCAAGCTTCTTCAACTCTTTCATTAAGCCGCACAAGTGCGTTGTATTGGCTCCAAACAAAAAGCCCAACAAGGACAAGAACAGCAATAATTACAATAATTGCAATTGTCATTTTATTATACTCTCCTACTATTGTTAAATTTGGTGCGCAAGGCGGGAATCGAACCCGCACGACTGTTTAGGTCAAGGGATTTTAAGTCCCTCGCGTCTACCAGTTCCGCCACTCGCGCATATTTATATTTTACACGCCTTAACTACAAAAGTCAAGGCGTGTTATAAACTTAAGCTTCATCTTTATCAAGAAGTGGAGCAATAATCATAATAAATAGAGAAAAAGCACCAAGCACTAAGAATGTAGCCCAAGCTTTGCCCATTAATTCGCCTAGATTATTATCTAACCAAATATACACTAAGCTAATTAAAGCACAAACCATAGCCGTAAAAATATTAAACCAAATGCAAATTTGTCGAATACTTTTCACTGTTTGACTATATTTCTTCTTTTTTGATACTGGAGCAACAACTACTGGGCGAACATTTGACTCATTTTCACCTTTTCGAATTTCTACAACTCTTTGATTTTCTTCTTTCATATAGTTTTCCTTTACTTAAATATTTTGGAGGCACCTACCGGATTTGAACCGGTGTAAACGGTTTTGCAGACCGCTGCGTAACCACTCCGCCAAGGCGCCAAAGTGATATAAAATGATTATATCACATATTTTTTTAAAAAAATAAACAATAGCACTATTTTTTTAGAATTTCGGCCAATTCTAACTTTTTACCAGTCTCCATATCTTTAAAAATAAATGATTTTTCAGAAATCTCCCTTTCACCAATTACTAAAGTATATTTAACACCTCGCTTATCGGAAAATTTAAAAGCTTTTTTCATAGTAAAATCTTCAAGCAGAACTTCAGTATTTTTACCTTCTTTTCTTAATTCACCAGCAATTTCGAAAGACTTTTGAAGCTCGTTTTTACTCATTGGAACTATTAAAAATTCCGCAGTTGAGCGTTTTGAAAATTTCAGCAAGCCTAAGTCTCGTAGACACCAGAACAATCGCGTTAAACCAATTGAAGCACCGACTCCTGGTAGTTCTTCTTTCGAATAATATTCGCTTAAATTATCATAACGACCACCACTAGAAACTGAGCCAATTTCTTTGAAGTTGTTTAAATTTGTTTCAAAAACTGTTCCCGTATAATAATCAAGACCACGAACAATTAGCATATCGAGTTTGAAATATTTTTCTTCAACACCCATCATTTTTAACAATTTAGAAACTTCTGAAAGCTCCTTAATTCCTTTTTTTCGAATTGTTGATTTTTTTAATTTTTTTGAGAAAGATTTTTTTAGCTCACATATAACATCTTCAGCTGAACCTGAGATTTTTAATAAAATCAGAAATTATTTGAGATTTTTTTCCCCTAAATTTAAATCAGTAAGTTGTTCTGAAAAATTCCTCAGTTGAAATCTTCTCAGCACGATCAATCAAAGCCATAATTTCAGCTGATTTTTTTCAGTTAATCCAAGTCCTTCGATTAAACCACTCGTGATATTTCGGTTATTAATTCGAAGAGTAAAATCACCAAAACTTAGCTCTCGAAAAATATTATAAATTACTGCAATAACTTCAGCATCATAAGAAATACTTAACTTGTCTCGCCCAATCACATCAATATCACATTGATAAAATTCACGAAAACGACCTCGCTGTGCTCTTTCGCCACGATAGACTTTACCAATTTGTGAACGTTTAAAAGGAAATTGTAACTGACCAAAATTCTCGGCAACAAATCTTGCAGTCGGCACAGTCAAATCAAAACGCAAACTTAAATCGTTATCGCCTTTCGAAAAACGATAAATCTGCTTTTCAGTCTCACCACCAGCTTTTGCAAGAAGAGTCTCTGTTCGCTCGATTACTGGCGTATCAATCGGCGTAAATCCGAATTTTTCATAATTTTTCTGAATAATTGCCATAATTCGATTAAATTCGAGCTGTTCTTCTGGTAATAACTCCATCATCCCAGGTAATGGTTTTGTATTAATTTTTCATAATTCCTCAAATTCATTTTTAATTGACTACCTAACTAAATGATACCATAAAATAGCGTTTTTTTCAAATTTCGAAAAAAAGCCATCTTTGCAGTTTTTACATTAAAATGGTAAAAATATAGAAATGGATTACCAACAAAGAATTCCCCTTGCTGAAAAAATGAGGCCAAAAAAGCTTGCTGAAGTTATTGGCCAATCTCACCTTATTGGTAAAAATGGAATTTTACGAAAAATAATCGAAAACAAAGAACCTATTAGCTTAATCTTTTGGGGGCCAGCCGGAACCGGTAAAACTACTCTTTCAAGAATTTTGGCAAATGAAGTCAATGCAGACTTTATTGAAATTTCAGCCGTCACTAGTGGCAAAAAAGATATCGAAAAGGTTATTGAACATGCTCGCCAAAACTGGAACCTTGGAACGCGAACGATTCTTTTTGTTGATGAAATTCACCGTTTCAATAAATCACAGCAAGATGCTTTTTTGCCGCATATTGAAAGCGGCTTAATAAATTTGATTGGGGCAACAACCGAGAATCCAGGATTCGAAATTATCACGCCGCTACTTTCAAGAAGTCGAGTCCTGTCGCTCAAGCCTTTAAATACTGAGGAGATTTCAAAAATCATTAAAAATGCGCTTGAAAAAGTTTCGCCAAAAACAAAAATAGATCCAGAAGCACTCAAAATTCTCGCTAAAATAAGTAGTGGCGATGCTCGAAATGCGCTTGGAAATCTCGAGCTAATTTTAAATTTTGAAAAAAACAACATTACACCGGAAGTTATTAAAAATTCAATCGAAAATCCAACCTTAATTTATGATAAAAATGGCGATTCTCATTATGATACAATCTCGGCTTTCATCAAAAGTATGCGAGCCGGTGATGTTAATGCTACTGGCTACTATCTAGCTAAAATGTTAAATACTGGCGAGGATCCAAAATATATCGCCCGCCGAATGATTATTTTTGCAAGTGAGGATATTGGGCTAGCTGGAAATGGTGCTCTTAGTTTGGCGAATTCCGCTTTCGATGCGGTTGAAAAAATAGGAATGCCAGAAGTTAAGTATAATCTATTCCACGCTGCAATTGCTTTAGCAAAATCTAAAAAATCACGTGAAGCTACTGGAATTATGTTTCAATCTTATGACTTAGTAAAGAAAGCCCCAAACGCGACCATTCCTTTGCACTTAAGAAATTCTACTTCTAAAATTACCGAGGAGCTAGGCTATAACAAGGGATATCAGTGGACGGCAGGCTTCAAGCACCCAGAAGATAATCTACCTAAGGAGGTTCGTGAGCTTATATCATTAGGCGAGCAGAATAAAAAATCTTAGCTGGTGAATGGGTCGCCAGAAATTAAAGAACTAATAAAATGACACAAAAAATAGCAGATTAATATTACTCTTAATATTCACTTTTTTTATAGTTATTCCATTTTTTCGTTTTCATATCTTCGCCCATTCAATAATTTCTTTATAGAGGAACATTAACGAGTATTTTACAACAAATAAATTTTTCGAAAATCTTCAATCATCTTAACTTCATCGATTTTATATAGCTTAGCACATTTAGGCTATAAAGATTTCATAACTTGCATATTAACATTTTTAATTGGCCTATTATGGCATCAGAGATATCTCAAAACCAAGGACCTCGCTGGAGTAACCATAAGCCATGCAATTTTTAGGAGCTATTACAATTTTTTTATCGGGATTATCGATTAGTCAGTTTCTGGTAAAATATTTTTCAAGCCAAAGTTTAATTTCTTCTAAAAATATATTCTTCTTGCGAATTTAAATTTTGGTTATTTGCAATTTCTTGGAATTCTTTCATAAAATTGGGCATCATTTTTTGTAAATTTTTTTCACCCGATACTCTTCCCAAAGCTCTTTCTCTTGAGAACTTAAACTTTTCGGAAAACTCCTTGCTTTATAATGAATA
Source organism: uncultured bacterium (assembly GCA_916438495.1). Classification (GTDB taxonomy): domain Bacteria; phylum Patescibacteriota; class Saccharimonadia; order Saccharimonadales; family Saccharimonadaceae; genus Nanogingivalis. The sequence goes on from CAKAEX010000001.1 coordinate 477,613, forward strand.
AGTAGATCCGTCAATCGCTCGTCGGCAAAATCTGGATGAAAATCAGCAAGCTCACGATCAGTTGAGTTTCGAACAGCTTCAATTTTAATATCATCACTTTTTGAAATAAAACCTTCAAAAAAAGCCGAGCTTCTGGAGCTGGTTTTTCTGCATTATTCTTATCTTGAAAAACTTCGCTTCGCCTTTCGAAAAGCAGATCTAAGGTTTTCAGCAAAGTGCGGATTTTTTCGTAAAATATCTAAGTTTTTTTGAATTTCATCTAAATCAATCTTCAACCTTTGCTGATTTTCTTCAGTTAAAACACCTATTGGCGCAACTGCTGGACATTTATTATACTGAAAAATCTTTGCTGCAATAGGCTCGAATTCATTGCTCGAACGAGTTTCGAAATCTGCCGTAATATTTTCAAGAATTTGGTCCTCATTCCAATCAATAAATTTTTCAGGAGAAAACCGCAAATCCCAAACAATTACATTTTTGATTTTTAGCCGGCGCGACAGGAAACGCCACGGTAGTTTTTTCAAACTCAACTTTAAAGCGACCAGATGTATAGACAAAAGGTTTCGGATTTTCAAGATTAACTAGTTTTTGCACTTCATTTTTCGAACGCATTTTAAACAAGTAATCAAAAATCTGTGGCTGTTTTTCTTTCAAGAGTCGTGCAATATCTATCAAACCATCAACATCACTCATTGCATCATGAGCATTTTCGTGCAAAATTCCATTCTCTTTAGTTAAAAGTTCTAGCTTATTAGCAGCGAATTTTTCACCAGTTTCTTCGTTTACGATAAATGGCCAATTAATCCCTTCTGGCCGAAGAGCGCGAATCATTCGTACAACATCTAACAAATCCCAGCGCGATCGACCATCTTTCCACTGCCAATCATATGGTGGGTAGAAATTTCGCCACAAAAGATGCTGAATATGAACATCGTCAAATCGAACATTGTTATACCCAACGATCACTGTATCTGGCGTAAAATATTCTTCAACGAGCATTTTCGCAAATTCCGCCTCGGTATAACCCTCTTCAACCGTTTTTTGCGGACTAATTTTTGTCACCATTAAAGCACTTGGGCTTGGCAAAACATCGTCATTCAATCTAACTAAAATATTAACAGGCTCACCAATTCGATTAAGGTTTTCATCTGTTCGCTGCCCTGCAAATTGCATAATTCGGTCGTTTTGCGGACTAAAGCCACTAGTCTCTAAATCATAAAAAAAGAAAGTCTTCATGGTTATATTTTAACCTAAAACTACAAAAATAACAAATATACTTGACTTTTTAATTGAAATATTGTATAATACAAATAAACCCGAGATAATATCTCACTCATTCGCCAGAGGGTGGCGCGCACATTTATAGGAGAAGAATAATGGCAATTTTTTTATAAATTACGAATCAGCATCTTTAAGACAGATGGTTATTGATGATCTTATACGCTTATACCCCCGTACAGCTAGCTGAGGAAGAAATCAGCAACGTTGCAGAAAGGCTAATCAAATCTCTTCTTGATGATAATTATGATCCAATTAAAATTATTGAAATTTTTTTCAGAAGAATTCGATAATAGCCAAGTTCGAGAGATTATAGCTTTCTATATAGGTATGGAAAAATTGGAATCCTTAGAAGAATCCAAAAATGAGCCTAAAAGTTAACTATCATATATCCAGCACGACTAAGATCGTGCTTTTTTTTATTTAAGCAACTTTAATCTTCCCAATTCGAATCAACAAGCTCAAATTGATTGTCTGCAATTGAAATTATGCTTGAATTCTCTGCACCCATTCGGCGGAGTTCATGTTCAATTCCCATTTTTTTCGCAAGATATCACGCAAACGATTTACGCCATGAACATTCATAAAGTTAGTTCTTCGAGCAAATTTTTCAATTTTTTCACCATAAACTTCAAAGATGTTTTCTTCTTCATTAAATTCAACCGACCAAGCCTTATTAATTTCATCTTGAGATAGAGATATTACGGCGATATCTTCATTTTCTTCTTCATTGGTATCAATTTCAGATTGTGAGTTTCTAAAATCTTCAACCTGTTTTCGAAGTGCACGAAGAACTTCCTTCAAGCCTTGATGCGCGCTCGAAGAAATTGCAAAAATCTGAGAGTCACCAGCCACTTTATGAAGTTTCGAAATTTGAAAATCAATCATTTCAGCATCCATTCCTTCCGCTTTAGTTAGAGCGATAATCTCAGGTCTAGTTAATAGTTCTGGCTGGTATTTTTTTAGCTCTTCACGAATAATTTTATATTGCTCGTCTGGATTCTCTTCATAAATATCAATCAAATGAAGCAAAACACTTGTTCTTTCAACATGACGCAAGAATGCATCACCTAGACCTTTACCTTCGCTTGCACCTTCAATTAAACCTGGAATATCCGCAATTAAAAGATTAAAGCCATCAATTTCTGCAACGCCAAGATTTGGAGTTAATGTAGTAAAAGCATAATTAGCAATTTCTGGTCGTGCGTTAGAAACAACACTCAAAAATGTAGATTTTCCAGCGTTCGGAAAACCGACCAGACCGATATCAGCAAGTAGTTTTAATTCTAGATCAGCTTCGAAAGTTTCACCAGCTTCACCAAGTTCAGCAACGCGCGGAGTTTGTCGAACCGAAGATTTAAAGTGAGCATTACCAAATCCACCATCACCACCACGAGCAATAATAGCTTCTTCACCATCAAACTTTAAGTCAGCTAAGATTTCCCTATCACGCTTAACTAAAGTTCCCACAGGAACCTTAACAATTAAATCTTCACCAGATTTTTCCAGTCTTATTTCTTTTCGAACCATTTTCGCCATTTTTAGCTTTAATTTCTGGCTTATAGCGAAAATTTAAAAGTGTATTTAGATCTTTAGTTGCTCGAAAGATAACATTACCGCCCTTTCCGCCATCACCACCATCTGGGCCACCTTTTTCGATATAAAGTTCTCTTCGAAAACTGACCGCACCATTTCCACCGCGGCCGGCTTGGACAAAAATCTTAGCTGTATCTACAAACATACATATATAATAACACAAAAAATATAAAAAATCCAATTTTAAATGAGCGCTCAAAACAGTAACGCTCATTTAAATATTTTAGTGTATATAGTTCGAAACACTACTTGCTGGTACTGTTCGAGTTGTTACAACATTTAGTTTTCCAGCATAATTCATATCTGAAACAGTGATTGTTCCATCAGAGTTCACAGACTCAACAATAGCAACATGTCCGTAACCCCAGATGTATGAGTTTGCGTAAGCATTCCACTGAGCAATTGCACCTACAGATGGATTTTGGTCAACCTTATACCCAGCAGCTCTAGCACTGACTGCCCAAGTTGAAGCATTACCCCAAAAACTTCCGATGTCTGGACGGCGATTATATGCATACCAAGTACAGTTTCCCCAGGCGTAAGCATTTCCAGCTTTGACATTGTAATTAGAAGATAGGGATATTGGCGATACACTCACAGAACTAGAAGATTTTCGAGAATTTGAAGTTGTAGAAGTTGAGAAAACCTTAGATTTAGGATTATAATCTGGTCGCTCTTCTTCAGGCAAGATACCGCCAGGAATTACAATCTCAACGCCTTCTTTAGGCTCTTCGCCATCTTTAAGCTTATTATAAGAAATCAATCTCTCTAAATTGGCTTGGTATTTTTCTGCTACAGATCTAATACTATCACCAGGTTTAAATCGATAAACAATTCCATCTACAGGCAGAATCCTTAGTTCTTTATTAGCCTCAACTTTATCACCCTTCAATCCATTAACCCATTTAATAGTTTGAGCAGTTATACCATATTTATCAGCAATCGCTTGAATAACCTCTTCTGAAGTTGTAGTGTATTTAATGATTTCACGTTTTTCAGAAGAAACCTCAAGAACTTTAGGCTTTTCAACAGAAGCAGCAGCTTGAGGTGAATCCTGAAGTATTGCAGTAGATGTTGAAAGGCTCGCCACAGAAGATGCGATTGCTAAATCAGCGGACTCCGCAAGATTAGCAACAACACCAGACTCCGTAACTTTGTCTGCTACAGAATATTTCTCATTACTATTTTGAGTATTCTCAACAGATTTTGAATTAATTTGATTGTTTAGCTCAGTCGATTTTTTAATATCTGGCTGGCTACCACCAAATACGGCAATCATAACCACAATAATAAAAATAGAAGCATAAACAACAGTTGATTTTAAACTTAGTATATTAATTATCTTTAGAAAAGTAGAATCAGAAACTTTATTATTTCTATTCTGTATGATTTCAATCTTAGGAGATTTAACTCCTCGTTTTTTTGATTACAAATAATTTTTTTCTCCCGCAAACACATTACTGTGATGCACTACCTTAATAATACCCTTTCTTTTCGAAAAATTAGCATAATGTCGACCTTTTTTTAATTAATATTATAGAGTTAAACGAATGCTATAAAGTATTTTTCTAGTAGGTGCATTAATATAAAAAAATACACAAAACATCATTTTTTTATATTAATTTACATATAAAATTCTATCAAATATTAATAAAATTGTCAAGCTTTAATTATAAAATCAAGCACTTTTTTTGCACAATATTTTTTTAATATTATTTTGATGCTCTATATCTGTTGTACCGTAATAAGTCTTATCATCATCTCCACTCAAAAAGAATAAATAGTTATGATCAGCCGGAGAAGCCGTCGCCTTAAGAGCAGACAGCCCTGGTGTTGCAATTGGAGTAGGTGTTAAACCTTTATATTTTCGAAGATTATAAGGGCTATCTAAATTTGGAGTTCTTTCAACTCCTATTTTATCCGCAATATATTGATATGTCACATCTGAGCCAAGCGTCATCCCAGCTTTAATTCTATTATAAAAAACACCTGCAACTTTTTGTTGATCTTCGAAATCGCTCAAGGTTTCTTTTTGAACAATTGAAGAGAGTGTGATTCCCTCATATAAACTCAAACCTTTTTGCTTGAATTTATTATCAAGGTTTAACTCTTTAATTTTCGCTTCAAAGTCTGCAAAATATCTCCGCAAAATATTTTCAACTTTTGTGCCTTTCTTAAAATTATGAGTTTGGCCATAAAGAAATCCTTCCAGATCCGTATTTTTTGGCTTACCAGAGAAAAGAGTTGGAAATTCACCAGAATAATCTTTTGAAAAAGCATCATCAATTTCATTTTTCAAATAACCAGCTTTCAAAAGAGCATTTTTGGCCATTTTTACCGTTCCGCCAGGTAAAAAGGTAATGTTAAAATTATCAACAGCTTGACCTTTATTTAAAATATCTAAAACCTCAGGAATTGTCATGCTTGAAGATAATTGATAACTGCCAGCTAAAATATTTCGCTTATTATTCATTCGTGCATAAAAAAATAAATGAGTTTTTAGAAATAATTATTTTTTTATCAGCCAATTTCTGAGCAACTATGTCTAAAGATTCGCCCTTACTAATATTGAAGTCAACTTTTTTTAGAATCGTTAGTTCTATAATTTATTGCGCTATTATAGCTTAAGAATAAAATTCCGCAAAAAGAAATAAAGCAAAACAATAAAACTGTAAAAAAAACCAAAATCCTTTTTCGAAAAACTCTTTTTTTATTATTTTTTACATCCAAGATAACAGCAACTTCTCTTTCGCGCTTAGATATTTCCTCAATAGCTCTTTCAGCACGATCTTCTATTAGCTCCCGATCATCTCTATTTACTGGCGGTTTCGTAATTCCATCCATTAAAAATTCTCCTCCAAATAATCTTGTAAAATAATCGAGGCCGCATTCATATCAATATCACCTTTTGAATATGGCTTTCCATAGCTCTTTAGCCTGTCCTCAGCCTGAATACTCGTTAAGCTTTTCATCTTGAAAACAAATTTTATCGACTGAATATTCAAAAATTTTTTTACAAATTCTTTGGTATAAGCAGTTTGCGAAGTCTCTTCACCACTCTGATTTCGTGGCAGCCCAACCACAAGAACGTCGATTTCTTCTTTCGAAATTATCTCAATAATTTGTTTTATTGCAGAATCTATATCATTATTAATTTCAACAGTAGTAAATGGTATTGCTATTTTTAATAAAGGAGTCAGCCAAAGCAATACCAATCCTCTTAGTGCCAACATCAAGCGCCATTAACTTTAAAGATTTCATTATTTATCAACCGTAAACTTGATATTAATTTTTTTATCATCATTCGGCACAGTATTTACCCAAAAGAATGAGAACTTTACATCAACATTTTTTACACCCTCTTTCGCTTCAATTAAGCTTCGAACTTCACCAGATTTTTTACCCTTAATTTTATCTTTCAGATTATCTATATTAATAACTGGGCCAATTTTTACATTTGATGAAATTTCTACACTGTTACCACTAAATTTCGAAAATGAGACATCTTTCAAGCCATAATCATAAATTTTTTGATTATTTACATCACCCATTTTATTCTTAGCAAGAGAAGAGATAACTCTTTCAATACTTCTATTTTCAATTGCCACGATTGAATATAGAGAAGTTACCTTTAATGTAGCCTTACCGTTTGGAGCCTCTTGATTGACGGCAACAGAAGAAGAAAGCTCACCCTCTTTTACTGAGAAACTATCGTTTAATACAGTATAGTCTGAGCTGAATTTAGATTTTAGGGAACTCTTAATAGAATCCGCATTTTCTGTGTTGATTTTAGCTTTTGCTGTATTTATGTCATTTTGCGAAACAACTTTCAAAGTTTTTTTCGAACCACCTGAAAGCTGACCGCCACTTGCAGAAACACCTTTAATTGACGAAACATATTCTTGTGCTGATAGATTACATTGCTCGCCGATAGTCGTCGCCTTAATTTTAACACTCGCTTTTCCATTGGAAATCACACCGCCTTTAATCTTTGCTCCTGGAATAGTAACAGATGAGGTTGTAATAAAATTACATTGCCCAGCCGAAAATGCAGAGCCTTGCGCCACGGTAACAGGATCACTATCACCACTTTGAGAAAGATTTAAAGTTCCTGAAGCTGCCTCACCCTCTTCACGAGTTCCAGTAGCTTCAAAAGTAATTTCATGATTTTTTTCAATAGTTTCAGTTTTTGAAAGCAACGAATTTTCACTTGTGCTATTAGAAATCGAAGAAACACCTTTTACGTTGGTAGTCGAGGTTTTTGCAGCAATCGTGATATCCGCAAATGGAGCAAAGAATACTGCCCAAACTATAAATAATAAAAATACAGAAGATGCACCACCGATAATGAGAATTTTTTTTCGAAACTTTGAAAAATCTGGAACTTTCGATCCTTTTCTAGATTTATTAGTCTTCTCTTTTTTAAGCTCTGGATTAATCTTGTTAAAATTCTTGTTATCGTCAATATCAATTCCTTCAAGAATTTCAGCCTCCTTCTCATCGGAAGTTGGACCGCTAAATTCCGAAATTGGCAAGCTTTCACCATCAATAACATCATCTCCTTCAACTTCTAAAATATCAATTTCTGGTATCTCTGGCTTACTTTGAAGGGTTTTTCGAAACTGGAATTTTTGCCGCTGCCGACATAGTCTTTAGTGCAGGGTTATTAGTAATGAAAAACAATTTTCTTATCATTTTTTTGTGCAGCTCGAGAAAGTAAGCGAATATTTACAGCACTCCTAAAAATACCCAAACTTTTCGGTGGGACAATTGCAATAATTCTTTCTTTCGAAGATTTTATTTTATTAACAACATCAGTAATATCATCTTCAACATCAACATAGATTACATCTTTTTTAACTTTTTCACTCATATCTTACCTCTTTTTAAGCTCGTAAAATCCTGTTTAGTTTATCACGAAAACCCTCGCTAGCATTTTCATCAGTACTGTAGGTATCATATCCGACCCGTAAAAGCCCCATTGCTGTAATAAATGTATGGTCGTTAATTTTTCCAGATTCATCAATAACTCCCGAAACTTCAGAAGGCTTAATATGCTTTACTATAGGCTTTTTATTGAATGGTAATTCTTGCCACCAATCATCATCCTCCAATCTTTCAACAAGAGAATTCAAGCTTGAGCCACCACCGCATAGCAAAATCTTACTCGGCAAATAATCAACATTTTCAAAATCGCTTAAAGCTAGTTCAACACCAGAGATCCAAACATCCAAAGTATTATCAATTGCATCAATTGCTTGCTTTGCAATAGTAGACTTGAGTTTTTCATTCGAAAGGTTTATCTTTAGTTTTTCAGCGTTCTTATAGGATAATGAGAGTTCGTTCGCAATTTGGTTTGTAAAACTTCGACCACCAATTCCGAACATTTTAGTTCCTTCAACACCACCATCATTCACAACAGCAATATCAGTTGTTCCGCCACCAACATCAGCTAAAATTGCAGTAAAATTGCTTGAAGAATCTGAACCAACAACACTTCTAGCAACCGCAAAAGGTTCAGCTGCTACCGCAATTAAATCAAGCGCAAGTTCATTCGCAACACGCTCAATAGCACCAATATGAACAGTTGGCGCAAAAGCTGTATAAATTTGAATTGAAACATCTTTCCCCTGAAAACCAATCGGATTCGAAACCTTATAACCATCGATATGAATCCCAACAATCGCTGAATTAACAAGCTTAATTTCAGCTTCTTGATTCCCCGTCTCAAGAGCAATCTCTCTTTGAGCTTTAAGCTGAGCTCTTTCTTGAATTTTATCAATAATAAATTCCATTTCAGCTTCATCAAGAGGGCGATTTGGCTGCGGACGACGATATTTAATTGTATTTGTTGCTCCTTTAACCAACTCGCCAGCAATTCCGATTACGGCTTTTTTGGCTTGGATTTCCGCTTGGTCTTCCGCCTCAATTAAAGCATTCTCACAATTTTGGACAACACTAGCAATATCGGCAATCGCACCCGAATGCATATCCGCCACACTCTGCCGTGCACGCCCAACACCAATAACACGAATTTCATCACCTTCAATTTCAGCTACAAGAGCCTTCACAAATTCAGTTCCAATATCAAGGGCAACAATATGGTTGTCGCTTAAATCTTCTTTTTGTTTATTCTTGAATAACATACTAACACTATTATAAACCGTTTAAGGTTTTTTTGCAAATTTTCGAGAGAAAAATCAGCCCCTCGACTGATTAATCTATTTTTATCGTAAAACTGCTTTAATTCTTCGCACGCCAGCACTTGAAGATTGCTCTTTCACAATCTTGAATTTCTTGCCACCCTCAGCGAGCTCTCGCGTGTTATTAACATGAGGCCCACCACAAATTTCAACACTAAACGGTTTCACCTTCGGCTTTCATTGTATAAACTTTAACGGTCTCGCCGTATTTATCGCCAAATACGCCAATCGCTTTCAACTCATTCAAGGCATAATCTGTTGGATATTCCGCCCAAGAAACCTCCAGACCTTTCGAAATTTGACTATTAACCGTGTCTTCGATTTGACGCTTTTCATCATCTGTTAATTTCCGATCAAAAGTAAAGTCAAAACGGAGTCTCTCGGCATTAATATTTGAACCTTTTTGCGCAATTTGTCCCTTGAACATATTATGGAGTGCTGCATTCATTAAGTGTGTAGCCGTATGAAGCTTAAGGTGTTCAAGAGTTTGCCCTTCAAGCCCACCCTTAAACTTGCCCTTCGAAGCTGTCTGCGAGCGTTCGCGTTGCTCTTTCATTTTAGCATCGAATTCCTCGCGCCAGTTTTTCGAAAGTGATATTTTACGTCGAACAGCTTCTTCAGTTGAAAGTTCAAGAGGGAAACCAAAAGTATCATAAAGTTGGAACAATTCGGCACCGGTTAAACCATCTTGAGAAAATTTTTCAAGCTCTCGCAAACCCTTTCGAAGCGTTCGACGGAAAGCTTTCTCTTCTTTCACCATAGCTGCAATAATTTCATCAGATTTTAAAGCAACTTCCTTGTAATCTGGTGCATAAATATCAACAACTACTGGCACAATCTGTTCAACAAAATTATCTTCTACGCCCAAATCAAAAGCCTTCGCCATCGCGCGACGAATAAATTTTCGCATCACATAGCCTTGTTCTTTGTTTGAAGGAATGCATCCATCAACTGTCAAAAATGTTGCACTTCGCAAATGATCAGCAATCACTCGCATCGAAACTTTATTTTCATCATATTTTTTACCGCTAATCTCTTCAAGTTTTTCAATAATTGGCTTCATCAAGCTAATTTTAAATACGTCTGGATTGTTAATTTTCGCCGCAGCAATTCTTTCTAAGCCGCCACCAAAATCGACGTTTTTCTTTTCGAGTGACTCAAAAGAACCATCTTCCATTCGTCGATATTGCATAAAAACCTGATTGCCGATTTCCATAAACCGACCGCTATCACTCGCTGGGTGAGCCTCACCAAAACTAGCGTCATGATTTTCTTCACCAAAGTCATAAAAAACTTCTGAATCTGGTCCACAAGGATCACCAATTGGCGTTGAATCCAAACCACCACCACGACTCCACCAGTTTTCTTTATCGTTATAAAAGAAAATTCGTCCGCCTTGAAGACCGAGCTTATCACCGTTTTCAGCCGTGTCAAGCTCAACAATTTTTGCATCAATACCTTTTTCAGCAAAAACCTTTCGCCAAATCTCTGCTGATTCATCATCACGTGGAATATTGTATTTTTCGTTACCAATAAAACAAGAAACGTATATTTTAGAAGGGTCAAGACCTACCACATCCGTTAAGAATTCAAAAAATTGCCGAATTTGCTGCTCTTTAAAATAATCGCCAAGAGACCAATTTCCAAGCATTTCAAAAAAAGTTGTATGGCGGTTATCACCAACATCATCAATATCTTGCGCCCGCAAGCAGGTCTGGCTATCTGTTAATCGCACACCCTTTGGATGTTTTTCACCCAAAAGATACGGTAAGAGCGGTTGCATTCCACTCCCCGTAAAAAGAGTCGTTGGGTCATCTTTTAAAATTAAAGAAGCGCGTTCGATTACTTCATGGCCATTTTTTTGACAGAATTCTAAATAAGCTTTTCGGATTTCTTGTGCATTCATATTCTTTCATTTTACCAAATTTTAGCGTTTTTAGCAAATTGTTGATTTTTGAAATTATTTATATCGGTATATTTATATTCGCCATTTTGAATAACGAGTCTATCAACAATCAGACCAATAACCCAAGAAACGAACAAAGAATTGAAAAAAGAATTGAAAAAAATTGGAATAACAACTACATATCTACACTTAGTTATTTTTCAAAAAGTCAGTACACACTGGCTTTTTCCTTTTTATAATAAATAAAACCACTCTTCAATTTTTTTGAAAAGTGGTTTTATATCTTAACTGCAAAAATTCTATTGGAATGCCACTAGATATGCTACCAATCCAGCACCAGCACCAAGCATTAGAATTACAATTATAGCTAGTACGACACCCCAGCCAGATTTCTTTTTTTATACTTAATAGGCGCAGAATATTCATCGCTCGAAAAGAATCGGTGCTGACATTTTCGCTCGCCGAAGCTCCTTTGTAATCGTTGCAGATTTTTTTGCTCATAGTTAGAAACTGGCTTTTTTTAAATTCGAAACTTTTAGCCTGATTTTTGATTTGTGCCCAAAGGTCTTTTTTTCGATTTGCGGATTTTTGCACGAAAGGTGTTTTTGGCTTTTTCAATTTCATCAACAGACTGAATTATCACCTTTTCCGAAGCTTCATTTTGTTTTTGAATTTTTCTTCAATTCTTTCATCAACCTCGAAAATATCTATTCTTTTTATTATTTTTCTTTAATTTGCTCTGATTGATTTTTTTCAGCCCAGTCTTAACTTCAATCTTTGAAGCTTCGGTTTCAGCTTTGTCATCTATATCCTTTTTAGTTTCCTCATAATTATCAAGAGTAATCGTATTGTCACCAGCTTTTAAGCTTGAAATTTCTGGCATAACTTTTTCTGGCTCATTTTCAAGATTTAGATTTTCAAAATTTGAACTAGAAACTTTTCGCTCTGGAATTTCAACCGTATGTTCGCCATGGAAAACTCGAAGTTTATTGCTATCATCACCAATCCGATAGACACCAGCATAAAACTCTGCCCGACTTGGCGTGGTAATTTTTTTGCTCCGCAATATTAATTTCATTTTTTTGAGGCTGAACTTCAGTTTCTTTTCTTGCTTGAGTTTTTTCATTTTTTGAAACAACTTTTTTTCGAATCGGTGAATTTTTCAAGCTTTTTGATATTTCGAATTGGTTTTTCACCGCCGTATGTTTCTAAAATTGGGCTTTCGAAAGCAATTTTATCTTCTCTTACCAAAAGTGGAACACCAAAATTGTCGCGGTGATGTTCTGGTGGAACGGGCGCACTAAAATCATCCAAAATTCGAACTCTTGGTTTTTTTATAAACAGATTTTTTTCTCATTTTTTTGGTTTTTTTCAGCGACCTTTTCAATATTTCGAATTTGTACTTTTTTCGTTATTTTTGATGCAATTGGTTTGCCGACTGCGGAGCTTTTCGTGCAAAAACCATTTTTTGTTGCTCACGAGAATACTCAATCTGGCTTTCAATTTTTGAAAAAACCTCATTATTTTTTTCTCTTTTGAATCTGGCACAACACCATTTTCAAGATAGCTTCCAACTGCTTTATCTAATTCTTCAAAATCTATATCTCGCATATTTTTCCTTTTACTTTTTTATTGTTTCAAAAACTTTTTCTGCAATTTTAGCGAATTTTTCAACGCTTAAACTTGCTCCGCCAATTAGCAAACCATCTATTCCTTTAATATTTGCATAATCTGTTGCGAATTCTGGCTGAACACTTCCACCATAAACTACTTGAATATTCTCAGCAGTTTTTGCGCCATAAAGTTGTTTTATTTGATTTCGAATAACTTTTACCGCTTTTCGAATATCATCAGGGTTAGCATTCACGCCAGTTCCGATCGCCCAAACCGGTTCATACGCAATAATCACTTTTGTAATATCTTCACTCGATACATTTGCAAGCCCGCCAATTAGCTGATCATTAAGAACTAAATCAGTTTCATTATGGTTTCGCTCATCAGATGTTTCACCAATACATAAAATTGGTCGAATATCGTTTCGAATTGCTGCAGCTACTTTTGCACGAATATCTTTATCTGTTTCGTGAAAAATATTTCGCCTTTCAGAATGGCCAACTAACGCATATTGGACAATTCCGCGAAGCTGTGAAATTGCTATTTCGCCAGTAAAAGCTCCGTGGTCTCGCCAGTAAAAATTCTGTGCCGCTAGCTTAAACTGCCTATGATTAACCTGCAAACTTAAAGATTGCAAAGTAAAAGTTGATGGCGCAAGAATAATTTCCATTCCACGATGAGCTTGAATTTTATCACTCAATTTATGCAAAAAAATACTCGATTCTTGCATATTCAAGTTCATTTTTCCAGTTGGCGATAACAAGTTTTTTTATCCATAATACTTTTATTTTTATCATTTTATTTTTATTTTTTTGTAAATTCTTATGCTTTTATTTTCTAGAACTTCAAATCCTGGTAAAATTTCGCCACTCATCAATTCAAGAGCTGCACCACCACCGGTTGAAATTAATGAAAAATCCGCATTTTCCGCATTTTGACTCGACCAATCTAAAACGAAAGCTGAAGTGTCGCCACCGCCAACTATTGATTTTGCACCATTTTTTGTAGCTTTTGAAATTGCAGAACAAGTTCGAGAAGAGCCTTTTTGCAAAATTCTCAAATTCAGCATAACCAATTGTCCCATTCCAAACTATCATTTTTGCATTTAAAATTTCATTTTCAATTCGTTGAATCGATTTTTCTCCTAAATCAAGGATGATCTCGTTCTCTAAAACCGTCGTAACAGGTTTTTCAATTCTCTCAGCATCTTTCGAAAACTCACTCGCCACAGCAACATCTTCTGGCAAAATTATGAAACTCCGCAAACTATTAAACCCAACTTTTCGCTCCGCAAGTTTAAAAATCTGTTCAATAATCTCATTTTGACCATCTTCAATTCGGCTTTTTCCAACTTTAACATTTAAATATTTTAAAAAAGTATTAGCCATAGCTCCAGCTACGATAATTTTATCAGCTCGCTCAATAAATTTCTCAATTAATGGTAGTTTATCAGATATTTTCGCACCACCCATTACCGCCACAAATGGTCTTTCAGGGTTCTTAAAAGCTTGCAAGATTGTCGAGTATTCTTTTTTAAGTAACAAACCAGCTACGCTTGGCATTTTTTTGGCAATTTCACTAGTTGAGGTATGCTCACGATGAATAACACCAAAACCATCTTGGACGAATAAGTCTGCGCCAGTAACCTGCACTAACGCTTCCGCAAATTCTGGTAAATTATTTTTTTCAGCCTTTGAAAAACGCAAATTCTCTAACATTTCGATCTTATAGTCATCGTCTGCATCTTTCATTGAAACCGAGTATCGTGTTCGCGGAAAGATTGGAGTAGTGTGAAAATTCATAGGAAAATTTAAGTCTTCAGCTTGTAGAAGCTCGCGCAAATTATTAAAAACTGGTCGCAAAGAATATTTTCGAGTTCCATTAGGTAAATGTTCAAGTTCATCCAAATCGGCAATTCCTTCAACCGATTTTGGTCGCCCCATATGCGAAATAATAATTATTTTTTTAGCCCCTCGTTCAATCAGATTTTTTATTGTTGGCAAACTTGACCGAATTCGATAATTATTCAAAATCTTCGCCGAGCCGTCTTCTGAGTATTCAATAGGTACATTATAATCTGCACGAAGTAAAATTACTTTCCCTTGCACATCAACGTCATTTATAGTTTTTTTGTTAAACATTTTTATTCCTTTTTTTATTTTTGAAAATATTTTTACACAATTTTAACATAAACTCATTAATTATTCAACTATTTTTATTTCATAGGCTATATATTTTTATATTACCAAAAAAATAGCAAAACTCCGCTCCAGTCATATCTAATTCTATAAAAATATGTTACACCAATTTAATAATAAACTATTGACATATAAATAATTTTTGTGATATAATGATAACATAATCATCCAAAAAAATAAAAAAAGTATCAAAATAAAAAAATGATTATAGAAAAGGAAACATTTTTGTTTAAAAGTTATTCGAGTAAACCAATCTGAAGAATCTTATTCAGTGAACGTTCGAACAAGTCGCGAAAAATAATTAAGACTTTTAAAAATCTAAAAAATCGCCCGCTGTCCTTGGGGCGATTTTTAAATGTTTTTATTAAATCGTCAAGTCTTTACTTTACAGCTTTTGCCATACGTTTACGCTCAATCGAATCTAAATATCGTTTTCGAAGTCGCAAATTCTGTGGTGTAACTTCAAGCAATTCATCGTCTTCAATAAAATCAATACATTGCTCAAGGCTTAAATTAGTATACGGGGTTAGTTGAACCGCACCATCAGAAGATTTTGAGCGCATATTTGTGAGGTGTTTTTCTTTCACAACATTAATTTCAAGGTCTTCTTGGCGATTATTTAAGCCAACAATCATTCCAGCATAAACTTCAGTTCCTGGGCCAATAAATAATTCACCACGGCTTTCTGCACTTTGGAGCGCGTATGGTGTTGAAGTTCCCTTTTCGAAAGCAATTAAAACTCCATTTCGGCTAGAAGGGATTTTTGCTCCCATTTCTTGATAACCATATGGCAAGCTATTCATAATAATCGTGCCTTTTGTGGCAGTCAGCATTAGATTTCGAAGACCAATCATTGCACGAGTCGTAATAATATAAGTTAAGCGAGTAGCTCCTGTTGGCAGGCTCTCTTGCGCGCGCATTTCCGCTCGGCGGGTTCCCATTTCTTGACTCACCGCACCAACAAATTCAGGTGCAACTTCAATAATTAGTTCTTCAACTGGCTCTTTTTCGATACCGTCTTCCTGAATTGTAACCACTTGCGGGCGGCCAACTTCAAACTCAAAGCCCTCACGGCGCAGGGTTTCAATCAAAACAGAAAGGTGAAGTTCACCACGGCCTGAAATAATGAAGCCAATTCCACTTTCTTCAACTTGCAGTGAAACATTTGTTTCGAGCTCTTTCTTTAGTCGATCGCCAATTTGACGTGAAGTTGTGAACTCACCTTCACGACCTTTCATTGGGCTAGTGTTTGGGCCAAGATACATCGAAAGTGTTGGTTTTTCAACCTCAATTGTCGGCAAAGCTTCAGGATTATTTGCATCAGCCAAAGTTTCACCAATCTCAGCTTCAGAGACACCTGTAATTGCCACGATGTCTCCAGCAAAGGCTTCTTGAATCTCCTCACGGTTCAAACCACGGTATGCAAAGAGTTTATCAATTTTAGCCTTTTTAACTGTGCCATCTCTCTTAATTAACGCAATTTGTTCGCCAGATTTTACTTTTCCGCGAGAAATTCGCCCAATCGCATATTTTCCCAAGAAATTATCATAAGTTAAAGAAGTCACGAGTAACTGAAAATCACCTTCAAGTTCAACTTTTGGTGCAGGAATTTCATCAATAATCGCATCAAAAATCGGCTCAAAATTTGCATCTGCTTCAGGATTTTCTGGTACTTCAGGCCATGCTTTACCATCGCGACCGATTGCATAATAGGTTGGGTATAATAATTGATCGTCGTTTGTAGCGAGCTCCAAAAATAAATCAGATACTTCATCATTCACTTCTGTAATTCGACGAGCTGGTTTATCGATTTTATTCACCACCACAATTGGTTTTAAGCCAAGTTCAAGTGCTTTCGAAAGAACGAATTTAGTTTGGGGCATTGGCCCTTCTTGAGCGTCCACAACCAAGATAACGCCATCAGCCATATTTAGTGTGCGTTCAACCTCACCGGAAAAATCTGCGTGTCCTGGCGTATCAATAATATTAATTTTATAATCCCCATAATAAATTGAGGTTTGTTTTGCGGTAATAGTAATTCCGCGTTCCGATTCTTGATCGCCCGAATCCATCAAAAGTGTTTGGCTCATTTCAGCCTGATTTTCACGGAATGTATTACTTTGCTTTAAAAGTCCGTCCACTAAAGTGGTTTTTTCCATGGTCAACGTGAGCAATAATCGCTACATTTCGAATATTTTTCTGATTTCATATTTTCTTTCTCTTAAAAAAATTATTATAAAACTTTAAATATTCTACCATTTTTCGCTAAAAAAATCAACTAAACTATTTGGAGAAATTACGCCACCAAAGAATTTTTATTTGTAACATTAAATAACAAATGAACTCGCCGATTATAATTCAGAATTATCAAATGCGTGTGCTGATGCTTAACAGTTTTTCGAACGTTTTGCGCTGCACGAGCATAAATTGAAAAACCCTGAGCTTCATATTTTGACAAAAATTTCAAAATATTCTTCCTTTTCTGCTGGTGAAAAAAATTACTAATTGTATCCGTAAATTTCTTTTGGAATTAGAAGTAAATGTTTCTCAACTTCGAACCCATCCCAAATCTGATACGGAAACAAGTTTTCAACCAGTACAAAATGTTTAAAACTCTCTACAACCAAGTTATCGTGCATCGCTCTGTCGTAAAAATTATAGTCTTCGCCCTCATATTTTTTATTTTTTACGTATTTTTCATATTTTTTGCCAACCCCATTAGGTTTTCTTGAGTCCATTATTTTTTTATTTCACCTTTCGATTTTTACATATTTATCTATATAATCTTAACATAACTTTAATATTTTTTTCAAAAAAATGAAAAAAAGTTGTTGACTTTACGAAAAAAGTCTGCTAAAATGGTAATCGTTCGGGTGATTAGCTCAGTTGGCTAGAGCATCTCGTTTACACCGAGAGGGTCTGGGGTTCGAGTCCCTAATCACCCACCAATTGAAATTATATCGAAAAGCTTCAATTCTGGAGCTTTTTTCTTTTTTTCGAAAGCTTTACTCATTGACTTTTTAAGCTTTTTATGTTATTATATAAATATTCTAGTACCTTTCATGCACTGGAAAATTCATAAGAAAGTGAGGGGTTGAAAAAATGATCAACCTTCTTGTAAATTGCATACTTTTCGTTCTGCATCTTCTAAACTTCTTATCATTTGGAGTTCTAGACAATATTGCAGTCGTTTATTCAATTCTAGTTATCGCAAATTTTATAGTTTTTGTTAAACTTGATGCAACAATTGAGATTTGTGATATCTGGAAAAAGGCAGGTATTATCCCTAAAGGACTAATACTGACCGGATTGGTTCTTAACGCCCTACCCCAATGGTATCTTTGGCTAATTGGGCTATGCTTTATTGCTTTAGCGTATTTTTTAACGCCGCTAAAAACCAACAAATCCGGAAAACCTTCACTATTTTCGAAAATTAAAGCTGTTGTGGTGGAAGAATATCAAGAAAGTAACTTCAAAGCAACAACTTCAAGTGTAATCCAAAAAACGAAAAATACAGTGCAAAAGAGTTCAAAAAACAGGACAGACACAAAACCTGCAAAAGAACTCCCTCCAATATAACACATAATCACCTTTTCGAAGGTGATTTTTCTTTATTTTTTCGAAAAAAATAAAGCGCTTGCGTTTATTTAATATATATTATATGCCTATTGACTTTTTAATATTTTTGTGCTATAATTCTAGCAGTTGACATATCATAATCAGCGGATCTGTCAATGAAGCTTAAAAATCGGGTTATTATGAGGTATGAATCGTGTACCTCAGTGTTCTTATTATTTTGGCCAAAATAATAAAATCTAATGAAAGGATGGTGAAATAAGAATGAACACAAGTAGAAAAATTGAAGAACTCCTTCAAGAAATACAAAGTCTTATCGGAGACGACAAGAAGTCGATGGAATGGTTTCAAGAAGTTCGGGCTAAGGCCTCAGCTTTCGAAACCGACAAAGAAGAAATCGCATATCTTGAAGATATTTTAACAAAACTTCAAGATAGTGATGATGAAGCTCAAGAACTAGAAGATAGTGATGATGAATCTCAAGAACTAGAAGAGGTTCGGTCAAATCCTTGGCCAATTATCTCACTGTTTTTTGGATTAGCTATTGCAGTTGTGATTATCTTTGGATTTTGTTATTTCCTATGTACAAGAGCCAATGCCGCAAATAGCAGTACGAATACCGTTTCTTCTTCTACAATTTCAAAATCTGTAGATCTTCCAAAAGAAGATTTACAGGTTATCGACTATAAGGTTGACGGCGATGCTATTGTTTACAACCGAGAAATTGCGAACACACAGCACAAAGTGTTCGCGAATGGCTCAGTTGAAAACACTCTTTCAGCAAACGCTGAAAGCGCAGTTAACGAAATGGTTCAGTACATGAGCCACAATGCAACTGCGTTAAAAGAAAAGGCCATGGCCTTCGGTATTGTTGATGCAAAAGCCGACGTCAAAGACTGGCTAGAAAAGAAGGACGGAAAGGTCTACTATAACAATAAAGGAAAAGACGTTTTCTATCAAACGAAAGCGTTCCTTTCTAGAAGCCAAACTTCTTCCAAGAGAATGGAAGAAGGCTCAAACTACTACACTACCGGAGTTAATAGCAAAGGTGATGTAGTAATTAGTAGAGGGATTCAAGACCTGTCAGGCCAAGAATATATCGAAGTATCAAATCCGAAAGGATCAACCGAGAAGTATTCTTATAGAGTGCTCATTTACTGTGGTAACACAGTAATGAAAAAGGGGGATATTCCGGGTGTACCGACAGAGAAAATCGAGATTCCTCCTACAAAACCAGGAAAACCTGACAAGCCAGATAAACCTAGCGAAAGTAAGGTGGAGAAAAAAGACCCTAGTAAGGACCCAGCCAATCAAGGCAAAGCCCCAGTTGGCGGAGGTCAAAATGATGGATCTTCAAATGGTTCAGAAACCTCTCAGGCAAAATTGCCTGAGCAATATTCTGCTCCATCTGCTCCAGCTGCACCAGTACAAAGTTCTTCAAGCTCAGCCACTACTTCATCGCAAGATGCTCGTGTAAGCGAACCATCTCAATGGAGTGGATCTGGAACAGTTACAGATTCCAACGGATCTACGAAAGTAGAAGAAAATGGAGCCGTAACCACCCCAGATGGTAAGAACTATAGCGGATTAACAAATCCAAGCTCGGTTCCACCGGTTGAATCGGGAGCAAATGGGACTACAGCCCCATCAAGATCTGCTAATTTTGCAGGCAATAGCTCCATGAGCGAGCCTGCAATCGATGATTGATTTTTCTCAACGATTAGCACCTTTTACTCACGCTGGGCGGTTTTCCGCCGCCCGGCTTTACATTGATACTTCTTAATAACCCGATTTTAAGTTTTAACAATTCGGCTAAAGCGAAGAAAACAAAATATTGACAAACAGAATTATGATATTGAATTAATAATAAATTCTAATAAGTGGAGATTAGAAGGGAGAAAAATGAGGGACCAAATGAAAAAACTCATTAATTTTATTAAAAACCATTCCGTAATCTCTGGTTCAATCTTGGCTGCAGTTATCGCTCCAGTTGCCGTTATGGCCTGGGGTCCAGCTCGGCCATCATTTACTATTGAAAAACCAGCAGATTATATTACATTCAACTCAATCACAAATAACCCTGTTATTGGTGGTGACGAAAAAGACTTCGTTGGAATTCGTGAAGTTGGCTCAAACGCAAAATGGACAAACAATATGAAAGTCCAAAATGGCAAAGAATATTATGTTCGAATGTACGTTCACAACAACGCAGCTTCGAACTTAAATCTTGTTGCCGAAAACGTAGTAGCAAAACTTAACGTTCCAATAACAACAGCAAAAAATGTGACTGTTCAAGGTCAGATTTCAGCTTCAAACGCAAAACCTAACACAGTTTGGGATGAAGCAACTTTCTCAAGTGATAATGACTTCAACTTGGCTTATGTTGCTGGTTCTGCCCTTTTCGAAAATAACGGAATGGGTACAATTAAACTTCCAGACAGCATCGTAAATAATACGGGTGCAAAACTTGGATATGATAAACTTGACGGAAAAATTCCTGGATGTTTCCAATATGCAGGTTACGTAACCGTTAAAGTTAAGGCTCAAGTTAGCCAACCGCAAGAGAAAACTAATATCGACCTTGCGAAAACAGTTCGAAATAAAACAAATGGCGAAAAATCTTGGACTGAAACTGTAAGCGCTAAAGGTGGCGACACAGTTCAATTCCAAATTCACGCTAAAAATACAGGTTCTGCAGGAATTCAGAACTTAGTAATTCGCGATATTCTACCAAAAGGTTTAAATTATGTTGCAGGCTCAACAAAGCTCTACAACACATCAAATCCAAAAGGTTTGAAAGTTAGCGACAATATCATTCAAAATTCTGGAATCAATATTGGTACATATCAAGCAAATGGTGATGCTTACGTACGTTTTGACGCAACAGTTGCAGCTGAAAAAGATTTGCCAGTTTGTGGAGAAAATACTTTAACTAATATAGCTCAAGCAAGTGATCAAAAAATCGTTAAAAACGATACTGCAAGCGTAAAAGTTACAAAAAAATGTGAAACTCCTAAAAATCCAGTTTACAAATGTGACGCTTTAAGCTTAAACATTGTTCGAAAAGATGAAAAGCAAATCACTTATTTAGCTGATACAAAATATTCAGTAAAAGATACAGAATTTACTGGCACAAAATATGTAGTAAAAAATTCAAAAAATGAAGTTGTTGCCGAAAAAGTTGTAAATGGTGGAACTAAATTCGAAATTACTGTTCCAAACAATGTGAACGAAAAATACACAGTTACTTCAACGATCATCACTAAAAACGGTGAAAATTCAAATGCTAACTGTGAAAAATATTTTGAAACTAAAGCTCCGACACCAGCTCCAGCTAAACCAGAATTGGTGTGTCGAAATATTACAATTAACCAAATTTCTCGAACAAAATTCGAATTTAACACTTCTTATACCGTAAATAACACAACATTCGTTGGTGTTAAATATATCGTAAAAGATCAAAGTGGTAAAGTCGTAATTGAGAAAACTGTAAATAACGGCTCAAAATTGACGCTCAACATTGAAATTGTTGGTAAATTCACAATTTCTTCAACAGTTATCACAAAAGATGGCGAAAACTCAAATTCAAATTGTGAAAAATCTTTCGAAGTTAAACGTGAAGAGAAACCTTCAATCCTTATCAAGAAAACTGTAAATAATCAGAAAAATACTAAAATTGAAGCGAATACTGATTTTAACTACGAGATTACAGTTTCGAATAACGGAAATGTTGATTTGAAAGATGTTGTTGTAACCGACCGTGCACCAGCAAATATCACTTTTGTAAGTGCAGATAACGGTGAAATCAAAGATAATACTTTAACTCTAAAGATTAGCTCTTTGAAAGTTGGTGAAAGTAAAACTATTACAATTAAATCACAAGCAACAGCAACAGGAATAACTGCCATAAATACAGCTTGCGTAGATACACCAACAATTCCTGGCAATAATGATGGTTGTGATAGCGCAAAAGTGGAAGTTCCAAAGAAACAAACTCCTCCAACACCTACACCAAACAACCCAACACCAAATATTCCAACAGAGTTGCCACAAACTGGTGCAAATACACTTTCTGCAATTCTTGGATTAACTTCAATGGTGACCGCCTTTGGTTACTACTTCGCTAGCCGAAAAGCTGCAAGATTCTAAGCTGACCGCTTCTCAATGGAGCGATCAAGCTTCAAATCTAAAAAAAAAATAGACTTCCACTTGGAGGTCTATTTTATTTTTATAAATCTTGCTGGCCTTTTTTATTAGCAATTTTTCTTGCTGCTATAATTACATTATCAATTAATGAAGCCACCGTAAGCGGACCAACACCACCCTTCACAGGGGTAATTATTAAGTCTTTTCGAAAATCACGAACTTCTTCAGCTACATCGCCTTTAATTTCGCCATTTTCGCTTGCCGTTCCGGCGTCAACAACCACAGCTTTATTTTTTAGCATTTCTGAAGTAATCAGCCCAGGTTTTCCAACAGCTGTAATTACCACATCAAAATCTTTAAGTTGTTCTTTCATTTCTTTCGAATTAAATTCATCAAATTTCGAAACTGGCACACCAGAAGCCTCAAGTATTTTTGAAAGTGGTGCACCTACAAGTTTACCTTGACCAACAATAGCAACTTTCTTATTCTCTAACGAAATATTATACCCCGCCAAAAGCCAATTTATCGCCTGGGCTGTGGCCGGTACAAAAGCACCATCATTCAAACCGTCGACGTCTTTTTCTTTAGATATTTCTGATAAAATTTGCTCAGTTTCTTCTTTCGAAATCTTCTCACCTTTTTTATCTTCAAGTGGAAGTTGAACAATAATTCCATGAATATTTTCATCAAGATTTGCTTTTTGAATTTCTTTTTTAATAAATTCAACAGCAACTTTTCTCCGTTCAACCTCGATTAAAATATCTTCACCATATTTTTCTTTAAGCTGCATATAAGTTTCAGTTACAGGATTTTTCGAAGAGTAAAAAAATTACTAATTTTTGGAAAAAAACCCGCCAGCTTTGCCGCAAAGCCCGCACTTGCTTAGCTTGACGCTCCTTAATAAAATCGCGGAGTTCTGCACCATTTAAAATTCTCATTCTTTTTATTATACGCAAATATATTGAAAAAAATTCAATTTTTTTAATATATAATCATTACAGAAGTTAATCAAAGAAAGGATTTTTTTGAATGTATAATTATAATAGTTACCACACATATGGGCACAGAAATTACAACCATAGCGCAGATACTGAAGCTATTGCTGGAATATCTATTGCATTCTTTTTAATTTTCGCACTAGTTGCCGCAGTTATAGGATATGTTATCAGCTCTCTTCTTTACATGCTAATTTTTAAAAAGGCTGGAATCGACGCTAAAAAGGCTTGGATTCCTTTCTATAACCGATGGATATTCTTCGAACTTGGAGGGCAAGAAGGCTGGAAATCTCTTTTAACTTTCGTTCCTTATGTCGGACTAATAATCTCATTTGTTTTTGAAGTTCTTGCAGTTATTGAAATTAGCAAAAAACTCGATAAATCACCTTACTGGTCTATTCTTTTCATATTTGTAGCTCCTATTTGGTTCTTAATTCTTGGCCTAGATAGTTCTCGCTGGAATGATATAGCCGGTAAAGAAAGCCTTGCAAAAGGAACTATCCTTGGTTATGAAATAGTAGAAGAAGAGAAAACTCCTGAAGCCAAAGAAGAAAAAACAGAAGAATAATTCTTTTTTAAATCTTAAAACGACATTCGATTCAAGAATGTCGTTTTAATTTTTTATTAAATCTCCAGCGGTTCTTGTTCAATTTTTAAACCAAATTTTTCAAAAACTCTATCCTGAATCATTTTTCTTGCTTTAGCCAGCTCATCATAGTTTTTAGCTGAAATATTTGTTAAAACTAAAGCATTCTCTGGATGAACTTTTATTCCAAAAAATTCTTTTTCCTTCAATCCCGCTTCTTCAATAAGCCAGCCAGTTGCAATTTTTGTATTTTTTTCACCCACTTCAAAGAGTGGTACATTTTGATATTTTTTGCGAATCTCTGCAGCTTTCTCTTTCGAAATTATCACATTCTTGAAAAAACTCCCAGAATTTGGAATTTCCTCTGGATCTGGTAATTTTTTTGAGCGAATTTCAACCACTGCATTCATTACGTCTTTCACTGTTAGATTTTCTTTATTTTTGCCAATATTCTCAAGTTTCTCCTTTAAAACCTTGTATTCAGGCATTTC
The DNA here is from genome assembly GCA_916438495.1 of uncultured bacterium. GTDB lineage: Bacteria > Patescibacteriota > Saccharimonadia > Saccharimonadales > Saccharimonadaceae > Nanogingivalis. The sequence goes on from CAKAEX010000001.1 coordinate 502,202, forward strand.
TGGTTGAGATTTTTGAAAGTTTCAAATTTACCGAAACGATAAAATATTTCCCTTTAGCATCATTCTTAAAAATACTATCACGGTAAGCAAATTCACATTCACTTTTTAATAAAGTTTTGATTTTACCAGTTGAGATTTCGAAAACTTTAACACTTTTTAAAATATCAGCAATTTCCTGGCCATATGCACCAACATTTTGAATTGGTAGAGCTCCAACTGTTCCAGGGATCATCGCCATCGCTTCACAACCGCTAAAGCTTTCCGAAACTGCAAATTTAACAAAATTATACCAATTTTCACCAGATTTTTATACAGAATTCAGCACCTTCATTATTTTTCAAAAAAACCTTTTCAAAACCTTTTAATTTCATTTTTTTATCACTATTCCTGCAAAGTTTTTGATTCTTCACAATCGTGTTGCTTCCGCCGCCAAGAATAAAAAAATCGGCAAATTATTTTTTTCTGAAAACTTAATCGCATTCTTAAAATCTTCAATATTTTTTTACTACTGTAAAAAAAGAGCTTTTTCCACTAATTTTTCATAGTCGTAAGTTTACCAAAATCAATATCTTGCTGAATTTTTTTAGATTTTTCGAAAAATTATTTCCTTCATATAAATCAATTATATCATAAAAAAATAAAACCCGCCAAAAGCGAGGAAATCTGTGGTACACCCGGCAGGATTTGAACCTACAACCGCCTGGTTCGAAGCCAGGTACTCTATCCAGTTGAGCTACGGGTGCTTAATAAATAAATTATACCACACTTTTTCTTATTTTGTGAAGACTATTTTTTTAATAAATTTTTAAAAATTTTTGTATAAAGGATCACCGTTTAATAAATTGTTATAATCCATTTCTTTTTGAAAAAAATTATAACCAGCAATTGGCGATTTTTTTATCAGCGCTATTATATGGGGAAATTATAAAAAAACTCTTTATTTTTTTCAAAAAAACTACTATCATTTTTCAATCTTTGGCGTGTAATCAGCTCGAATCATATCGCCAGAACGATAAATTGGTGGTTCGCCATAAAACCAAATTTTACTTTCATTATTAGAATATTGTGCTGCTGAATAATATAAAAATCCACCAACAACGATTGCTGCATTATTTTTTTCATTTCGAACCTTTTCAATTGCTTGCCGAATTTCAGTAATTTCTCCACCATTTTTAGAAATACCCTTTTGTAAATTAAGCTGGAAAATTCCAAAAAAATATGCGAAAAAAATGATCAAAAATAATCAATAAAATTGAAACGCTCTTCTTATTCTCAAAAAGTTCAACCGCAATAATTGCCATTAAAATCGACACAAAAACTTCAGCCATAAGTAAATATCTATCAACAAAAATTGAACTAAATGGCGGTAAACTTGCAATGTAAAGCAAAAATATAGGAATTACTGAGACTGAAAAAATCAGCCAGAAAATACTATTATTTTTTTCATTCCTCCACTTTTCGAATGTAAAAATTACAATAATCATAAGAACAACCATAGCTATCAAAGATAGCCAACCGTTAGTTTTGCTAGCATCAAGATAGAAAAAGAAATTCGATACCATATTTGGTATTGTTGTAAAATCAAGTGCAGGAATCCAGAACTTAGCTTTTAACATAAGTAGCTTGCGAAACAAAAAAATGGAACCCAAGGGGTATAAAAAAATGCGATAATCAAATGTGAAGACAGCCATTTTTTTCAGCAAAAAAATTACCAAAAAAACTGTTTTATGTAATTCTTCTGCTTTTTAAATTTCAAACAGCTAATAAGATGAAATCTATTGTTCTTTTCTTGATTCTTCGAAATATAAACTGCTCTAAAAATCCATAATGAAATTGGAATCAAGGCATAGAGATACTGTGTCCAGATTCCAGCACAAACAGCAATAATATAAATTATTCGCCATTTTTTCTTATTTTTCATCGTATTTTCAGCAACCCAAGCTTCATAAAAGGCCCTCACCGTTAAAATACTCAAAAATGCTACCATAGTATACATTCTAGCTTCCTGTGAATATCTAATTAGCATCGGTGAAATTGCAAGAAAACTGCTCGCCAATAGTGCAATTTTCTTATTATAGAGTCTTTTTACCAAAAAATATGCCAAAATTATGGTTAAAATACCAAAAAATACAGATAGACTCCTCAATGCAAAGTCACTAGAGCCGAAAAAAATACACTCCAAATCTTTAATAAAAAAAATAGTAAAGCGGTGGATGAACGTCAACAGATGTGTAATGCCAAATTTCAGCAAAATTAAAACGAATTATATAAGCTGAAAAAAAGCCTCATCAAACCAGATTGAGGCTTTCGAAATTGTTAAAAAAACAAGGGTTAAAAATCCTGAAATAATTCCCAGAAAAGCAATTTTGGAGCGGCACTCTTTAAATCTCGAAAAAACCATACCCATGATAAATCTATTATATCATAGCTTTTAGCTTTTCGAAATATTAAAAATTACCTATAAATCGCTCGGTAGCGGAAAATTTCTAGCAAAATCTGCAACTTCTTTTTTAATTTCGGTAAGTTTTTTAGAATCTTCACGGTATTTAATCGCAAGTTCCATCCATTCAGCAATTTTCGCCATCTCGGTTTCCTTCATTCCACGCGAAGTTACAGCTGGCGTTCCAAGTCGGATCCCGCTTGGTGCGAACATAGACAAAGTATCATTAGGAATCGAATTAGCGTTTAAAGTTAGGCCAATCGCGTCCATCGCGCGTTCAGCGACTTTCCCATCAATTCCAAAACTTGCATAAATATCAATTAAAATTAAGTGATTTTTTGTGCCTCCAGTCACAAGTTTAAAACCTCTTTTCGAAAGCTCTTCAGCCAAAAAATGAGCATTTTTTACTACCTGTTGAGCATAAATTTTAAATTCAGGCTGAAGTGCTTCGTAAAAAGAAACTGCTTTTGCCGCAATTGAGTGCATTTGTGGGCCGCCTTGAGTTCCCGGAAAAACACTGCGATCAATTAAAGTTGGTAAATTTTCAAGAGTTTTTTCTGGTTTTTTGAGTGGATTCCCCACTTTTCCATTCGAAAGAATCATTCCACCACGAGGGCCACGCAAAGTTTTGTGAGTTGTAGTTGTTACAACGTTAAAACCGTAATCAAATGGGTTTTTCGAAACACCTCCAGCAATCAATCCAGCAATATGTGCTACATCCGCCATCAACATTGCTCCATATTTTTTGCCAATTTCAGCAATTTTAGCATAATCAATTTCGCCAGGATATGCAGAAAATCCCACAAGAATAATTTTTGGCTTATATTTTTCAGCTAATTCTTCAATTTGCTTATAATTAATTTCACCATTTTTGTCTAAGCCATATCGCACAAAATTATAAATCTTACCGCTACGCGTTACTGGTGATCCGTGCGTTAAATGACCACCTTGAGATAAATCCATACCCAAAACCGTATCGCCAACTTCTAGCCAAGCATTATAAACCGCCTCATTAGCATTTGCACCACTATGTGGTTGGACATTCGCATGATCACAATTAAAAAGCTGTTTCGCGCGTTTAATCGCTAAACTTTCAATGATATCAGTATTCTCCTGACCACCATAGTATCTTTTGCCAGGATATCCTTCAGAATATTTATTTGTTAAAACTGAACCAAGTGCTGCCAATACTTCTCTTGAAACATAATTCTCACTTGGAATTAATTCCAAGCCTTCTCGCTGACGATTTTTCTTCATTTTTCAATTACATTAAAAAAATCTTTTCATCAAACATAAAAAAACTCTCCTTAAAAAAATTAAACTTTTTGAAACTAAAAAAATATAAAAAAACCGTCGCTATATCATATTTTTTTAAGTATATCATATTTTTTTAAAAAAATAAAAAAAATTCTTAGAAAACTTGTTTTTTTATTATACCATAAGTGATATAATTATTTTATGAACGAAGAACAAGCCTATTTAGAAAAAATCGGGAAGCTTATTCAAGAATCCCGCCTGCACAAGAATTTAACTCAAGTTGAGCTTGCTGAAAAAATTGGTACCTCACAAAGCGCAATCAACCGAATTGAAAGCGGTAAGCAAAATATAACTATTGAAATGCTTGCAAGGATTTCAGAAGAACTTTCGAGCGAAATTATATCTGTTAATTCAAATAAGAAAACTAATTTTCGTGTTCATGGCGGTCACGAACTTTCTGGTGAAATTGAAGTTAAAACCTCAAAAAATGCCGCCGTCGCTCTACTTTGTGCTTCTCTTTTAAATAAAGGAAAAACGATTCTTCGCCGCGTTGCTCGAATTGAAGAAGTTAATCGAATTATTGAAGTTTTAAATTCGATTGGTGTAAAAACTAAATGGCTAAATGATGAAAATGATCTCGAAATTACACCTCCTAAAGAATTATCTTTCGAAAATATGAATATTGAATCTGCTAAAAGAACACGCAGTATTCTAATGTTTCTTGGTCCACTTCTTCACCAATATTTAGACTTTGAAATACCTTTTTCTGGTGGGTGCAATTTAGGAACACGTACAGTTGAGCCACACCTTTCTGGATTAAGGTATTTTGGTGCAAATGTTACAGCACAAACTGATTTTTACAAAGTTTCGAACAAACCAAAAAAAGTTGAGAAGCCAATACTCTTAACTGAACGTGGAGACACAACAACCGAAAATATAATTATGGCCGCAGCACTTTCCGGTCAAGAAATTACAATTCGAAATGCTAGCCCAAATTATATGGTGCAAGATTTATGTTTCTTTCTTGAAGAGCTTGGCGTTAAAATTGAAGGAATTGGAACAACAACCTTAAAAGTTCATGGATTAACAAAAATTGAGAAAGATGTTGAATATTATGTAAGCGAAGATCCTATTGAATCTTTAACTTTCGTGGCGGTTGCACTGGTTACAAATTCTGAAATTACTATCAAACGTGCGCCAATCGAATTCAACGAACTTGAACTTGCAACCCTCGAACAAATGGGCGCGAATTTTGAAATTAGCCCCGAATATCTTTCGAAAAATAAAAAAACGCGCCTTGTGAATATCAAAGTTAAAAAATCAAAACTTCATGCCGCAAAAGATAAAATTCACGCGCTACCATTTCCTGGTATAAATATGGACAATTTACCTTTTCTCGGGTTAATTGCAACTGTCGCGGAAGGTCGAACCTTGATTCATGACTGGAGCTACGAAAACCGTGCAATTTATTTCACCGAGCTCTCCAAGCTAAATGCCAAAATTGAACTTGTTGATCCGCATCGTGTTTATATTTCTGGCCCAACAAAATGGAAGCCTGCAGACGTTATTGCGCCAAGCGCCCTTCGCCCAAGTGTTGTAGTTTTAATCGCAATGCTCGCTGCGCCAGGAATTTCAACCTTGCGAGATGTTTACAATATTAATCGCGGCTACGAAGATTTTGCAGAAAGATTAAATTCACTCGGCGCAAAGATCGAAACTTTATTTTCATAGTTAAAAAGACTCCCGGAAATCGGGAGTTATTTTTAGCTGAATTCGAGATAGCCTTTATTTTCTGTGCGATATTTTATCGCATTTTTTCGGACAATATTTACAACAAGAAACTTAAATGTTATATTATCTTCAAGTTTTCTGATAAGATAGCCCGTAAATTTAAGGTTGAACTTTGTACAAGAAAATCCACTTGGTTTTTCACCGTTTAAAATTTCGAAGATTGTTAGAAGTTCAATATCGACATCAGAGCTTTCCACTCCACAGTCCTCTTCGAGCAGAACTTCGGCAGCCTGAACTAGTGAACTTTTAATCGCCTCTAAGAGATTATTCTCATTTTGATCATCAAGACTACTGCAAAAGCTTGGGTGGTGAGCCCTAAAACAATCAAGAGTATCTTGAAAAGCCTCATCCATCTTTTTTGATATAAATTCTGTAAGGTTCAACTTTACCATATTATATACCTCCTTGGTAAAAAATCTATCTAATACTATATCATACTTTAAAATTTTGGTCAAATAAAAAAAAGAGCCTTAAGCTCGAATTTACTTGGGGCGAATGATGGGGTTCGAACCCACGGCCTCCGGTGCCACAAACCAGCGCTCTAACCAGCTGAGCTACATCCGCCATAACTTCAACCATTTTAACACATAAAAACTCGAAAATCAAGCTTTAAAATTTTGGCTTAATTTGCGGGCGAAAACTTCGCACAACATTTTGAGAGCTTGAAGTTTGTGAGCTGTAAAAACCCGTCATTCCGGTTTGCTGAACCTCGCTAAAACCACTTTTCGTCATTCTCATTTCTGTTGATTGGTTAATTTGACCATTCAAAAGTGTATTTTTTTGCCTATTTAAATTTTGCTGAAAATAATTTGAAGCCCTTTCTTCTCTTTTGGCTCTAATCTGATCAAGAGCCGATCTTGAACTTTCCATTTTAGTTTTTTGTGCCATCCTTAATTGACCAAGTTGAGAATCTCGATATGAGCGTACTTTCGAATTTCTATAATCAATTGATTGTCGCTGTGCAAAACTTTGTGAGCTTGCAGCACCAATTCTTCCACCAGACTGAGCTTTAGCGTATCCGCTAGAGTGAGCAACTTCTTCAAGACTTGATTTTACAACATAATCATTTAATTTCATAATACTATATTAGCATAAACACATTATTTTTTCAAAAAAGTCTTGCTTTTATAAAAAATGTTTGCTATAATAATCTCATGCGGGCGTCGTATAACGGCTAATATACCTGCCTTCCAAGCAAGTGATGAGAGTTCGATTCTCTCCGCCCGCACCATTTGATCTTTTTTTGTTTTAGCATAAGCCTCCATTTTCTGGAGGTTTTTGCTTTTAGAAAAATAATCATATAGACTTTTTTCAAAAAACTTGATATAATTGTTTTAGGTACGCCCCCGTAGCTCAGTGGATTAGAGTAAGAGGTTTCTACCCTCCCTGGCCGTAGGTTCGAGTCCTACCGGGGGTACCAAATTATTTTATTTTATGGAAATTATTTTTTTGCTAAATATTATTTATTCTCAGCATAATTATTATAGCTTTTCTTTTTAACTATATTTTTTTGGCGCACCGTATGCCCCAACACATAAATCAGATCTTTTTCAAACTCTTCAAAACAATAAATTTTTTTCTAAAGAAGACGTCCTCGTAGATATCGGTTCTGGTGATGGAGTTGTTTTTAAAAAGTCGTAAACAATTTTTAATGCAAAAGCTATCGGTTTTTGAAATTAACCCTTTTCTGGTTATAATTTCAAAAATTAAACTTAGAAAACAGCAAAACTGCCAAATTTATCTTAAAAAAATTTTTTTAGAAAGCCTTCCCGATTTCAAACATTACCGTATTCTATACTTTTTGGCCACGCCGAGAGGATTAAAAAAATGCTAAAAGCTTGCTCAAATTCAGGCAAATTTTTTTAAAAAAATACCTCCACTTTTTTTATTAACTATGGTTTCGAAATTAAAAAAATTTAAAAACCTTTTTAAAATATCAGGCACACATTATATTTACAAAATTCAGCCAAAAAAATAATCAAAAAGTCTTTTTTTCACGATTAAATATGCTATAATGTGAATATTGGGCCAGTAGCTCAGCCGGTTAGAGCACCTGCCTCTTAAGCAGGGTGTCGAGGGTTCGAGCCCCTCCTGGCCCTCCAAAATTTGAAAAAAATAAATCAGCAAGAATATCTATCTGCTGATTTTTTTATTTTTATATTAGCTTTGTCGAACTATCTCTGGAGTAATTTCAATACTCGAACCAGCTTGAGCTTCGCCGGAAAGCATTTTTTTCGTGCAATAGTATTTTTCCACAACTCGCTGAATAACTCTTCTCATTGGTCGAGCACCAAGTTTTGGATCATATCCTAAATTTGCAAGCAATATTTTAGCTTCTGGCGTAACAGAAACTGTAATTTTTTGGCCAGCAAGAGTTTTATTTACTCCAAAAATCATTAAATCAATAATTTGCATCAGATTTTCTTTTTGTGAGTGGTTCGAAAACGACAATTTCATCAAAACGGTTCAGAAATTCAGGGCGAAATTCACGACTTGCAATTAAGTCATTTACAATAATTTCTTCAGCACTTGTCGAATCGTAACCACGAGAAATTAACTCTTGAATTCGCTCAGAACCAGCATTTGATGTTGCAATAATAATCGCATCTCGAAATGAAACCTCACGGTTTTTTTCATCCCTCAAAATACCTTCATCTAAAACCTGCAAAAGAGCAGTTAGAACATTTGGGTGAGCTTTTTCAATTTCATCCAAAAGAACAACTGAGAAAGGCTTTTTCATCATTTGAGCAGTTAGAGAACTTGCATCACGCGCGCCATCCGCGATCAATCTTGAGACATCTTCAAGATTTACAAACTCATTTAGATCAAGACGAACAATATTATTTTCACCATTAAAATAAACTTCTGAAAGTGCCTTCGAAAGCTCTGTTTTACCAACTCCAGTTGGGCCAAGAAATAGAAATGTTCCAATCGGTCTGTTTTGGTTTCGAACACCAGTTCTCGCACGGCGCAAAGCATTTGCCACAGCCGAGACTGCTTTTTCCTGGCCAACCATTCTGGCGTGTAATAAATCTTCAAGGTTCAATAAAGTTTCTTTCTCTTCATTAACATTTGCAGTGGCGATTTTTACATTCATTGTTTGCTCAATCGCTTTTTCAACTGAGCTCGCCGTTACAATTTTATTATCAGCAAACCCTGCCGCCATTTCTAATAAGCGAACTGCCCGCCCTGGCATTTCTAAATCAAAAATATATCTTTCACTTAGCTTAAAAGCTTCTTTAAGCGCTTGAAATTGATAAAACACGCCATTTTGATGTTCGAAAATTAACAACTTATCTTGCATAACCGCCAATGTTTCATCATAATTAGCTGGTTTAACATGCAACCTATTCATTGCCTGAGCAAGTGCTGGGTTCTTTGCTGAAATTTGCAAAAATCTCTGTTCGTCAAGAGTTAAGATTAACCTTAAGGCACCAGCCTGAATAATAGGAAGGAGTAAATTCGAAACATCAACCGAACCAACACCATCTTCAAAAAATAGCTGAGCATTATCAAGACAAATAATTATATTTTTAGCAGCATAGGCTTCGTTCAAAACATAATTCAGCAAATTTTCTATTTCACCCCGCCCTGGTGCTGCCGCAATCAAAGATGCGGCGTCAAGAGAAACAACCTGTCTAAATTTTAAATTTGAAGGGATTTTCTCACTACCATTTGCAATTTTTGCAGCGAAAGAATTTACAACAGTAGTTTTACCAACGCCATCAGCACCAATTAAGGCAATATTCTGTTTTCCATTACCGCTGAACTGTTCAACCATTTTCGAAACTAAATCTTTATGTTGCTCTAAATTTGAAGACATTAAAATATTGTTCGAAACCTGATTTGTAATATTCACTCCAAAACGATTCAAAGTTGGCGTATAGCCAAACGACCAATCGCGGGCAATTCCACCAGTTTTAATTGGAATTTTAGATTGACTTATTAGTGAAAAAATATGATCATGCCACAAAACACCACGCTCTAAATCTTCAAAGTCAAGATAAAACTGCGCAAGAAGCGTTTCATAATTCGGAAAATTTCGAATTATTGCAAGAGCTAGAACCGAACCAGAAACGGTTTTAGTTTTTAACTTTTGCTGAATTTGCAGTGCGGTTTGAAAAATATTTTCAGGCGAATTTTGCGGAATCTGAGACAAACTCTCAATCGTAGTTTTTCCAAGTCCAAAACGTGAAATAATGAACTTTCCACCAGAACTTTCTAAAACTACTTTCGCAATCTGCTCGCTTGTTGGATTTTTCGAAAGCTTTCCTAAAATATTACTAGCTAACTGCCCTTCAATATTTAATTCTTTTTGATGGCTCCAACCTATGAAGTTCCCCATTCCACCAATGAATTAAAAATTGTAATTATTAATGAAAATGCTAAAATTAACCAGCCAAGAGCCGAATCCATTAAAAATTAAACAAAAATCCGCTCAAAGTTCCAACAATTTTCAAAAATCTTAAGTAGAAATAAAAAAATCCCCTAAGCCCATTCATTAAACGAGATTTTTTTGCGCGCAAATTATTATAATCAAAAAAATCATAAGAACCAACTCCTTTTTTTGTTTTAATTGGTTTAACTTCTTTTGATGGAATATTTTTTTGCCAATTTTTTTAAAATCATCCTTAATTTTTTTGGAATAATTTTTTTGGTGTCCAACCAGTTGTAAAAAAATTACAGCAAGGATAATCGGTAAAACCGGTGAAATTAACCATAAAATTAACATTACTAAGCCCCAAATTGCTTTAAAGCTAATAAAAAAAATATACCAATTATCATTATTATTGTTCGCAAAAAAGCACCAATAAACCGAGAAAAGAGCTTATCAAAAGACTTCTTAATTCGAACTTCAATCGAAGCGTTCGAAACACCTAAAGCATCAATTTGTCGAAAAAGGCGCAAACCAAGTTTTTTTATTAAAAAGACCGAGCGAAAAAAAGTATCAATCGAGCGTTCGACTCCATCTAAAAATCTTCTCAGTACGCCAAGCTAGCCCTTTCCCATACCACCAAGTTAAAAAAAGACATAAACATAATTAAATTATACACTAAAAAAATATTTTTTTCGCAATTTTGAAATTTGCTTTTTTTATGATAAAATGGATTTAGGCATTGTATTGCTTTTTGATTTTTTTAACTATTTATTGATGAAAGGAAAAATATGGAAATAATTATAGCTACGCTTGGCGTTTTGTTTGGCGGTGGTAGCGCTTTTGCATATCAAAAAGTAAAAACCGCAAATGCAAAAAATAATTCAGATAAAATTATTGCTGAAGCCCGAAAAAAATCAGCTGTAATCTTAGAACGTGCAAATGAAAAAGCCTTAAAAATTACTGAAAAGGCTAACGAAGATGAGTCAGAACGGAGAAAAGAAATTCGAAAAACTGAAAATCGCCTTGCAGAACGAGAAGAATCTCTCGACCGAAAGCTCGATCAGATTGATTTACGAACCGAGAAACTTCGAAACAATGAGCTTGAAGTTGAAAAACTCAAAAATGAGATTAAAGAAATTCGCAAAAAGCAAGATGAAAAACTTGAAAAAATCGCGAAGCTTTCAAAAAAAGAAGCGGCTGAAAAAATTATGAAAATTGCCGAAAGAAATATAGCTCAAGATATGGTTAATCTAGTTGCAAAGCTCCAAAAAAATGCAACCGAAGATGCCGAAGAGCGAGCTCAGGCTATTTTAGTTTCAGCAATGGAACGAATTTCAAGCGAAGTAACGGCTGAACGAACAGTTACTGCTTTAAAACTCCCTGATGATGAAATGAAAGGTCGGATTATCGGCAAAGAAGGTCGAAATATTCAAGCACTTCAGCGCGAAACTGGTGTAGATATCTTGGTTGATGATACTCCTGGAATGGTTGTTCTTTCAAGTTTTGACCCTGTTCGCCGCCAAGTTGCACGACTTTCACTCGAGCTTTTAATGAAAGACGGACGAATCAATCCGGCAAGAATCGAAGAAGTTGTTGAAAAAGCTGAACGTGAAATAAATAAGGAAATTAATCGTGCTGGTGAAGATGCTGCTCGTGAAGTGGGACTTTCAGGTTTACCACATGAAATGTTGCGACTACTTGGCGAATTAAAGTTTCGAACAAGTTATGGCCAGAATGTTTTAAAACATTCAACAGAAATGGCTAATGTTGCAGGCTTAATTGCCGAAGAAATTGGTGCAAATGTTAAAATTGCAAAAACTGCTGCGCTCTTCCACGACATCGGAAAGGCCGTAACCCATAAGATTGAAGGAAAACACGCTCAAATAGGTGCTGAACTTGCCGAAAAATATGGAATGGATCCCCGAGTCGTAAACGCAATTGCAGCACACCATGAAGATGTCGAAGCTACAACAGTTGAGGCAATTATTGTTAAAATAACTGACGCAATGAGTGCCTCTCGACCAGGAACTCGAAACGCTTCTGCTGAAAACTTTGTAGAGAGAATGCGCGAGCTTGAGAATGTTGCAACTAGCTTTAAGGGAATAAATAAGGCTTATGCTATTTCGGCTGGTAGAGAGATCCGTGTAATAGTTTCACCAGAATCTATCGACGATCTTTCCGCAATAAAAATGGCACGAGATATTGCGGATAAAATTGAAAGCACAATGCAATATCCAGGCGTAATCAAAGTTAATATAATTCGTGAAACACGCGCAATCGAATATGCAAAATAATAATTTCAAAATATAATAAAATAGCCTTCATAAAAGGCTATTTTATATTACATCTTACAGGTTAATCCACCATTTTTAATTTTAGTTGCTGAGAAATCTTTGCAAATCGGCTCATCTCCTTCAGTTTGAGCAGAAAATAAAGGAACTGGGAAATTACTATCATGGAATCCAATTCGACTTTCAATTCTTCTAAATTGACTATTTGCTCGACCAGTTGAATCAACTTTTGGCTGAATACCTTTAAAATCTACAATATTACCGTTATTCATAAGCTCAATTTTAAATTCAGCATTATTCATTAAAGGTGTCAACCGAGCATACAGAACATCAGTTGGAGAAACATTTCGCCCAATATTTATTACCATTTCGCAAGCATAGGTATTTGAGCCAGCCCCAAGATCGTCTGAACATTTCGTAAAAAGTATAGTCATTGGTTGACTGTGTAGAATTTTTCGTCTCGACGAACAGTTGGTAGATTCGAACTATTCACAACTCGAGAATCTAAGCCTGAAGCAGGATAAAATAGCATTTCACTCGCACCATTTCCGTCATCTGGATAAGGTGTATCCATACTTGTTGATGAATTTCTATTATGTCCAGGAACATAACCATATAATTGGGTTTTTAATATGGCTGGTCTATTTTTGAGCCTGCCAATCTTTCAAAAATATTAGGGCGAGCATTAGGATTATTTATTGAATCTAGCGATATTTTTTTGAGCCATTCGCAATATTATTTTTTTGGTGTGCCACTTAACACGAATCTGGTTAAAACTCGAAACACCTTTTTAAGCTAATAACTGAAGGCGTCCCTTCGTTACTTTGGCCTAAAAAGTCAGAAGTATCTGTTTTAATTTTTAACACAAGTATAGGCCTGGTTCAAATCTCGATCGGTATTTCCTCCACCAGAACTTGTTGTGGTTTTGCACTATAGTTTCACCACCATTAGTGCCAATTCCGGCAGTTGCTAAAACATAACAATTACCAGACAAAATTGCCTTTGTCATTTCACTGCAATCATATGTCTTACCTTCAAAAACTTTCTCACCAACATCTGCGCCACCGCAAGCACCTTTATAAATTCGTAAAAATCTTTTAGCATCTTCAACTCCCGCCTGAGCACTATCATAGGCACTCTGCGAAAGATCTAGCTTACTAGCCTGCTCTTGGTCTCGGAGCATAATCCGCAAAAAGCTTGCAGACATAATCGAAACCAAAATACTAACCATAATAACAATAAAGATTGAAACACCGCCTTTTTTAAACTCTCTATTTGTCATATTTAATACCTCACCGGAAGTTCTTTAGTATAAGTTGTAACAATTTTACCAACACTACCAGATTGAGACTGAGCCCACAAGTAGGTATCTGCCGATTGGTTAAAAATTTCAGCAGGACTAGCTAGCGTATCTTTAGCAGTCCCATCAGAGCCAGCAGTTCGCCATAATCGCAACCCTTTCGAAGCTGTTCCACCGCGCACACGCAATTGATTGTTACAATTTTTCATATTAACGTCATTAGCATTCTGAGCACCATTAACCGCACAAGTATTTATTACCCCTTGAGCAATCAACCATGCATCAACTCTTTTTACTCCTTGGTCAATAGTAATATCTCCGTCAGCAATAATTATAATCTGACGAAAATCTGAATCATTATTTACGGCTCTATCAGCATTCACGATATCGCCAGAAATTCGAATATTTTTACCATATATCACTCGAGTTTGCTTATCAGCTGAAATTGAACCAAGTTGTTTGTTCGAATCGCCATAAACTTCAACTTTCGTATTCGCATCTTCGAAATTCTTTTTTGGAAATTTTGAAGAAATGTTTGAAATTAATGAATTAATACTTGATTTTCCTTGGCCAAAACTACTTTTTGAAGAATAATCTTCAATTGCCAACTTTCGCGTGCTTTGCGAAGATTCAGTTCTAAAATCTTTAATTTTCACACCCGAGAGTGCTTCATATTCAACCCAAGAACCAAGAACCCCTTGTTTAGTTGTAGATAAACTTGTTCGAATACCTGATTTTGAATAAACGCCATTTCCCCAAAATTGAACTTTCGGCTTCTTAACTAGCTTAATACAGATTGGCGCACTATGCCGCCAGTCTAAATTCTCTCGCTCTTGCTTAACTTGTTCAGCCTGACTTTGATTTGAATTCATCTTATATGGCGAGATAGAAAGCGCCACACAATAACGGGTTCCAGCCTCGGCACCTTCTTCAATTGAAGGTATAAAGTCTGCAACTCGAGTATCTTTATTGAATTTCCCAGACCCCTCTTTAACAACACGACATTTTTCAATTCCTTGGTAGTCTTGATAATAGAAATTAGTTGGCGAACAGGTGTCGCTATTTTTATTATCTCTCTTATTACTCTTGGTCGCAAAACCTTCTTTATCTGAAGGGACACGCCAAGTTGTAATTTTATATTTTATCGATGAGGTTTCAGTCCCGCCCCCTGGAATAAGAATTTCTTCACCGTCGTTAGGGTCGTTTGGCACCTTGCCGTTCGCAGGGATATCTAAATCATCACCCGAGCAGTTTCGAATTTTATCGATTTTAACGCAAGGAGTTATTTCAAAATCGTAAGGAACATAGATACAAGCCTCGTTAGTAGTTTTATTATGTCTATTAACATTAACAATATCCCCAGCCGAAACTCCATATGACATTTTTGAGCATATTGTCTTTCCAGCCATATCTCTGGTTACCCTAAAGATTTCCCTATCGGTACCTACTGCATTAATCGTATCCCAAATATTACCTTGATTAATTATTGTGGGCCTACTATTCCACGAGTCTTTATTCCATCTAAAATTATAGTTGCTATTTACCGAATAATCACCACGTCCATCATTTCTGAAAGTTTGATAATGACCACTACCGCTAACACTATTTTTATTAAAATCTTTACCTATAACTTTGTGTCTAAAAGAAACCCATTGTCCAACTTTAGCGGTTTGAGGATTAGAGCGACCATTACCTTTGAATGTTGAATCATCCGAACTAATTCTATGACTAGAATTTAAAACTGCAGCCTTAGTATCTCCTTCAACGTTAAATTTAACTGGAGCTTTGACTCTTATGGTAACTTTATGATCATAGCAATGTCCCGGAGGTTGATTGAAAACATCATCTTCCCAGCCATAATTTATTCCTTTATAACTATGCCAACACTGCCACACCTTAAAATGTATGTAATCTCCGTCCGAAAGTTTATCTATTTCAGATTCTTTAATAGTTATTTTGGTAGGAGGAGCAATACGACCATATTTTTTAGCTTCCAAAATAAAATCATGAACAGCTCCTTGAGTTCTATCGCCAAAAGTAACAGGGCCATTTATTTCAAGTTTATTATAATCCAGTTCTTTCATAATCCTAATATTTGTAGCAGAAGCTCGAGCTCGACTATGACATGCAATTGCAGCAATATTAAGATAGAAACTTCTATTCTCTTTACTTACTTGGAACTCATGTTTTTCATAAATAGAACTGATAAGTTTCTTACCTTCAGGATCAGCAGATATCCAGTTTCCTGTTAATGATCTAATATCAGGCGGGTATGGGCTAAATCTTTCTTCAGTCCCATCATAGTTCTTTTCTTTAATCCATGTGTTATTCGAATTGCAAGAATCTATAAGCCTCTTAGCAACATTTTCTGGGATTTCATCAGATGCAGCGTTTGTATTCTTTTTGAAAAAAATACAGAATTAAATACAAAAAGAAAAACAAAACAGCAAAAAAATAAAATATTAAGCTTTTTTTCATTTAGAATAAATCTCCAGCATCTTCATATTTTTAAGCTTGCAGGCTTAATATACTCAATATAGCTAACACCATTAATTTTTAAACTTGGGTTTTGACCCTTATTAATCATTTCTTCAAGATTTTTAAATGTTTGTTCCTGATTTTCTGTTCCAATAAAAAGCCGCATTATAACACAGTTAGAGTCTTTCTCATTTCCTGCCTTTTTCGAAATCTCATCCCCTAAGGCTTTTTGCATTTTTTTAACATATTCTTCTTTTCTACCTTTAATATTGTTATATTTATTAATAATATCATCCCCGCAAACCGAGCCAACAGGGTTTTTCATTGCAGCAATATCATTTTTATTTTTAATTACTTGCACTACGTTTAGTCCTGCACTCAAAACAGCAATAGCTAAAACTACGCCAAATAATATTTTTATGTTTCATTATCTAAGTCCCTCCACCTTAAAAAAATATTTCCTAAAACAATTATAAACAAAAAGCGTTTTTAAAAAAATCAAGACTGCATCACAAAAAAACCTGTCTTACAATATATTTATTACATATTTAGCCAATCTCTACCGATAGAAACTTCAACCTTTAATTTAACATTTAATTCTGGAGCCACGTTCTCCATTTCTCGCTTTAAAATTTCTGCCACTTTTTTAGCATTTTCAGCTAGAACTTCCACCAAAATTGAATCATGAATTTGCAAAATTTGTTCACCAAGCCCGGCTTTTACGATTTTTTCATCAACAGCCAGCATTGCTCGCTTCATTAAATCTGCCTCGGTGCCTTGAATTGGCATATTCTGTGCAGCTCGCTTTGCCATCTCACGAATCATAAAATTACTCGATTTTATATCCGGCATTGGTCGCCTTCGCCCAAAAAATGTTTCTACAAAACCTTCATCCTGAGCTTTTTTTAATGTATCATCCATAAGCTCTTGAATTGGCTTATGCGCATTAAAATACTCTTCGATATATTTTTTCGCCTCATAAAAACCAACTCCAATCGTGCCAGAAAGATTATAAGCTCCAACACCATAAAGAACACTAAAATTAATAATTTTCGCAACGCGTCGTTGATCTTTCGAAACTTCATCAATCGGAACGCCAAAAACTTCACTTGCAGTCTTTGCGTGAATATCTAAATCTTTTTCAAAAGTCTCAATCAAAGGCTTGTCATTCGCCAAAACTGCCGCCAATCTCAATTCAAACTGCGAATAATCTGCTGAAACTAGTAGATTTCCCTTTTTCGCCACAAAGCCCTCACGAATACGCCGACCAAGCTCGGAACGAATCGGTATATTTTGCAAATTAGGATTACTTGAAGAAAGCCGCCCCGTTGTTGTTACATCTTGCGCAAAATTGCTATGAATCCGATTTTTTTCATCTGCAAGCTTTGGCAAAGTATCAACATAGGTACTTTTTAATTTCGAAAACTCACGGAATTGCTCAATTTTATCAATAATCGGGCTATGTTCTCGTAATTTATCAAGCTCTTTTTGCCCTGTCGAAAAGCCATTTTTTGATTTTTTAATTCCTTTTGTCGGTAAACCTAAATCTTCAAAAAGAACTTTCGAAAGCTGAAGCGGACTCGCAACATTAAATTCCCGCCCAGCAATTTCAAAAATTTCCTTCTCAATCTTTGAAATTTCACCAGCAAATTCCACACTCATCTTAGCAAAAATCTCTGGGCAAATTTCAACACCAGCTTTTTCCATTTTAAATAGAACCAAACTCATTGGGAAATCTAATTTTTCAGCAATTTCACGAATTCTTGGTAAATCTTCAAGCTTTTTTTGTTGACACTCAAAGATAATCCGCATCGCTGAAATTCGAACTTTTGAATCATCTTCATCTATTTTCTCGCCGTAAATTCCACTCAAACTTTTATCGCGGATTAGAGCATTTAATAAAAATTCCAATTGCTCAATATCATAAATTCCACCCCAATCTCCAAAATCAATGCCAGCGTTAAAAAAATTTTTATGAAATGTTTCTTTCGCATTAAAAGAAAACTGTTTTTTTGTATTTCTGAAGAAGTCAGCAAATTTCGAAAAATTCCATAAAAATTAAATTCTGCAATATTTTCAAAATTCGAAACTAAAATTTTTTTGATTTTTTTGAGTATCAAAATCAAAGAAAACCAAATCTTGCGGTTTTTTTCGAAAAAAACTTTTTCAGCAGAAATTTCTGGCAAAAATATTAATCTCAGAAGGTTTTTAAAAACTTCTTCAAAAAAAGCCCAATTTGGTTTTCATTTTTTTATTTCAAAATCCTCTGAGCCAGTTTTTCATCTCTTTTTGGAATTTTTTTCGAACCAAAGAGTTAAATTCAAGCTTTCGAAGCATTTTTAAAACTTCTTCATAATTAAAATTATGAATATCAGCGTCTTCAAAGTTGAGCTCAACTGGTGCATCAAGAAAAAAATTTCAGCAATTTTTTTACTCATAAACGCCAAATCTTTGCCGTCTTCAAGTTTTTTTCGCCAAGCTGGTTTGATATTTTTCAAGATTTTCATAAATTCCCTCAAGCGTAAAAAAAACTCTTGCAAAAGTTGCGTAGCGGTTTTTTTGGGCCAATCCCTGGCACACCTGGAATATTGTCGCTAGAATCACCTTGAAGTGCTTTTAAATCTAAAAATTGAGATTGTTTTAAGCCATATTTGTTCTCAAAATATTCAAGATCAAATTCTTCGATATCCGAAAATCCGCGCTTCATTGCAAAAACTTTAGTATTTTCATCAATCAATTGCAGCATATCAAGATCGGAAGTAATCAAATTTGCTTCAACTCCAAGCTTATTTGCCTGAACCGCTAAAGTCCCCAAAATATCATCAGCCTCATAACTATCGATCTCAAAAAGAGGCCAGCCTAAAGTCTTCAAAAAATCCTTTAAAAGCGGAATCTGTTCATAGAAATCATCTGGCACTTTTTTTCGCCCAGCTTTATATTCAGGATAAATCGCACTTCTTTTTGCGGTTGAAGTTCCTTTTTTATCCCAAGCCACAACCACATAATCTGGTTTTAATTTTCGAATAACCTCAAAAGCTAAACTGGCAAAACCATAAACACCGCCTGTTGGTGTTCCGTCTTCAAGACTCAAATTACCCATAGCGTAGTATCCCCTATAAAATACGCTTTTTCCGTCAATAATCACTAACTTTTTCATTATATTCCATTATATCACGCTTGAGGATATTTTTCACTTTTTCAAAAACTAAAATAGGGCGATAAAACCCTATTTTTCATTGTGCAAAAATTCTGAGATTTGTATTGCCGCTTGAGCACCGGTTGCTGCAGCCACCACAATCTGTTTTTGTGCATTTTCAATTATATCGCCAGAAGCATAAACTCTTGGAATATTTGTTTCAAAATTGTTATTTACAACAATCTCACCATAGTTATTAACTTCAACGCCAGATTTTTTTGCAAAACCAGAATTCGGAATCAATCCAATAAATTCAAAAATTGCCGCAGCTTTAATTTCAAAAGTTTTTTCACCTTCTTCAGTTTGCTGTTTTATGCGAGCACCAATAATTTTTTCACCAAAATCAGTCTTTTCGAAAAGGAATTCCTCAATTTCAGTTTTCAAAAATAACTCAATTTTACCAGATTTAACTGCTTCAAAAAGTCGCTCTTGCAACACCGCTTGCGCTGAAATTTTACCCCGAACTAAAAGCTTAACTTTTGAAAATCGGCTCAAAAACAGAGCTTCGGTTACAGCAGAATTACCGCCGCCAACTGCAATCAAATCCTTTCCAGCATAGAATGGTCCATCACAAGTCGCACAGGTATGGACACCTCGCCCGAAAAATTCTTCTTCTCGCAGCAAACCAAGCATTCTATATGAATTTCCTGTTGCAATCAAAACTATTTTCGAATCAAATTTTTCGCCATCGATATCTAATCGTACGAAACTGCCAAGATTTTCAAAACTTAAGACTTCACCATAATCAAATTCTGCACCAAATTTTTCAGCCTGAATTCGCATCTTTTTTGAAAGTTCAAGCCCAGAAATTCCTTCATCAAAACCTGGATAGTTTTCAATTAAATCTGAAGTTGTTGCAATTCCACCAAAAGCAGCTTTTTCAAAAACTCGCACGCTCAGGCCATCTCGTGCAGCATAAATTGCCGCACTCAACGCAGACGGGCCTGAACCAACAATAACCAAATCAATCATTTTAGTTTTCCTCAAGACTTGGTTGTGGAATTTCTTGAAATTCAGGAATTAACATTACAATAAATTTCAAAGGTGTATTTGGACCAATAGTTTTTGAAGAATCTTCCTGATTAACCGAGCCCTGAGCACCATAAGCCTTATCCGCAGGAATAGATAATTCACGAATTCCGCCAACTTTCATTCCTTTTAGACCTTCACTCCAGCCTTCAATTAAGCCCCATTTTTTACCCTCTTTGCGAAAGACTACTGGCGATTTTAATCTACCATTTTCAAAGCTTCCGTCAAAAACTGTACCATCGGGTTTCCATCCAATATAATAAGCCTGGAATTTCGTTGTTGAATCTGTAAATTCTTCACCATCACCCTCTTTTAAATCTTTTTTCGTAAGCTCTTTTATACTTGCAGCATTAAATGCAACTGGGGCTTTTTCATATTCCTTAAAACTGTCGTAATATTTAGCCGAAAGTTCTTTCGCCTGCTCTTCAACTTTTTTTCTGTAATCTTGGTATTTTTTCAAAACTTGCGATTGCTTTTTTTGTGCTTCTGAATTGCTCTCAGTTTGCAAGAATGAAGAAACATAAAGCGCCACAGTTGAAACAACCGTTAAAATTAAAATCACCCAAATTGAATATCTCTGCCAAGCTGGCGTACCAGTTTGTAATGAATTTTTTTCTTTGTTGTCATCTTTTTCTCCTAAATTATCTTTCCGCCATTTTTTATAGCTTTTTCTTCAATTTTTTGCATAATTTCTCTAATCTCTTCACCGTTTAAAGTTTTTTCGAAAGGCGTAATCTTAAATCGAATTGAAATATTTTTTGAGCCATCACAATCGTTAAAAATATCAATCGGTAAAGTTTCAATATTAATTTTGCTAAATTCATCAGAAATATTCTCAAAAATACTAAAAAAATTTCAGCAAATTTACGATTTTTCTTCAACATTAATCGAAATATCACGCTCAACAGACTGGAACTTCGAAAAATCCCTAATTTTCACATTCGAATTTTCAATATTTTCAAGTAAAATTTGCAAATCAAGCTCAAATCCAGCAGTTGATTCTGGCAGTTTTAGTGCTTTTTTTGAACTGGTTTTCTAAACTCACCAATCACACCTAAAATCGTTACTTTGCCATTTTTAGAAATTCGCATTAAAGCCGAACGTTTTGGTTCAAATTCAGTCGAAAGTGGTGATTTTTCAGTTTCAAATTTCACAAATTCTACATTTAGACCAAGCTTTTTAAATAGAAATTCTGCATAATTCTTCGCTTCATAAAATGCATTTTCGCCCTTATTTTTTGCATAAACGAACGCCAATTTCTTCTGTTCAACTGGCACATTTTCATCATTCAAGCCAAGTGATTTTTCAGTAATTTTATTCATTTCGAAAATTGCAAATTCACCAAAACCTGCACGAATATTCTGACTAATTTTTAGAAAGCAAACTTGGCATTAAAGTTTGGCGATAATATTGTAAATCTGGTGATATTGAATTGATAATCTTGTAAGAGTTTTGTGGATCTTGGCCAACCTTTTTCAAGCAAATCACCATGAATAAAACTATAAGTCAAAACTTCATTTGCACCGCTTGCCGCTAAAATATCACGAATTTCAGATTGGAGCAAGTCGATTTTTGCTTTCTTTACCGCTTTAAAAGTTCGACTTGGCAGTTGTAATTTAATGTTATCGTAACCATTCAATCGCCCAACTTCTTCAATTAAGTCCTCTTCAATATGTAGATCATTTCGCCAAAATGGAATCATAAAAATTACAGGATTTTCATTTTTTGCTAAAATTCCAACATTTTCTAGAGTTTGCTGAATTTCTTCATTTGAAAAATCTGTTCCTAAAACTTGGTTGATTTTATTTTTCGAAACTGAAATTTCAGTTTTATTATAATAAAAATCACCGTTTGAATCTACGGGCTCACTCAAAGGTTTTCCGCCAAGCTCCAAAATTCGCACACCAAACAAATCAAGAACTTTTCGCGATATCATTTCTGGAACACCTTTTGTGAAGCGCGTAATTGCCTCCGAGAAAATTCCATGACGCATTTGTGTATTTCGTAAATTATAAAGATTAAATGTAGCACTTTTCTACTAAAATTCGTGTTGTATTTTCATCAATTACGGTAGAAGCTCCACCCGTTGCGCCAGCAAGTGCCACGGCTGTTTCAGCATTTTCACCAATTGCAATCACAATATCTTGGTTGCTCATTTTGATTTTTTTGCCGCCTAAAAGCTCTAATTCTTCATTTTCGAAAGCTTTTCGAACGGTAATTTTGATGTTTTCACTACCGTTGATTTTTACTAATTTATCAAAATCAAAGGTGTGGAGCGGTTGCCCAGTTTCAAGCATAAGCTCATTAGCTAAATCAGTTATAGAATCAATCGGCCGCATTCCAGAACGCAAAAGATAAGTTTTTACAATTGTTAAGTTTGGATTTTTTAAAATTTCAGAAATATCAAAAACTGCCGCCGTGTAACGTTCGCAAATTTCAGGATCTAGAATTTCAACTTCAACCGTTTTTATCACTTTGAGTTTTTAAAACTCAAGCCTCTTATAAAATCTGGCTCAACAAATTTTTGCCCCAATATTCCTGCAACTTCACGAGCAAATCCAACAATCCCAAAACAATCTGGGCGATGAGTCAAGCTTTTATTTTCAACTTCAAGCAGAAAATCATTTAATTCAAATTTATCCGCAAAAGAATCACCCTCCTGAACGCCGTTTTCGAAAACCTCTGGTGAAATTTCAAGAATACCATCATGTTCTTCGCCTAGACCAAGCTCGCGAAGGCTTGCAATCATTCCGTTACTCATATGACCCATTAGTTTTCGTGCGCCAAGCTTAAAGTTATCACCGCCAAAAGTTTCTGGCACGATTGACTCCGGTGGAAGCCAAGCTACAAAAATACCAGCTCGCACATTTGGCGCACCACAAACCACCTGAATAAGCCCGTCTTCATCGCGAGTAATATTTTTTCTTACACCACCATCATCAATCTTGCATAGGTTTAAATGATCTGAATTTTCAATTTTCTGCGCAGAAACAACCTTAGCAATAATCACATCTTTATACTTTTCGCCCAAATTTTCAATACTTTCAATTTCAACCAGCCTTGCACCAATCAATTTCGAAAGCTCACCAATATCTGGTAAATCTGGAACAAATTTTTTAAGCCAATTTACTGAAATTATCATTTATCACTCCTTCTTAATCCAAAAATATTTCTAATCGTATCAGCAATGGGTTTTTCGAAAATCTTACAATAAAAACGTTGCCTTCCCCTACTAAAATCCTCACAATGAGTATCTTCTTCTGTAAAGGCTGAAACTCCGGCGAAAAATACAATAGCCACGGCAAAAAATATCAAAAGCAGTCTTCAATCCTGTTAAGGATCGCTTATTATCTATTTCTTTCCATTCTTGCTCGGTCATTTAAAATTCCTTTAGAAATTCTAACTTTGCGCTTTCGAAATAACGAATATCCGAAATTCCATATTTAAGCATTACAAGGCGCTCAATTCCTCCACCCCAGGCAAAACCACGATATTTTTCTGCTATCAATTCCAGCAGCTTCCAAAACATTCAGGGTGAATCATTCCGCAACCAAGCATTTCAAGCCATTCACCTTTTTTGCCACCAAGTGCCTCAGGTTTTTCAATTAAAAACTCAAGGCTTGGTTCAGTGAACGGAAAATAGCCCGGCTGAGTGCGAATTTCTAGTTTTTGGCCATAATATTCTTCAAAAAAGGAATGGAGCGTGCCAAGCATTTGCGCTAAATTCGCATTTTCACTCACAAAAACGCCCTCACATTGATAAAAAGTATGTTCATGAGTAGCATCTAAGTCTTCATTTCGAAAAACTCGTCCATAAGAAACATGCGCAATTTGCCCCTCCTCTTCAAGCTGTTTTTTACCATGTTTCAAAACACGGTTTTGCATTGTTGAAGTATGAGCTGGTGGAATAAAGTTTTCTTCAGTTCGAAAAGTATCGTAGCCATCTCGTGCTGGGTGATTTTCAGGGAAATTTAATGCACCAAACATATTCCAATCGTTATCGATCTGTCGAGATTCTACCGCCTCAAAGCCCATTCGTGTATAGATATCCACCACTTTTTCAAGCTCTTTTTGGAGCGGATGTTTCGAGCCATTTTCCGCACTCAAAAGTTGTGGTTTTTGAGAAATCTTATCACGCGAGCTTTCTGCAAAAGGTGCCGAGATATCAATCTCTTCAACTTCGTCGTTCTCTTTTTCTTCAAGTTTTTTCGAAACTTCAGCTTGAATTTCATTTTTCAAATCGTTCACTTTTGCGCCAAATTCACCTTTTTGTTCATTGGGTAGAGTTGGAATAATTTTATAAAGTTCTTTAATTTTTGGCGATTTCAAAATATCACTCGGGCTTTCGAGTACTTGAAGCTCCGCCAAAAGTTCATTTCTAATCTGTTGAATTTGTTCCATAATTATCTTTAATTATACCATAACAGTATCTTTTTGTCGATTTTTAAAAAATTAAACTCGCTGTGATGCCACCCAAATATAAAGCCCAAGTGCCACCAAAACTGCCACAAAAACTAAAAGCCATATAAAAGCTAGCCCTGTGGTTTCTTTTGTCCCTTCAAGATATGCACTATCTTCAGGCTGAACAATTTTGCCTTTACTATTTGGAGTTTCGCCCCCCTCTTTGAGTGAGTTTTTAATCTGCTTTTCACGAAGCTCTGCTGCAATCTTTTCTTGCAATTCAGTTCGATTATCGTCTTGTTTTACATATAAAGCCATAACTATATTGTATCAGATTTTGACATTTTCGAAAAGTTTATGATAAAATATAAACATAAGTTAAAATAAGGAGGAAAAATGGCAACAAAAAAAGCCAATTTAAAGAAATCTTCAAAAACTGCTCACAAAAAGGTAACTGAAGAAGTTTTGAAAGTTGAAAAAACGGTTAAAGCTATCGTTAAGAATGATAAAAAAACTGACACTATCTTTCTTGAGGAAATTTCAAAACCAAGTTTTATCTCAGCAGTAGTGCTTGAATTTATTGGAACATTTCTACTCGCGGCTGGCATTATTATTAGTCAAGGTCAACCAATCGGTGTAATGTTTATTCTTATGTCAATTGTTTTGATTGCTGGAGGAATTAGTGGAGCTCATGTTAACCCATTAATTACAATCGGCGCTTGGGCAACTCGCAGGGTTAACACAATTAAAGCTATCTTTTATATCGTAGCTCAAGTTTTAGGTGCGATGGTTGCTTTTATGCTTTTGAATGCCTTTGTCGGCACACAAGATACTCTACAATCATATGGTCAAAAACCGACTCTATTCACTGCAAACCCTATTCCAAAAGATAAGGAAATGCTAACACTTGCTGCTGAATTTATTGGCTCATTTATTTTTGCATTCTCTGTCGCAGCCATAACTTCAAATAAAAAGAATGGAAATATGGCAAAAGCACTTGGAGTTAGCGGTGGCTTATACTTGGCGGTTTTAATTGCAGGATCTCTCGCAACACTAATCGGATCTTCAGCAATAATTAACCCAGCAGTAGCGTTTGCACTTCAAGCCTTCACTATAAAAAATCAAAACGTTCCTTATGCAATTGCAATCTATATCGGTGCAGCATTAATTGGTGGAATCCTCGGCTTTGCGCTAAATCACCTAATCCAAAAGTCAACTGAAGAAGAAAAATAATTACCAACAATAAAAAGAGCATCTTTCGAAAGTTGCTCTTTTAAATTTAGTCTTATTCGCGAGGTTTATCAAGTATTTGTGGCTCAACTCCAGTTTTATTATCTTCGCCCGAAATTTTCACCACATCTTTATCAATTTTACCAAGCTCCTTATGAGCATTATTAAAATGATTAACAGTTGTACCAAGTGATTTTCCAAGACGCTGCATTAGATCTTCGTATTTCGAAATATGCACACCTAGCTGGCCGACTCGCTTTTGAATCTCTCTGCTCTGCTCTTCAATTTTTAATGATTTCAAACCCTGCAAAACAGTTTGAAGATACGCCATAAAACTAGTTGGGCTAACCACAATTACCCGCTTATCACGAAACGCATATTCGATCAAATCTCGTTCTGAACCCTGTGATCCAACAACTCCAGTTAGAGCATCATAATACAAACTCTCACTAGGAATAAACATAAAAGCAAAATCCATGGTGTTTTCATTCGGGCGAATATATTTCGAAGTTTCATCAATCCGCATTTTTAAATCGTCACGAACTCTTTTTGCTAAAATCTTTCGCTCTTCACCTTCAGATTCAACCATCCGATTATAATTTTCGAGGCTAAATTTTGAATCTACTGGCAAAATCTTATTTTTATCAAGAAAAATAGCTGCATCGACAATTTCGCCATTTTTAAATTTATATTGAATCTCAAAAGCATTCGGTGGCAAAACGTTTTCAAGAACTTGCTCAAGATAAAACTCGCCTAGAACGCCACGTTGTTTTGGATTTTGTAAGGCATTTTGAAGTGTTTTTAGCTCGTCCGCAACATTCACAACGCGGTTATTTGTTTCATCGAGCTTTGTAAGCCTTTTCGAAACCTCTTCAACAATTTTCGAACTCTCAGAAATCTGTTTGGCCATTGAATTTTGAATTTGAAAATTATTTCTCTCAAGCTTTTCTGAAACTTTCTCATTAAAATTGGTTAGGTTAGTATCGATATTCTCACGCATTCTGTTTAAACTTTTGTTCAGCTCAATTACATCCATTTTTAGCAAATTTACACTTTGGTCTTCATTTTTCGAAGCTACAATTTTCGAAATTCGAAAAGATTGAAGAATTAAAACCGATGTTAGAATTACAATAATAATTATTAGTCCAATTTCCATTTATTCCCTCCTTTTTAAAATATAAAATACCTAATAAAAAAATGCGCGAACGATAAATAACCATACTAAATTATAGCATGTTTCAATAAAAATAAAAGGCGCATTTAACGCCTTTTTAAGTTTGAGTTAGCGAATCGCCACAAGAGTCATATTCATACTTCGAGAATTTGCCGTCCAGCTGATAATTTCGTTCACTGTTCGGCCAAGCACGCTTTTTACCTAGAGGGCTCTCGGCGGAAATCTTACCAATAAGCGGATTTGCTTCTAAGCTTTCAACAATTCGAAATTTCATAATTCGCCCAGTTGCACGATCGAAAAGCTCCACAAATGAACCGATAGAAACCTTTGAACTAATTTTCTTGCTCCTAGGTAGAATTTTTGAATTATGAATTTGAAAATTCTTTTCATTAATTTCACTTCGAATTGCATCAATTCGTGCGAAAATATCATTTTGCCTTAATAGATCCTCTTTAATGTCACCGTCACGAAGCTCCATCTCGAGCATTTTTTGCTCATGCTCAAGCTTTGCAATTTTCTTTTTTAATTCTTTAAATCCTTGTTTGCTCAAATAAATTTTAGTGGTATTTTTCATAATTCCTCCTTTTGTAGCAATGCTACGTTATTATTATAACGAACCATTCTTAAAAAAACGCTTAAATTTATTATTTTTGTATTTTTATGATATAATCTAATTATATGAATAAACAAATTCTAAAAACTCAAAAAAACCAAAAAAAGAGCGATTCTGTAAAAAAATTATTGCATTAGTAGGATTGGCCGGAAGTGGCAAAAAGTACCGCTACAAATTACCTAAAACGAAAAAGGCTATCCGAGCGTTTATTTTGGTGGAGTTGTGATGAAGGCACTAAAAGATGAAAATCTTGAAATTACACCAGCAAATGAAAAAATGATGCGCACAAAACTACGTGAAGATTTTGGCAAAGATATAATTGTAAATAAAATTGTTGAGCAAATTCAAAAATCTCATTAAATCTGGCCAAAAACGTATTATTGCTGATGGTCTTTATACTTGGACTGAATATAAAATTCTCAAAAAAACACTTTCCAACTGAACTAAAAAGTTATAGCATTAGTTCCACCAAAAAATCTTCGTCATAAGCGAATTTCCTCTCGCCCTGAGCGAGCAATGACTTTAGCCGAAATTAATGACCGTGATTTTAATGAAATTGAAGTTCTTGAAAAAGGTGGCCCAATCGCGATTGCTGATTATTTCATCGTAAATAAAAGCTCAAATCTTCGAACTCGCCTTAAAATCGATAAAATTCTTAAAGAAATTAACTTTTTAAAAAAACTCGAGATTTATTTGCTCGAGTTTTATTATTCTAATTTACATTTTTTCTGGAATTTCAATTCCTAACAAATCTAAGCCGTTCTCGAAAGTTTTCGAAACTTTTTTAAGAAGAGTTAATCGTGCAGATTTTTCAATTTCTGGAGCATCAGAAACTCGTGTTTTTTCGTAATATCGGTTCATTTCGCGCGCTAAATCATAAAGATATTTCGAAATTTTATGTGGTTCTAAATCTCGAACCGCCATTTTAACTGTTTCAGGAAAGGCTAAAAGTTGTAAAATAATATTTTTTTCAGCTTTAAAATCGTATTCTTCGAAATCAACAAGCTCAAAATTTTGCTCTTTTCTTAAAATATTATTCACACGAACCGCCGAATACTGAACATATGGGCCAGAAAATCCAGTTAATGCAAAAATATTTTCCCAGTCAAAAAGAATATTAGTTCGCCTATCTGCCGTAAAGTCTGAGAATTTAATCGCACCGAGTGCAATTTTTTTCACATCTTCTTCACTAACATCTCGGCCAGCAACAATTTCATGGGCACGCTCTTCAGCCTTATCAAGTAGCTCTTCCATCAGAACGAC
The DNA here is from genome assembly GCA_916438495.1 of uncultured bacterium. Taxonomy (GTDB): domain Bacteria; phylum Patescibacteriota; class Saccharimonadia; order Saccharimonadales; family Saccharimonadaceae; genus Nanogingivalis. The sequence continues at coordinate 531,043 of CAKAEX010000001.1, forward strand.
ACCTTTTCTTGAAGACATTTTCTCACGAGTCCCATCTTCATTAAGCTGATCAATCACACCGAACCAAAGATGATATAGATCAGTTTTAATACCAAGTTTTTTCGCCATTGCAAAAATTTGCGAGAAATAGAACTGTTGTTCTGCACCAACCGAATAAATAACTTTATCGGGAGCGAATTCTTCTTCCCGGAATAAAATTGTTGCAAGGTCGTTTGTAGCATAAAGTGCTGCACCATTACTCTTCTGTACTAAAAGTGGTATATCAAAACCATACTCTTCTAGAGGAACAATTACCGAGCCATCTTCATTTTGAACCGCAACGCCGCTTTCAATTAATTTTTGAACCGCTGCTTTTCCTTTTGGTGCAAAAAATGCTTCACCATACTCATAATCTGTTGAAATTTTTAATCGTGCCATCACATCATGAATATGTTTAAGGCTAATTTCTTTAAATTTATTAGAATAATTTAAAGCCTCTTCATCACCATTTTCAAGCCTCAAAAGCCATTCTTCAGCCTTTTTCTCAATTTCGCCACCTTCACCTTGCTCTTTCATTGCGGCTTTAGTTTTAATATAAACATCACCAAGCTCATAAACTCCGCGTTTCGCTAGTTTTTTTCTTCATTCGAAAACATTTCGAATCCAACAACCCAAATTCCAAAAGGCGTACCATAATCACCCAAATGATTATCTGTAATAACTTTCCATCCAGAAAACTCTAGTAATTTTTTTGCCGCCCAACCTTGGTTTCCGGGTCGTAAGTGTCCAACACTATAAGGCTTCGCCATATTTGGACTTGGCCCATCAATTAGAGCAAGTTTTCCTTCACCTTCATTATTTGAACCAAATCTATCATTAAATTCCTGACTTAATATTTTTTCAAGTTTTTTTGCCGAAACTCGCAAATTTAAAAAAACCTGGCCCAGCAATTTCAACATTTTCAAAAAAATTTCGTTTTTCGAAAGCTCACTCGCTAGCTCTTCAGCAATTTCGCGTGGATTTTTCGAAAGTTTTCCTGCAAGCTGCATTGCAATATTCGTTGCAAAATCACCAAACTCTGGCCGTGGCCGAGTTAAAGAAACCTCAGTCTTAATATTAAATTTTTCTTCAATTAATTGGTTAATTATTTCTGCAACTTTATTCATACAATATATATTAACACTTTTTTTATAAAAAAATAAAATATGTTATAATAGAATATAGTATGGACAATAGTAAAAAAACTAAATGGATTAACCGCCGCAGAAGTTCGAAAAAGAATCTCGCAAGGCTTGATGAATGATTTTAAAATTGATAATAATAACAGTTTTTTTGGGAAATTGTTAAAAGAAATATTTTCACACTTTTTAACTTTTTAAATTTTGCAATTGCAGTGCTTTTAGCATTAGTTGGCGCTTGGAGTAATTTAATTTTCTTCGTCGTAATTATATTCAATGCAATTTCTGGAATTGCCACAGAGATTCGTGCTAAAAAAATGATTGATAAGCTCAACCTTTTGAGTAAAGAAAAAATCACCGTAATTCGCTCTTCTCGTGAACAAAAAATTATGCCAGAAGAAATTGTAATAAACGACATTCTTAAACTTTCTGCTGGCGAGCAAGTTCCATCTGATGCGGTTGTCTTGAAAGGTGTTTCTGAGGCTAATGAAGCCATGCTCACTGGTGAAAGCGACCTAGTTCTAAAAGAAAAAGGGGCAGTTTTACTTTCAGGTAGTTTTTTGGCGAGTGGCTATGTTTTAGCAGAAGTTGTACACGTTGGCGCTGATAATTACGTCTCAAAATTAATGGTTGAAGCCAAAACTCATAAACCAATTAATTCAAGAATTCTTAGTTCCCTCGATAAAATTGCAGGATTTACCAGTAAAATTATTATCCCATTTGGTTTAGCTTTGTTTTTCGAAGCGCTCTTAATCAAGACTCTTCCTGCTAAAACCGCCGTAATTTACACATCAACCCCACTTCTTGGAATGTTACCAAAAGGAATCGCTCTTCTCACAATCACCTCTCTTTTAACGGCGGTTATTAAACTTGGCCTTCGAAAAGTTCTTGTTCAAGAAATGTATTCTGTTGAAACACTCGCTCGTGTCGACACCCTCTGCCTTGATAAAACCGGTACAATCACTGAAGGAAAAATGAAAGTTGAAGCAATTCATAATCTTTCGAAAAAGTTTTCTGAGGCTGAGATTAATGATTTTCTTGCAACTTATATGAATTTTAGCGAAGACAATAACCCAACCGCACAAGCAATTCGCAAATATTTTTCAAAGAATAAAACTACTTTAGAAGCAACAAATATAATTCCTTTTTCAAGTGACCGAAAATGGGGCTCAATGGAAATTGAAGGAATTGGAACACTTTTTCTAGGCGCACCTGAAATGATTTTTGGTGAAACCCTAAAACAAGCAAATGAAGCACTTTCTCGTGGCTCACGCGTTTTAGTTTTGGCTTTTTCGAAAGAAAAAATCGATAATAAAAATATCAAAATACCTGCAAAAATATCAAAGCTTGCTTTAATAGAAATCACCGACCCAATTCGTGAAGGAGCACACAAAACACTCGAATACCTACGATCACAAAAAATTGACCTCAAAATTATCTCTGGTGATAATCCGATAACGGTTTCAAATATCGCAAAAAAAGCTGGTTTTGATAATTTCGAAAGTTATATTGATTGCTCGAAAGTAAAAGATTCCGAGCTTAAAAAAATCGCTGTAAAAACTGCAATTTTTGGTCGAGTTTCACCGCACCAAAAAAAGCTAATTATCCAAACTCTTAAAAAAAGCTGGCCGCACAACTGCAATGACTGGTGATGGTGTAAATGATATTTTAGCCCTGCGCGAGGCGGATTGTTCAATTGTGATGGCTGAAGGTGATCCTGCAACAAGACAAATCGCAAACCTCGTCTTGCTTAATTCTGATTTTAATGATTTACCAGAAATTCTTTTTGAAGGGCGCCGAGTTGTAAATAACATTGCTCGAATTGCACCAATTTTCTTGATTAAAACGATTTATTCATTCATTTTGGCGATTATTTGTATTTTAAGTGCTCTATTATTTGATAAAAATCTTCTCTTAATTTTCCCGTTCATTCCAATTCAAGTTACATTGATCGACCAGTTTGTTGAAGGCTTCCCACCTTTTGTTCTCACTTTCGAAAAAAATATTCAACCTGTTGAAAAAGATTTTATTAAAAAATCACTCCTGATGGCCTTACCTAGTGCATTAATGGTGGTATTCTCGGTTATTTTCGTACGAATTTGGGGTTCATTTAACGGCTGGATTCCTCAAGAAGTTTCGACGGTTTCGTATTATTTACTCGGTTCAATCGGAATGCTCTCAGTAATTCGCGCTTGCCTACCACTTAATTTCTGGAGGACCCTTCTTATCATTTGGTCAATCAGTGCGTTTATTGTAACCGCAATTCTCTTTAGGCCACTGATTGAAATCGGCGTGCTTTCGGAGCGTGCTTTCGAACTTTACGCAATACTAATGATAATTTTTGCCATAATTTTTATTGTGATTGAATGGTTGAAAAAACGTTCGAAAAGTGATACAATTAAAGCATAAACTGAATAAAAGGAGTATCTGAAAAATGACAATAGACCAACAGTTTGTTGAATATATCGTTAAGAATTTAGTTGAAAATCCAGAAGACGTAAAAGTTGAACGCACAATTGACGAAAAAGGTGTTTTATTAACTTTGATCGTGAATAAAGAAGACTTAGGCCGAATTATCGGTCGCCGTGGAGCAACTGCGCAAAGCCTTCGTGCACTTCTTCGAGCTCTGGCGCTAAAAAATAATGCTCATTATAATCTAAAAATTAGCGATAGTGAAGAAAAAACTGAAGCTGTGGAAAATTCAACAGATACACCTGTGGAAAACACAAACACTTTCGCAGAACAAACTCGAAAAGAGCTTGCAGAATTAGACGATATTGCGTTATAATATAAACAGTTCAGTTCGAAATCTGTTGTGGAGTTTTAGATTTTGAAAGAACTGCGGAAAAACAAAAAAGTCAAAGCTCTATGCGAGCAAACTAAGGAAAGTTTGAGAGCTTATACTTGTTAAAAATCCAGCCATAATATCTTGGCTGGATTTTTGGTTTGTCTATTTTGCAAAAAAATCTAAAAAATGGTAAAATAAATTAATATGAAAATTCAAGTAATCACTCTCTTCCCTGAAATGTTCGAACCAGTTTTAAATAATGCAATGATGTGGAAGGCGCAAAATCAAAATGTAGTTTCTTTTGAAATTATTAATTTACGTGATTTTGGTATTGGAATACGCAAGCAAGTTGATGACATTCCCTATGGTGGAGGGGATGGAATGCTCTTGAAACCAGAGCCTCTTTTTGAAGCAGTCGAGTTTGCAAAAAAAAATTCACCAAATGCAAAAATTATTGCAATGACCCCAAGTGAGAATGTTTGGAATCAAGAAAAAGCCCAGGAAAAAGCTAATTCTGGCGAAGATTTAATTATTTTATGCGGACGATATGAAGGGTTTGATTCACGGATTTTCGAAATTATTGACGAAAAAATAAGTATTGGTAAATTTATTTTAACTGGTGGCGAAATTCCCGCAATGGCAATAATCGATAGTATAGTCCGCCTGATTCCCGGCGTACTTGGTGGCGAAAAATCAGCTGAAATTGAAAGCTATTCAGACGGTGATAATCTGGAATTTCCACAGTTTACAAGACCGGCAGATTTCCGCGGAATGAAAGTTCCAGAAGTTTTGTTGAGCGGACATCACGCTAAAATTGAAGAATGGCGAAAAAAATATTCAAAATAGATTTTTTTGCTTGATTTTTTTCGAAATATATGCGTTATAATGGTTGTATATTTCGAGTTAATCTCGGGGTGTGGCGCAGTTGGCTAGCGCGCGCGGTTTGGGACCGTGAGGTCGAAGGTTCGAGTCCTTTCACCCCGACCAATACGAGATTGTTACAGACATAACTTTGACGAGTTATGTCTTTTTTTATTATGAAATAATATTGACTTTCTAAAAAAAACTTATGCTATAATTTACTTTATATTATTAAATTAAAACCAAAAAGGAAAAATAAATGTCAAAAATTGTTGTTGCACTTGGCGGCAATGCTTTACAAAAAAATGGTGAATTAACCGCGAAGGTTCAAGAAGAGGTTGCAAAAGAAACAGTTCAAAAGCTTATTCCTCTCATTAAAGATGGTCATGAGCTAGTGATTGTTCATGGTAATGGACCACAGGTTGGAAATCTAATCCTTCATGAAGAAGCCGGAAATTCACCTTCAACCCCTGCAATGCCCCTTCATGTTAGCGTGGGAATGACTCAGGGAATGATTGGCTATTGGATCCAAAAAGCCTTAAAAGAAGAACTTTCAAAAAACGGAATTTCGAAAAATGCTACAACCATTATTACTCAAGTGGAAGTTTCAAAAAATGACCAAGCTTTCAAAGACCCAACCAAGCCAATTGGCCCATTCTATTCCGAAGAAGAAGCTCAAAAGGTTGCAACCGAAAAAGGTTATGCCGTCAAAGAAGACTCTGGGCGCGGCTGGCGGCGAGTTGTTCCTTCGCCAAAACCGATCCATATTCTTGAGAGTGACGCGATTATTGACTTTATGAAAACTGGCGCAATTATTATAGCGGCCGGCGGCGGTGGAATTCCAGTGATTTCAAATGGAGAAAATTCTTTCGAAGGAGTTGATGCCGTGATTGATAAAGACTTCGCCGCAGAGCTTTTGGCTGAAAAAATTAATGCCGATACTCTATTAATTTTAACAGGTGTCGATAACGCGATGATTAATTATGGAAAAGAAAATCAACAAGCTTTGGGCGTAATTTCACCAGAAGAAGCAGAGAAATATATTAACGAAAACCAATTCGGCGCAGGTTCAATGTTGCCAAAGATCCAAGCTTCACTAAAATTCGCAAAAACTGGTGGAAAAGCAGTTATTACGAGCCTCGAAAATGCTCAGGATGCAATTTCGAAAAATCTTGGAACAGTGATTACACAATAAAACCTAAAATTAGCCTTTCGAAAGATCGGCTAATTTTATTTGATTAATATAAATAAAAATAAGCGCTCCCTACTTGAAACGCTTATCTTATTTATTTTATAAAATTAGATTGTTCGAACGCGAATTGTATCGGTTCCACCAACTAATCCAGGTTGACGGCCAGAAACAATAACAACTGTTGCTTTTTCTTTGGCACCAAATGTTCCATTAGCTTTTAGTTCTTTTGCAAGTTCAAGACCAGCAAATTCACCATCTGGGCGGATGAAGCTTCGGGTTGCATAATTCAAACCAAGTTGTTGAGCAACACGATCGGAGCTTGTTACAGCATAAATTGGAAGCGCTGGGCGGTTTGCAGCAGCAGTTGCAGCAGTTTGTCCAGATTTAGTTTCAACAATTAAAGCATCTGCGCTAATTTGCTCTGCAAGCTCAACTGCAGCAAGAGAAATTGCATTTAAAGCTTCGTCTTCACCGCGCTCAACAATATCGTCAATTGGCGAAACTGCTGCGTGTTCTTGAGTATACATAATAACATCACGCATTGCTTTAACAGTTTCTTCTGGATATTTACCAGTTGCAGACTCGTCTGAAAGCATTACAACATCAGCACCTTGAATTACAGCGTTAGCAACGTCAGAGACTTCTGCACGAGAAGGTTGTGGATTATCAACCATTGAACCCATTGTTTGAGTTGCAACAATTGAAATTTTTCCATGCTTTCGACAAAGAGCAACAGCTTTTCGTTGGATAATTGGCACGACTTCTGGAGCAACTTCATAAGCCATGTCACCACGAGCGATCATTACACCATCCGCAGCGAGAACGATTTTTTCAAGCTCCTCATCAGAAACGGCTTTTTTGGTTTCAATTTTCGCAATAACTTGTGCTTCGCTATTATTGCTTGCAAGAAGCTGACGAACATTTTCGATATCTTCAGCAGTCTGCACAAAGCTCATTGCTACGTAATCGATATCTTGAGTTGCACCGAATTCAAGATCCCGCATGTCTTTTTCAGTAATAACATCACCGCCAAAGTCTGTATCTGGCAAGTTTAGTCCTTTTCGGCTCATCAAAGTTCCTTTATTCAAAACTCGCAATTTAATTGCAGTATTTGAGGGCACTTCAATAACCTCTGTTCGAACTTTTCCATCGAAAATATAAACAGGCTCGCCAACTTTAACCTTTTCAGCCAAATTGTATTGAACTGGCAAATTAGCCGAACCATCATGCTGCTGAATTGCGTAATCAAGAACTAATTCATCACCTTCATTAACTTCAAAACGATTATCTACAATATCTCCAAGACGAATCTTTGGACCTTGCAAATCTTGCAAAATTGCAATTTCACGACCTAGCTTTTTGCTAATTTCACGAACTGCTTTAATTTTTGCAGCATGTTCTTCATATGAACCGTGAGAGAAGTTCAATCGAGCTCCGTTGATTCCTGCGTTGATAAGTTTTTCGATCATTTCAGGGCTGTCGCTTGCTGGGCCGATCGTAGCCAAAATTTTTGTTCGTTTGTAAACATTATTTTCCATACTTATATATTATACCACTTTTTATTTTTTTATTAAAAAAAGGGGTTGCATTATTTTTTTAAAGTTTGCTATAATTAAAACGAGTTGTTGCTTTATCACCCCAAAGCTCAGCTCAATGGTCTTATCGTCTAACGGTTAGGACACCAGGTTTTTCATCCTGGCAATCCGGGTTCGATTCCCGGTAAGATCACCAAAAAGAAATTATTTAAAAATCACTTTTTCGAAAGATTAGTGATTTTTTTAGCTTATCTTAATCTTAAAAAAATATATTCCTTAATATTTATTAAAAAAATTCTAAATGGAAAGATATATCTTGTAAAAAAATAAATTTGCGTCAATGCATTATGAAAGAAATAAAAAAAGCCAAGATAAAGTGTTTAAAATAAACATTTTATCTTGGCTGGGCTTAATAGATGTTATTCAGGAAAACTGCGATTACCCAACGGTTTCGATTCTGCCAGAAAGCTTAATGTTGCGATTAGATTCTCTCAATACTGGCTTAACGAAGCTCTCGACTACACAAAGCTCAATATTCAACTGCCGAAATCTAGCAAACGGAGAGCTATAGCGAACCGTGCGCGGTAAGATTTCGGTAGTCCTCACGCAAATTTATTTGCGTGCTTGCGGAGCTCCCAAATACGCTCGAACCTCCCGAATTGTCTTTTCGACTGCTTCGAATTTCTTTTTATTATAATATTGCGCAAAAATCTCAAACTCAGCATAAAACATATTTATGCGGAGCTTAAAATTAGGAACAGAAACCTTAAAGCCATAAATACCAAAATTAAAAAAGTTCGGCCTATATCTCTTCAAATTGTAAATTTCACCATATCTGTTAAAAAAATACAAATTTGCGCCGGCTTGGCGTTTTTTTATTTATGATTTTTTTCGAGATTTATTAGGTCTCTTCTAGTTAATTTTCTTTTATTATTTTTTTATCCGAACAGAATAAATTTTACTTGTTTCATTTGGCATATTTTTTTAGTATATCTTAAAATTTACAAAAAAATAAAAAAAGCTTATGCTTTGAAAAAAATAAATAAAAAGTGCTATAATGGAATAAACCTGACAAAACAGGTTAAACAAAGGAAGGGTTTTTCCGCTCTTCGACAATCTCTGGAATGCGCGAGCGTAGGTTCGCAAAGAACAATTTGGTAAATATTCCTTTAAGAAAAAAACAGATTGCGGACACTTAACGAATATGAAATCAGTCTATTCAGGTTAATAAATTGAATAGTTTTTTTCGTGTTCTTTAAGAAGTGGTCGTTTGCGAGAGAATTTATTTTTGATTTAAGTCACCTGAGAGGGTGATTTTTTTCGTTATTCGAATACCAAAAAAATATCAAAATAAATTTTTTTCTTAAAGGAGAAAAATATGAAAAAAATATAAATATTCAAAAACAGTCCTGCAACTTGATAAACAGGACAAAAAAATAGGGTCAATCCCTCAAGTAGAAGCATTCTATGAAGTCACCGAAGTTGCAGAATATTTTTCCGGATTTCATAAGACTCTATCAGCCTTACACACCGATCTATAAACTTAAAAAAACGGATTGGAAATAAGTAAAAAAATTTGCCGTACCAGCAAGTCTAAAGAATTCTGATAAAAAAACAATAAGTTCAAAGAATCAAACCGAGAGCGATCTATTCGTCGCACTCGAAAAAAAGATAAAGAATTATGTTCTCTGTAACAATTTCGAACTTTTTGCAACTTTCACTTTTTCGAAGCGATCGCCAAAAATATTGAAAAAAATGCAAATCAAAAAAATGGCGAACTGGCTCAAAAACGAATCAAAAAGAAAAGGGCGATTTAATTATTTAATAGTTCCAGAATTTCATAAAGATAAAAAGTCGTTACATTTTCACGCATTATTATCTGGATATTCTGGCAAAATTAAGCCTTCAGTTTCATCTAAAGGTAAGGCGATAATTGCGAATGGTAGGCGAGTTTATGAATTTCCGAGCTACAAATCCGGCTTTACGAATGTTCAAAAAAATCAATAAGGAGACAAAATCAAAAAAACAGCTTTTTTTATATAATTAAATATATTTCGAAAGATATGCCGCTTTTTAATAATAAAAACAGATATTGGGTTTCGAATAATCTTAGGAAGCCAGTTTTAGAATACAATCCTGATAAATGGTTTAGGTATGTTCAACCGTCCCGAACTCATTTTACCGAATATGGCAAAATTACCGAATATCAAAGGCGAGATAATCCGCTCATCGATATGCTCGGGGAAAGGTTTGAAAATGAACAAACTAACACCTGAAGAAGTTGAGATTTTTATGGAATATCTCGAATTATTGGCTGGAATAAAAAAACCAAAAAAATAAGATATAATAAAAAGAGCTTACTCAAATATATATCAACAAAAGATAATTTTCTAATTGTCTTGCTTAATAGGCAGTCGTGCTAAACATTGTTGATTTGTTTGGGTAAGCCACGACTGCCTTTTAATATGCAAACAGAAAGGAAAATTATGAAATGTATAATATTAGCTCGCGTTTCTTCAAAGGAGCAAGAAGAAAATAACTCCATACCGTCACAAATTCGAAGACTAAACGAATATGCTGAACGCAACAATCTTGAAATCTTAAAGACTTTTCGAATTATTGAATCTTCTTTAAAATCAAATCGAACACAGTTTAATGAAATGCTCAAATTCGTCAAACAGCAAAAGAAAACAATCGCAATTATTACCGATACAATCGACCGAATCCAGCGGAGTTTTCGAGAATCGAATATTTTAGAAGAGCTTCGAAATTCTGGAAAAATTGAAATTCACTTCTTACGTGAGAATCTGATAATTAGTAAAAATTCAAATAGTTCCGAGATTCTACGCTGGGATATTGGTGTCGTTTTGGCAAAAAGTTATGTTAGTCAGTTGAGCGACAATGTTAAAAGAAGTTTAGAACAAAAGCGAATAAATGGCGAATGGGGTGGAAAAGCTCCGTTTGGCTACAAAAATACGGTTCGAAATGACGGTTCTCGGTGGGTAGAAGCCGACCCGCTGACCGCCGAGATCGTCCGAGATGTTTTTAAAATGTATGCTCTTGAAAGCAATTCAATTAAAACGGTTAGTGATAAAATCTTCAAAAAATACAATATTCGCAAAACTCCAAGCACTATTCATCGAATGCTCCACAATCCTTTTTTTATTATGGCGAAATGCAAACAAAAGGTGAGCTGAGAAAACATATTTATGAGCCGTTAATTTCAAGAGAATTATTCAGCTTAGCCCACACAAAACTTCACAAAATCAAAAAAGAGCCCGTCAGATACGCAGGCTTACCGTTTCATTATCGCGGAATGATAAAGTGCGCAGATTGTGGCTGTTCGATTACTCCAGAACGCTCCAAAGGCTTAGTTTATTATCATTGCACTGGAAAGCGCGGAAAGCATAAAACAAAGTGGATTAGAGAAGAAGATTTAACCGAGCAAATTGTGAGATATTTTAGCAGGATTCAGCCGACAAAAGAACAATTTGAGCAAGTTATAGAAACCGCCAAAAAATCAAATGATTCAATTCGAAAAAATATAAAACAGCAAAAGAAAATTTTAAACACTGAACTGTCAAAAATTGAAGCTAGAATTAATAGGCTGCAAGATTTATATTTAGATGGCGATATTTCGAAAGAAGATTATAAAAAGAAAATTAAAGAAATTTCAAGATCGAGGGCTATCTTCAAGGAGAAACTCAATAATATCGACGAATCTCATCTTAAATTTTACGAAAATATCACAACTTTAATGGGTATTGCACTAAACGCTACCGAAATATTCGAAAGTTCTAACATCGACGAAAGAAGACAGATTCTTGATTTTTGTATGTCAGAACCTTCAACTTAAAGACGGAAAACTACTGTTAAAATATAAAAAACCATTCGATAAAATGGTCTTTTTCAAAAATAATTCCGCTTGGCTGGGATGGAGGGATTCGAACCCCCGAATGCCAGGACCAAAACCTGGTGCCTTACCACTTGGCGACATCCCAATACACAACCATTTTACCAAATTATAATCTAAAAATCAAGTACTATCGTGGACATTTTTTAGCAATTTCACGCGCATTTCTAGTGATTTGATCAAGCAAATTTGCTTTTCGAATATTTTTATAAAGAACTTTAGGCATTTCATAATCTTTATTTTTTAAAGCTTGTTCAATTAAAAATAACGAAATTTTTGGATTTTTTGGCAAAATTGAACCGTGTAAATATGTTCCAATCACATTTTTATAAATCGCACCCTCAAAATTTCCGTCGGGCGTGTTTCCTGCACCGCTCTTAACGCGCGCCAAAGGTTCATTTTCTTTTGAAAGATAAGTTTTTCCACTATGGTTTTCATAACCAATAATTTCACCAAATTGATCAGATTCTTCAACAATATTACCAATCATTCTCTGCTCACCACCAACCGTTTTAACACCTTCAAATAAGCGAATACCCTTAATTTTATTGCCATTTACAGTTTCAAAATAATCACCAAAAAGCTGGTATAGTCCACAAACCATTAGCATTGGTACACCTTTTTTAGCAAGCTTTCGTAATTTTGGTGCAATTTTCAGTAAATCATCTTGAATTTGATTCTGGCCCGAATCCTGACCGCCCCCGCCAATAATAATATCGACATCTTCAGGAAAATCATCTCCAGGATTATATTCAACAATTTCATATTTTATTCCACGAAGCTCCATCTGTTTTTTTCAATGCTAAAAATATTACCATAATCACCATAAATATTCATATTTTTAGCATAAAGCCATAAAATTTTTAAATTCATAAAATCTTCTCCACTTCTGAAATTTTCGAAAGTTCTTTTCGAATTTCCAGCATTGCAGTATAAGTTGCATAAATGCGTTTATCTTTTTCACCTTTTTTTATAAAGTCAACAACGGATTCAGCGATATTGCAATTTATATTATCTTCTTCAAACTCAATATCATCATGAAAAAGTCGAAGCGCCATATCATAAGCTCGATTACCTGAAATTGCTTGGACGCCAGCGTGCTTCAAGACTGAAAAATCTACATCCCAAAGCCAGCTCATATCACGACCATCTGCATAATTATCATTAATTGCAATCATTGTATCATATTTATCAGGCTCAAAATTTCGCAAATTTATTCGAAAACCAGCCGGATTTTTTTAACTAATATAATCTCAATTTCTTTACCATTAATTTTTATTTTCTCACCTCTACCAAAAGCCGGCTGAATTTTCTCTGCCGTGCAAATTACTTTTTGTCGATTGATTTTAAGTTTTTCAGCATTCAAAATTTCTTCAACCAAAGCGATCGCAGCAGTTAAATTTAAAATATTATGAATCCCGCCAATTTTGAGTTTAAACTCATCAGTTTTTTTCCACCCCAAGAAATTTTTTTGCAATATTATTCGAAAAATCTTCAAGCAAAACATTTGCTAAAATTTTTCGGCGTGATTTTTTAGGATTTTTTAGATGAATTTCATCATCATTTGGAAAAAAGTCTGCCAATTTTTGATTAAATCCAAACTTAACAACTTTTGAAAAATCTTTTGAAAATTCCTTTTTACTCAAAAAATTATCGTTAGCATTTAAAACGACTGAACCAAAAGTATTTTCACCAATCTTATGCAATAATTTTGCAGTATAATCAATTTCACCAAATCGATCAAGCTGGTCGCGCATCACATTTAAAAGAAGCGAATATCGTGGCTGGATTAACTTTACAAAATGAGTTGCATGAGCTTCATCAAGTTCTAAAACGGCAATGTCGGCCTCAAGCTTGCCGTTCCAATTAGCTTCAGAAAGAATTGCCGCACCCACACCACGAACAAAGTTTGAACCAGTTTTATTTGAAAATACATTTAGTCCTTGACTTTCGAGTAGTTCAACAACCATTTTTGTAGTTGTAGTTTTTCCATTCGTGCCACTAATTACCACAACACCATATTTTAAGCCCTTTAACATGTTCGAAATAAAATTCGGATCAATTTTTTTCCATAACAAGCCCAGGCAATGCCGAACCGCCGCCTTTCAATCTTGAAATCGCCTGAATAATTTTTTTCCAATAATTATCAAAATTCTATTTTTTTCATTACTTCCTCGGTTTTGTTATGTTTGCATCTCTACCATAAAAAGGTAGCGCAATTTTATCATTTTTACCATTCTTCAAGCTTTCGAAAGCAATTTCTCGCCAATTTTCATCACTTTTCACTGCAACAATTGAAATTTTTAAGCCATCAGCTAAAGTGTTTGCAACTGAAGCTCCGATTCTTAATCCTGTAAAACTCCCCGGCCCTGCAAAAAAACCAATTCCAGTAAAATCTTCATATTTTTTACCAATAGAATTCAAACATTCCTCTAAAAAAGCCAAAATATCTCGCGCCATGTTTCGGCCCAGTTCTTTTTCGAAAAAGTTCTCATCAAGCCAAATTTTTGCATTTCTCTGTTGATGTATCTAGAAATAAAATCATTACACTTCTCTCACTTTAACTTTTCTTTGATTTTCACTTAAACTTTCAAAAACCAGTTTCAAATGTTTTTTTGGTAAAATTTTAGTTAGATTACCAGCCCATTCAACCACTATTACATTTTTTGGATTATTTAAATTTTCAGCAAGCTCCATTTCCATAATTCCATAATCATTCAATCTATAGAAATCATAATGCGAAAGCGTTAGTTTCTCACCTTCATAAACTCGTGATATCGTAAAAGTCGGGCTTTGAACCGTTTCGGAGATGCCCAAACCTTTTGCCAAACCTTTTGTAAAAGTAGTTTTCCCAGCGCCAACATCACCAATAAGTTCCAGAACCATTCCTTCAGAAATTTGCCTACCAATTTCTTCACCGAAAGCAATCATTTCATCTGTTGAATTTATTTCTTTTTCGAAATTCATAATAATATAATTATATCACGTTTCAGGATTCATTCAAAATATTGAGTATCTTATCCTTTCGAAGCTTAAAATTAATTAAAATAACTGCCAAAAATTAAGCAAAAATAGCAAATTAGCATTTCGCTAAAGCCAAAGCTAATTTCTAACTGCGCTCCTTTAATTTTTTTGAAAATTCACTAATTATAAAAAAATTGAATATTTTAAAATCAATTCTGCGATAAAACCAAAAAAATGAGCAATTGGTGAAAATATTGCAAAAATTCCCGTTAAAAAAAGTTGCAAGCATCGCACTTGGCACAAATGGTAAAACTAGCATATTCGCAAATATTGATATTACACTAACCGCACCAAAAGTAAAAATTATCAGCGGAAGTGTTGTAATTTGAGCACTAAAAGTTTCGAAAAATAATTTTAAAGCGGAATTTAGCTTTTCTGACTTTTCGAAAAAGATTTTTTGTAATAGCGGTGAAAGAATCAAAACACCAAAAAATGAAGCAAACGACAATTGCCAGCCTAGATTAAGCAAGTTCGAAGGTTCGAAAATTAAAGTTATCGCTGCTACAAAAGTTAGAAGAAAATATGCTTGGGTTTTTTTCTACCAAAATACCATAAAATTAAACCAAAAATTGCTACAATCCCTGCACGAATCATCGACGGCGTAAATCCAACCACAAAAACAAATCCTAAAACTAGTAAAATTGCTGCAAATAAAGCTATCTTTCTTGAAATTTTGTTAAAAACTCGCTGGGCTGCCATCACTAGAACAGTTAAATTATATCCGCTTGCAACCACAATGTGCGTTAAAGCTGTGATTGTTAAGGCTTTAGAAATCTCCTCTGGTAAAGAATTTTTCTGACCTAACAGATAGCCGAGCCCCAAATCAACCTCTGGTGAAGGAATAAATTTTCGGATCCCTTCAGCGAAAGAATCTCGCATATCGCGGATAAAATCACTCTTTGGGCTAATCTTTATAAGTCTTCCTCTGTGAATTGAAATCGCAAAATCACCAAAACCTTCAGAAATTTTTCCCTTTACTAAAATCTCGTCACTCCTACGAATTTTTTGATTTGTTTTTAAGCTGATGAAAACCTTTCCACTAAATTGTTTATCCGAAATTTCTATAATTTTTGCACGGATTCTTAAACTTCCATCTTCCTTGAGGTCTGGATCTTCGAGAACGATAGCTTGAACGATCCCATCTTTTTTAATATTTTGTGCAATCTTTAAATTTTCGAAATTATAAACTGATCCTCGCCACAAAGAAAGCAAAATTCCGGCAATTAGGGCTAAAATTAAACAAAACTTCCGAGCAAAAATCCAAGAGAATAAGAATAAAATTGTTGCTAAAATTAGCTAAATAATTGATTTAAGACTTGTATTTTTCGAAAAAACTGAAAAGATAGTGCCAAAAATAATTCCGCCAAAAAATACAAAATTAAGATAAAATCGGTGAATAGGAGCTTTAGGTTTCATCATTCTCGGAATTGGCGTTTTTTATTTCGATAAATACGATAATTCACAAAAGTCATAGGTAAAGCTGCAAGACTTGAAATTAGAATCGTAATTTGCATCGATATTTTTGCCCGAAGAGTCAACATTATTTAACATAAAAAAATAACCCTAAAAGTATAAATGCACTAAAAAAATTGAAGCAATATTTGTTCCTAATTCGTAGAGGAATAAATACTGAATTCGCATCCCAGATTCATCCGCTTCGCTATACAAACCCTTAAAATTTGCCATATTGAAGCCACTTAATGAAATTCCTGCGAATATTTCAGAAATTCCAATAGATATGGGGTTCATAAAAAAATGAAAGTTCGAATTGAATAAACTATTTCCAAAATGATCGAATTGATCTTTAACAAACCACGCTCTTTATTTTTATCTATAATTTTACCGTAAATAAAAGCTGCTATCAATGCTGAAATTGAAGAAATAGAGGCTAAAACTCCAGCTGAGCCGTAAGAATTAATACCTTTAATTAAAAAGACTGGCGCAAAAAAGCTCCAAATAAATAGAGAATTCCACATCATTCCACAGCTAAAACAGATAACCAAAAAATGTTTATAATTCCGCCAAGGAAAACCTTTGAAGCTTAACTTTTTATTAATTTTAACTTTTTCTTTGGTTGTAAGCAGCGGAATTGTGGTCAAAACCAATATAACAGATGAAAGAATGAAAAGTTTCTCTACACCAAAAAATATCGCAAAAAAGCCACCAATCGCAGGAGTAATACTGCTTGATAAATTTTCTAAAATATACGCCCAACCAAGTTGTTTGCCAACTTTTTTGATATTTTTAGCTTTCGAAAAATTAACATTGTAAGAAATATTTTCAATCGAAACTGAAATTCCTTTAAAAACAACACCAATTAAAGCTACGATTAAACCTAAATCTTTACCGAAAAACTTCCATTGAAGCCATTAGTACTAAAGCTGGAATATACAAAAATATTTGCAAGTAGCATTCCATGCTTTGGACCATTTTTAGAGATATAGAAGAGAGCGATTATCGAACCTACAAATTTTTGCAATATAATGAATCAAAAATACAAACAGGAATAATCCAAATTGAATGCGTGAACTTATAGATATAAATTAGACTAAAAGTACTTGTTAATTTTTACCGCAAAAACTCGCATATTTTTTTGAAATATACAAAATAGCCATTTCATTAAAAAGAAATATATTGCCAATAATGTCGAATTTTTAAAAAAATGGTTTTAATATTTTTTTCAAGCATAAGTATTTATATTTTATCATATTTTTACTAGCCTTAAAAAGGTTTAAAAAGCTTTTATTTTTAAATTAATAAGTGATAAAATTAAAGAATGAATATTTATTTTTTTCTGGAATTGGCGGCGTTGGAATTGGCGCTCTTGCAAGTATCGCCCACAGTGCTGGCTATGGTGTTTTTGGTAGTGACCAAAATTCAAGTTTAATTATTGAGGAGCTTTCAAAAAAAGATATCGAAATTGAAATCGGCAAACAAAATGGAGATTTTTTAAAGCAAAAATTCATCGAAAACGGCATAGATTGGTTTGTTTATACTGCAGCCCTACCTAAAAATCATCCCGAACTCTTAATGGCAAAGAAATTAGGAATAAAAATTAGTAAACGTGACGAACTTTTGAACGAAATTATCAATTCAAAAAAACTCAAACTTATAGCAATTTCCGGTACTCACGGTAAAACCACAACCACAGGAATGACAATTTGGGCTTTTCAGCAATTAGGAATTCCAATAAGTTGGTCGATTGGCACAACGATAACCTTCGGTCCTAGTGGTTTCTTCGACCCAGAAAGTGAATATTTTGTCTATGAAGCTGATGAATTTGACCGAAACTTCTTGCATTTTACGCCATCAGTTAGCTTAATCACTTCAATCGACCACGACCACACCGATATTTATAAAACTGAGAAAGATTATTTTGAAGCTTTCGCAGAATTTGGATCACAAAGCGATTTTATTATTTCTTGGAAAGATCAACACCCAGAAATTTTCGAAAATCTAAAGAACAAGGTAATTTTATTTCAACCAGATGATAATATTAATCTTCCCGGGATTCACAATCGAAAAAAATGCCAGTCTAGTTCTTGAAACTATTGATTATTTAGTTGAAACCCAAAAATCTTAAAGCTCCAAAAGATTTTTATGAAAAAACAATTTTAGCACTAAATAATTTCCCTGGCACAAATCGCCGTTTCGAAAAAATAATAAACAACGTTTATTCTGATTACGGTCATCACCCAAAGGAAATTCAATCAACGCTTCAAATGGCAAAAGAAATAGCTGAGAAGCAAGGATTTTCTGGAGTATCATTAATTTATCAACCGCATCAAAATATTCGACAAATTGAAGTTCAAGATGAATATACGCCAGAAATCTTTGAAAATGCCAATGAAGTTATTTGGCTACCAACGTATTTAAGCCGTGAAAACCCAGATTTTGAAATACTTTTCGCCAGAATTCCTTTCAAGAAAAAAATATCAGAAAAAAACAACAATTTTTAGATTTTTTTCAGATAGTCCAAAAAGAATTAATAGAGAAAATTTTTAAGTTTAAAAGCAAAAAAACCGATTAATTCTAGTAATGAGTGCCGGCTCACTTGATGGCTGGATTCGAAAAAATATCAAATAACTTAATAAGATTGCACCAAAAATATGGTGCAATTTTTACAAAATAAAAAAGCGGAAAAAAACCGCTTAAAATTCAAAATGGTGCGCACGAGAAGACTTGAACTTCCACGAGCCGAAGCTCACTAGCCCCTCAAGCTAGCGCGTCTACCAATTCCGCCACGCGCGCAAAACCATTTTAATTATATCAAAACTACGGCGTCTTGTAAAGAGTTGATTTTGAAGCAGACCAATATATTACATCTGCATATCTATTGAGTTCTGTTACAAAAGTATTATTTGCTGAATATGGCTGAACTGATTTTCGAAAAACATAACTTGTTTTAGTCTGACCAAGACCAATGGCAACCGAATTAGCTAACCAACGTTGAGTAAATTTAGTTATTTGCAACTTTTTTTCATTCGAGCTTTGAGCGGTTCTTGAATTTAGCAAAAGATCATCAGCAACAGCATCATTATAATTTGAGAAGTTCAACCCCTTTTGCCCAGATTGTGAAGAATGCCAAAAAGCGTATATATCAGGATCGGCACCAAGATCAATCTCATAAACCAAAATACTATAATTTCTTGGCTGGAGTATTGATTGAACGAAAGCTCCGGTTTTATCATCTTTATCAATTACCGTCAATTTTGCATCAAATCCGAGTTTTTTAAGCTGACTCTCAATTTCTTCAGCAGCTTTCTTATAGTTATAGACACTAGTTGTTGCAATATTTAAAATAGCTGTCCTACCATCTTTTTCTAAAATACCATTCGAGTTTTTCTTCCAGCCGGCTTCATCTAATATTTTTTGCGCTTGATCGAAATCATATTTAGGAACGCCCAAATCTTCAGTATTCAAAAACTGATTCAAAGTTGGAAAATCAAGTTTATCAACAAATTCCATTTCTTTTCGAACTTTCGAAATATCAACCCCAGTTTGAATAGCTTTTCGAACCTTTAAATCTTTCAAAACCGAATCAGAATTATTCAAAAAAGCATAAATTCCACGATTAACATTAGTTTCTCGAGATTTTAATTTATCCCGCTCAGATTCTGAAAACTCACTAATTTTAAGACTTGGCGATGCAACAATCTCACCAGAGATTAAAGCATTTTTAAGTTTAGTTTCATCTTTAAAGGCAACAATATCAAAGTTATCAATATAGGCCTCACCCTTATAATATCGCTTGTTTTTAACTAATGAAATAGTAGTTTTATCACCATCATTCTGAACAGATTTAAAATTAAATGCACCAGAAGTTATTGGATTCTTCGAAAAAGCGCTTTCGCGGATCTTCTCTATTTGAATATCTTTTAAAATATGCTCCGGTAATATTGAAAAATTAAAACTATACAAAACAGAAGAAGAACTTGACGGCACTTTAACGCTGAATTCATAATCACTATTTTTCGAAATCTCAACGTTTTTCCAGACTTTAAAACCAGAAGGATTAATTAATTGCTCCCTCAATAGTTTTATAGTGAAAATTACATCATTAGCTGTTATTTTTTGGCCATCAGACCAAACGGCATTATTCCGCATTTTAATTTTAAAGTTCTTATAATTGTCAGATGTTGAAACACTTTCAGCTAAATCACCCTTCAAATTTCCCGTTTCATCAATATCATAAATACGAGAAAAAGCAATCTGTTCGAAAGATCTTTCAGTATTAGTCGAGGTAAATAAAGGATTCAAGGTTTTAACTTCGCCCAAAATTCCTTCTGAATAAGTTCCTCCTCTATAAAAAATATTCTCACTATAGTTTTCAACACTTAACCCACGAAAAAAATACCAACAGAAAAAAATTAAAATAGATACAACACAGATCCAAGAAATAACAATTTTTTTCGAACATTCGACAAATTCTCAAAACGACTAAAAAAACATTTTTTTCGTGTGAGAA
This sequence comes from uncultured bacterium, assembly GCA_916438495.1. Lineage (GTDB taxonomy): Bacteria > Patescibacteriota > Saccharimonadia > Saccharimonadales > Saccharimonadaceae > Nanogingivalis. The sequence continues at coordinate 551,481 of CAKAEX010000001.1, forward strand.
GTGATAGCCTTTTCAACTAAATCTGCTCTTTCAGCTAAAGTAACCTTATTATTAAAAGTTTGAATTGTTTTATTTTTTTGAAACCTGATCTCTATTTTTTTGAGAAATAGCAGAAACTCGTCTAACCTTTTTAGGGCTATTTTTTTAAAGTCCATTAAAAACTCCTTTTTATCTAGGCAAAAGCAAAGTTGTAAGAATTGATGCAACAAAAAAATAAATGCAAAGAAAACTGTTGCCCGAAAAATACTCTTTTCAACACCGCGTCGCTCAGTATAAAGCTCGCCAGAAGCCCCAAACCCTGCCCCTAAAGTTGCTCCTCGTTGTTGTAAAAGCACTAAAATCATCATTAAAATACCAGAAATAACAGTTGAAAAACTGTAAAATAATATCAATATCCACTATAAAATCTCCTTTTCATCTTCAATTCTTAAAAATTGACTCAAACTATAATTTAACAAGCTCATAGCCGCTCCTACAATTACAGAATTCCAAAATCCCATTGAAATATTTGGTGCTAAAAAGTATCGAAATCCAAACAATCATACCATTAACTATCAGTGTAAAAAAACCAAAAAGTCAAAATAATCATTGGAAGTGATAAAATTGTAAGAATAGTTTTAAGTGTGCTATTTACAATTGAAAAAAATTAAACCAGCAAGAAAGAAAGTTCCCGCACTGTGGTTACTAACATTTCCAAAAAAATAGAAATTAAAAATCCATAATAAGAAACTATTTAAAAACCACCGATTTATAAATTCTATCAATTGCTTCTTCACATATATAATTTTATCATATTTTTAACAATAAAAAAACACCTTTTGGTGAATTTTTCTAATATATTGGAGGGTCTGATGGGGCTTGAACCCATGACACCCTGCTTAAAAAGGCAGGTGCTCTAACCAGCTGAGCTACAGACCCACTCACTGAATACATATTAAAGTATATATCAATTATTTTTTTAAAAAGTCAAGGGTTTTTTTCTCAATTTTTCTTAAATTTAAATGAGGTTATACTTAAAATAGAAAAAAATAACTCCCACCAAAATAACCCAACTAGCCCATTTTTTTCAAGCGGTTGCGAAATACTTTTTCGAAAGTAAATCTGGTAAAAAAAACTTTTTTTCGAAATACGAAAGAGACACTAAATATGTAAAAATCGCTGAAAATATCGAAGAAAAATATACCAAAAAGCCATTTTTTTCTTGTTTTGGATTTTTTTGCTAAAATTAACAAAGCTGGTGCTAAAATTAGAAACAAACCAATAATTCCGCTCAAAGTTGATTCTGGGATTACTAAATTTGAAGTTGTTAAAAAAATAGTAATATCTTTTATTCCAATATCTATTCAAAACAATTCCCGAGAGAATAATAAGATTGAAATAGCCCATTTTACGCCGAGAGAGTGTTAGAAAAAAATCGAAAGAATTACAATAAAAAAATAATTGTTGTCATAGCAATATTATAGCATAAGCTCTAAGGATGCTCAAATTATTGTATAAAATAGAATGATTGCGCTAATATATTATCTCATAAAATAGCCGAGCTATTAAATAACTCAGCTAACTACTTAAAATAATGATTTTTTAGATTTCTTAAATTCTGCCAAAAAGTTCTTTTTGTTTTTTCGAAAGCTTTGTAGGAGTTTCAACAATAATCGTCACAATTTGAGCACCTCTTCTTTCAGTTCGAAGGTTAGGCACGCCGTGACCTGAAAGCTTAAAATCAGTATGGCTTTGCGTTCCGGCTGGAATCTTCATCGTTATCATTCCATCAATCGTTTCAACCTCAATTTCAGCACCAAGCGCGGCATCAATCATTGAAATTCTCTCTTCGCTCAAAATTAAATCACCTTCACGCGTAAATTTTTTATCAGCCTTAACATAGATATTTACATATAAATCACCTTTTTCGCCACCTTTAATTGCTTCACCGCGGCCAGAAAGTCGAATTGTTGCGCCATCGTCGATTCCAGCAGGAATTTTAAGTTTAATCGATTGCTTTTTGCGCGAAATACCGTTACCGCCACAAACTGAACAATTTTGTTTTGGAATCTCACCACGACCATCACAAGTTGGGCAAGTTACAGTTTGTTGAATTGGACCAAAAAGAGTTTGAGTGGCGCGAGTTTGCTGACCGCTTCCATTACAATCTGGACATTTTTGCATTCCGTGACCAGGCTCTGCGCCTGAACCATCACAATGCTCACACTCATCATCTAGATTTAATGAAATTTCAGTTTCAGTCCCAAAAACTGCCTCTTTAAAATTCAAAGTTAGATCTACTTCAACATCGCGGCCTTTTTTATTTTTCGAACCGCGGCCATTCGAAAATCCACCGCCAAAAATTCCGTCAAAAATATCACCGAATCCGCCTCCAAAATCAAAATTAACATTCTGGCCCGAAAATCCGCTAAAACCTTCAAAAGGATTTCCGCCAGAAAATCCACCAGAGTTTCCACCAACTCCTGCATGGCCAAACTGGTCGTATCGCTGGCGCTTTTCTTTATCTTTTAAAACTTCATAGGCTTCATTTACCTCTTTAAAAGCTTTCTCATCACCACCTTTATCCGGGTGAAGTTCAACTGCTTTTTTTCGAAAAGCCTTTTTAATTTCATCAGCGCTAGCGTCTTTCTTTACACCTAAAATATCATAATAATCTGTTTTGCTCATATGTTATATTATATCAAATTAGCACTTGAAGTGCAAGAGTGCTAATTATTATTTTTCAATATTTTTTTAACTTAGATTCCAGCCCATCAATCTGAACGTCAATTTCATAAAATTTCGAATCGTACGCACGCATTTTTATCTTCAAAAAAATACCACTCATTGATTCGTAAATATCCTGATTATCCATTTCATCCCTATTAGCATCGCGCATATATTGAAGTTCCTCGTGCATTCGTTTTTTTCAAGCTCTAGCCTCTGAGCTTCAAGCATTTGAATTTGCGCCTCAATCGCCGCCCGTTGATCCTCCACTGTAATTTCCCAGCCAGTTTCTTTGTTTCCATTTTGATTATTTTGATTAAAATTTTCCATAGACTATATTATATCACCAAACCAGCTTTTCATCAAAAAAATTATTCCGATTTTTTTCTTAGAATTTTTCTTTAATTACACTCTCAATATAGCCGTTTAAATTATTGTCAATCCGATTAATTTCAAGAGTTAAATAAGCTAGCCATCCAAATATAATTACTGTCAAAATAATAGTAATGAGTTTTTTTGTCATTTTTATTAATAAACTTCATATAAATATCCTCCATTAAATAGCCCACCCTTATAAAAAGCTATTTAATAGTAACCGTGACCGCATCGTGCGGAACATAAACATTTCGAGTAAATCTGCCCATATTTATTTTACCAAATATTGTTCTATAGTAAAAAACTCCTGAAACCTGAACCGTAGTTCCCCTATTAACCCTTAATCTTCTTGTCGAAAAATCTCTCCATTGCTGAGGATCGTTATAAGAAGGAACTGCATCAAAAAGATTCGAAACTATAACATTCTGGTGAAAGAATGTACTACTAGATAAGCTGTTATCTAGATGAAAAGTAACATCACGAGTATCAGCTTTAGCAACAGAAGAAAAACCAAAAAGTAATAAATAACCACTCCAGCAATAAATATCTTTTTAACCATAGAATATTTATTTCTAAAAGTGCGAACATCGGGTGAGCACAAATTAATTATACTAGATAAAATTAAAAAATCAATACGCAAAAATGCTCAGTTCAACCTGAGCATTTTTACTTTTCGAAAGGTGGATTTTCGAATTATTTCTTATCAATAACTTCACCTTCAACTGGCTCGTCATTATCTTTTTTGTGAGAAGTTTTAGCTTTATCACCAGCTTCACTCGCATTATCTGCGCTTTGAGCTTGATACAATTTTGCACCAATTGGCATAATTGCATCTTGAAGATCTTTAGCAGCTTTTTCAAGCTCATCTTTGCTCTCAGCATTTTGATGTTTTTTAGCCTCTTCAACAGCTTTCGAAATTGCTTCTTCATCTTCTTTCGAAATCTTATCTTTGAATTCGCTTGGCATTTTTTCTGCCTGATAAATAGCATTCTCTAGCTGATTTTTAGCATCGATTAATTCGCGCTTCTTTTTATCTTCATCAGCGTGAAGCTCAGCTTCTTTTTGAGCTTTTTCAATATCTTCTTTGCTCATATTTCCTGAGTTCTGAATTGTGATATTATTCTCTTTACCAGTTCCTTTATCTTTAGCAGTAACTGTCAAAATTCCGTTCGCATCAATATTGAAAGTAACTTCAATTTGTGGAACTCCTCGTGGTGCTGGCGCAATTCCTGAAAGAACAAACATTCCAAGAGATTTATTGTCGGCAGCCATTTCACGCTCACCTTGAAGCACATGAATCTCAACTTGTGGCTGGTTGTCAGCATAAGTTGAGAAAACTTGCGATTTCGAAGTTGGAACAGTTGTGTTTCGATCAATCATTGGAGTTCGAACACCGCCAGCAGTTTCGATTCCAAGTGTCAAAGGTGTAACATCAAGAAGTAGCACATCTTTAACGTCTCCAGCCAAAACACCACCTTGAATTGCAGCACCAACAGCCACAACCTCGTCAGGGTTAACACCTTGAGTTGGTTTTTTGCCAAAGATTTTTTCAACTTTTTCAACCACAGCTGGCATTCGGGTCATACCACCAACCATCACAACCTCGGCGATATCACTAGCTTTTAAGTTAGCATCACTCAAAGCTTTCTCGACAGGATCGGCTAATCGATCGATTAAGTCAGCAACTAATTCTTCAAGTTTTGCTCGAGTTAGAGTGTATTCGAAGTGTTTTGGACCATCTTCATCAGCTGTCAAGAACGGTAAGTTAACTTCGTAAGATGTTGTTGAAGAAAGTTCTTTCTTGGCTTTTTCAGCTTCATCTTTCAAGCGTTGCATTGCGGCAGAATCATTTTTAAGATCGATTCCTTCTTCTTTCTTAAATTCATCCAGGAAGTGGTTCACAATGCGGTTATCGAAGTCTTCACCACCAAGGTGTGTATCACCGTTTGTTGAAAGAACTTCAAACACACCATCAGCGATATCAAGAACCGAGACATCGAATGTTCCACCACCAAGGTCGAAAACAGCAATTTTTTCGTCTTTTTTACCATCCAAGCCATAAGCAAGTGCGGCTGCAGTTGGCTCGTTAATAATTCGCTTTACTTCAAGACCAGCAATTTTACCAGCATCTTTTGTTGCTTGACGTTGGCTGTCATCAAAGTAAGCTGGAACAGTAATCACAGCTTCGGTAACTTTTTCACCTAAGAAAGCTTCAGCATCAGCTTTAATTTTCGAAAGAATCATCGCTGAAACTTCTTCTGGCGTATATTCTTTGTCACCCATTTTTACAGCAACACCACTACCCTTTTTCACAATCTCGTAAGGCATGATTCCAAGATCTTTTTGGATCTCATCATCAGAATATTTTCGGCCAATCAAACGCTTTACACCATAAATTGTATTTTTTGGATTTGTTACGCGTTGACGTTGCGCTACCTGCCCAACCAAGCGATCGCCTTTTTTATTAATTGCCACAACTGATGGCGTAGTTCGATTTCCTTCTGCGTTTGTAATAACCTCAGGTTTTCCTGCAACCATATATGCAAAAGCACTGTTAGTTGTACCAAGGTCAATTCCAATAATTTTTTTCCCATTTTTCTCCTTCTTTCTTTATTAAATTTATCCGTTCGATAGCTTTCCTAGTCAATTTCGAATTTCTTAGCCTATTCGGATTTTTCAGAAAGCTTCTCGAAAGTTATTAACTATTCTATAAAGCGCGCCTCGCAATTCGTTTCACGCTTATATTTCGATTATACGCTTTTAGCACTCACAAGTCAAGAGTGCTAATGTTGTATTATTTACAATATTTATTATTACTCTCCTTTATGTTATAGTTAATATTATGGATAACAATATTTTTTTCATTACAAAAATATCTCAATTAAAAATATTCTTTCTTTAGTAGAACAAGATAGAATAGCGATTCCTGAAATACAGAGACCTTTCGTATGGAAAAAATCAAAAATACGTGACTTAATCGATTCCCTTTATCGTGGCTACCCTGTTGGCTATATAATAACCTGGGAAAGCGATTCAGCTATACTTAAAGGTGGTGGACAATCTTATGGTAAAGCTATTTTAATTGATGGTCAGCAAAGGATTACCGCCCTTTGTGCAGCTCTGGCTGGTAAAAGTATTATTAATAAAAATTATCAACCAGAAAATGTTTCCATCTCATTCAATCCTATCGAAGAAAGATTCGAGACAAAAACTAACGCTACCGAACGAGGCGCCGAATGGATAGCCGACATAAAAACTATTATTGCTAGCGATTTCTCTGATCGAAAGTTTATACGTGAATACGGAAAGAAGAACCCTCAATTAACTGAAGATGATTTAGATATAATAGCTTCCCGAATATTGAAAATAAAGGGTTTACTAAATATTCAAATTGGAAGAATTGAATTACATAACGTCGATATCGAAATCGTAAATGAGATATTTAATCGAATAAATAGCTCAGGCGTACCTCTTTCTAGTGCAGATTTTGCTATGAGTCGGATAGCTACGTACGAAAAAGATCCTGGAGATAAGTTTGGTATGAATCTACGCAAGACTATAGATTATTTTGCCGAGATGAGCATTGATAAAACTGGAGAGTTATATAAGAACATTAAGAATAACGATCCTGCATTTGCTCAAACTGAATCATTTTCAAAAATCTCCTGGATTGGCAATCAAGATTTTAAACATATCTACACCCTGAATTATAATGATATCCTATTAATATCATCACTAGCTGAGTTTAGTCGAGGTGATCTAGGCGATTTAGTAGCCTTACTTTCTGGCCGCGATTTCGAAGAACGAAACTATAAGATTGAAATTAAGGATGCCGCTTTCAGTAAATTACAAAATATAGTCTCGCTTATTACCGACAAATATATGTTAGAAAGCTTTATACAGGACGTATTAATTGCGAGTGGCTATACTAACCCTGACTTTATTAGGGCTAAAAACACTGTTAACTATCTTTATGCTATTTATTTACGCCTTCGTAAATCAGGTAAGAAGTCGGCGGAAATCTCCAGAGATTTACGAAAATTATTAAATATATCAAACCTTACGAGAAGATTGTCTAGCTCATTTAATACAATTATACAAGAAGATATAAAGAAGATTGATGCTCAAGGTATTACCCAATTCGTACAGAACCTAGAAGAGACACTCCTAAGCGATACCTTTTGGAATACTCAGCTTGTCGCCGAGCTAGATAAAACTAACTTATCAACTCAATACTGGTATACTTATTTAGTTGCTCAACAAAAGCTTCAAAAGCAAAGCTTCTTAAACAAGAGTATTTCATCAGGAGAAATGCTTCTAGAAGATATACATCATATCTTCCCTAAAGCATACTTGAGAAAAACAGGTTTCTCTCAAAACGATTGGAATAAGATAGCAAACTTCACTCCGCTTAAACGAGATACTAATATTTCTGTGTCAAGTAAACCTCCAAAAGAATATTTAGGAATTGTATCTGATGGTAAAGGTGAAACTATCTCAAGTGACATTAAAAATAAAGATGAGCTTCTTGAAAATCTCAAACATAATGCAATTCCTGAAATAGCACTGGATGGACAGTCTAATAATTATAAAAAAATTCTTAATTGAGCGACAAAAAGCTAATGGCAAAAATGATTCATGAATATTATAAAAAAATCTGTAGGGTTTATAATATTATAGTTGATGCTATATTATTTACAATAAACATTAAATAGTATAAAATTAACATATTTAAAAATAATATAGTCATAATTATATTGTCTAAGTTAGCAGCTTATCTATCTAAAAAGCTTAGAAGTAGAGGTGTTAGTATCTCCTTCATGTAGTTTTCTTTCATAAATCAAATTCAATTTTAAAAGAAAAATATGGAAAATAAGTTTCCTTATCCAAAGTGTAGACCAAAAATATTAGATCTAACGGCATCTTGTTTTTACTAAATATGACTATACCTGCTATAAGTGCGGAGATTCTAGATATCTTTAACTTAACTCTCTAAATCTCATCTTTTAAATGATGAGATTTTTTTCTTTTTAGGTATAATAATCATTAATAAAACTTCAAATACTCCCAATTCTCAATCTCTGGTGAATCTACCGAGTTTTCTCGCGCAAAGCGTAAAGCATCATCTTGGCGTTTTCGATATTCTATTGCAAGTTTTTCAAAAGCTTCATCACCTTTATCGACCGAATTTAAGGCTCTCATTACAATATCATATCGCGATACCCTATTTCTCGCCAACATGTCAAAGGTGTTGTTGTTGAACCTTTTTCTTCGTATCCGTTAATTTGAATTCTCGACGGATTCTCATAATCAAATAAAATTGATTTCAAAGTTTTATCATAACCGTGAAAAGCAAATATAACTGGCTTATCTTTGGTAAAAATCTTTACAAAGTCGATTTTCGAAAGTATATTTTCGAAAGTTCCAATTCCTTCACCACATAGCGCCTGAATATAAACTAAACGAATTTTAATTTGTGGCGCGTCATGAAGTAAGACCTGAAGCGCCGCAACTGTTTCCTTAAAAACATAATCGCCACTTGCGGCCAAAATTAAATCTGGCTCATCATCTTCTGGAACTAAATTCCAATCTGTAATTTCCTGATTCTTCCAAGAATCAAAAACAAATATTCCGCCATTTTCAAACTGTTTTTGTGCACTTTCAAGAGAAAAATATCTTGGTTCAGGCGTTTTTCCCGTAATCAAAACGTTAATATTGTTTCGAGATTTTAGCATTTTCGAAATCGCTACAACTGCTGAATTATCGTCTGCCGGCAAAAAAATCTGCCCAATTCCATTTTCACGGCGTAAAACTTCATCGATAAAACTTGGATTTTGGTGCGAAAATCCATTGTGGTCTTGCCGCCAACCAGTTGAAGTTAAAATATAGTTTAAACTTGCTAGATCACCTCGCCATTTTACTTCTTTAGATTGAGTCAAGAACTTCGCGTATTGATCCATCATTGAAGAAATAATCGGTGCAAAGGCTTCATAAGAAGTCAAAACTCCGTGTCGCCCCGTTAAAATATAGCCCTGCAAAAGCCCCTGCAAAGAATGCTCGCTCAAAATTTCCGTCACGCGGCCGTTTTTCGATAAATCCTTCTCCCAAGATTTAATTTCTCGCTGCCAAGAACGTGAAGTTGCCTCAAAAATAGCATCTAATTTATTTGAATAAGTTTCATCAGGACTAAAGAAGCGGAAGTTCTCTGGATTTTTTTGAAAACTTCTTTCAAAAAAATCGCCAACTGCATTCATTGCGAGTGATTTTTTTCACTTATTCTTTCAAGAATTTCTGGTAATTTTTAATTTTTACAAAATTCAAATTCGCATCAATAAAACGATTTTGCCCAATCCTGCTTGATTTTTCTGGTAAAAAATCATCAAGCCAAGGTTTGAATTCACCTTTTTCAAAATCAAAAAGCTCTTCAAATTTATAAGATTTTAACCAGTCTTCGAGTTTTTTGAGCTCTTTTTCATCACTCTTAGCATTTAAAAGTGGAACTTGATGAGCGAGCGAGTTCCCTTCAATTTTTTCGCCATTATTTTCAGCAACACCAGAGCTTCCTTTCTTACTCCGCATAATAATCATCGGCAGCCGCACAAAACCATTTTTTCGGCCAAATTTTATTCGCGAAATATCTCGAAAAGCGTCTGAAAAGACCTTCGAAAGCTCCAAATCGAAATCTTCGGCAGAATATTCATCAACAATTCTTGGTTCCCAACCAGCTCCGTGAAAAAATTGAATCAATTCAAAGTCACTCATCGAGCCAAAGATTGTCGGACCAGAAATTTTATAACCATTCAAATGCAAAACAGGCAAAACTACTCCATTTTCAACTGGATTTATTAATTTATTTAAATGCCAAGCTGCAGCAATTGGGCCAGTCTCAGCCTCGCCATCACCAATTAAAGTGGTCATTATAAGATTCGGGTTATCCAAGACCGCTCCGAAAGCAGTTGAGAGCGAATAGCCAAGCTCACCGCCTTCAAGAATTACACCTGGAGTGAAAGGGCTTGCGTGCGACGGAAAACCACCTGGCCAAGAAAAGTTTTTCGAAATATAAGCAATTCCTTGTGAATTTCGAACTGCATTTTTATCGATCTTCGAAAGAGTTTCTTCAAGAAAAAGATTTGCTTGAAGCGCCGGAAAAGCATGGCCAGGCCCAAGCATAAATGCTGTCTTCAAGCCGCTTTTAGCAAAATCAAGCTGTTTTTGAATATTTAAAAGATGAGCGTAAACATGATTTACGCCAGGGCAACTTCCCCAGTGGCCAAGAAGGCGTGGCTTGATATCATCAAATTTCAGCTCTTGCTCTAATAAAAAATTGTCTTGCAAAAAAATTTGCAAAACCGTTAAATAATTCGCCGCATGAATAAACTTTTTAATATTTTCAAGATTTTGCCCACTATTCATACGTTATATTTTTATCATATTTATGCTTAATTTTAAAGTTTTTTAAAATTAAAAACCGCCTAATACTAGACGGTTCTATGACTAAGAGGAGGTTTCCTCGCCAAAAAATAAGAAAAATACTGACTCTATTTATTATTAGGCTAACCCACGAGTCACAACCTTCTAGAATAAGGTGAAACGAATTAACGTATATAATAATATCATATTACCAAGAATATATCAACAAATAAAACTACTTTCGCCCAACTTTTACCATTGCTGCTCGCAAAACTTCGCCCTTTAAAGTATAACCAGCTCGAAGTTCTTCAACAATAACTTCTTCTTCTCCTTCCGATCCTTCATCGAATTGAATCGCTTCATGAAGTTCCGGATTAAAAGTCACACCTTTTAAAGAATCAATTTTCTCAACTCCAAGCTTTGAAAGATTTTTTTCAAGATTTTTACTCATTTTAACCACATTTTGCGCCCAAGAATTTTCCGCCAATTCTATTGGTAAATGTGAAATTGCGCGCTCAATATCATCAATCATCGGAATCAACGCCAAAATTGCCTTTTTCTCGCCCAAATTTTTGTGCATTCGAAATTCGGCTCTCAACATTTTTGCGATAATTTTCAAAATCAGCACGTGTGCGTTGCAAAATCATTTTTTTAATTCCAAATTTTTCCGCTTGAAGCTTTTTCGCATTTTTGAATCTTTTTTTAAAAAAAATCCTGATTGCTTCTTATCTTTTGTATTATCTTGATTTTTTTAATACATTATTTTTCTTCCATCTTTTTCCTCCTTAAACTACAATATCTCTTCTAAAAATTCACCCGTCTTTTGAACCAATCGTACCACTTTTCCGTAATTTTGGCGAGTTGGCCCAAGCACACCAATGTAAGAATTTTCTGAAAATGGACTTTCGAATTTTGAAATAATCAAACTCGCGCCCGAACTTTTACCAATTGGATTTTCACTACCAATATAAACATTGAGCGGCTCATTTGGGGTAACTTCACGAAGCCATGGCTCAAGATTATCAAGAAGTTGTGCAACAGATTGAACCGCTTCACCACTTTCAAATTCAGGCTGTGAAAAAAGATTATAAATTCCGTTCATATAAAGTTGGTCACCAATTGTTGCAAGGCCAAGATTGCCAGTAATCTCAACTAAAGAATCCACCGCCGAACGAATCGCATGATCGGCGCGATCATTTTGTGCCGCAACCCGCGAAGAAATTGCACGAAATCCTCGTAAATTATCTTTAGAATTATCAGCATTTAGTAAGATTTGCTCGTTCTCATCATCGTTTTGATTGGTTAAACGGTTCACATAGAAACGATAACCTTTATCAGTTGGAATTCGCCCGGCAGAAGTGTGTGGTTGTGTAATTAAACCAAGATCTTCAAGTTTTGCCATTTCAGAACGAATTGTCGCACTTGAAACATTAAAAAGCTTCGCCAAAGTAACACTACCAACTGGGCTAGCAACTTCGGCATATTGCTCAATAATTGCTACCAAAATTTGCGTTTGTCGTGGTGTAATATTCATACTTTCAGTTTAGCATAAATTAGCACTTAGGTCAATAGAGTGCTAATTTTTTAGAATGTCTACTTCAATAAGTGGTGATTCACTAGCACTAATATTAATCGTTTTATTGGAACATTTTATTTTATTAAGTTTTTTAACTTTTCCCAAGTCTGAAGCATGAAAATCGTGTTTTGATATCCTTATCCATATAGTATTATATAACCCTCTATTATTTTGTGTATGTGATGCGGATAATATATTAACTTCATAGATGTCAGCAAATTTACGGTATATATGTTTTTTTCATTTTCTGTGCAATAGATAATGTTATTCTAGTACTTAAAGTTTTTCCATCTTCCTCGTTAGACCAAACATAAATTTCTATCTTCGGTTTATACTGTAATGCTAATTATTTTTAATTTTCTTTTGTTCACCCTTAAGTATATATTCCACACTAATTTTAAAGCCTGATTAGTTTTTGTAAAAAAATCTTAGCGATAAAAAGGTATGGATGCAATAGAAGAACCCAATCCAGGTGGCTGACTAATATTACTAACACCTTTTTCTTGGAGCCATTGTGAATACTCCTCGTTAATCTTTGATTCTATCTCTTGGTTACCCCTGACGAAAATATAAAATACAAAGTCCTTATTTTTCAATTGCATATTTTTGAATTTCTTTCAATAGATTATTAGCTCGCACACGCAATTCAATATCTTTATAATTAAACTCAATATCTTGGTGCATAATTTGGTTAATAATTCGCGCCGTATTTCGAAAGTCATCATTTAAAATAAAGTGGAAATATGGCACTTCAAGAGCCTGCTCTAATGAAGAAATCGCTTCTGGTAAACGTTTTTCGAAATCTTTTTCGAAATCTTCTGCGCTTGAATATCGGTTTGCAAAACGTGCCCGCCAAGTTTCGAAATCTGGCGGTAAAATAAAAACCGCTACCACTCGCTCGCTCATTTTTTTATATTCTGCAATTCCTTGGATATCAATATCTGTTACAGAAATCTGCCCGTTTTGGTTCGCTTTTTCGATCTCTGCAACACTTGTACCATAAATCCTACCGTGAACAAATTTTGCTTCAATAAATTCACGATTTCTAAGCATTTCTTCTGCCTTCTCTTTCGAGATAAAATTATAATCAACGCCATCTTGCTCAAGATTACCATTATTTTCACGAGGAGCACGCGTTGTATGGCTCACGATATCGCGATATTCTGGGTTTTTCAAAAGGTATTTTTTAGTCGTGTCTTTTCCTGCGCCAGAAATTCCTGCGAGCAATAAAACTCGAGAATTTTCAACTAAAGTAATAGCTTCAGGTGGCGTTTGATAATTTTTTACAAGAAATTCAAGGTTATTCATCTTAAAATTGTACTATATTTTTTGGATTTCGTCAAAAATTTCTTGCTCTTCCAAAAGCTAAAACAGCCCTACCGAGCTGTTTTAATCTTACTACCAAGAACCTAAATCTTCTCAAATTTAGTACTTCTTGAATAGTTTTCAATCTCATTTCCTGCTACAAATCGCAATCGTGCTTCTTTAATATCTGTGCTTGTTACGCTTTTAGTATCTTTCGCGCCCTTTCCAGGAAGTGTAATATGAAAATATCCCAAATCACCCAGGTGTACCGTTTCACCATTTTGAATCGCATTCGAAATTTCTTGCGTTAAAGCCATTAAAACAGCATATGTATCAATATCACTAACAGTGGTACTTTTTGTTTTTGCCATTTCCTTTAATTCAACCTTGCCATTAGAAATTGCTGTTAGGTAAAATTTATTAGTTTCTTCTTTCTTTAATGGGTTTTGGGCGTTGTACAGCTTTATATTTTATAGCCATAATTATTCTCCTTTTGAAATAGATTGAAAAAAATATTTATGAATAGGTTAAAAATTTTTTTAACACCTACCGCAAATATACTCACGATCATCAATAAAATCAGCATCTTCATCTTTACTATAATTACTATTATCGCTCTTAGTATGTATCTGATTTTTATTTGGATTAAAGAAAGATATAATCTCAATAATTATAAAAAATATTAGACATAATATACCATAAATAATAACTTGTGCAATAACACCTAATATTAAATCTTTGAATGGGTCGGATGGTTTAGTTGACATATATCAATATCTCGACCTTCTGAACCCATTTGCCTGTGCCTCTGCTTCTGAACAGAAATACTTTTCACCATATGCTGGATTTATTGTTGTTGAATTATAATATTTTCCTCCTGGCACATGATAGATTTTTGCTCCTGAACGATATGAGATATTACCCTTAATATTACATACTTGTGCAGGCTGAGGAACTGACTGTGGTACAGATGGAGCAATATAATTGTATTTTATAACCTTAACCTTTTCTGGTGTGTAGTGTGAAATAGTTTCTCGGCTCACCTCAGTTTTTCCTTGGTCTTTTTTACAAACTTTATCTTTACCGTTTGCACCTTTTTGGAGCTTTTCTTCCTTACTTTCTCCTGAAAGTGAAATATCTCCAGTGTTTTCTTCCACTCTTTCATAGTCGGTTCTGTATGGTGTATCTTCTTCAGAACAAACAACTTTACTATTTTGATAAATGGTTGAACCTATCGGAAATACGACAAACATACCAAATATTGCTATGGCACATATTGCAAACCCGTATTTATCTGCAAAACTCTTATTTTCTTTCATAGGCCCATAATATCAAAAAAAAAAACGAGTCAAGCCTTTTTACTTAAACAAAATTAAAAGCCCCTATGGGAGCTTTTAATAACTAAAACTTAGCGTTCGTATGCACATTCACAACATCATCAACATCATCAAGTGCGTCCATCAATTTTTCAACTTTCACACGAGTTTCATCATCAGTGATTTCAACTTCCATATTTGGCACATATTGAAGTTCGGCTTCTTTTACGGTTAAACCTTTTTCAATTAGTTCTTTTCGAACTCTCATTAAATCTTTCTGATCAGTATAAACCACGATTTCGCCATCTTCTTCAATAGCATCCTCAGCACCGGCATCAAGAATTTCAAGTAGCGCATCTTCACCCATCGCTTCAACCAAAATTACACCTTTGCGTGTAAACTGAAACATCACACTCCCCGCGTCAGCAATCCGGCCGCCATTTTTTACTAAAGCAGTTTTAACTTCAGGGAAAGTTCGATTGCGATTATCTGTTGCGGTTTCAATAATCAAACCAATTCCATTTGGACCATAACCTTCGTAAGTAATTTCCTCAAGTATTGCCGAGTTTTTATCTGCCGCGCGAGCAATTGCGCGCTCAATATTCGCGTTTGGCATATTCACCGCACGAGCTTTTTCAATCGCCAGCGCTAAACTTGGGTTCATGTCTGGATCAGTACCGCCACGAGCTGCAATCGCAATTTGATTTCCAATTCGTGTAAAAATTGCACCCCGTTTTGCATCATTTACACCTTTCTGTCGTTTAATTTTTGACCATTTATTATGACCAGCCATAATTCTCCTTAATTTTTATCTATAAATCTCTATTAATTTTTACCATTTTTTTACTCAAGAATTCAAATTTCAAAAAATAAAACGCCCATTTTAACTTTTGGACGTTTAAGTTTTATTTAATTTTATGGGCTGCCACACGAATAATCTCGCTCCAGCTTAAAAACGGTTGTGGAATTTCGGCTAAATCGTGTGCCGTCATTTCATTTCGAATTGCCAAAGAAATTTGTGGAATTAAGTTTATTGCATCTGGCGATACAATGCTTCCACCAATAACCTTTCCCTTCCTATCACAAATAATTTTAGCAAATCCACTACTGAAATTCTCAACATTACTTTTTGCAATTAAATTAAGTGGCGCAATTGCAGTTTTATATTTTAAATCTCTCTTCAAACAATCGTCCTCAGTTAAACCAACCGTGGCAATTTCTGGCCAAGTTGAAATTGTACGAGGCGAAAGCGGAAACTTAACCTCAATTTTTGAGCGTGAATGTAAAATATTATAAGCAACCGTTCGGCTTTCAAGGAGGATCTCTGCTGTTTGAGCTTGTGGATTAACCACGCCACCAACCGCAAAAATATGCTTCATAGAAGTTTGCGAAAATTCATTTACAGCAATTCCATCTTTCGAAAAATCAATATGAGCATTTTCTAAGCCTATGTCTGTGTTAGGTATTCTTTCACCTACAACCAGAATTTCATCAACTCGCACAAATTTCTCGGTTCCGCCTCGTTGAAAGATCACTCGCTTCATCAAGCCATCTTTTTGCACTGCTACCACTCGAGTTTGCGGCAAAACATAAACATGACTTTCTTCAACTAAAATATTTTTCAATAGTAATTCCAACTTCTTCGTCTTCTTTCGGCAAAAGTCGTGCTGAAACTTCACTGATGTAAACTTTCGTACCAAAAATAGCCAAAATTTGAGCAATTTCAACCGCCTCAGCTCCACCACCAACAATAAAAATACTTTTAGGCGGACGAGCAATATCGAAAATTGTTTTCGGCGTATAGTACCGCACATTTTTCAATATTTTTTTAATATCTGGAATTGAGATTTTTCGAACCAGTTGCAATCAAGAAATTCTTTGCTGAATAATGCTTTTGATTAATCGAAATCTCATTCGGAGTTAAAAATCTGGCTTCACCACGAAAAGTTTTTAATTCCCATGCTTTCGAAAAAAACTTTTTGGTTATCGTGAGCGCCAGTTCGTTTAATCACAATTTTTTTCCAAGCAGAAATTATTGGAAAATTATAAGTTAAATTTGCCGAACGTAGACCCATTTTTTCAGCCTTTTTTGCCTCAAAAAAAGCTTTTTTAACCTTAGAAATTGCCGCTCGCGGGATATCACTATAATTTGGCGATTCACCACCAAAAAGATCATTTTCAACAATTGCAACATTTAACCCAGCTTTTTGCTGCAATATTTGCTGCCGCCGAACCACCCGCTCCACTTCCAAGAACAATTAAATCAAAATCAAATTTTTCTTTTTAGCCATTTTTCACTCCTTAAATTATGCTCTTGAAATTTTTTTATAAATATACGCCGCCTCTGGATGGACTTCCTGTAGAATTACTCCGATTTGTCTTCGAATATCACCACTTGTAATTTCTGGTTTGTTTCTTTTGCCAATCTGCAAATTCGAGAAGAGTTTTTTTCGAACGAATTCATCACTTTGCCCTTCTGGAGATCTAACAATTAAGAAAGTTTCACTCAAGGATTTTTTTGTAATTTTTTTATAATCAAATTTCTCAACTTCTCCATCAGATTTTTACAACCATTCTCATAGCGAAACCCCTAAAAAAATTCTGGCGTAAAAATTACAACACCAGCTATAAATGCTAAAATTATCATTCCCAAACCTGCTGAAAATTGCATAAAAACGCTTATTTTTTTATTCCGCCAAGCTTGAATTTCTGAAATTGGATGTCCACCAGAAATCATACAAGCAATACTAAAAATTGGTAAATTAGAAATTAAAACATAAATTACTAAAATAGCAAATTGAAGGGCTGGTGAAACACGTGAAGCTAAAATTGTCGAAATCGCCAAAGATGCAAAATAAAACAAGATCTCACTCAAAACACTAACAATTCCTAGCGAAAAAGCTTCAGCAGAGTGAACAGTTTTACTTGCTCGCTTGTTAAGAAACTTCGCCATCGAACGAGGAATCCAAAGTTCCGTACCATTTTGTATGTTTTTACCTCTTCGATAATAAAAAATCCAAGTTGAGATCCCAGCAGCAACTAAAATACCGGTCAAGACTGCCCAAGCTACTTTCGAAAAATGCAATATTATAAAAATATTCCAGCAAAATATGCAAAAAGTTGAAAAAAATAAGAATAGTTGCAAAAACTGATCCAAAAACTAAAGACATAGATAACTTTGTTAGTTGTAAATGCGACTTTTTCTTGCTTAAAAGTGTGCCCGCTCAAAAGTGTTAGAACACTAATACTCAAATGAAAACTAGCATGCACCATTGCTGCCAAGATTACTACTAATAAAATCATCCAAATTTCCATAAGCTTCATTTAAATTATATTATAAGCACAAGCGAAAAATCAAGAAAAAAATGTTTAAGTTTTTTTCGAAAAAGAGTATTGACTTTTTATATTTTTTTATATGTTATTATAAATAATGTAATATTATTTAAAAAAACAAAAAAAAGGAAAAATAAATGGCACAACACGAACGAATGTCTTCATGGGATAGACACCGAACTAAAAAGAACTCCGAAACTTCATTGATGCAAGAATTTCACGGTTCAATGAATTTGATGAGTTCGAAGATTTAATCTAAGAATATAAGGCTCGCAAAATTAGCGAGCTTTTTCTCTTGAAAAAAAGTTTTTTTCAATGTGCTAAAATATAAACATTATGGTAGCGTAGCTCAGTTGGTTAGAGCGTAGGACTCATAAGCCCTAAGGTCGCAGGTTCAATCCCCGCCGCTACTACCAGAAATTATATAAAAAAATCGTTGCAAATTCTGTAACGATTTTTTTAAATTTTATTTTATAAATAAAAAAATAACCTTCCATTTTTTTGAAAAGTTATTTTTTTGAAATAATTTCTTGGTTGCGGGAGTAGGATTTGAACCTACGACCTCTTGGTTATGAGCCAAGCGAGCTGACCAGACTGCTCCATCCCGCGATATCTGCTTTATATTCTATCACGCAGATATTTAAAAGTCAAGAGTTTTTAGCTATTTTGTTACCTTTTGAGCATTTCCACCAAAAATAAAGTTAATCCATTGCGTAAAATTTGAAGGTTTTGGCGTATTAGTTTGTTCTTTCTTTTTGATCTTCTGGGTATTTCGAAAGAATCAAAACATGCTCACCCGGCATTGCAAGACCAAGTTTTTTTCACGTACTGCAAGCTCTTGATATTCAGAACTTTTCAGATATTTTTGTTCATATTCAAGTGTTTTATAACTAATTTCATCAATTAAAGCCTGGCGCTGTTTGAGTTCTAGCTTTTTTTGAATTGAATAATTTTTTTCCATCGCCGCAATATTTCCCCAAACCCAAATTATCGAGATAAAAATCACACTGGCCATAATAATATTGCTCAAAGTTAAAATATCGTTCAAAAAAATAATATTTTTGCACGGCGAGTTTTAGTTTTTTTAAATCGTTTTAAGTTTAATTTCACTATTTAATTTTTATCACATTTTTCTGATATAATTAAATAGTCGGGGGATTAGCTCAGCGGTTAGAGCAGTCGTCTCATACACGATTGGTCGCTGGTTCGAACCCAGCATCCCCTACCAAAAATCGCCTGATTGGCGTTTTTTTATTTTTTTATTTTTAAATTTAACAAAACCGCCTCATCTGAATGAGAGGCGGTTTTTTTGTAAATTGATTATTTCTTGCGAGAAACTGTCAAGAAGCCGTTTCGTGGATTTTTCTTTTTACAATTCGGTCTTCTGGAAGGTCGCAAGGCTCACCTTTATCGTTCTTCTCTTTTTTTAGCAAAAGAAGTAAATTGTTTGTGGTTTTCCGCCACGCAAAGTTACTTCACTTTTTGTGTAAATAATATGTAATTCCTTTTTGAATTTGTTTGACTATAAGCCATTTCTATCCTTTCATTACTACTGTTATATATTTTTCATTGTATATCAGTTTTTAAAGTGGTGTCAAGCCTTTTTTTACACTTTTGGTGTATATTTTTTCAAAATAAGCTTAAGAATTATAGTTGTTATCATTTTTATTATAATCATAAAAATTAAAATTATTGCTACTAAAGTTGTCCATCCAGCCAAATCTGGTGACCAAATTGGCGCAACGAAACTATAAGTATATTCTGAAATATTTGGGTATTCAGCCTTAACTTGACCCTGACTACTTGCAGGATATTTATTTTGCTCATCTAAAATACACTGTTGATACGCTAAAGAATATCCGCCACGGAACCTTGGCCGGCAAGCTTCTTCCGCCTTTTTAAAAATATTTCCATTCGGATTATTACTTTCAGTTTCACGAGCAACCTGCTCGGCCTTTCTCGTATCACTTTCATAAATATTCGCCCATACAATTTTCACTTCTCGATTCATTTTAAACCAGTGAGTTTCATCGCTATAAAAAATTCCACCACTATTCATATGAGCATAAACGTAATTAGCCAATTCAATTGTTGCTTTTCTGGTAGCTTCAACATCGCCAGATTTATCAGCCGTTTCAACAGCCTCTCTTCTACGAATCATTCCCACATTATTCAAACGTAGAGCTGTTAAATTCACAAAAATAACAAGTATAAGTAAAATAAACAATTGCCAATTTTTTTAAGCAACTGTATCTGTTTAAGACGTTTTTTTAATTCTGCCTTTACCCACCATAATACTTATATATATTTTACCAAAATTCCAAGAAAATTACAAATTTTGCTTAATTTTTTGAGCTAATTTTTCACCAACAATTTTCGAAAGCTCTTGCACAGGGGTTTCGCGAATTTTCTTTAGCGAACCAAATTCTCGCAATAATTTTGCCCGTGTTTTTGTTCCTACGCCGTCAATCTTCTCCAGTGCATTCTGCGTTTGCTTTTTTTAGTTCGCAAATTAGAATGATAGTTAATCGCGAATCGGTGAGCTTCATCACGAATCCGTTGGAAAAGCTTGGTTAAATCACTAAATTCTGAGTTGCTTTCACCTAGCAAGTTGCGGGCGTGGCCGTGTGAATGGCTTTGCAAAAGGTGCAAATTTAGTATCAAAAAATCGCCCTCTCGCCGAACCGAAAAATCTCTATCATTTTTTTCGAAGTTTTTATCTAACCAACTAGTTTTGAGGTTTGGATTTTGCGTATCAAAAAAATAATCTCTTCATCACGCTTAGCAATTCCAATCGCTAAAATATCTCTTGGTAAAACTTCTCGCACTGCACTCAATTGACCTTTTCCACCATCAATCAAAACTAAATCAGGCCATCCCCACTTTTCGTTTCGCTTCGAGAATCTCCGTATTAAAAACTTCTTTCATATGAAGAAAATCATCATTTCCGCCAGTTGTCATTTTAAATTTTCGATACTCTCGCTTGTCACTAAGCCCATTTGTAAAAACCACCATCGACGCCACATTGTTTTCTCCACCCGTGTGCGAGATATCAAACGCTTCAATTCGCCGCGGTGGAATTTCAAGTGAGAGAATTTCCGCTAATTTTACTAATGCGTGATCTTTCGAAATATCTAAAAATTCCTCATTTGAAAAAATAACTTGCCTGCCAAGCTCACTCAAATCTCGCAGTTGGTTACGTTTTTTTGCGGCCATTTCAAAATTCTGTTCATTCGCAAAATCAAGCATTTCTTTCTCAATTTCGAGCTGAAGCATTTTTCGCTCACCTTTTAAATATCGCGAGAGTTGGCGTAAATTACGTTTATATTCTGTCATTTTTTGTTGATATTCGGGAGAATTTGGTTCAAAATTTTCCAACCCAGGAGTTAAACCAATCTGAAAATCTAAACTATTTCTAGCTGGTATTTTTTCACTCAAATAATACGGAAAGACTCTTCGAAGCAATCGCACCGATTTTTTCACTGCATTAGAATTATAAAATGGGCCAAAATATTCTGCAAAATCATCAAGCGGATTTTTGGTGAAACTAACATGCGGAATTTTGTCACGAAAACCAATTCGCACGTAAGTTGACGACTTATCATCTCGCAAAAGTATGTTGTACTGTGGCTTGTAGCGCTTAATCATCTCGCTCTCCAAAAATAGCGCATCAATTTCAGTCTCAACCTCAATCCAGTCAGTCATCGCAATTTCTGCTACCAAAGCTTCAGTTTTTGGATCTTTTCCGCGCGAGTTTTGAAAATATTGCCGCACACGATTTTTTAAATTTGCCGCTTTTCCAACATAAATAATCTCACCTTTCGAATTTTTATGAAAATAAACGCCAGCAGAATTTGGCAGTTCTTTTTAGCTTTTTTTCGAAAGTTGTTTGTTCATCTTTTATTATTATATCATTTTATGTTTTTTTATAAAAAAACTATTTTTATTTATATTAATAATGTGCTATACTCAGAATATAGATTATATTCAAGATAAAATCTATCTTGAATAGCCTTGAACTTTAGAAAGAGGTGTATAATATGGAACAAATCGAAACTAACAAAGTGAAAGAAGAACCTTGCTATATCAAATTGCTCACCGGACAAATTGTGATCTTTAGACCCTGTAACAAGCAGTCAGAAAAAGAATAATACCCTGAAAACCTTAAGCCACCTAATTTTTGGTGGCTTTTAAATATTTTTCAAAAAAAATAAATTTAATAAATTCATTATATGTTATTAGCGAAATCAAGCAAATTTAACATAATTTTTAATCTGTTTTTGTTAAAAAAATATTGGCAACAAAATTAGCAATTTTTCAAGAAAAACTTGGTAGTCGCAAATGAGCATTTTTTTATAATTGATGTATAATAATTAATATGAAAGGACAAAAAAAATGTTTAATCAGAATTTACAAAAATTACGAGCCGAGAAAAAAATATCTCACAAGAGCAGCTTGCCGATAAAATTGGAGTTTCACGGCAATCAGTTTCAGCCTGGGAGAGCGGAAAATCTTCACCAGAGCTTGAAAAAAATTAGTTGCTATAAGCAATCTTTTTAATGTTAGTTTAGATGAATTAACTGGTGAAATTTCAACCAAGAAAAATAGATTTTGATAAAGAAGATTACAATAAAACTTATAGAAAAATTGCCATAATTCGATCTCTAGGAATTTTTATTTTATTCTTAGGGATTGCACTTGCCACTTTCTTTTCAGGATATGACTTTAAAATGCGACAATCTCTACTCTCAGATTCAATGCCAGATTTTTCTATACTTTCCGGAATCGTTCTAATGTTATCCCTAGCAATCGCAGTGCCATTATTTATCCTTGCCAGAAACTTTGACAAAACATCAATTGAGAATCTTGTCGAATCTAATACAAGAATTAACGAAGTTTTTTCGAAAAAAGAAATTCAAAATACCGAAAGTATCGAAAGCTTTAGTAAAATGGCTCTTGTTTCGATAATCTTCATTGCTATAGCCAGCCATCAAGCTATCTACAATTTTACAAATCTTGGTGAAAAAAATGCATCAACGATTTTCATGCTCCTACTTGGAATTGGACTTTCTATATCAACCTATGGTAATTCTATTTTTGCTAAAATTAACAATTTTAACGAAATTGAAAGTGAAAATAAAGAGAAAAAAATCGAAAAAAATTGGCCTTTTTACAGCTATCACAATGATGTCGATTACAGCAATTTATCTAACTTACAGTTTTATCACCAATGATTGGTCTTCGGCAAGAATTTTTTATCCTGTAGGCGGTATCGCAGTTGGAATTTTTGCAGCAATCACCAACCATAAAAAATAAATAATGAAAAAACGCTCAATTTATAAACTGAGCGTTTTTATATTTTTCGAAAATTAGTTTTTATATAAAGCATGCGAATTTGCTGCAACGCGTTCAAGAAACAACAACTGTGCCTGAGAAACGTTTTCAGCTTTACCAGCCCAAGCTTGAAGCGCTGGTATTTGTAAAGCTCGTGCATAACTATAGGTTAATCCCCAGTCAAAAGGTCCGAGATTGGTTATTTCTTGGAGGTTATCGGTTGCCTGAGTTGCAGTTTGTCCACCAGAAAGGAATACGATACCTGCCAATTCTTTTGGAACTATTTTCTTAAAAATAGAAACGGTTTCTCGTGCAACCTCTCTTGAAGAAGATTGAATTTCATTCTCAGAGCCAGCAAGAACCATATTTGTTTTCAAGATTGTTCCTTTAAGGTCAACTTTAAATATTTTTAGTTCCTCGAAGAGTTTTTTAAGAATCTTTTCGGTAACTTCTCGGCACTGTTTAATAGTATGTTTTCCAGAATAAACTACCTCTGGTTCAACGATTGGTACAATTCCATAATTCTGGCAAGCTTTAGCATATTGCGCTAAAACTCGTAAATTCGAAGCGATCGCAGCTTCGCTCGGCGTTCCTTTTTCTTCATCAATTTCGAAAGCAACTCGCCATTTCGCAAAATCAATTCCTGCTTTTGAATATTTTTGGAGTTTTTCAACCAAAGAATCAAGCCCCAACGAAATCGTCTCACCTTCAAATCCGGTTAAAGGCTGCAAACCACCGTCAAGTTTCACACCAACCAAAATTCCGCGATTTTTCAAATACTCAACAAAATTAATACCTTCAGAAGTGTTTTGTCCAGTCGTCTCTTCAAAAAGAATAATTCCACTTAAATAATTTTCAATATCTGGTGTTTTGAAAAAAACATCTCACGATAGGCTCGGCGATTTTCTAAAAGTATCTTCAAGCCCAATAGTTTCGAATTTTTTTATGAATATTCCCACCAGACTCATCTGCAGCAAATATTCCTTTTGGCCGCGTAACTAATTTTGCAGCAGTTTTACGTAATCGTGTTTCAATATCTGGCGTATTACTCAAAACATCAACAGGTAATTCATAATTTTTGCGATTTAAAATTTGATGCGCATAAAAAGGCTTCAATATATCATTAAAATCAGATTTATTAGCAATTGTAACTGAAACCTGCAAATTTTCTTCTAATTTTGAAGAATTCGAAAAATTTTCTGCAACGAAAGCCGCCTGAAAAATATTATTCTGGTAAAACGAATTTAATTCAAAAATTAGTTTCAATACTGGCAATTTTTTTCTTTATTTCCAGAAACTATCTTCGAACCATCAAAAATAACAATGCCTCGCACACCAGTTCTAATTAGTGAATCTATCGCATTTTTATAACTTGAATAATCAATTAGATCGCTTAAATTTTGTTTTCGAAAATCTACAAAAACTAAATTTGCACGAATAAAAAACTCGCGCGCAAGTTCTGGCTCTAAATCAGCAATATTAAATACAAGCTCAATTTTTTTGGATTCTCGCACAAATATTTTTTAAAATCTGCCAGATAATTTTGCGAAAAATTAGCATCCGCGATATAAATTAAATCTGGTGGAAAAGCTGGTGAAACCCATTTTGTGCTACGAGGATTACTGGTTAGAATAAAACTCTTGCCTTTATGTGAAACTATAAATCGATCAATCAGATTGTTGTTGATTTCATCATATTCGAAATGAGAAGTACCGTTTGGATTCGCACTTGAAAAAGCCTTAAAATGCGCTGCTGTAAAGATTTTTTCACTCAAAATTGTTCCACCATAAACACCAGCTTGTTTTTGATAATTTAAAGTTGAATCATCAAAAGTTAGATCATAATGAAAATCATTGAGCTCATCTTTATAAATTTTTTTGATTTTTGAATGTCTAAAAAGTTATCTTTTGTCGCATTTCCAATCGATAAAATCGTCGGTTTCATTTCCCACCTTTAAAAAAATTATTATGCTTTTGCTTAAATTATATCAAATTTTTCGAAAATAAAGCAAACTTAAAGATTAAACAAATCATTTAGACTTTCAGCCACGGTTGGGTGGGTAAAAATCTGGTCCCGTAGAACAGCATAATCAAGTTTAGTGTCAATCGCAGTTTTTATAATATTTATAACTTCCGGCGAATTATAGCAAAACAAAGCTGCACCTAAAATTTTATTAGTTTTCGAATCTATAATCGCTCGCAAAAGACCCGTTGTTTTAAATTCAAGCTGGAGTTTTGGCACTGCTGCCGCCGGAATTTCCTTTACCTTAATTTCGAAACCTTCCCCCAAAGCTTGTTTTTCAGTTAATCCAACTTTCGAAAATGGAACCTGCAAAAAAATCGAATTCGGCAAATTAACACGATTTTTTAGAGAATATTTTCCGTCACCATAAAACTGTGAGCGCAAAATTCGAAAATCATCTAAAGAAGCATACGTAAATTGTTCTTCTCCTCTCACGTCGCCAACCGCCCAAACTTTTGAATTTGAAGTTTGAAGATTTTCATCAGTCCAAATTCCCCCGTTTTCAAGTGTTTTAATCCCTGCTCGTTCAAGGTTTAATTTTGCAGTTGCCGGTTTTCGCCCGGTTGAAATTAGCACTTTATTGAAAGCCAATTTCTTACCATTATTTTGGACTAAAATTCCATTTTCAACATTTTCGAAAGCCTCAATGTTTGCATTAAACTCAAAATTAACACCTTGCGAAACTAAAAAGTTAAAAATTGCTTTTTGCATCGAATCATCTTCATAAGCTAAAATTTTATCGCCTCGCTCAAAAATTGTTACTTTCGTGCCCAGCTTCGCAAAAGTTGAAGCAAACTCTAGACCAATAAATCCACCACCAATAATTGCTAGGCTGTCAATTGCCTCCTGATTTTCAAGAAGCTCTGTACTGGTTAAAATTTTTGAGTTCTTTAAACCTTCTTCAATTCCTGAAATTTCAGGAATAAAACTTTCTGCACCAGTATTAATAATAATCTTATCAGCCGAAAGCTCAAGTTTTTCAACATTCGATTCAACTAAAATTGTGTTTTCATCTAAAAATGAACCAAAGCCGTCAAAAACTGTAATCGACTCGTTATCTGCAAGCATATGATAATTTTTTGAATTTAGCCGCTGCACAACATCAAATTTTCGCGCAATCGCTTCTTCGAAAGTTAAATTTTCACTCGCCGCAACCGCTAGAACTTTGGTTGGAATACAAGCAATATTAATACAGGTTCCGCCATACATTTTCGGCGACTTTTCAATTAATGCAACTTTTTCACCTTTATTAGCAGCCATAACTGCCAAAGTTTTTTTCCAGCTTTTTCCAAATCCAATTATAATTTTATCAAATTTCATTTTTTTACCTCTTTTTCTATTTTTAATTTTAACACATTTTACTTAGAAAAGTCTTAAAATTGTAATAAAAAGAAAAAAACCCCCGAGATTTCGGGAGATTTTTCTTGGCTCCGGCAGCTGGGCTCGAACCAGCGACCTATTGGTTAACAGCCAACCGCTCTACCACTGAGCTATGCCGGAATAATAATCTTATTATACACGAGTTTTTTAATAATTTCAAGACTTTTTTCTATTTTTTCAGAAAAATCGGCCCACTTTTTTAATGAGCCGATTTTTATTATCTCTATTCAGTTCGAAGAGCCTCAATTGGGTTCATTTTTGCTGCTTTTCGCGCTGGCAAGAATCCAGAAATCACCGAAAGTAACATCAAACCAACTACCAATAAAATCCAAGCGAATAAATCTGGTTGAAGTAAATTCGTATCCACGCCAGAAGTTTTTTGTAGCTTTAAGACATTACTAATTACAGGGTTTAAGAAAGTAATTCCATACGCTACAACAATTCCAATAATTCCACCAAATAAACCAATCAGCGCCGCTTCGTATCTAAAAAGTTTCGAAACATCACTCTTTCGCATTCCGAGCGATTTCATCAAACCAATTTGTGAAGTTCGCTCTAAAACTGAAATATATTGCGTATTAATAATTCCAAAAGCTGAAGCAAGAAGCGTTAAAAATCCAAATCCAGCAAGACCTGCCGCCATAACATTAATTGCTGTTTGAACCGTTGCTTTATCATCTGCGAAAGTGGAAACTTGGTAAAATTCACCACCGTTTAATGCTATAATTTCCTTTTTAATTTCATCAACTTTTCGTGTGCCGTCGGTTGTTGCGCTCGCACTATAAAACCGCATTTCACCAGAATTTTGCTTTTTCGCAATTTCCAAACCATCACTATTATTCATCCAGAAATTTCCGTGATAATTAAAGTTGGTATCCGTTTTTCCAGCATCAACTGCTTGAATCTCGAAAGTCTTTTCGAAAGTTTTACCTTCCGCGTCTTTCATTTCGAAAACTACTTTTTTGCCCACAATATCGGCAGGATTTTTACCCCCAAATGGTTCAACATAAGCTTTTTGGTGCGATAACTTTTCCATTATCAATTTGATTATTTTTGCTAAGTTTTCCGGCCGAAAGCCCCATCTCCTGTTCATCATTTTTAGTGGCAATATTTCCGTCATATTTTACACCATTTTCTACTTGAACAGTTTCAATATTCAAAGGAACTGCTGGAGAAACATTTCGAACACCTTTAATTTTTTTAAAAATTTTTATCTAAATCTTCTTTTTTTAAATGAATGGCTCTCGGCGTCAATTTCAGCCTTTTTCCTGACAGCATCTTCACGAGTTGATTCAACCCTATTTGGCGCATAAGGATCTTTTTTATTCTTAATTAATCGCGAGATGGTTAAAGCATTTTGATCACCTAATTTATTGGCTAAACTTTCAACATAAGCATTACCACCCTTTTCCAGCTGCAATTGCGAGTGCAACCGTTGTCGCGCCAACCGCAATTGCTAAACTTGTCAAAATTGTTCGTCCTTTCGCTAAACGAATATTTTTTTCCAGCTCGCTTAATAATATCAACTCTACGCATTTTTAGCTCCTTCAATATGCTCTATTTCGCCATCTTTTATTCGAATCCGAATATCACACTTTTTCTGCCAATTCTTCATCATGAGTAATAATAAATAGCGTTGCACCAGACTTTTTTTATTATATTCAAAAAGTAATTTTTCAATTTTTTCACTAGTTACGGAGTCCAAATTTCCCGTTGGTTCATCCGCAAAAATTATTTCTGGCGAGTTTACAATTGCTCGCGCAATCGCAAGACGCTGTTTTTGCCCACCCGAAAGGTCACGAGCTGGTGTTTTTAATTTTTATCTTTCAAACCAACCGCTTTTTAGGGCGTCTTCTATAATTTCTCTCCTTCGAAAAATTGGCTCTTCAGAAATTTCAAGTGGCAAACTCACATTTTCGAAACAAGTTTCATTTCCCTGCACAAAAAAGCTTTGAAAAATAAATCCCATTTTTTTCGAACGAAATTTATCGATCTTCTTTTTGATTCATTGATAAAATATTTACTCCATCCATTAAAAACTTCACCTTTTTCTGGAGCATCTAGGCCACTCATTGCATGAATTAGTGTTGATTTTCCACTTCCCGATTTTCCAATAATCGCCACGCTTGAACCATTTTCAATCTTGAAACTCACATCTTTTTAATGCCTGAAAACGATTCTTCTTTTTTTGCCATAAATTTTTTTGAAATATTTCGAACTTCAATCATATCCCTCCTTTAATTAAAAATTCATCTATATCTAAATTTTTCAAGATAAAAAAACATTGGCCTTTAGTGTTCTCGTTAAAATCATAACCATTTACTTTAACTTTTTCAGCGTGCATTTTTAATCGCGTGTTTTTCGAAACCACAGAATTACACTTATTTGTTTTAACATCTGCGTCCTCAACCTTATTTAGTTCCAAATTTCCGCCATCACTATTTACGCTTAAATTTTTTTACATCAATTTCATTAGCGTAAAAATTGCTAAATTCACCTGCATAAACTTCTAAATTATCAATTTTTTTGCTGAATTTTTCGAAATTAACAGACCCGTTTTTTTGAAATATTCACCTTAATTTTTTTCGGCGTTCTTTGCAAAATATTTTACTTGCGAACTTGATTTTAGATTAATTTCACTTAATTCTGGGCCATAAATATGAATCTCTTCCCGACTTTCGCCATAGAAATAACGTGCATTATTCGAAACTTTATTCAAATTTATTTTTTTAAAGTTTCACCATCAAAATTCGTTTCAAGATTATTTTTTTCGAAATTGAAATGCGTAAACTCAATTTTTTTGGCTCATCCGCAATATGATAGAAAACTGCTGCCGAAGAGTCAACTTCTAGCTTTTTTTAATACTTTTTCATTTTTACAGAATCAATTTTAACTCGTTCTGAAATTAAACTTTGAGAAAACCTATTGTTTACTTTATCACGCAACAATGATGCTGAAGTAATAAATCCCATAAGCCCTGCAAACGCAATCACAACTGAAAGAATCGAAACAAAAATATCAATTTTTGTAATCTTTAGCTTGAAAAGCATTTTTGCAACAAATCCCATCAGCAAAAGATAAGCAAAACCTAAAATGTTAGCACTAATAATTACACCTATACCAGCATCTTTAGCATTTGCGAAAGCTGCTGCGCTATAAATTTCTGAAAGCGCTAGATTTCCAAGAATTACTGCCGTAACTCCACCCAAAAAGGCTAAAACCGCAAAAATGCCAAAAATTATACCAAAAGCTTTAGCGATCTTTAAATTTCGAAGATGAATTTTTTCGAAATTATATTCTTCATTAACCTCTCGAATGGAATTTGCCGTAATATTTTCACCACGAAGTCGCAAAATGTCATTTGCATTTTTTTGCTGCAGGAATAACCAAAATCGATAAAATATAGATTGGAACTATTCCACCAAAAGTCATAAAAAACATCACAATTAGCACCAAGCGAACCCAAACTACATCAATATTTAAGTATTGAGCCAACCCAGATGCTACGCCAGAAATCATTCCATTCTTCTCATCACGATAAAGTCTTTTTGAAATTTTCGCCGAAGATTTCTCTTCACTATTTTCAGTAAAATCTGTATCTTGAAAAACTTCTGGTGAACCAATTTGAGATTCAATTTTCGAAATCTCTTTCTCGGTAATAACTCCACCTTCTTTCACTCCAAGCTCTGCCAAAATCTCAGTAATTCGAATTTCTACATCTTCGAAAATATCTTTATCACTTGAATAAATCTTCAAATCTTTTAGGTATTTTTCTAGTTGCTTTTTTTGCTGGAATTTCAATTTCATAAGGAATTTTTAGCCAAATGAATTCTTGTAATTTCTTTCATATTTCTCCTTTAAAGCTCATTTATTGTCTTATTTAGCTTTTTCAATTTCTTCACTAATATTCACTAACACTTTTGTACCAAAATCAGTTATTGAGTAATATTTTCTTGGTGGCCCTTGCTCACTTTCTTGCCATTCGTGACTTAATAATCCATCTTTTTGTAATCTTGAAAGCAGCGGATAAATCGTTCCTTCAACTACAACCATTTTAGCTTCACGTAGCTCCCTAATAATGTCACTAGTATAAACTGGCTTTTTTGCACAAACTTTTAGCACACAAAACGCCATAAAACCTTTTCGCATTTGGGTTGAAATTTGTGAAGCATATTTTTCAATACTTTCTTGTTCTTTCATACTTCTATGTTATACAAGGTAGCTTAAAAAGTCAAGTACTTTTTTTCGAAAAAATAAAAAAGTTTGCTCGAAAACAAACTTTTTTAAAATTCTTATACCAATCCGTTCGGATTTTTACTTTGCCAATTCCATGAATCTCGGCACATTTCATCGAGTGTTTTTTTCAGTTTTCCAGCCAAGTTCTTTTTCAGCCTTAGTAACATCGGCATAACAAAATGCAATATCACCTGCACGGCGCGAGGTAATTTCGAAAGGAATCTTTTTACCTGAAGCTTTTTCGAAAGCGTGAACCAATTCTAAAACGCTCACTCCCGAGCCCGAACCAAGATTGTAAATTTTAACACCACTATTCTTGCAGTTATTTTCTAATGCTTTCAAATGACCTTTCGCTAAATCGACAACATGAATATAGTCACGCACACCCGTACCGTCAGGAGTTTCGTAATCGTCACCAAAAATCGAAAGTTTTTCTCGTTTTCCAATGGCAACTTGAGAAATATACGGCATCAAATTGTTCGGAATTCCTTGTGGATCTTCACCAATTAAACCACTTTCATGAGCACCAATTGGATTAAAATATCGCAAAATCGTAATCGACCAGCGCGCATCAGCTTTTGCTAAATCTTTTAAAATATGTTCGATCACAACTTTAGTGTATCCGTAAGGATTCGTTGCCGTTTCGCAAGGCATTTCTTCTCGATAAGGAACTGGATTTTTGTCGCCATAAACTGTTGCACTCGAAGAAAAAACAATATCATAAACATTAAACTCTCGCATAATTTCCAAAAGAGAAATCGTTCCTTGAATATTATTTTTATAGTATTCAAGTGGTTTTGCAACGCTTTCGCCAACTGCTTTCAAACCCGCAAAATGTATCACTTGCTTGATATCATTTTCTTGAAAAAAATTTTTCGAAGCCCATCCTTACTTAAAAATATCAACTTCGTAAAACTTAAAATCTTTACCCGAAATCTCACGAATTCGCTCTAAAGCTTTTAGGTTTCGAATTTCGAAAATTATCAATTATTATAATCTCTTCATTATTTTTTTAAGAAGTTCAATTGAAGTGTGAGCACCGATAAATCCTGCGCCACCAGTTACTAAAATCGCCATCTTTTTCCTTTTCGTGATATAAACTTAAGCACTTTATAGCATTATTATACTATTTTTTTCAAAAAGACATGGCAATTTATCCTAAAGAATATTTTTTTAAGATATTTTTCCCGTCCAGCTCTTTTTCGATTTTTCGAAACCTGTTCTGGAGTTCCAGTCGCCACAACAGTTCCACCACCCGCTCCACCTTCTGGGCCCATATCAATTAGCCAGTCAGCACTTTTAACAATATCTAAATTATGTTCAATTATTACCATTGAATTTCCAGCATCAACCAAACGGTTCAAAATCGAAAGCAATCTTTTCACATCTGCATTATGTAAACCAGTTGTAGGCTCGTCTAAAATATATATTGTCTTTCCAGTCGAAGCACGCGCAAGCTCGGTTGCAAGCTTAATTCGTTGTGCCTCACCGCCAGAGAATGTTGTTGCGGGCTGACCAAGTTTAATATAACCCAAACCAACTTCTTGAATCGTTTTTAATTTTCGATGGATAGCAGGAATATTTTCAAAAAATTCCGTTGCTTCATCAATTGTCATTCCTAAAACATCCGAGATTGTTTTACCTTTATAAAGGATCTCCAACGCCTCACGATTATATCGCTTTCCGTGGCAAACGTCACATTCCACATAAACATCTGGCAAAAAATGCATTTCAATCTTAATTACACCATCACCTTGACAGTTTTCACATCGGCCACCTTTAACGTTAAAGCTAAATCGACCAGCTTTATAACCACGAATATTTGCTTCTGGCGTGCCAGCAAAAAGCTCACGAATTTGAGTGAAAACACCCGTGTAGGTCGCTGGGTTAGAACGAGGCGTGCGACCAATTGCGCTCTGGTCAATCACAATTACTTTATCGAGTTTTTCCAAACCTAAAATTTCATCATGCGCACCAGGAACTTCTTGTGCACGATGCTTCCGCGCCAACAATTCTTTACTTAAAATTTCGTTAACTAAGGTTGACTTTCCACTTCCCGAAACTCCAGAAACTATCGTCATTACGCCTAATGGAATTTCAACGTCGATATTTTTCAAATTATTTTCACGTGCGTTTTTAATCACCAATTTTTCATTTTTCTGAATTTTTCGGCGCTTTTTTGGTATTTGGACTTTATCTTTTCCGCTTAAAAATTGCCCTGTTAAAGATTTAGGATTTTTCGAAACCTCATCAGGTGTACCAGAAGCCACAATCATTCCGCCATTCATACCAGCGCCAGGACCAACATCAACTAGCCAATCCGCTGCCCGAATCGTATCTTCATCATGCTCCACCACTAAAACGGTATTATTTAAATCACGAAGGTTTTTTAGCGTTGCGATCAGTTTATCATTATCTCGTTGATGAAGCCCAATTGAAGGCTCATCTAAAACATAAAGCACACCTTGAAGGCCAGAGCCAATTTGAGTTGCTAAACGAATTCGCTGCGCCTCACCGCCGCTCAAAGTGTTTGCTGCACGCGAAAGCTCTAAATAATTCAAACCAACATTGTTCATAAAGCCCAATCTCGAAGAAATCTCTTTTAGAATTTGAGTTGAAATAAACTTTTGCTGATCATTTAGTTCTAAATTTTTGAAAAGTTCAACAGCTTCATCAATCGCGAGATCACAAATTTCCACAATATTCAAGCCCGCCACCGTAACAGCAAGAACAACTGGCTTTAAACGTTTTCCACCGCAAGTTTGACATTTTCGAACGCGCATAAATCTTTCGATATCCTTACGCTGGAATTCACTATCCGTATCTCGATGGCGACGCTCCAAATTTGGAATTACACCTTCAAAATTCATATTATAAACACGGCCATTCATTTCGATCGGATATTTTTCATCTGTTCTTGTGCCGTATAAAATAATATCAATCGCTTCTTTCGAAAGATTTTTAGTTGGGACTTTTGTTGAAAATCCATGACGTTTTGCAACTTCCTCAAGCAATTTAATTCGATAGCCCTTTTCCATCACACGATTATAAGGCCGAATCGCACCCTCAGAAATTGTTAAATTTGGTGAAAGAACTAATTCTGGATCAATCTCCATTCGTGTTCCAAGCCCCGAACAAGTTTCACAAGCTCCTTGTGGCGCATTGAATGAAAATAATCGTGGTTCAAGTTCAGGAATATGCTCATCTGGGTGAAGTTCACAAGCATAGCGTTGAGAAAAAATCTTCACTTCACCAGTTTCATCATTTAAGATCTCTAAAATTCCACTAGTCATTTCAAGCGCTTGCTCAACACTTTGCGCTAAACGTGTTCGCATTTCTTTCGAAAGAACCAAACGATCAACTATAATTTCAATATTATGCTTAATATTTTTTTCAAGTTCAGGGAATTCGTCTAAAGCATAAATCACTCCATCAACCCGCGCACGAGCAAAACCTTTTTTTGCAAACTCTTCAGGGATATGCGCAAATTCACCTTTTTTAGCTTTTGCGATCGGTGCAAGCAATATCAACCGTGAACCTTCTTTAAGATTCATAATACTATCAACAATGCTTTGGGGAGTACGCCGAACTACATCTCGGCCACAAATTGGACAATGTGGCGTACCGATTCGCGCAAAAAGAAGACGCAAATAATCATAGATTTCAGTTACAGTTGCTACGGTTGAGCGTGGATTGCGACTAGTAGATTTTTGATCAATTGAAATTGCCGGGCTGAGCCCTGTAATTTGATCTACATCTGGCTTATCCATTGTGCCTAAAAATTGTCGCGCATAAGAATTAAGACTCTCCATATAGCGGCGCTGACCTTCCGCATAAATTGTATCAAATGCCAAGCTAGACTTTCCACTACCAGAAAGCCCTGTTATAACCACTAATTTATCACGCGGAATTTTTAAATCTACATTTTTCAAATTATGTTCACGCGCACCTTTAATTTCTAAAAAATTAGCCATTTCACCTCTTTCGAAATTTATTTATTCATATATTTTTCGGCGGTATAGCCTTTACGAAGTTAATTTTTAGCCCTTCTGCCGTAAAACGTTTCTCATAAGTTGTCATCACTTTGTAATTTTCGTTCAAATTACTTTCATGTAAATCAAAACTAAGCCGTTCAATTTTCCAACCTTCTGATACAAGCTGTTCCAAGCTCCATTCGAAAAGATCCTTAGCATCAGTTTTAAAGTAGAGCGCACCATCTTCAGCTAAAAGCTTAGCATAAATTTGCAAAAAAGTTGGGTGTGTTAAACGGCGGCCCGAATTCCGCTCACGTGGGTAAGGGTCGGGAAAGGTCACCCAAAGATATTTTTACCGAATTTTCGCCAAAAGCTTCAAGAAGCTGGTCGGCTCGCGCTCGCAAAAAACGAATATTTTTAACGCCATCCTGCTCAGCTTGAATAGCACCTTTAACTAGTCGGTCGGCTTTAACATCAACCGCCACAAAATTCTTCATTGGATTTTTTGCTGCCAAAGCTTCGCTAAAAAGCCCTGTTCCTGCACCAATTTCTAAATTATTAACTTCAGCATTTTCTTTTTGCCATTCACTAAATTCAAAACAAATTGCAGAATTATTGAAAAGCGCAAATTTATAAAGTTTACGCTTGCGAGTAATAATAAAATCTTTCGGATTTAAAAAAGCCATTCTTCTCCTTTATTGGTCTGTTATTTTTAAAGTTTCATCGCTTAAGGAGCTTTCGCTAAACTCATCTGTATGAATTTTCTTTCTTGCTTGCGAATAAAGCCTTTCGAAATCCGCCATGTCTTTATTCGAAAGACTACCTTGAGGTAAAAACTCCTCATCTTTTTCATTTTTTTTGCGTTCTTCTTCCTCTTTTTTTGCCTTTTTCTGAGCCTCACGCGCCTCTTGCAAAACTGGCCTGCTCAAATCAAGCTGAATAGTTCCATCCGAAGTGTAAAGAATTAAGCTTGCAATCACCAAAACTAATGCGATTCCTAAACTTCCCGCAAGAAAAATTATCAAATTGCGAGAACCATTAATTTCTTTTTGCGATTCCAATGGCCGATTTTTAATTTTTGCTTTAATTTTATTCAAATAACTATTCATTCAAAACTCCTGATGTATTTTTTTACAACAAAATTATGAACCTGAACACCATATTTTTTTCAGCAATTTCATTCAATTTTTTAGTGTTGTAATTTACTTCTCGGCGAGAACGACGTGTTTTTTCAAGTTTTAAGTAAAAATCACGCGGATTCTTAATACAATCTTGCGAAACTAATTCCGAAAGCTCCCGCTCATAAATCTGAAAAATTCTCTTTAAAATACTTAAAATTCTCTTCAAATTCAGAAGCAGTTAAAATTAATTCAGCACCATTTTTCTTGTTTAAAGCAATTCTTGCATTAAAATTCGACATCAATCCATTCGAAATCTTCTCATAGCTTTTACCCAGATTAACCCTTCTTAGAGCGTCTTCAGAGCGAAGTTTTTTCAAATTATTTTTTAAATCGTTGCATTTTTTTACTAATTTTCGAAATCTGAATTTCAGTTGGTTTTTCTTTTGCGACTTCTTCAGCAAAAACAATTTTCGAAAATTGAAACAGAACTAAAAAAATCCACCAATTATAAGAATCACTAAAAAACCAAATTTTTTTTGAAAATTTGCCAATTTATTCTTCATCTTCAGAGAGCTCAATTTTTAACTCCTTTAGCTGTCCTTCATCCACAAAGCTAGGTGAACTCATCATTACATCCACTCCCGAACCATTCTTTGGAAACGCCACCACTTCACGAATATTATCTTCATTCATTAAAATCATAAAAATTCGATCCAAGCCAAATGCACAACCTGCATGCGGAGGAGCACCAAATTTAAAGGCGTTTAACATCGCACCGAATTTTTCTTCAACATATTTTTTATCGTATCCAAGCAATCCAAAAGCCTCATGCATCACTTCTGGGTTATGATTTCGAACAGCTCCCGAACAGATTTCATAACCATTCATCACCATATCATATTGGTCGGCTTTAATCGCCAATTTTTCAGCATCAGTTTCAGCATTTCGAAGAGCCTCAACGCCGCCTTTTGGCATCGAAAATGGATTATGGCCAAAATCAACTTTATTATTTTTCTCATCAAATTCATAAAATGGAAAATCTACAACCCAAGCGAGAGCCACTTTATTTTCATCCTTAAGATTGAAGAAATCAGCAAATTCATTTCGAAGACGACCAAGAACCTTATTCACAACTTCGCGCTTATCTGCTCCAAAGAAAATCGCATCACCATCTTCAGCGCCGGTTTTTTCTTTAATTTTTGAAAGTTCATTTTCGTTCAAGAATTTAACAATTGGGCTTTTTACTTCACCTTCAGTATATGTAATATAAGCTAAACCGCCCGCACCTTCACTTTTGGCAATTTCAGTGAAATTATCAATCTGTTTTCGGCTCAAACTTGCACCATTTTTTACACAAATCGCTTTCACACATTCAGCGTTTTTAAACACACCAAATTCAGTTTCAGTCAAAACATCATTTAAATCAACTAGTTCCATTCCAAAACGCAAGTCAGGCTTATCACTACCGTATTTTTCCATCACAACTTCATAAGGAATGCGTGGAATTTCTTCACTCAAAAGCTCTTTTTTAGCAAAATTTTTCACTAGATCTTTAATAAGAACTTCCATTTCTGAGCGAATCTCTTCACCATTTTCAACAAAAGCCTTTTCAAGGTCAAGCTGATAAAAATCACCATAAAGCCTATCCGCTCGCGGATCTTCATCACGGAAACAAGTAGCGATTTGATAGTATTTATCAATTCCACCAACCATTAAAAGCTGTTTAAACTGTTGCGGAGCTTGCGGTAGAGCATAAAATTTTCCAGGGTGAACACGGCTCGGAATCAAGAAATCACGTGCACCTTCTGGGCTAGAATTCGCAAGAATTGGCGTAGCAACTTCAATAAATTCGTGGTTCTCCATAAATTTTCGAATTTCACGATAAAATTCGGCACGGCGACGCAACATTTTTTGCATTTTTTCACGGCGCAAATCTAAAAAACGATACCTCAAGCGCAATTCTTCATTCGATTTTTGACCATTATCGGAAACAGCGACTGGTAAAGGTTCACTTCGATTTAATATTTCAAGATTTTCAACAATAAGCTCAATTTCACCAGTTGAGATATTTGGATTTTTTAAATTTTCAGCACGCTCTTTTTATTACACCAGTTGCCGAAATCACAAATTCATCACGGCATTTTTTTCAGCTAATTCAAAACTTTCTGCAAAATCTGGCGAAATCACAAGTTGGAGCAATCCAGAATGATCACGTAAATCAATAAAAATCAACCCACCGTGGTCTCGTCGAGAATTCACCCAGCCTTTTACAGTAATTTTTTTCACCAATTTTATCAATCGAATTTTTTTCGCTAATATCCGCATATTTCTCCTAATTCTTGAATTTAACTCTTTATATTTTTACCACATTTTTCCTATTTTTTTGCGAATAAAATCTACCAAATTAACGATTCCAGACAAATCACCATTTCTTTCAAGCAAAATTGCATAGTTTTTCACCTTTTTGAAAGTATTTTTTTCTAAAGCCACTAAGGCACTTAAATTAGGTTTTATCGATAGGAATTCTTCATGCATTACTTTTTTTGAGCTTTTTTCGAATCGCTTGAATCAATTTTAGTAATATCTTCCAGAAAGATTACACCCTTAACTTTATTTTTCTTCCTCGTTCATAACCGGAAAAAAATCTTTTTGCTTGGTTTTGAAAAAGTTCATCAATTACTAATGGTGTTAACAAATCATTATCGTGGATTATTGCCATTTTTTTCACTAGAAACACCAACTTCTAAAATTGTTTTTTTCTTCAAGTTCAAAAAAATTTTTTTCAATCCATTTTTTTGTTCATTTTCAGTTAAAATTCGTTTATGATTAGCCAAAAAAATAAAAAGTTCTTCTTTTGAATAAAAACGACCACGGTTGTTTTTTTATTTGCCATCTTCGAAAGCCTATTTTTGTGTTTTTTTATATTTTTGAGCAAAATAAATTCCATTTGCAATCGGGATAATTTTTACGATTAATCTGGCTTGAAATTCGATTCAAAATACCACTTTTTTTAAAAATTCCCTTCGAAATTAGAAAAACAACAAAACAAATAACTATCGACTTCCAGAAATCAAAAAAACTTTCGAAAGTGAAATTACCGACACAATCATGATTGCGCAGCCAAAATATTGCAAAAAAATAATTATAAACTGGTACAAACTTCTTTTTTTATTAAGCATTTTTTTCAGCTCGTTTGTCACCAGAATTAATTCTGCGCTGGAGCTCAAATTCAGAAAAATTCAACTTCCTTTTTCTCTCAAAGAAAAAAATAATAAGCATTAAAATTAAACAAATTACACTTATAACTAACATATTTTTTTATTTTTATCACACTTATGCATTTTTGAAAAAGCTTATTTTTTTATGTTAAAATAGTAATAGTTAGTGAAAAAAAGGAGGAAAATGTCTACTAATAAAAATAAGGCAAAAAAAATCTTCAAAAAAATAAAAGATTTTTATAGCCGATAATAAATTTGCAATAATTTTTTTACAGTTTTAGTTGTTCTTTTTTTGGGTGGTATGATCTGGCTGTCAAACCTTCAAAAAAATTGATTTGAGTAATATTGATATTTCAAAAGAGATTTCTTCAAGTAAAAAAATTCAGGCGATATTTCTGAGCATGTTTATCATAAAAACAACTCGAAAGTAACTTTGGTTGAATATGGTGATTTTCAATGCCCAGGATGTAAAACTGCAGCCAGCCGCGTTAAATCAATCGCAGAAGAATATAAAGATAAGGTTAATGTAATATTTCGAAACTTCCCATTAGTCACAATTCACCCAAATGCACTTGCTGCAGCGAGCGTTGCTGAAGCAGCAGGCTTGCAAGGAAAATATTGGGAAATGCACGATTTGCTTTACGACAAGCAAGATGAATGGACAGCTTCAACTGCTAGTGAGCGAATGGATTATTTCACAGAATACGCTAAAGAATTAAATCTAAATATCGACCAATTCAAAAAAAGATATTGAGAGTGATAAAGTAAAAGGCGAAAATTAAATTTGATCAAGCTGTTGGTTCAAAAGCAAAAGTAACTGGAACACCTTCATTCAAGCTTAACGGTAAAGATTTGTCTTCTGATATTTGGGGCGACGATTCAAAATTAAAATTAGCCTTAGATGAAGCAATCAAGAATCAAAAATAATCATATAATAAAATCTCACTCGGTAAAGAGTGAGATTTTCTTTTTGTTACTTTTTATTGTTCAATGTAGCGTTGCCATTCAGCAGGCACCACATCCACCGCAATTATTTTTCTTCCTTGAAGGAGGAAAAATTGATTTTTGATAGGCATGTGTTCTCCTTTTATTCATGCAACTCACGCGCTCGACCGATTCCTTTATTTAATAAATTTTTACACGTTTTTTTGCGCGAGCCTATAAACTATTCTATCAAAAATAAAAAAATGTCAAGAAAAACACGCTATTTTTTTATGGTTCCTCCCAAAAAAATAATCTTAGCGCTTATACTTATATAATACATCATTTTATACACAAGCGCAATACTTTTTATTATTTTTTTATGGTTTTCGAAAAAAATCGCCAAAGTCGCTTCAACTTCTTTTTGAAATATTGTGTTTTTTACACCATTCGTTAACTGCCTTCGAAGCTCCTGGTAGGGCTTGATTTCCATAGTCATCTATAACAACAATTGCACCACTTTCAAGATTATCCCAGATTAAATTAAGCGGATCTAAAATTGAATCATAATAATCTCCATCCAAAAAAGCAAAGCTAATTTTTTCAGGAATTTGTGTTTTCGAAAGTGTATTAAACCAACCTTTTGTAATTTTTGGTATTTTTTTGATATTTGATTTACGCAAATTTGAAATTAATTGCTTTTTGCTAGCACA
The DNA here is from genome assembly GCA_916438495.1 of uncultured bacterium. Classification (GTDB taxonomy): domain Bacteria; phylum Patescibacteriota; class Saccharimonadia; order Saccharimonadales; family Saccharimonadaceae; genus Nanogingivalis. The sequence goes on from CAKAEX010000001.1 coordinate 592,421, forward strand.
CAACTCACCTTTTTTAAAAACTTCACCCAAAGAATTAATATCTTTTACAGATTTTTCTGGTAAGCCTTCAAACGAATCATAAAGCCAAAGCGTTTTAGAACTTCCCCATTTTTCAAGAGTTTTTGCTAAAAACACACTAGTTGTACCAACATAACAGCCGAATTCTACAACATCTCCAAAAAATGCGCGAGTCTTTTCTAACTCGCGCAAAATTACTTTAATCTCGCGTTCATCAACTTGATCACTCAATAACTTCATAGTTAAATTATACTACGAACGCTTGATTGTGCCAACAATATCATAAGTTTCATCTTCGCTGGCAGGAATAAACTCACCAGAAACCTCAACTCCGTTTGAGTTAGCTTCTCCGTAAAGATTTAAATTGCTTCCACCAGAAACAGCATATTTTTGACCTTTAGAATCAACAACTCCAACTTTACATTTGTTTGGATTTGAATTATCAGTTTTACCCTTTTTTAATGAAAGACAAACTACATTTCCTGAAATTGTTATATTTTTCGAAGACTGATTATGATTTTTATTATTCGAAATATTTCGGTGAGCAACTGGCAGTGTAAAATCAAGAAGCTTTACAACAAAGCCTACTGCAAAAACTACAGCTACCAGTACAGCAACTACCAAAATTGAGGTTAATTTTCGATGAAAAGATTCCTTTTGATATTTCGAAATCTGTTTCATTTTATTTTAAGAATCCCATCACAACAATTACAACAAGGCTAATTAAAGTTAGAATAGCCATTAATGGAGCAGTTCTCTTAACCCAGTTTTTATAAGGAACGCCTGCAAGTGCTAAACCAGCCATTAATGATGCAATCGTAGGGGCAATCATATTAAGAAGTCCAGATGCAGTTGCAAATGCAACAACAGCAATTTCTTTAGTTGAACCAGCTAAATCTGCAACAGGAGCAATAATTGGCATTGTAGCCTCCGCTAAACCAGAAGATGATGGAATGATAAATGACATTGGGATATAGAAAATATAAGCCAAAACACCAAATATCTGTGATGGAACTTTTCGAAGAAGTTCTTCGCCCCAATAAACAATCGTATCTTGAATTCCACCAGCTTGCATCAAAACACCAATTGCTGCAGCAACCGCAATAATTAAAGCAACACTCAATAAATCTGCAGAGCCAGCAAGGAAAGTGTTTGTTACAGAAACATCATCTTTTTTAAATTCCTCATGATAAAGAATTTTAATCATTATTGTTGAGATTAAGAACAGTGCTGAAATTTCGTTAAAATACCAAGAGCCAAAAGGAACAGAATGTTCAAATCCGAAGATTCCACCAACAATAGGCAAAGTTGCGAGCCATTCGTGCCAGTCTTCAAAGAATGTTACGTGCAAATCTTTCCAAGGAACAAGTGACATAATCATCACAAGGAAAGTTAGCCCAAAAATTCCCATTACAAATTTTCGCTCAAGTGTAAATTCTGGCACTTTCGAAGCATCAATTGCTTTAACTGCTGGTTTTCCTTTAGAATCTTCAGCATATTCACCAGCTTTAACTTTAGCAGCATATCGCATCGTAAAGATAATCGAAGCAGCTAAAGATGCAACTAGAATTATAAACTGAGGCAATAATATTTTCGATAATTCTGCACCAGCAGCATTTGCGGCAATAATAGTTGAGAATGGATTTACCGTTGAAGCTAAAACGCCTGAACCAGCGCCAAGAACAATTACCATTACGGCAGTCATTGAATTATAGCCAGCAGCAATCATAATTGGCACAATTAATGCATAAAATGCCACCGCTTCTTCTTGCATACCATAAGTAGTTCCCCCAATCGCAAAAAGTGTCATTAAAACTGGAATAATCCACTTCTCTTTACCTTTCATCTTTTTGAGTAAACCACCAATTGCAGAATCAAGTGCGCCGGTTTTCATCACAACACCCAAGAACCCACCAAGAATCAGGATGAATACGATTACATCAAGTTTCTTAGCCATTCCATAAATTGGAGACAAGAAAATATCCCAAAATCCTTGCTTTAGATTAATGTAATATTCTTTTTTCTCTTCTTCAGCTTTTTTAAAATCACTCGCCGCATTTTTATAGCCTTTGCTTTCTGCGTCAGAAATTGAAATTTCGGTTTTTGGATTTTTAACTTCTTCAACAACTTTCAAGCGTTTTTCAGTCTGCGAATAACTGTTGGATTTAATTTTTCCGTCTTCTAATTGTTCATAACGACCACTTGGTATAAGCCAAGTTAATCCAGCCATTATTGCAATAATAATGAATAAAACACTAAAAGCCGACGGCGATTTAAACACTTTTAGCTTTTTCGAAATCTTCTCAACCTTTTTTGAAGTAGTTTTATCTGCATCTTTTTTCATAGCCATTTTCTTCTCCTAAAATTACAAAGTTAAAGCCATAACCGCTTTAATTGTGTGCATGCGGTTTTCAGCTTCATCAAATACAATTGAAGCGTTTGAGTTAAAGACTTCATCAGTAACTTCCATTTCTTTCAATCCATATTTTTCGAAAATTTCTTTTCCAATTTTCGTATTTAAATCATGGAATGCTGGTAAACAGTGCATGAATTTTACATTTGGATTGCCCGTTGCATGAAGAAGTGCAGTATTTACTTGGAATCCGCGTAGTTGGTGGATTCGTTCTTCGAATTTGTCTTCTTCTCCCATTGATACCCATACATCAGTATAGATGAAATCTGCGCCGTGAGCAGCACCATATAGGTCGTCTGTAATTGTAATTTTTGCACCAGTTTCACGAGCAATTTCACGGCATTTTTCAACCAAGGCAGGGTCTGGATGAAGATTATTTGGAGCAGCAATTCGAAAATCAACACCCATTTTAGCTGAGCCAATCATCAAACTGTTCGCCATATTATTGCGTCCGTCGCCAACAAATACCAATTTAGCACCTTTTAGATATCCAAGATGTTCTTCAATTGTCATAAAATCAGCCAAAATTTGAGTTGGATGATACATATCAGTCAAACCATTCCAAACAGGCACACCAGCATATTTTGCAAGCTCTTCAACAGTCGAATGATCGAAACCGCGAAATTCAATTCCATCAAATGAGCGACCAAGCACAATTGCTGTGTCTTTAATTGACTCCTTCTTACCCATTTGAATATCATCTTTACCTAAAAATTCTGGATGAATTCCCAAATCTCGAGCCGCCACAGTGAAAGCGGTTCGAGTTCGGGTTGAAGTTTTTTCAAAAAGCAAAGCAACTTGCTTACCTTCGTGAATTTTGTGAGCAATTCCAGCTCGTTTTAAACGTTTATACTCATGCGAAACATCAAGTATTAAACGAATTTCTTCCGGTCTAAAGTCTAAAGTGTTAGAAAATTTCGATTTTTTAAATTTAATGCCATTATTAAATCTCCTCTCTCCAAATTGGCATTGACATGCAGCGTGGACCCCCACGACCACGACCAAGCTCAGCTCCTTGAATTTCAATAACTTCAACACCAGCTTCACGCAGAGCTCTGTTGGTTACATAGTTTCGATCATAAGTTACAACTACACCTGGAGCAATTGCTAGAGTATTTGAGCCGTCGTTCCACTGTTCGCGAGCCGCCGCAATTGGATCACCATCACCGCATTGAATCAAAGTTACATGGTCGAGACCAAGAACTTCCTCTAGAGTTTCTTTCAAATTTGTTCGATGAGTAATTTTTGGTTGTCCTGGAATACCAGAGTCTTCCAAAATATAAATATTTAATTCACCATCTTTGTCTAAAATTTCTGGGTGAACTGTAAATTTGTCATAATCAATCATTGTAAAGACAGTATCAAGATGCATAAATGCGTGCGAAACTGGAATCTGAATTGCCAAAATTTTATTAAAATCTGAGAATTCAAACAATTTCGAAGCAACTTTTTCGATTGCTTCTGGAGTTGTTCGTTGCGAAACACCAATCGCCATCACATTTTTTGAAAGTACGAGCTCGTCCCCGCCCTCCATGCTAAATTTATTATAACGATCAAACCAGACTGGCACTTCTCCACCAGGAGTTTTAGCAGCAAAACGTGGGTGATAGCGCATGATATATTCCATAAACAAACTCTCACGTCGGCGAGCTGGATAGCGCATTTTATTAATTGTTAAGCCATTTCCAACTGCAGCTGCTGGATCGCGCGTGAAATAAAGGTTTGGCATTGGGTCAAGTAAGAACGGATAGTCACTCTTAAAATAGTAATTCAAATGAGATTTTTCGTCTTCATCAGTTTTAATTTCATCTTTTTTAATACCCGCCATAATTTTTCGAACCAATTCTAAAGGTTCAAACTCACCCAAATAACGCATTAAAGCGTGTGTTACATGACGCTCACCTTGCTTTGAAGCTCGCACAAAATCAGAAATAAATCGCCACTTAATTTCATCATTATAGAGCGACTCTGCAGCTAATTGATCGAGATAAAGAACTTCAACTCCTCGGCTACGCAAAGTTTCAGCAAAAGCGTCATGCTCCGCTTGCGCAACCTCTAAATATGGAATATCATCAAAAAGTAATTGCTCCAAATAATCCGGAGTCAACCCTTCAAGCTCTTTTTCCTGGTCTATGTAAAATTACGGTTTTTGAGTTTTTCCGATTTCACTATTAACCTGAATCGGTTTTTCACTCATATTCCCTCCCTCTATTTTATGTTTATGCTTTAATTTTTACCATAAAGCTTAAGTTTTATCAATCAATTTAGTTTTTATTGACTTTTTATTAAAAAAATTATATAATAATGATATATTAGTACCTTGGAGGTGAAAATATGGTAAAAATTATGGTAACGCACAAATTCCGTGAAAAAACTATCATAATGGATGTTTCGGAAAATATTATTGCCCATGCTGAAAATGGTTACGACTGGGCAATTCGAAGAATTTTTGAAATTTATTTAAAGTTATGCCACTATCAAAGAGGGAATCTTCAGCCCCGCAGTATACAATTCTGGCGAGTTAAGTCGAAAATCCTTAAGCAAACTTTTGCACACCGAACAGATAATCTTTCGGCTTGTGAAAAAGAAAACTGCTCCTTTTGTAATGCTGGAAAATATGAAGAATGCCCAAATAATCTCCACAAATATTAAAACCCTCTTAAAGGGTTTTTATTTTTTTATCTTGTTTAGATGTTGAATGTTTTGCGTGGCGATTCCTAGTTTTTGAATTCTTCATTTTGGCAGTAATTCGATTTACATCATGAATGACCATTTGCGGATATGGCAAAATAATATCATTTTCATCAAAAGCTTTTTTGATTTCACGCCGAAAAATTCCAGCAACGTTCCATTGCTTACCAGCCTTCACTCTTCCTAAGCATTTAATTTCCATCGAAGAATCCAAGAATTTATTCACTCGCACGAATACAATTGGCTCAATAATATCTTTTTTCAATTCCGGATCTTCAAGCATTTTTAGCCCAACATTATTTATCACTTCTTCCAAAACATCAATATCCGTATCATAAGATACACCAAACATTAAATTAACATTAGCATATTTAAAAGAAAGATTTGTCACAGCCTCGCTTGCACCATTTCGAATTGTGTGAACTTTTCCATCACCATCACGAACCTGAGTAATTCGTAAAGAAATATTTTCAACTTTCCCCGAAATTAGCCTTCCAGCAACCATAATTTCAATCGTATCTCCAACTCGATATTGGTTCTCACCTACAATGAAAAATCCCGCTAAAATATCACGAGTTGTTGTTTGGGCACCAAGACCAACCACGACACCAATTAAACCAGCACCTGTCATTAAAGATGCCACATTAACACCAATTGAACTAAGAAAATTTATAGCTGCAGTCATCCAAATAACAATATCAATTGTAGTTTTTGCAATTTTCGAAATTGTTTCATTTCTTTTTAAACGTTCTTCGGAGCGCTTTATTTTTTTAGTTTTCTTACGAACACTGAAAGCGAAATCGATAATTTTGCGTGATAAAAAACTCGCAAAAACTGCAATAAGAATAATCGTGATTGGTTCGAACCAGTCGTAATCTAAAAATCCTGTTATAAATTTTTCGAAACTCTTAAAAAAATATCCATTACTAGTTATAATTAAAACATAAACACTTTATTTTTTTCAATATTCTAATACCACAAAGTTAGAATTGCATCATCAATTTTTTTCTCGCTTGTTCAATTTGATTATTTTTCAGCATAGGAGTCTCGCTTCTTAACTAAAAAAATCATGAATATTTTTTTCATCGCCAGAGAGTTCCGATATCTGTTTCTTAATAGAAATCGAACGAGCTTCACCGCCATCAGATTTAGTTATTTTTTTCCCATTAAAACCAAATTATCTATATGCTTCGCTACCGTTGCAACAGATTTATAGCCCATACCACGAGCAATTTCGCGATATGTTGGGCTATAACCAGATTCTTCAATAAAAAAACTTCTATAAAATTCAAAAAGCTCAACTTGTTTTTTTAGTCAAATTAATTGCCATTATCTTCACCTAACAAAATAATTATATCTGAATCTTCTCCTATTTTTTTGATAATTCTGATGGTAATTTTTTTCAGCTTTTGGTTGAATATTTAGATTCAAGATTTTTTTAATTGTTGCGGTTTTTCGAATCTTTTTTTACATAATAAATTTTTAGTTTTAGCATAGTCTCGCCTTGGCGCAGAATCAATATCTTGAATATTAAAGCCTTCCTTCTCAAGTTTTTTCTGTTCTTGAGCAGCTAATCCTGAATAATTCGTACCATTTAAAATTTTAATTTTAGCGTTTTCTTTAATAGCCTCACCACCAATTGTATTTTTTTGAAATATAAGCTTGAATTTGGCTATAATTATAGGTTCCAGCTTTTTGGTAAAACTGCACTAACCGAATTAATTACTCCAGTTGTAAAATAATTTGCAGACTGATCATTTTCATTAACAAGTGGTAAAGAAGTTATAGATCCACCGTTAAAGTCTTGAGCAATTTCAGCCGCAGTCTTTAGTTCATCTCCGCTAAACGAGTGATGGATATTTTCACCCAAAGATGAAGCGAGCGAAAGTAAAGTTATTGGATTAGTTTTTTGTTCATTTATCTTAGAAAACGCCGCTTTTAAAATCTTCTGTTGATTTAGTTCACGGTCAAAATTACTTCCACTCAAACCAACTCCACCCGCTGAACCTCGAGCGCGCGAAAACGCCAATGCCGTTTCACCATCCATATGATAAGTTTCACCACTCTTATAGTTAATTTTTGTAGCTACATCATAAACTCTGTTAGAGCCATCATAAGCTTCGACTTTCACATCAATTCCACCGACAGAATTAATAGCATCAATTAGGACTTTCCAATTACCATGAATAACATATTGAATATCTAAACCTAGAATTTCTTTTGCTTTTTTAGCTAAAGAATCTTGACCAGCCTTCTCTGATTCTTCTTCACTTGAGCCACTATTTTTAGCATCATAATAACTACAACCATAGGTTTCATTAAGTTTTCCGGCAGTTGTTCCAAGCCAGCTACGACAAGTATGTTTAACCCAAAGGTCTCGCGGTAACGAGATAGTATAAATTTTCTTGGTTTCTTGATTGACAGACACGACCATCACAGAATCAGTCAAGTTCTCGCCATCCCAACCTTTCGGCGAGGTTCCAAAAAGTAAAATATTTGTACGACCATTAGAATCGGCCTTCAACTTCTTTTTCTCTCCAAAAACGGCACCAATAACATTGCCATTCGTTATTTTATACAAATCTTTGTATGCTTTATATGCAAAATATCCACCAACAATAATTAAAATCAATAAGATAATAGCAAAAATTCGCCCCAAAATTCGGCGCCGCTTAAATTGCTCTAAAGAAAGAGCTTCTTTACTTTTTTTCTCGCGCCTCAAATTCTTTTTTTCGAGTTTTCGAAGAAGTTTTCGTTGTTTTTTCGAAGCTATTCGTTCTTTCCGTTCATTTTCCTGAACTTCTTCAATTTCTAAATTTTGTAAAGCAGATTCAATATCTTCATTTAAATTTTCTTCTCGATTTTTAGCTTTTTTCGAATGCTCAATTCCCATTATTATTGGTTGAGCCTGAGTGTTCGAAACTGGTTTTTTAGCTAATTTCTCATAACTGTTATCACGGCTTAAAGAATCGACTCGCCGCCTTGGTGTGAACCCATCTATTGATTGCTGATTTTTTTTCATAAGCTCTTTCAATTATAGCAAATGATACTGCTAAAATCAAATAAATATGTAGCGCATTTGGTAGTCCTGAAAAGAAAAACCATTGAACTAAAAAAACGCAGTTAAAATTGCCCAAATATACTTCTCTTCTCTAGATTTTAGAAAAATTCCGAATATTATTAGCCCCCAAATAATTAGACCAACAATACCCAATTCTAATAAAATCGATAAAAATTCATTCTGAACAATTTCTGAACTGTTAGCTATCTGGTGTGTGGAATTTAAAATCGCCGTTCCAGAAGCCCCAGAACCAACTCCAAAGAATACAACAAAAGGGTTCGAAAGCCAAGTTTCTATCGCCAAATCCGACATTTTCGTGCGTTCATTGGTTGATTTTTCAACATAACCATCGAATATTGCCTTTTTAGGTTTTTCTATAGCTTTTTCTGTTGGCTCTTTTGAATTTAAACTATTACTCTCAATTTCTGGCTCTTTAATTTCTTGATTAATTGCTTTTTCATTTTTTGGCAATTTAATTTTTCCCAAACTTATTTGGTTTACACTTTTTAGAAATTGAATCATAAAAACCATCACTCACTCGTGGGTTTAACTCGGTAAAAATTGCGTGAAAAAAATCATTCCGCCCAAAAAACTTGAAATAATAAACCAGCCAGAAATTAAAAAATTTCGTAAAATTACTTTTTTTGAAAGTTTTTGGTTTACGAAAATCAAAACTAAAACTGCCAATAAAAGTGCAAAAATTGCCCCACGTGAAAGTGTTAAATATAAAGCAAAAAGCATAATCCAAACTGCTATTTTTTTCTTTTTTTGTAGATTTTTTTATTAAAAAAATTCTACTTATTAAAAATTAAAATTGACGCAAGAAGCATGCTTGCAAAAAAATTGTGGCTCAATTGCAAAAAAACGCTTGGGCGCACAAATCCAAAACCTTGTGCAGTACATCCAGCACAAAGACCCCAGTCAGACCAAGTTCCATAAACAACCTGAATTATTGCAAAGATTGACATTAAAAAAAGCACTAAAGATAAAGTTTTTTTATAAGGCTTTCAAACAATTTTTTTATTTTTTTCGAAAAAAACTCAAAATTACCAAAAAAATCAAGCCACAAAACTAACCAAACGCCAGAAACTAAAAAAACTTCTCAATTGATTTTTGCGAACTTAAAATCGTTAAAAAAATTCCAAAAAAACAAAAAAATCCAGTAATCAAAACTGCGTTATTTTTTTAAAAAGAGTTTTTGCTATTTTTTAAAAAAATATTTTTTTAATACTAAAGAGTGCTAAAATTACAGCATAGATTAGAGCAATTGAAAATTCTAAATTTGCACCTGCCGCTTTACCAAAATTAAAAATTTGGGTAATATGAAAACCAAACCATAAATGGCGCAAAAAAATAATATTTTTTTCAGCTAAACTAAGTTTTTTTAAAAATTTTTTTCATTAAATCCTTTCCTGATTTCTCTTTCGAAATTTTTTTCTTAAAAATTATCTTTCGAAAAAAATTTTAGCACTTTTCTGAAACTTTTTTTAGCATCAAAATTTAATTTTTTTCGATTTTTTTAATGGCACTTAAGATTGATTCAACTGATTGCTCATCAAAAAAATACACCATTTTTTTACCCTCTTGAATATAATCTTGTGAACCACCTTTATTGAATGCTAAAACTGGCGTTCCAGTAGCAAGAGCTTCGATCGGCGCAATTCCGAAAGGCTCCAAACTCGGAAAAATAAAACCTTTCGCTTCACCAACAATTTTTGAAAGCTCTTTCAGGGCTATTAATTCTTTGAATAAATTCAATATTTTGTGAGTTTTTTGCAAGATTTTTCAACTTTTGATGCTCAGCTCCTCCACCAACCAAAATCAACCTTTTACCATTTTTAGCAAAAGCTTTAACTGCTAAATCAAGTTTTTTCCAATTAACTTGGCGAGAAGTTGTAATGTAGTAATTTTTCTTTTTATCTTGAAACTTAAATTCTCTAATTTCTACTGGCGGAAAAATCACAGTTGATTCTCTTTTATAATACTTTGAAATCTCATTTTTTTAGAATAGTTTGAATTTGCGATCAAAAAAATCTGGTTTTTTTGAGCAAGTTTAAAAATCATTTTTTTCGAAGTGGATTAACCAATAATTTAAATAAAAAAATCGCACCAAAAAAATTCAACCTACCAAAACCAGGATTTTTCAATATAGTCATTATACATTCCCCAATAATATTGAATTGGAGGACCTTGTAAATAACTAATATGGAGCTGATTATTTGAAAGGTTCAAACCTTTACTTTCAGCACAGCAAATTGAAACAATAACATCAAAATCTTTTAGCTTTTTGCCTAAATTTCGAAAATATAGAATTCGCCCAACTGGTAATATTTTACGCAATTTTGCCGGGAAAATATTCAACCAACCAACCCGAACATCATTTTTCGAAAACCAATCAACTTCTTTTTCTGAATATTGCGATGTAAAAATTGGTGCTTCAGGGAAAATTTCTGAAACCGTAGCAACAACTTTTTCAGCACCACCATAAGTGGTGAGCCAGTCTGTCACAATCGCAACTTTCCTACCATTTAACCATTTTGGATTTTGCATTATTTTGCCCCTCTTCGAAAAATTACACTTGCAACAGTTTTAAATAAAATTTGAATATCAAAAATAATTGACCAGTTTTGAACATAATAAACATCCAGCCTGCGGCGTTCCTCAAAAGAAATATCACGCCTACCTGAAACCTGAGCTAATCCAGTAACACCAGCTTTTACCGCCAAAATAACATTTTTTCGGTTTGATTTGTTAATCTCTTGTGGAATTAAAGCCCGAGGACCAACAAGTGAAATATCGCCACGAACAACATTAAAAAGCTGTGGCAGTTCATCAATAGAAGTTGCACGGATGAATTTTCCAATTTTTGTAATTCTTGGGTCGTTGTCAAGCTGATCTCCATTTTTACGATATTCTTTGGAAAGTTCAGGTTTTCCCATTTTTTCGAAAGCCTGTTCGGGAGTTAAGCCATCAAATTCAGCCTTTTGTGAGCGAAATTTATAGATATAAAACTCCCGATTGAAGCGTGTTAGGCGAACTTGCCTAAAGAAAATTGAATCTTTAGGATTAGTAATCTTCATAATGATTGCCACAATTAACATTATTGGTGAAACTAAAATTAAACCAAAGATTGCTAAAATTAGATCCATTAAACGCTTCCATATTCGACCCATGCCAAATAATTTTGTAATTTTTACATCAATGATTGGAGTTCCGCCAATAACTTCGATTGTGTTAATCTGCGAAAGAAGCCTATCTTGTTGTGGTACAAACATATACTCAAGGTGATTTTCGATCGCATAGTTATAAATATCTTCACTCCTAAGTGTATCAGTTTGAATTAAGATATCAGGGTTTGTTTTTAAAGCTGCATCCTTAAAACTAGCAAAATGTCGAACAGCTGATTTTGTTGGTAAAAATTGACTTTTCGAAACCATTCCAATTACGTCATAACCGAAATCAATATTGTCGTGAAAAAATTGAGCTAATTCTGTTGAGCGAGAATTTGAACCAATAATTAAAACTTTTTGGCGACCAAAACCGCTTCGAATCAAAGCACGGCGAATAAAACGCACTATTTCGCGACCAAGAATCATCATTAAGAAATTAATTGGAACAAAGAAAACTGCAATTATTCGAACTGGAAAAACTTCATCACCAGTGAAAAATTCATAAGAAATCATAGCCATAATACTAATTATTGAAACAACTAAAGCTCTACCGTACTCTTTTGGTCGATAAAAAAATACCGAACGGTCATAAAGGCCAAAGAAATAGTTAATGGCCAGCCAAAGTGGTAGAAGCGAAACCGCCAAAAATACAAAATTCCAGATATTTGGTGCAAAATAGTACGCACGGGAATCAAGATGAGTTCGCGCAAAATAAGCAAACATAAACGAACTAACAACTGCTAACGTATCAGATAATACTAAATTGACTTTAAGTATGGTTATTTTATCTTTTTTCATTACGGCCATTACACATCTCCAATATAAAAATTTAAACCAAACGCAGCGCCTACTATAAAAAAATAGGTAAATATAAAAAAATATATCTTGCTCTACTTTCAAATAAAAACCTGATATGCAACTACTAAAAAGAGTGAAAAAAATAGTAAAAACTAAATGATAGTGTTTAAACTTATTAGCTGATTTAAAGATAAAAAAATTGTAAATAAAAGTAAGAATAGCTCCCCACACAATAGAAATAAAAAAACACTAAATAACCGAAATTTATCACCATTCCAAGATAGAAAACGCCTAAATTTATGTACTATATTACCTTCAACTAAAAACTGTATGAAATTATTTCTGCTAGAACCTTCTCTCCATACTCCAAATGTTCCGTCGTTAAAGAAATTCGAAATCTTTAAAATAGCAAATTTAAGCCATCCAAAAGGAAAATTATTCGTCAAACTATCAATAAATATATTTAAACTTACTTTCTCGCGCTCTCTTGCACCTTTAGCGGCAGTATCATCAGCGTATCTTGGGCAATATGATCCAGTATTACATTCATTATAAGGTGGAAGCCCTCTCATAGATCCCATACCTAGATAATGCAAAAATCCAGTTCTCTTTTCCCGTATTTGACTACTGGAATATTTCGCAAAACCGTTAGAAGATACAATTAAAAGTGTTTAATACAAAAAAAGGAAGAAATAGCTCCAAATATAAATAAACCAAAAATATTTTTGCGATTATTTTTAACATTTCGACACTTATTTATGAAAAAAATAACGAAGATAGTAATATTGATATCATCAATATTAAAGTTGTAGGCTTTATAGCATACCCTAGGTAAGCAAAAAAATTCCTAATAATATAGTTAATATTTTTTTAATACACAGCCATTATTTCTTTCTGTATATCGTTCAATAAGTAAAAAGAATAAATAACTGAGAAGCAACAAAAAAACAGGCCGACAGTATCCGTATAAAATACCGTAGAATATGGAGAAAAGTTTATTATAGCAATGATAAATGTTGATATAATAGAAAAATACAGATTTATTAAATTTGACATAGATAATAGCCATTATAAATAATGAAGAAAGAAGAATTAATATATTATTTATAAAAAAATTAGAAGTATATCTTTATCAATACCTACAAAAATTAGCTATACGATATATTATTACCACAAAATAAGTTATAGTTATATTATTATCATATCTCAATAAATAATTATATTCCCAAGCCTTATTGTCTGGATCGGTATTACCAGTTTTTTTATGTAGTTATTAGCTATAGTTTGTATAGCACCAGCATCCCAAGAGTGTTGTATTGAGGCAGTAGAAAAAAACCAGTTATTATTTGAGAGATTGAAGCAATGAAAATAAAGAATAGAAGCAGAGTTTTTCTTACTAAATTTTTTTAGATAATAAAAAAACCACTACAACAAACAAAATCAGTACTGTTGCTACAATCAATACTTTATAAGAATCATATATACTAAATATATTTTTTTCGAAAGACCAAATATGCCAAATATTAAGCTGATAAGAGAAAAAAATCTTAATACCTTAATTACCATATCATCATTATAGCACACACCAATCCAATATTCAATTTCGACATGCTGTATGCTATAATGGTATATATGAAAGATATAGAAGAGACTAAATTATCTATAGTAGTAACAGCCCATAATGAAGGATTGTATCTATATAAAACAATATTATCTATAGAGAAATCTATAGAATTATTGCCTGAAATAAGTTATGAAATAATTATAAGCCTAGACAATCCAGATGATGAAACTATAAGAGTTGCTGATTTTTTGAGTAAGAAAAAACAAATCAGAATATTCGAATCATCTTTCGGGAACCCTGCAGACAATAGAAATTTCGCAATTTCAAAAGCAAAAGGATCAATATGCGCGCTTGTAGATGGTGACGATTTAGTGTCTAAAAATTGGTTCAAAAATGGATTAGAAAAACTAAAAGAAAATGAAAATTCAGTTATTAGACCTCAAATACACGCTATGTTCGGCACACGCATGAGTTCTCTGGCTATATGGCAAATGCGAAATTCTACAGAAAAAAATATAGATTCTATACAGATGTCATATTGGAACCCTTGGACATTAACTCTAATAGCTAAAACAGAACTATTAAGAGATACACCATTCAAACCCCAAAAAGGAGGTTTTGGATTTGAGGATTATCTATTTAATTGTGAAATTATTTCTAAAAATATACCTATACTCATTGCTCCTGAAACTACTTTCTTCTATCGCCAGCGGCCTAACGTATCTGTATCAACCCAACATAAAAATACAATCCTAGATTATTCAGATCTATTCGATATAGAATATATTAAGTCGATTAAAATTCCAACGCCCCAAAATAGGAAAAGTTCTAGAATTAACCTTAAAAAATACTATCGAGCGCTATATGACATCGCAAAAAAATCAGAGAATATAAGAAAAGCTATGTCACCAGTAGCGTCAAGTATATTAAGTAAAAAAAATATGAAAAAACTCCCTGCCTTCTTTATTGAAGACTGGAGAGAAATTAATATTATAGAAAATCAACTCTACCCCACAAAAGAAAAAATAGCACAAGTAGAATTTCATCCGCTAACTTTTTAACCCATTAGAAAATGAGTATGGAATCGTGTATAAAAAGCTATGTGATCAGATGTCTGGAAACAATATAGATTATCTATTCTTAGCACCTGCTATGAGCGGAAGGGGCGGAACAGAAAAGTTAATTTCTAACTATATTAGAGCATTAAAAGAGATTCACCCTAAATGGAACATAGGAATATTATCAACACAGCCATTCAATAAGCCAACTATTGATTTTTTCAATAATTTAGACGTGGATCTAATAGATTTTGGAAGATTAACAAAAACAATGGGAGATTACGAAAAGAATATAATATGGTCACGTCTCCTAATCCAAGCAAAAAAATTAAAAATCTACATTTAATAAACGATGAATACTGGTATAGATGGCTATCAGAACATAAATCAGTAATTAAAGAAAAATATTAAATTAAATATATCTTTATTCATGCGTGAATTCACTAGCCAAAAAGATAGAATACTTTCATTCGCAGATCCTCAATTAGTAGAAGTGTGGGATATAGTTAATTTAGTTTTCACAGATAACCAAGCGGTAATAGATCAAGCCTTGGAAAATAATTTATTCGAAAAGTCTAAGTTTAGAGTTCACTATCAACCACAAACTATAGAAGAAGATACCAATTCGAATAGCATAGAATATGGTCAAAAAATTAAAATTCTATGGGCTAGCAGAGTGGCGCTCCAAAAAAGACCAGATATCCTTAAAAAAATATCTAAAGAGCTCTCGAAAGATTTCGAAATAGATGCATACGGGGTCATTGAAAAAAAACAATATAGTAAAGATTATTTCAAAGACTCTCGCGTTAACTACATGGGAGGATTTAAAGGTATAAATTCTATAGAAACAAGTAACTACGATATATATTTATATACATCTCAAACAGATGGAGTTCCAAATATATTGTTAGAAGTAGCATCCAAAGGAATACCAATAATATCCAGCAACATTGGCGGAATTAGCGAGTTTATAACCAATAAAGAGAGTGGATTACTAGTAGATATGGAAGATATAGACGGATATGTAAAAGCTATAGAATTCCTAAAAAACAATCCGACATATGCAGAAAAAAATTTACAGAAAATTTGCGAAAAAAAGTTAGAAACACAGCATTCATGGGAAAGCTTTTATAGATAAGATTTCTAAGGATATATAATTAAATATATGAGCAATAATTCGAAATATTTAATAAGTTTTATAGTACCCGTATTCAATACGGGTACTAATATAGAAAACATCATCAATTCAATATTTAAAGTAAATAACATAATGGGTAATATATTAGAAATTATAGTTGTTGATGATGGATCAGATGATCAAGAAACGCTAGATTCTCTAAAAAAATATATCCAAGCTTAATAATGTATCAGTAATAAGACAAAAAAATTCTGGCCCTAGCGCATCTAGAAATGTTGGAATATCTAACGCATCTGGAGAATGGATTGGATTTTTGTGATTCAGACGACATTGTAGATGCCGAATATCTTTTAAACGCCATAAAAAAACAATAAAAATGAATAATTATAAAAAAATTCAGATATGCTTGTTTTTTTGGGTGGAACATAAGGCATAATCAAGATAATAAAAGTACTTATAGATGCATTAACTTAGAAAAGCAATGTATAGCAGGTAAAAAAATAACATAACGCAAAAAAACATTAAAAATCTCTAAGTTTAGATGGACGAATGTATAATCTATGGAATAGACTTTATAGAAAAAAATAATCCGTGATAATAATATTAAATTAGATGAAAACCTTAGATTTGGAGAAGATCTAATATTCAACCTAAATTTCCTATTAAAAATCAAGCAGAATTGATATGCTAGATATAGCCCCTTATTATACATATATATCTGATAGTGGAACAAGTATAGTAAAAAAACCTCAAAACTCAACACTGAATATAGAATAAAAAAATGCAAGAGAGCTAGATAAATTTTTCGAAAATAGCAAATCAGCACGATAATCCTTATGTTCAACTTATTAAAGCTAGGTGGCTAATATCTTTCATGATGTCATCTATTCAATATTCAACCAAGCAAGAAGGATCTAAAAAAATCTTTAAATAATATAAAGCATATTATTGACAATAGGATACTGGCACCAAAATTTATTAAAAAAACGCCAGAGATAGGGATAACAAAAATATACTTCTAATTATAGCAACCTTAATGCTAAAAAAATACCCTATTAACATTTATTTTTAGCTCATTTATTATTACTCATTAAAAAAATATTAAATCCCAAAAAAATATGAAATTAGATGAAAAAAACATTACACACTGAAAAAAATAAGCTAAAATAATTTTTATTTTTAATACCACTACTTAAAGTCAAGTAGTGGTATTGTTTTAAAAAGCTCTCTACCCCTATTCAATAATATTCTTTTTTACTAAACCATAATCGTTATCGGTTTTAGCAGTCAAATACTTAAATCTAAAATCACCACCATCAAAAGTATTAGCGATAGCTTTAGAATGATCCTTAATCTTTTCATACAGAACTGCAATAACCCTAAAGTCAGTAGAATTAAAATTGCCTAAAGAAATCCTAATCTTAAGTACTGAATCATCTGAAGAAACCTTCATATGCCCACTATCATATACTCTACCACCCCTACCTTCATCTTGAAGAGTATAAGCAACATATAATTCAGCATCACCACTATACGAATATTCTATATCCGCCTCAAAATGTTCACCATAATGAATAATTGATTTATCCCCAATAATTTTAATTGAGGAAGAATTATTATCAGTATTAGAACTATGAGCATTGCGTGAATTAAGAGTATCTAGGTTAGAAGCTATATATTTCTCAGCAACTTTATCAACATCACCAGATTCATTTATCATACCATCTGCAATAAAGATAGCATTATTGCAATACTTTTTAACATCCGCCATTGAATGTGTAACTAAGATAACAGTTTTAGTTTTATCTTTCTTAATATTTTCGAAAAAATCATTACATTTACGCTGAAAAGCTTCATCACCAACCGCTAAAACTTCATCCAACACTAAAATATCACCTTGAGCTTTAATAGCAATTGAAAAAGCTAAACGAACTTGCATTCCACTAGAATAATTCTTTAATTTCTGATCCATAAATTCTTCAAGCTCAGCAAATTCCACAATTTCATTATACATTGCTGAAATTTCTTCTTTCGAAAAACCAAGAAGTGCACCATTCAAATAAATATTTTCTCGGCCGGTAAGTTCTGGATTAAACCCGACACCAAGCTCGATAAATGGCACTAAAGTTCCGTCAACTTTTACTGTACCACTCTCTGGCGTATAAATTTGCGAAATAATTTTAAGTAATGTGGATTTTCCTGAACCATTTCGCCCAACAATACCATAAAAATCACCTTTTTTAACCTTAAATGAAATATCTTTAAGAACTTTTTGCTCTTTATAACCTTTAATTCCCTTCGTCCAGTTTACAAAAGCTTGTTTAATGCCGCTCGCCTGTTCTGTTGGCAAACGAAAACTTTTTGAAACATTTTTTACTTCTAAAGCGTATTTTCCCATTACATAATCTCCGCAAATTTTTTCGAATTTTTATTAAAATACCATAGTCCAAAAGCCAATAATAAAGTTGTGATCAAAATTGGGATTAACGCAAACCAATAATTTTCGAAAAGTGTCCAAAAAGTTGGTGTTTCATGAGCGATTAGATTGTGACGAATGTCTTGAATTGCAAGCGCAATCGGGTTAAGCATCATGATTTTCGCAATCGAAACTCCAAAAATTGAAACTTTTGTAACCATTGAAATTGGATACATAATTGGCATTGAATAGACTAAAATCTGCATAAATACTTCCCAGATATGCGAAATATCACGGAATTTAACATAAAGAGTTGATAAAATTAACGCTAAACCAAAAGCTGTAGCAAAAAGAAGTATAATGTTAAATGGCAAAATTAAAACAGACCATTGGAATTTTACACCAGCAAAAATTGCAAAAGCTAAAACCACTAAAAGATTGATTGAAAGTGAAATTAAAGCACTCACCATTGAAGAAATAATCACGATATATTTTGGAAAATTAATTTTCCGCATCAAATCACCACGAGCGACAATTGAATTCATTCCCAAAGTAACCGCTTCGGTAAAAAATCCCCAAAGAGAGAGACCAAGGAGTAGAGTTATTGCATAGTTTGGAATTGAAGGATCAGTAATACGCAAGAATTTTTACAAATATAAAATACATCACCACAAAAAAATCATAAGTGGCTTAAGAACTGACCATAAAATTCCCAAAGCTGAGCCTTGATACCTTAACTTAAAATCTGTTTTAACGAGTTCTGCAAGCAGAACCCGATTCCTCTTTTCAAAAAATCCTATTTTAATCATTATGCTTTTTAATTATATCATATATCGCCTAACACTCCAATACTAAACTATTTTTAACACCTGGAAATAGCTAGCTTTCTAGATTTTTTTAATAAGTTAAAACAGCATCTCTGCTGTTTTAACTGCTATTTATCTATTTTTAATATATATTTATTACCAACGCCAGTAATTGATCCTCTTTCGAAATGCTGAGTCCATTTACCGTTATTCCATGCTTCACTCTTTAATGGTAAGCCGAGTTTATCTTTCTGTGTATCATTTAATGAATTATAGAATTTAAATACATCACCCTGGATTTCCCAATATCCTAAATTATCGTTTCCTATAATATCGCCTTTCTCGTAGTGTTGTATCTTATAACCTTTTTCTTCAATAACATCACTAATAGGAAATCCTAAAGTACCTTTTTCATTACCAATCTTATTCCAGCGTTCGCGTATTTTACCATAACTTTCATGATATCCAGATTTTGGACTACCTATAATAAAACCGTTCTGATATTTTTGGAACCACCCACCGCTAATAGTTGAAAATTCTTGTGTTATAGGTAATCCCATCTTACCATGTTCATACCCTAATTGAGCATATTTATCCCTAATTAAGCCAATACTTTCCCAATATCCAGTACTATCGCTTCCAATTATGAAACCATTCTGATATTTTTGTGCACGACCATTATTGATAATGTTAAAATATCCAGATAGCGGTAATCCCATCTTACCATGTTCATACCCTAGTTCAGAATATCTTTGTCTAATTTTACCATAGTTTTCCCAATATCCAGTACTATCGCTTCCAATTATGAAACCATTTTTAAACCTTTGGAATATTGATTTATCGGTCTTGAAAAATTCAGAATCTACATCACCAAGATATCCTTTTTCGCCACCTAACTCAATATATCTTTCATATATTCCACTATGTATTCTTTTATTTTCAAGAGTTGAACCAAATAGCTGGTTAAAGAACATAAAGAAATTACGATTTCCATAAGCTCCACAATGTGAAGTCCCCGGATAATTTGCTAGCGCTGAATCATTCGGAACATACGGCGTATAAATATATAAACTTAAAGTTGCAATATTTTCAATATTAACACGTTTTGTACCGCAAGCTGGATTTGGTGAATGTTGAATATTATTCCATCCAAGCTTTAGCGAATAACCACCATCTTTATGATGGTCTTTATAATATTTTAGCTGCCAAGCTGCCAAAGTCATTTGTTTATAAAAACCAGCTTTCGAATCCGCACAAGCAGCAGAAAATCCAGGTCCAGAATCTGGGCAAGCATAGCCCATCGCATATTTATATTGAGTTTTTACTGGCCAATTATCATCTAATAAATTGAGAGATTCTTTCTTTAGTAAAACCAACAAAACTTGCGGGTTAATTCCATATTTCTGAGCCGCATCATAAATAATCTGTGCCGCCGAAATTCCACCTTCGAAAGAACCGCCACCTTTTTCAAAAGAAGTTTCGCCAGTATTTGGGTTTTCGTGATAATTATTTATACATACATATGGAGGTTTATGCCAATAATTTGAATTTTGTGCAGTAGCAAATTGAGCAGCGGTTCTACCATCATTTTTTCCAGAAGGACCGGTGCCCCAAGTATCACAACTACCAATTTGCTTATTTAAAAAGCTTTGGATTTGCTGAACATTCATTGCATCTTTATTATAAAAGATGCTGTCGTCAATAATTCGGCCAGGATTAAAATCAGTTGCTTTAACAGCGTTAGAAAGATTTCTAAGTACAGCTAAAGTACTAAAAACAATAACCGCCACAACTGGTACACCAATTAAAATTGACTTTTTAAATTCTCTACTTCTCGATTGTAAAACTTTGAGCATCCGACCTTCCTTCTTGCTTTTGTTTTGAATTTTTATAAGTTGTTATTGCTGTCCATTTTCCAGTTTTAAATTCGCTATCACTAATTTTTTTCGAAACTGCCTTACAATATTTATTATTTGGACTCTCTAAAATTTCAGTTGAAAGTTCAATTTTAGTTCCATCAGAATGTGTTAGAATATATGAACACTTACCATCCCCATCGTCATAAAGAAGACCTGAGATCTGCCCAGCCACACGAACCGCGCCATCTTCAACTTGCACGGTTGTATAAGTTGGAAAATTTGTATAGCCTGAGGATTCAACGGTTCCTTCAGCACGGTCAGTATTAGTATTTTTAGTTTTTGAATTAATAATTTCCTTCGCAGCTTCTTGTTTTTTAGTTTCTTCAGATTTTTTTGAATCTTCTTTTTTTCTCTTCAACTTTTGAAGTTTTTTTCTTCTTTTTTTCTCATTATTTTTTTGAGAATTTGAATTTGCCCACCAGAAAAATTCCACCAGCACCAGCGACCAGCAAAATTACAAATGCAGCAAAAAAATAATAGTTTTTAGTTTTTTTAGTATTTTTGTGTGTTTATTTTTCATTTTTATTTCTCCTAAACCAATTTTAGCATAAGCCAAATAAAAATTTCAACATTTTGGTTATATTTTTTTGGTAATTTTGTGCTATAATATACTTACTATGAAGAAACTCATCACAATCATGATTCCAGCCTATAATGAAGAAAAAGCTCTGCCAAAGCTTTTCGAAAGGCTCAACCTTTTAGCAAAAAATACTTCAAAATATGATTTTGAATTTCTTTTTATTAATGATGGTTCAAAAGATAAAACAATGGAAATTATTAGAAGTGAAAGTCAAAAAAGATTCGCGAATTTCCTACATTAATTTAAGCCGAAATTTTGGAAAAGAAAATGCAATGCTGGCAGGTTTTGATTATGCAAAAGGAGACGCATTAGTAATTATTGATGCAGATCTACAAGATCCACCAGAGTTAATTCCCGCAATGATCAACCTTTGGGAAGAAGGTTTTGATGATGTTTATGCTAAACGTGAATCTCGTGATGGTGAAACTTGGCTTAAAAAGCAAACTTCGAAATGGTTCTACAGTATACTTGATAAAATTTCACAAATTGAAATTCAACGCGACACTGGCGATTTTCGACTTCTTGACCGCCGTGCAGTCGAAGCCCTAAAAACTCTCCGCGAAACCAACCGTTATACCAAAGGAATGTTCTCTTGGGTTGGTTTTCGAAAGAAAGAAATTACTTATAAACGTGATGCGCGTGTAGCTGGCGAAACAAAATGGAATTATGCAAAACTTTTCAATCTTGCAATTGAAGGAATCACCAGCTTTACTGTCGCACCACTTCGCATTGCTACAATTACAGGATTTTTCATCTCAATTGCTGCATTTTTATGGATTGCTTTTTTGCTAATTCGCCCACTTTTCGGCGTTCCAACTGGTGACGGTTATACTTCAATTATGTCAGTGATTCTTTTTCTTGGTGGAATTCAGCTCCTCTCGATTGGAATTTTAGGCGAATATATTGGTCGAATTTTTCATCGAAAGCAAAAATCGCCCCGTTTATCTAGCGCAAGAAATCAAGGAATTTAACCATGAAAAATCTATTAAAAAAGCTAAAAAATAGCCAAGAATTTTGGTTTGCAGCAATTGGTGGATTGAATACAATTCTAGATTTTGTAATTCTTTTTGGGCTAACTTCTCTTGGAATTAGCTCTTTAATTGCAAACATTTTCTCAACTGGGATTACTTTTTATAAATAGCTTTGGTTTAAATAAAAAAATCACTTTTAAATCAGTTTCAAAAAAAGCAAAAAAAAGAACTTGCTCGAGAAATGGCACTTTTTTTATTATTGTAACACTTTTTTTGGGCTTTGGGTTATTCAAGGTGTGATAATTTTTCTAACTTTACCATTCTTCGAAAGTATTTTAAAAAATCCAAAAATATCGCTTTTAATTTCAAAGCTTGTCGCTACCGTCTTCAGCTTAATCTGGAACTTTATCCTTTACAAAAAAGTTGTCTTCAATAAAGATTAAACATATTATTTATTTACCAAAGAAATTTATAACTGATTTGTAAGCCATTTTTAACTAAAAACAAAGTAAAATAAGCCTTCAAAAGACTTATTTTTTCGAAATAATTAATTGTCGTTCGCGACCTTCACCTTCAGAATGTGTTTCGATATCTGAATAATCTTGAGCTAATTTATGAACAGTGAAGCGGTCGGTTGGGTTCAAATTTAATCGATAAGGCTCGCCAGTTTTTCGAACTTGTTCAATCCATTTTTCAGCTTTTTCAGTAATTTTTTGAGCTCGTTGTTTTTTATAATCTGCAACATCAATATTTACACGGTGAATTTCAGCATTTTTAGCCTCAAGTGCTCGTGAAATTAAAAATTGCAATGAACGTAAATTTCCGGAATCACGACCAATAAATAAAGAGTTTAGTTCGCTTGAAGGAACTGAAAGCTGGATAATTTCATCATCCGCAGTTGAATGAACTGCTAGATTAACTCCGAAAAAGCTCAAAATATCTTCCAAAAACTTTTGCGCAAAAACAATTGATTCTTCTCGATTCATATTACCTCCGTTTTCCATCTTTCGCTTTAATTCTTCGAATATTCGTTCCGCCTTTTTCTTTCGAATTTTTCTTTATCGGCTTATATGCTGTATTTTTTTTACAATGATTGCTTCTTTCGCATTTTTTTAAGCTTATTTTTTTGGAGATTCCTGAGCAATTTCTTCCATCTCTTTTTGAATCAATTGAGAAAATATTTTTTTGCTGAACAATTTGAATAATATTCGAAATTAAGTAATAGAAAAATCAAAAGCACCATAAAGCCCCATCATAAGAAAGAATAAAATTACTGGGAGAATTAAATTCATATTAGAATTTACGGCAGCATTAAGTTCTGCTTGATTAGGTTCTTTTCCTTCTGCTGCTTCCTTAAAAATATCACGAACCCGCCGATTACCATTTTTCGGCTGAGTCTGCCGAACCATATACCACTGCGAAAGTGTCAGTCCCACTAAAATCACCATCATAAAACCGCTTGAAAGGTCGTTTAAAGGCACGGCCGTGTCTGTTAAGTCGATAATTCCAAGGAATTTTGGTTCAAGTTTTTTGCTTGAAATAACATCACTCACGCGACTCATTTGTGCAACCGGCTGATATACCCATTTCGAAATTTGGTCAGGCGTATTCACTACAATTCTCATTACACTAAAGAAAGTTAACAGAATTGGCAGCTGAATAAATAACGTCATCATTGAACGAAATGGCTTGAAATTATGACGGCGATAAAGCTCCATCATCTGTAAAGTTTCAGCTTGTTTATTACCTTTCGAATTTTTGCGAATTTTTTGCAATTCTGGCTGAAGTTCTCGCATAACTTTTGATTGATGAAGTTGACTTTTTGTAAGCGGCCACATCAAAAATCGCACAATTAAAGTGAAGATAATAATTGTGAAACCAAAGTCGCCAATAAAGTTATAAATCACTAATAATAGGTTCAAAATTGGCTGAGTAATAAATAATTCAAACAAGTTCATATCTATTATTATACTACTTTCTACTACTTATTACAATAAAAATCAGCCTCTTTAAAGATATCAATTATAGTTTCTTTAAGTTCTTCATGCGAAATATCTTTTTATGCTTTTATGAAAAAAATCATCACTATAACGTCAAAAGTGCCATCAATTTTTTTGGTAATTCATTTCGAATAATTTCATAAACTCGCCGGCGAATTCGATTTCGACCAACCGCACTCTTTAAAACCTTTTTTTCGAAACTACAACCGCAAAACGTGAATCTTTACGGTGCGGATTTTGCGCAAATTTCACGGTAATTTTTTGTGTACGAACTGAAGTTCCGTTTGAATAGACATAACGCAAGCTACCATGACCATGAAATCTATTTTTATAAGCTAACATAACTATTTATATTTTAGCATTTTTAAAGTAATTTAGCAAATTAAAACGAGCTCACAGTAAGCCCGTTTTAAAAATTTATTATAGATTAACAATAACTTTTTTATTAGACCAAAATGATGGTTGATAATGGAGTTTTAATGAAGAACCAGCAGGAACTTCAAAAATCATCGAACCGCTCTTTTTACCACCTTTTACTAAATCACCAGAGCCAAGACTATCTGGTAGGCTATAAGTTTGCATATCAGCATTTTCAGCAGCCCCGTTAGAATCTTCAGCTTTAAATTCGAAAACATTATAGTTCATCTCAGTTTCAGATTTATTTTCAATCTTTACTGAAACTTTTACATATTCTTTGCCATCTTTTGGTTTTAGAAAAGCATTTCCAGAATTCCAGTTTCGCTCAACCTTTTTCAACAGTTAATTCTTTTCCATCAAACGCAATTATATCGCCAACATTGAATTCAGTTTTTTTCTTCTTTCTTCTTCTCACTGTTTTGAGTTTGAGATGATCCGTTTGAACCAGAATTTTTATTTTCACCAACTTTTTCAGGCTGTTTATATTGGCTACCAATAGCAATAATTACAACTATAACAATCCAAAAACCAAGCTTTTTTTATAGAATGGTTTTTTTCAGATTTAGTTTTTTTGAAGATATTCTATTTAGCTGGTTATCGTCATTAGATTCTACAGTTGATTTTTCTTCTTTCATTAGAACTCCCTTTATAAAATATTAATTATTACATAATCATTTTACCCCCCGATATATTTTTGTCAAGTATAAAAAAATAAAAAAAGAGGCTTTTTGAAAACCTCTTTTAATCTCGTTTTAGCATTACAGTAAAAGCTTCGCTCGGAATTTCAACATTTCCAAATTTCTTCATTCGCTTTTTTTACCACGTTTTTTTGTTTGGCGAGCAATTTCTTCTTTCGAGAAACATCACCACCGTAAAGATAACCAGTCACATCTTTTCGATAAGCTGAAATATTCTCGCGCGCAATAAACTTTCCGCCAATTGCCGCCTGAATCGCCACCTGGAAATTCTGTCGCGGAATCACTTCTTTCAATTTTGCAGTAATTTCACGACCCATTCGTACACTTTCTGAACGATGACACATCACCGAAAGTGCATCAACCATTTCACCCGCAACATAAAAATCCACGCGTACTAAATCTTCTACTAAATAATCCCAAAGCTCATAATTAAATGACCCATAACCAGATGTAACGCTTTTTAGCTGGTCGTAAAAATCGGTTAAAAGGTTAGCGAGTGGTGCTTCGAAAGAAACCAAAACACGTTCATCAATATAGCTCAAATTCTTTTGTAAGCCACGTTTCGAAACAATCAGCTGGATTACAGCACCAACATAGTCTTTTGGCACCACAATTTCACCTTTAATCCACGGCTCACGAATTTCAGAAATTTTTGTTTGATCAGGTAAATCAGCAGCACTTTTAATATCTAATTCTTCACCTGTTGTTAAAATTACATGATAGTCGGTTGAAGGGTTGGTTACCACTAAGTCTAAGTCATATTCACGCTCCAAACGCTCGCGAACAATATCCATATGAAGAAGACCGAGAAAGCCAATTCGTACACCAAAACCTAAAACTGGTGAATTCTCTGGTTCGAATTGAAGTGCAGAATCACTTAAACTTAATTTTTCAACCGCATCTTTCAAATCTTGATAATCTTCATTCGAAACTGGGAAAAACCCGGCATAAACAAACGGCTGAACGTTTTGATAACCGGGTAGAGGCTCACTAGCAGGATTTTTCGAAAGAGTTACAGTATCACCAACTTTTGCCTCACGGGTAGTTTTTAAGTTAGTCACAATGTAGCCAATCTCGCCCGCACTCATTTTATCGTATGGTGTCATTTTTGGCTGAAGCTTACCAATTTCTAGTGCCAAACCTTTCGAGTCTGTCGCCATCATTTTAATTTCTTCACCCTTTTTTAGCTCACCAGAAAAAATACGCACGTATAAAATTACACCGCGGTAATCATCATAATAACTATCAAAAATTAAAGCTTTTAGTGGTTTCATTAAATCTCCTTTGGTGCAGGAATTTTCTCAATCACCGCATTTAAAACTTCTTCAACACCCATTCCTGTTTTAGCTGAAATATGTAAAATTTCGCTTTCATCACAACCTAAAAGATTAATAACTTCTTTCGAAACTCGCGGAATATCCGCTGCGGGTAAATCAATTTTATTTAAAACTGGAATAATTTTTAAATCGGCCGCCATTGCAAGATAAACATTAGCCAGAGTTTGTGCTTGAATCCCTTGTGAAGCATCAACCACTAAAATTGCACCTTCACAAGCTTGAAGAGAACGTGAAACTTCATAGGAAAAGTCAACATGTCCAGGAGTGTCAATTAAATTTAATTCTATCCCCTGCCAATTCATTGTTACAGGCGCAAGTTTAATTGTAATTCCTTTTTCACGCTCCAAATCCATCGAGTCTAAAAGCTGCGACTTCATATCACGTTTTTGGACAGTACCGGTAATTTCCATCATTCGGTCAGCTAAGGTCGACTTACCGTGATCAATATGAGCAATAATACAAAAAAATTTCTAATCTTTTCTAAATTCATAAACTTTCTATATTTTAACAGATTTTTTTAAAGTTTAGGCAAATTATTTAATCTTAACTTGCACGAAAATCATCTTTTTAATTTGCGAAATAATCGGCTCAGCTTCTTCAAGTTTTAATAATTTTGCAACCAAGACATAAGTTGTTGAACTCACCAATCCAATAAATATAAATTTCGGAAAAGTTGAGAAGAATCGTAAATCAGAGCCAAGTAAAGGCATTCTCACCACTAATAAATAACAAATTAAACCAGCTGTAGCACTAGCAATCACCATTCGAAAAATCCCTGAAAGAAATTGCACGTCAAAAAGCCCGTCAATTCTTTTTCGCATCAAAAATAGTAAAATCACAATTTCAAGAACTGCACCAATCGCTTGCGCCCAAGCTAACCCATAAGCACCAAATTTAAAAATTAAGCTGAAAATTACCGCCAAAACAATATTTAAACCAATTGCAACCAACGAGATATAAAATGGTGTTTTTGTATCTTCCATTGCGTAAAAACTCCTTGCTGCAATATGATAAATTGAACGTGCAAAAATCGAAAGAACAAGAACGCCCAAAAGCCCAGCAATCAAATCATCACCACCGTTTTTAATAAAACTAACAATATAGCCACGCAAAAAGAAGAACAAAACCGAAACTGGCAAAGCTAAGAAAATAATCATTCGAAGAGCTGATTGTAAATCTTTTCGAAAGAGATCTTTTCGGCCGATTGCTAATCTTTCAGTTAAATTTGGGAAAAAAGCAGTAGAAATCGCCACGCCAATTAAGTTTACCGGCATCATTTGAAGAGTTAAACTTTGCGAATAAGCACGAACTGTTCCCGAACCCATTCGACTTGCCATATTTGTTTCAACAATCGAATTTACATAGTCTAAACCTTGATCCATTGAGCGCGTTGGTAGGAGCTTCATTACCTGCTGAAATCCTCTATTTTTCCAGAAAATTCGAAATTGATATTTAAAATCAACACCAATCAAACCAGCCGCTGCAATCAAAAGTTGCAAAACCGATCCAAAGGCAACACCAATCGCCACACCCATAATTCCGCCTTCAAAAATTTGAATACCAAAAATATTAATTCCATTCGTGAAAAATACTGTTCCGATAATAATTCCAATGTTGTAAATTGCAGGCGCAAGAGCTGAAAAAGTAAATCTTCCAATTGCTTGCTGAACACTTGTCAAAACTGTCGCAATCGCAAAAAGAAATGGATTAATTGCAATCACACGCATCATTGATATAGCTAAAGAACGAGAAGATTCACTTAACCCTGGGCCAACAATATATTTAACTAAAGGCTCTGCGAAAATAATAATTAAAACAGATGTCGCTAAAGTTAAAAGTGCTAACAGATTTAAAACACTCGAACTTAATTCCCAAGCAGATTTTTTATTTCGATTCGCCATTCGCTGGTTAAAAACTGGAATAAATGTTACACTTAAAGCGCCCGAAACCAAAATAAAAAACATAAAATCAGGAATCGTAAAAGCTACCGTATAAGCATCAATTCCGTCTGGATAAGAATCTAAATAATACGAATTTAAAAGCCTATCTCGCAAAAAGCCTAACAAGCTCGACAAAAGCGTCGAGCTCGCAAGAACGATTGCTGCAAATTTTACTGTTAATCTTGAGTTAGCTTTCGAAACAATTGATCTAACTTTTGATTTCATAATTAATCGTGAAGTTTTGCTTCCTTAGGCAATTTAGCATTTTTTAAAATTTCAGCAACTTCTTTTTCATCAAGAGTTTCTTTTTCAAGAAGTGCGTCTGTTAATTCTTTAAGTGGTTTTTTATTCGCTTTAAGAATTGCGGCAGCACGCTCAACAGCCTCTTTAATTAATTTAGCAATTTCTGCATCAATTTTTTCAGCGGTTTTTTCAGAATATGGTCGCTCGCGAGTCATTTTATCAAAGAACATTCCCGAATTTTCTTCATGAAAAACTTGATCAAGTAGATCTTCGCCCATACCAAATTCAATCACCATATTTCGAGCAATATCAGTTGCATTTCGAAGGTCGCTTGATGCTCCGGTTGAAATTCCAGCCTCGCCATAAATCAACATTTCAGCCTGACGACCACCCATCGCTCGCGCCAAGATATCTTTATATTCGAAAATATTTGTATAGCTTCGGTCTTCTGGCGGCAAGAACCATGTTACACCACCAGTTCCACCACGCGGAATAATCGTAACCTTATGAACCGGGTCCGAATCTGGTAAAACATGACCAACAACAGCATGACCAGCTTCATGCCAAGCGGTAGTTTCACGTTCTAAATCGCTCATAACTTTTGATTTTCGCTCTGGACCAATCGCCACTTTTTCGAAAGCTTCCGTAAGATCATCATTAGTAATGACATCTCGGTTATTTCGAGCTGCTAAAATAGCTGCTTCATTCGCAATATTCGCAAGGTCGGCACCAGCAGAGCCGGCAGTTTTCTTTGCTAATGCATTCAAATCAACAGATTTATCAACTTTTTTATTTTTAAAATGAACCTCTAAAATTGCTAACCGATCTTTTCTTTCAGGAAGAGAAATTTCTACACGGCGATCAAATCGGCCAGGTCGAAGAAGGGCTGGGTCGAGTACATCAGCACGGTTGGTTGCAGCCAAAACAATAACACCAGTATCTTTTTCGAAACCATCCATTTCAACTAAAATTTGGTTCAAGGTTTGTTCACGTTCATCATGGCCTCCGCCCATTCCAGAGCCACGCTTTCGGCCAACAGCATCAATTTCATCAATAAAGATGATCGCTGGAGCATTCTTTTTTGCTTTCGAAAACAAATCTCGCACACGTGAAGCACCAACACCAACAAACATTTCCATAAATTCTGAACCTGAAATTGAGAAAAATGGAACTTTCGCCTCACCCGCAACAGCACGAGCCAACATTGTTTTACCAGTTCCTGGGTTTCCAACCATCAAAATACCACTTGGGATTTTTGCACCCATTTTTTGGTATTTTTTAGGATCTTTCAAGAAATCAACAACTTCATATAAATCTTGTTTAGCGTTTTCATTTCCAGCAATATCTTCAAATTTAATCTTCTTTTTATCTTCACCGTAAAGTTTTGCTCGAGATTTGCCGAAATTCATCGCTTGCGAATTTTGACCAGTTGCCGAACGCATAATTAGCATAAAGAAAGCTACAATCGCAATAATTGGTACAATCATAACTGTTAAATTCCAAATTATCTCCGAAGAGTTATCAACTGGTATTACATCAATAGTAGTCTTTCCTTTTTCAAGCCCTTGCTCATAAATCGTTCCGCTTTCTTTAACTGATTTTTCGCTAGCTCTCTTCTCACCTTTTCTAGTGATTCTTACATCATTTCCCTGAATTTCTAGTTTCGAAATCTCACCTTTATTAGCGCGCAAGATCACATCTGAAATAGCAACTTCTTTTAATTTATTTGAAAAAATATTTTGGCTCACCCAAATTCCACCAAAAATAGCTATAATTACCACCCAAAAAATAACATTTAGAGATAGCTTCTTAAAATTATTGTTTTTCTTATCTTTCATCCTCTTCCTTTCCGGTCATTCAACTCTTACTATTTTAACAAATTTTTAAAGCGTTTTCAACCGAAAAAGAAAAAGAGGCTCTAATGAACCTCATAAATTACTCACCTCTAATTCGAGCCAAGATTTCATTTAGATAAAATCCTAACCGACCTAGGGTGTATATTCTCGTGGCTAGCGCTTTAAGTCTATTGCCACGAGAATTAAACTTTTCAACGACTAATTTTAGCATAAGGATAGCCGCCATAAGCAAGCGCTCTCAAGCTATGAAACTCAGCATTTATCAGCTTTTTTACTCCTGAATTCATCAAATCTACTATCGAGGATTATATATTCCTCAACGATTTGATTGATTTCATCAGCTCTACCGCTATTCCTTAGGAATTCAAAATATGTTCGAAGCTTTTCATCTTTTACGAAAAGCCTTTCAATCTTATTGCCTTGTCGAGCGAAGCAATCATCCGCCAAAGATAGCAATTCCATTGCTCTATTGAAGCGTTTATCATCTTTTTTATTGCGGATGATAATCTGAGCCTCATTGAGCAATAATTTTGCTTCAAGATATCGGCTTTCTCTAATATCAGCTTTTTCTAAAGCTAGTATTGTTAGTTGAGTTAATTCATCAGACCAATAAATCTTGTGGAGTTTTTGCTCCACTAAAGCTTTAAAGGAAATTAGTTGAACCAACTCCTTTGCCGACATTTTCTCAATATCAGCATGGCTAATAATTTCTTCGAGCTTTTTTTATATTTCGATCTCTCAAAAGCCTTATTGGCTTCATTGTAATCATATTCACTAATCATTTTTGCACCCCCTAAAAAATATGATTGCACCTAAATTATACCATAAATTAAAGACTTAGTCAATATTAAAGCTCCAGCGTTTTTTAGAAAACATAATTTCATGCCCACCTAAAATTTGTGTTTTTGATCCATTTTTAAAAGTTCGAATCGCATGCAAAAAATCCCAAACTTGTTTTGAAAGCGGAATTTTTCCGGATTGATGAATCATAATTTCGCGCAGAATTTCGTAGCAAACTTCATCTGAATTCGTGCGAAAAAACTCTCGCTCAAATTTCTGTCCATCACTAATTTCAAACAAAAATTTCTTGAGTTATTTTTTTCAATTTCATGGCGAAGTTCAATTTGCCTTTGCCAAATTTTTAAAAATAGAATCCAAATCTTTTTCACTAAAATTCAAAGTTTTTTTCGAATCCGATTGCGTGCATATTTTTGACTAAAATTAGTTGAATCTTCTCGCCAAATTAAACCTTGTTGCTTTGCCATTTTTTTAGAATTTCTAATTTTTGAAAATCGCAAAAATGGCCGTTCAATATCTGGCGAATCAAAAACATGCCACCGCGCGCCAACCGCCACCGCGCGCCAAATTTAGCGCAAAAGTCTCCGCCAAATCATTCTTATGATGCGCCGTAAAAATTATAGCATTTTCGCGTTTAGCAATTTTTTTCGCAAAAAAATATATCGAGCATTTCTGGCCCGTTCTTCACTTGAATTTTCGCCCAAATTTCCATGTTTAAATTCAAACTTCAATCTATCTTTTTCTGCTAATCTTCGAACGAATTCACAGTCCTCTTGACTTTCTTTTCCGCGAATTCCATGCTCAAAATGCGCAACAATTAAGTTTTCTTCAAGCCATTTTTGCCCATTTTTATTTCGAAAAAATCGTACTAAAAAATCCAACAAAACAACCGAATCCACACCACCAGAAACTGCCACGACTATTTTTCTTCATATAAATTTATTTTTACCACACTTGCGTTTTTTTAAATCGATTATGTTAAAAATTTAAACAATGAAAGAAGGTGGGAAAATTTCGAAAATTAAAGAGATTAGGTTCGAAAATTCAGTTAAATTTGCAGCCGAAAGTATTATTGAAAATGCCCTAAATCTACATGCAACTGATGTTCATATTGAACCAAGAGAAGATTCAACTTTGGTCCGTTTTCGAATTAACGGCGTTTTAAAAACTGTTAATGAATTTTCGAAAGATTTTTTGCCAAAATTAGCGAAATATTTTTAAACATCTTGGCGGTTTAAATTTTAGTGAAAAAACTTTTCCACAATCCGCTATAATTCGACATGGAGAAGCTCGGATTCGAATTTCTACAACTCCAGTTTTTTTGGGCGAGAAAGTTACTCTAAGGTTAATTCGAGCCCGAAAAAGTGTTAGAAAACTTAACGAAGTTGGACTTTGGGGTGAAAAACTTACAGCAAATTCAACAAATTTTACGCCAACCGCGTGGAATTATTTTTTTACAATCGGTGAAGGAAATAATACAACTAATTTCTCAATTTTAAATGAATTAAATTCGAGCGAAAAAAATATTGTTACAATTGAAAAAAATATTGAAAAAAACTATTGCAGGAATTAACCAGACTGAAATCAATCCAAGAATTGGTTTAGATTATTTTTGAAATGACTAAATCAGCTCTGAGTCAAAAATCCTGATATTTTTATACATCGATAATCTAAAAAGATTCGAAAACTGCCGAGCTTATTTTTTTGACGCTTCAATGCGAGGAAAATTCATTATTGCAAGCCTTCCAGTTCAAAAAAATAAGTGAAATTATCCCATTTTTTTAAATTATCTTGGAATTGAACCGTTCTTAATTAGTGCAAATGTTCTAGGAATGATATCACAAACTTTAATTCGTACCGTTGCGAAAAAAAGCAATTTCAAAAAAACCAAAAATCTCAAAAAGAAGAATCTTCGCTGATTTTACAGGAATTTAAAACTACGGGAGCAAAAAAATACATCAATTAGAAAAAGATTTTTCGCGATAAAGTTCACCCAAAAAAATAAACTCTCAACTTCTTCAAATGCTATTTTTAGAATTACCAATTATTCGAAAAAAAGAAAATTACGAATTAGCTTTTTTTCTGGAAATACTGCAATTTTTTTGAAGTTTTTAAGTTTAATTAATGGCGAGATTTCAAAAGAAATTAAAAAAATCTAATTCAAATTAAGCCAACTTCAGTTGAAATTGAAGAAATTCTTTCAACAAATAATTTTAGAAATATGAAATTAGATGGTTTAGCGAAGGTTCTACAAAAACGAAACAATTCTACCAGAATTAATGCGGAAAAACTGGATTTTAAAACAATAATTTGTTAAAATTATAAATAATTATGTTAATTTTTAGCTTCAAAATTACTAAATACACCAATTATGGGGCTACAAACTGGCTCACAACTTGCTCTAACCGGCAATGCGATTATTAATCCTGAAAATTTACAAATTTTAGCTTACCAATTAAAAAGCTAATTCTTTTTTTCGAACGAAGAAATGTTAATACGAATCGCCGATATTCGTGAGCTTTCAAGAATTGGGTTTATTATCGACTCTGGTGAAGATTTTATTCTACCAACAGATGTAATTAAAATTAAAGAAATAATTGACCTTGATTTTGATATCTTAAATCTTAAAGTTGAAGATGAAAAAGGTTCAAAAATTGGTAAAATAATTGACTACACTTTAAGTTTAGCTGATTTTTTTCAGTTCAACAATTAATCGTAAAACGGCCATTTTTAAAATCATTAAACGACCCAGCTTTTAACAATTCACCGATCTCAAATTGTTGCGATAAGTGACGATACTATCACAATTCGCTGCGAAAAAGAAGAAGCCCCACAAAAACGAGCAGAAAGAACTGAGAATTTTGTGCCAAATTATATAAATCCCTTTCGAGATTAAAATTATTCTTTCGAAATTGCCTTTTTAATTTCGTCAAAAGAAAAAAACCTTGTCGAGCCAAATAAGCAATTAACTTTTTGTTCATCTGTATATTTTTTTAGCTTTTTTTAGCGATTATTTTTTTGAATCTCATCCTCATCATTTCGATTTGATTCACTTAAAAACCTGTTCAATAATATCTGAAGAGACACCTTTTGAGAATAATTCAGATTTTTATTTTTTTAATTGAGCTACCTTTTTCTCTGATTACGATTTTCAACCCAGAATTTAGCAAACTTTTTCATCATCAATATATTTTTTTCAATCAATCGGTTCAAAACTTGTTCAACTGAGATTTTCGAAAATCCTTTTTTTCATAAAAATTCACCAGTTTTTACGATTTTTTTAAGCTTACGATTCAAAGTTTTTTTCCATAAATAATCGCTAATTTCCTTTTTTTAGAATGTGGTCTCATTAAGCAATAATTTAAAGCTAAAAGCATAAAGTTTGCCAAATTCACTCTGCTGTTCAAGATTTTTCGATTTCAGTTTTTTTGTAAATTTAGATCCAACTTTAATATTTAATTGAGTTAATTGAAAAAAATATCTAGTGAAAAACAATATTTTTCCATTCACAAAAAAATATTTACCCGATTTTTGATTTTTTTAACTGCTTGTTTTTATATCTGTAATTATAAAAAAATATCCTTAAAAGTAGCTTCTTGAGAGCTATTTTTTTATCTTTTTATACTCAAAATCACTATGATCAAAAAAATATCTAATGCCATAAAAATTAAAATCAAATTAGCCCAAATTTATCAGGGCTAATTATTTTATTCTTCAGTTTTTTCTTCGTTTGGAGTTTCTTTAACAAATTCTTCACCACGAATTTTTGCTCGAACCTTAGCATCAATCTCTGACATTACATCTGGATTTTCAAGCAGATATCGTTTAGCGTTTTCACGACCTTGACCAATATTTTTGGTCATTATATTTATAAAATGCACCAGATTTTCCTAAAATTTCATGTTCAACTGCTAAATCTATAATATCTCCAGTTTTCGAAATCCCCTCGTTATACATAATGTCGAATTCGGCAACTCGAAACGGTGCTGCAATCTTGTTTTTCACAATTTTAACTTTCGTACGGTTTCCAATTACATCATCACCACTTTTGATTTGAGCTGTTCGGCGAATATCAGCACGAACTGAAGCGTAGAATTTAAGCGCGTTGCCACCAGTTGTAGTTTCAGGATTTCCAAACATCACACCAATTTTCATTCGAATTTGGTTGATGAAAATTACAGTAGCTTTTGATTTATTAATGATTCCAGTAAGTTTTCGAAGTGCTTGTGACATTAAACGAGCTTGAAGTCCCATATGTGCGTCACCCATATCTCCATCAATTTCAGCCTGTGGAACAAGAGCTGCAACTGAGTCAACCACAATCAAATCAACTGCATTTGAACGCACTAAAGTCTCAGTAATTTCAAGAGCTTGTTCGCCGTTATCAGGTTGTGCAACAAGCAAGTTTTCAGTATCAACACCAAGTTTGCGGGCATAAGCTGGATCAAGTGCGTGCTCAGCATCAATAAACGCTGCTGTTCCTCCTTGTTTTTGAATTTCAGCAATTGCATGGAGTGTTAAAGTAGTTTTTCCTGAACTTTCTGGTCCATAAATTTCAATAATTCGCCCCTTAGGATAGCCACCACCAAGCGCAATATCTAGACTTAAACATCCTGATGGTAGAAGCTCAACATCAACTTTATGATTTTCACCAAGTTTCATAATTGAACCATCACCAAATTGTTTCGAAATTTGTGCAATCGCTAAATCTAGCGCTTGTTTTTTACCATCTTCAGCCATTCCTGTATCTGTTTTTTTTGCTTTAGCCATAAAATTTTCTCCTTAAAATAATACCTTTATTTTTAACATTTTTTTATCAAAATGTTCAAGGTTATTTTTTTCGAAAAAAATAAAAAGGTTCAAAACGAACCTTAAAAAAATAATCAAAAAAACTATCGCACCCTTTTTGTTTTTGCTAATTTCATACGAGCTTCTTTTTATAATTTCAGCTTGTATTGCAGCTAATTTTTTTATTATTAATAGGGTTAAATCTTTGGTCTAATTCCATAATACTAACATAAACCATATCGCCATTAGAATCTATACCAATAGGAATTTTTAATCTTTTTTTCACCCCCATAATTTTTACTTTACTAATTTTAAAAAAACCAGTAATAGACAAATTCTATCATAATTTCCTAACAAATTCAA
The DNA here is from genome assembly GCA_916438495.1 of uncultured bacterium. Taxonomy (GTDB): domain Bacteria; phylum Patescibacteriota; class Saccharimonadia; order Saccharimonadales; family Saccharimonadaceae; genus Nanogingivalis. Next base: position 629,464 of record CAKAEX010000001.1, read on the forward strand.
ACTTATTAGACCAAAAAAATAAATTGTGATATAATAAAAAAATATGAAGAAAAAAATCTGGTTTTACAGTTATTGAAATTTGTGTTGTAATTATATTTTTTTAATCGTTGTTGGTATAATTTTTTTACAATGCAAAGATTTGAACTTCTCGCAGTTCAACGCGATCAAATTCGAAAAACTTTCAATTAATGAAATTTACTATAATTTAGAAGAAGTTTATTACAAGAAAAACGGTTACTACCCTGAAAAAATCAATGAAGATGCTGTTAAAGGGATTGAACCAAATCTTCTAACTGACCCTTCTGGAATTTTTAATTAATGAAGAAAAAAAGTGAATATCACTACGAACCAACCGACTGTGAAAACAGTAAGTGTAAAAAAATTCACACTTCGAGCAAAATTAGAAAAAGAAGGTGATTTTATTAAAAAATCTCGAAATTAAATGATAAAAAACGGCTTACAAATTTCGAAAGCCGTTTTTTATTATTTTACGCTCATTTTTACGCCTTCTTCAAAAAGTTCATCAGAAAGCATTTGATTTTCACGAGCCGCTTCAACAATATCACTCAAAAATTCTGCTTTTTTATCTGGATTTGGTGAAAACGGAAAAGTGTAAGTCGATTCATCGCCAACAGTGCTTAACTTTACAGTCCCATAATCAAATAAATGCTGCAAAATTCCATCTCGAGAGTAAGATATATCCTCAATCGATTCGAGGTTAATTACCTGCTTTTTTTGGCTCATAATCGTATTCGAAATCCATTGAATTGCACGTTCGTTCGTAATCACAAATCGATTTGCTCGATATACAATATAATTAACATAAGTTAATATAATTAAAAAGTAGCGTAATTGAGCCAAAAAAATCAAAGAAATTTGTGGCTTAAAGTTTACAGGAATTGGTAGCGGATTCGGCATAAAACAAATAATAACCCACGCACTAATTAGTAAAACACCAATAAACGCACTAAAAATAATATTTAAAAGATAACCAATTGAATGCCGGCGCATTGAAAGAACCACATATTCATCTTCATCAACCGTGATATCTGGATAAGTTTTCACGGATTGATCGTGGCGAGCTATAATTACGCGCGGATCACCAGCGGGAACTTCAACATTCATAACTGGCTGAACTCGAATTGGCGCGCCCAGACTATTTTCGAAACTTAAATTTTCATTCTGATTCTGGGCGATTTTTTCCTCAAATTTCTGGGCTAGGCTTTGCTTATCGTTCATCTTTGAATTCCTTTCCTAAATGCTCAAACGCTTTTTTCGTAATTATTCTTCCTCGTGGTGTTCTTTGCAAAAAACCAATCTGCATTAAATATGGTTCATAAAAATCTTCAATTGTCGCAGCTTCATCACCCGTCAATGCAGCCATTGTATTTAAGCCGACTGGTCGCGTGCCGTAATTTTCAATAACCGATTTTAATAGATTCCTATCTGCTGCGTCCAATCCTAATTCGTCAATTTCAAGCATTTCTAAAGCCTCTTTAACCGTTTTCGAATCGATAATTCCGTCACCTTTTACGTCTGCATAATCTCGAACGCGCTTTAAGATGCGGTTCGCAATTCGCGGTGTTAGTCTTGCTCGAGTTGAGAGAATATCTGAAGCTTCTTTTTTCAATATCACTACCTAATAAATTACTTGAGCGTAAGATAATTTTTGAAATTTCCTTAGGTTTATAAAATTCTAACCTATAGATATGTCCAAACCGGTCTCGGAGTGGAGCCGCCAAACTTCCAGTTCGAGTTGTGGCGCCAATAACTGTAAAATGCGGCAAATCCAGCCGAACCGAGCGTGCGGCCGGCCCTTTACCAATCACAATATCAAGTTTAAAATCTTCCATTGCAGAATAGAGAATCTCTTCAACAGCACGCGGCATGCGATGAATTTCATCAATAAAAAGAATATCGCCATCTTGTAAATTCGTCACAATCGAAGCTAAATCGCCAGCTTTTTCAATTGCTGGGCCAGATGTAATTCGAATATTCGCACCCATTTCACGCGCAATCACATTCGCCATTGTAGTTTTTCCCAACCCTGGCGGGCCATAAAGAAGCACATGATCAATACTTTCACCACGTTTTTTTGCCGCATCAATTGCAAGCTTTAAATTCTTTTTTAATCGCTCCTGACCAATATATTCATCAAAACTCGTTGGGCGTAAAGAAATCTCCACCTGCTGCTCTTGCGGTTCATCCTCGTGTAAATTCGCATCAATAATTCTCTCGATAGCCATTGTTTATATTATACCATAGTTTGACTTTTTTTAAAAAAATTGATATAATTAGTATATCTCTTATAAAAAGAGAAGTACATAAAAAGGATGGTGTTCTTATGGAAACACAAGTAACTACAGTTACCTCTTCAGAAGTTTTAGCACAAAATATTTTTGCAAAAGCAAAAAATATTGCAAATTTAATTTATCACGGTAAACTGAGTGGTCGAATTTTTGTTCAGAAAAATTAATGTGAGAAATGAAGAAATTCCTGAAAATGTATGGGTCATAGCCCTTAAAGATGAAAAAACTCCAGACCACATTAATGAAGCTGCTAAACTTTTCGTAATCGATTCTCGCGAAGGATTAATTTGGGTTAAAAGCGATGGAAAGTATAAATATAAAAAATTAAAGATTGAGAAGCTCGAGAAACTCGAGAGTATCGATCTTGAATATATTCATGAAATTTTTTCCAAAATAGAACAGGATCTATCCTATTAAATAAAGTTGCACAAAATGTGCAACTTTTTCTTTTTTCAAAAATTAAATTCCAGCTTTCAATGCCAAAGTAATACGTTCTTCAGTTGGTAAATCACGAGGGATTTGCTCTAATGCTTTTGTTGCATCATTTAAATTAAACCCAAGAGCAATCAGAGCTTCTAAAGCCTCATCTGAAGCTAAGCTAATGTTAGCACCAACGCCATCTGGTTTCGAAATCGCCATTCCGACTTTATCTTTTAAATCTAAAATTACACGCTCGGCGGATTTTTTACCAACACCAGCGGCTTTTTGAATAAATTTCGCATCTTCGCAAGCAATTGCGTTTCGAACATCTTCAGTTTCGCCTAAACTCATAATCGCAACTCCAGCCCTTGGGCCGATTCCTTGAACAGTAATTAAAAGTTCAAAAAGCTTTTTAGCTGCCAAACTTGAAAAACCAAAAAGTTCTTGACTTCTATCAGTAATATTATGATATGTGTAAAATTTAATATCATCACCTAGAACTGCTCGTTCGAACTCATTTGTGGGAACGATAACTTCATATCCAACACCAGCAACATCAACAATCACGCTACCAGCAAATTTTTCAACAATTTTTCCAGAAATATGTGCAATCATTAATTTATTTTACCATAAACTCTTTAAGTTTTAAATACGCGTCATATAAAAATGCGTAATTGCGGCAGCAAGCGCATCAGCTGCATCATCTGGTTTCGGAATTTCAGCCAAATTTAAATTCGAACGCACCATTTCCTGCATTTGCTTTTTATTTGCTCCACCATAACCTGTTAAAGTTTGTTTAATCTGATTTGGAGTATATTCTGAAATTGGAATTTTTGATTGTTGAGCTACTAAAATAGCCACACCACGAGCCTGAGCGACTGAAATTGCCGTCGTTACGTTTTTCGAAAAAAACAGTTTTTCAATCGAAACCTCATCTGGATTAGTTTCTTCAATAATCTCTTTTAAGCCGTTATAGATTTCCTCTAGTCGAATTTCGATTGATGTATGAGCTGGAGTTGAAATAACACCACCAGTCACCATTTTTAACGGTTTTCCAATCTGGCAATCTACAACACCGAACCCCAAAATTCCAGTTCCAGGGTCAATTCCTAAAATTCGCCGTTTTTTCATTTTTTACCTTTTGAGATTTTTGCAAAAATATCTTTTCGAAATTCGAAAAATAAAATTGCTAAAAATACTAAAATTACAACAGCAATAATCCACCAACCCGTAAATTCAACCTGCTTAGATTTTTTTCTTCATCTTTTTTTACATCATCACCAGCACCGCTATTTTTTACAACTTTTCTGCAGCGATTTGTTTCTTCATTTCGCTCATACCCGTCTTTACAAGGCGCCAATTCTTTTTTAACTTCATTGCTATTTTTTTTACAACGATTCGTCTCAGGATTTCGCGTATATCCTGGAGCACATAAAGCATCTTTTTTTAGAAACTATTGCACTCGAAATTTTTTTCGACAACGATTCGTTTCAGGGTTTCGAACATAACCTTCACGACATTCCGTTACCGCTACTTTTTTTCGACTGGTATCTTATTACAACGATTCATCTGCGGATTTTAAAAAAATATCCATCATTACATTTTTTTCTCAGTTTTTTTCATCATCTTCAATCTTTTTCGGTTTTTCTTTTTCGAGTTTTTTTCTTCTTTTTATTTTTATTACATCTTCCAGTTTCTTCATTTAAAAAAAATATCCGTCTTCGCAAACTTTTTTATTTTTTTCGCACTGTCCTTGTGAATTTAAATTGAATCCATCTTCACAAGGCTGAAAAAAATATTTTCACTATTTTTTTGTAATTTTTAAAACTTTGGCTCCATTCTTTTCCGTCAAAAAAATCCAGCTCAAGTCCTTTTTTTAGAATTTTTTTAAATCGACAGTTTGAATTTCCTGATTATTTGAATCCAATAACGAAATTTTATTCAAGCCCATCTTTAAAAAGCTTGAAATCTGGATCTGTATTTGAATTAATCAAGAAAAAAACTATTTGGTAAAAATTTCTTCATCTGTAAAAAAACTTTTTTTATACGGCTTTTTTTAAACTTCCAAGATAAATTTCAACTGCGCAATTTTTTTAAGACTTATTTTTTTATTTGTGTTATTTTTTTAAGTTCAATAAATTGCTCGCTTGAATTTACTAAAACCTCGTTTAATTGTATATTTTCGCAAGAATCTGGTTCTTTTTTCTGCTAAACCGCCATTTTTTTAAAAATCACGCTATCTTTCGAAATCTCAAAAATACCGCCTAAATCTAAATCTCGAACCAAAACATCTTCTTCTGTAAATTCTGGTGCATTTTTATTCCTGCAAGTCATTTTTAGACCACACAGAAAATCCACATCCTGCCCATCAAGCCTTAGTTTTTATTTGGCTTTTTTTAACAATTCTGGATTTGAAATAAGTTTTTCCATCGCCATTTTTCGCCAAAGGAAATTTGCGATTTTTTTAAGAAAAACCCCGTTTGAAACTTCGCCAATTATTTTATTTTTCTGAATTATCTCAATTTTCGAAAAATTCAAATCATCACCTAAATTTTTAATCTCGATATTTGAATTTGAAACTTTCGAAATTAAAAATCTTCTGATCAGAAATAGCCAAAGCTTGATTAAAAATTCCCAAAAAAAATAATAAAGCCAAAAACTAAAAAAATAGAAAAATATCTAAAAAAATTTCATTCACAACCCTTCTTTTTAAATATAGTCAGTATTTCAAATATATATAAAAGCAAAAATCTGTAAAAGTAAAATTAGCATTTTTTTGGTTAAATCCAGTATTCGGAGCTAGAATTTTTAGTCTTATTCTTAGATTGAATTGTTGTTTTATTATTTTTTTCTTCAAAATTAGTCTTTGACTTAGAAAAAAATATCCTTTGAATAAGAATTTTTTTATTCTTTTTCAGTTAAATCCTGCTTTTTTTATCATTAACTTTATTTTTCATCTACAAGGCTTAGCGTTGGCTTTTAAATTGTTATTTTCACCGATATTGTTAGCTTCCAACTTATTTAAACTCTCATCCTTTTTTTATTTTTCTGAAGTCGACACCTCTGGCTTTTTCTAGAATATCACCAGCATTTTTCAAGCCCACTCGAACCACCATTTATATTTTTCAATTGGTTTTTTCAATATTTTTTTCAGAATTATTATCTATTTCTTTTTGTCATTTAATACTAACCCGCCAGTTTTTTTGGTACGTAATCGTTAAAATTACGCAAACCAAAAATCATAGCCCTTTTTTATCTCTGAAGGCTTCATCGTTTCACCATTTTTAAGAATCTCCTCTTTTGAAACAGCAATTTTCTCAACGCCCTTATTGCTAGGTTTTAAATCGGTTGAATTTTTAATTAATCCCTTAATACATCTCTTTTCATCAGAACAAATATAATCTTTTAATTCACCATCAATATAAAGCCCTAAAATAGGCTGCTGGCCAATAGTATCAATATTTTCGAAATTCTTCCCTAAATTTCACATCAGAATTCTGAGCATTTTGCGCAAAAGTCATATTTTTTTGTGATTTAAAAATTCCATCTTGGACTTTCGCAATTTCAATTTGTTTTTTTGATTATTTTTTTAAGCGAAATTTCTTTAAATTTATAATCTTCGCCACTATTAAAAAGTTCAACAAATTCTTTCGAATCAGTAGCATAAACTCGCGAGATATAGATCCTTTTCTCTTCTGCAAAAAGTATTTTTTTCGAAAAAAATAAGAGCGATAAAAAAAAGAAAAAAACCAATAATTAAACTTTTTTTCTCACTCCCTCCTCCTTTTCTAAAATATACAAAATATTTTTAGCATAAACAAAATGAAAAAAATCAAGTAAAAAAATAAAATCACTCGCTTGGAGTGAGATTATTTTTAGACTGTAAGTCGTTTTTCGGCCTTTTTAGTCGGCGTCGTTTTAGAACTTTAATTCCAGCCTTTGAAGACATCTTATTTCGAAAAACCGTGAGTTTTCGCACGATGTCGTTTATGTGGTTGATGTGTTCTTTTTGGCATATCTATCCTATTTTTACAATTTAATATTAAAAAAAATCAAGTTGATTACTTTTTCATAAGCTTTTTAAATCTGTTAATTAAACTTGAAATTTTTACTAAATTCATTTTATAGTATATCATAGTTTTTCCACAAAAAAACAAGGACTTTTTCCACAGATATTACAGTAGTATCTAAGAAATGTGGAAAAAAATTCTTCTACTTTTTCAAAAAAATTATAACATATTTTTTTATTTCTTTAAATTTTTAGGTTGTGGAAAAACTCAAAAATGTTATAGAATAGAATTATGAATGAGTTGTGGAAAAAAATATCTTAGCTGAACTCGAAATGGATCCTAAAAATTCAAGGTGCGAATTTTTAAGACTTGGTTTGCTGATACGCAACTTCTATCTTTAGAAAATGATCACGCAGTTGTTGGAGCTAAAAAAATTCTTTTATAACTAACACTATCAAGAAAAAAATATATTGAACATATTAAAAAAAGCTTTTCGAAACAATGGTAAAAAAATCCCGAAGTTATTTCTTTTGAGGTTATCTCTACAAAAAAAGCTTAAAAAAACAGGCCGAAGAAATCCCTGGTAACTTCTCTAAAAAAACCTTCTATTGAAGATTTAATCAAAAAGAAAACTGAAAAAAAGCTAAACATTCTAGTGGTTTAAATAAAGATTATACTTTCGAAAATTTCATCGTTGGTGGCTCAAATGAATTAGCATATTTTTGTTAGTCAAAAATGTTGCAGAAAATCCTGGTAAAAAAATATAATCCACTTTATTTTTATGGTGATTCCGGACTTGGTAAAACGCACTTAATGCAAGCGATCGGAAACGCAATTGAAGAAAAACATCCAGAAATGACTGTTCTTTATATTACAATCGAGAATTTTTATCGTGATTTTTTGGAAAATGTGCGCTCAAAAAAGCAAGGCTATGCCGATAAATATCGAAATGTTGATGTTTTAATTGTTGATGATATTCAGTTTATTTATGGAAAAGATAAAACTCAAGAGGAATTTTTTCACACCTTTAATGAACTTCATCGCGTAAATAAACAAATAATTCTTTCAAGTGATCGTGCGCCTTCTAGTATTCCAACTTTAACAGATAGGCTAAAAAGTCGTTTCGAAAGTGGAATGATGGTTGATATTCAACTACCGGATTTCGAAACTCGCCAAAGTATTGTTGAAGCTCGCGCTGAACACGAAAAAATTAAACTTGAACCAGAAGTTTCAGAATTTATCGCTGAAAATTATCGCACAAATATTCGAGAAATTATTGGAGCAGTTACTCAACTGATTGCAATGGCAGAACTTAGAAACATTAAGCCAAGTCTTGAGCTTGCACAAGGTTTAATTCAAAACAGCCGGCCAACAAGGCCAAATCACTTAAATTCAAAAAAAATTATCGATAAAACTGCTAAGTATTTTGGAGTTTCGAAAGAAGATATTTTAAGTAAATCTCGGCAAAAAGATATCAATCACGCCCGTCAAACAGCCTGTTATTTAATGAAGTACGAGCTAAAAATGAGTTTCCCACAAATCGGTAAAGAATTTTCACGAGATCACTCAACTATTATGAATGGAGTTTCAAAAATCGAAAAAAGTATTAAATTAGATGCCGAAATTCGTTCACAAATTGAAGGATTACGAGATTTAATTTATGAATAGAGCTATAAAGGCTCTATTTTTTTATATCTGTTAATTTGACAATAATTTTAGTTTAGTTTATAAAAAAAGCGAACAGTTATTTTTTTGTTCTCTTTTGACTTTTTTTGAATTATATTTTATTTATTTGTTATAAAAATATATATCACTCCATTTACCTAGCTTGCAAAATATTATTTTTTTATTTCTTTATTATGTTTGACATTGTTTATATAATATTTTTAATAAAATGTTGAAAGCCTGTGGAAAAAAATAGCTAATTTGTTGAGTGAAAGTTATTTAAATCTTGCCGAAAAAAATCACCAAAGTTTTTTACACAGGTTGGTTGTGTATATTTTCGAAAAGCTTAAAAATTATGGAAAAAGTCATTATTTTTTTCCACAAAGTTTTTTTCAGAAAGTTTTTACTTTGATTTTTCCACAAAAAAATGGTATAATTTTTAAGTAGTGAAAGCTTGGTTTTCCACAGTTTCCACAATACCTATTATTATAATTACCACTTTTTTTAAGAAAAAAAGGATTTAAATTTTTTTATGGAACTGACTGTTAAGAAAGATGATTTATCTAAGGCACTCAATAATATCTCAGGAATTGCAAGTAGTAAAACTAGCTTGCCAAGTTCTGAATATATTCTTTTTCAAACAGACGGTTCGAGACTTCTAGTTGCTGCTACAAATTTAGAAATTGCAATTTCGCAAAAAAATTAGTGCAAGAATTGAAAAAAACAGGTTCTATTTTTAATGCCAGAAAAAAACTAACAAAAAGTTTTTATTGATAGTTTACCTTCAAATAGTGAAGTTTCTTTTAAAGTTAATGGTGGAAATATTTCAATAGAAAGTGGAAATTATAAATCAAAAAAATTAATGGTAGTTTGGCTGAAGAATTTCCAGAGATACCAACTGTTGATGAACCAACTGCAAGATTCTTTATCGGCTCTGATATTTTTTTAAAGAATCAGTTAGCCAAGTTGATACGGTAAGTAATGATACTTCCCGACCAATCTTGACTGGAGTTTTTCTCCATACTTTTGAGAATAATATTTATATGGCGGCGACTGATGGATATCGTTTAAGTGAGCGCAAGCTTTTCGAAACAGACCAAGAATTTGAATCGCTCATACCAAGTAATGTTCTAAAAAAGGTTTCAGGTGTAATTCCTGAGAAACTTGATGAAATTGAAATCTTAATCAATGATAATCAAATTCAATTTATGGTTGGTGAAATTCTGGTTGTGAGCAATTTAATCGATGGAAAATATGTTGAATATCGGAGATTAATCCCAGAATCGACTGAAACTGTTTTAAAAATGAAACGGGCTGATTTTATGCAAACAATTAAAGTTGCTGAGGTTTTTACGAGAGATTCTGGTGGAAGTATTACTTTACGAGCCGATGAAAAAAATTCGAAATTATCAATTCATACAATTGCGAGTGAAATTGGCGAAAGTACATCTGAAACTGAAGCTGAAATTACTGGCGGTGGCGAAGTTACTTTAAATGTTAATTATATTAAGCAAGCTTTATCGGCAATTAAATCGCCTGAAGTTTCTTTTGGATTTTCTGGTAAACTTGCGCCAACAGTTTTTAAAAGTACCGAAAATGATGATTATATTCATATTGTGATGCCACTGAAAAGTTAGGATTTAAATGATTTTAAAAACTCTGAGGGTTCAGAATTTTCGAACACATTCTGATTTTATTTTAGAAATTGGCGAAAAATCAACTCTTATTTCTGGCGCTAATGGTAGCGGAAAAACTTCTCTTCTTGAGGCAATTTATTTTGCACTACAGGGCACGAGTTTTCGCTCGAGCGATAAAGAAATTTTAAGAAATGATGGATCGAGCTGGTTCCGAATTGATTTAAAAGATTCAAAAGATTCGTTAAGAACGATTATTTTTAATAATGCTGTTCAAAAATCAAAAAAACAGTTCTTGGTTGATGGAAACAAAAAAGCACGTTTGAGTGCTAATTTGCGTATTCCTGTTGTACTTTTCGAACCAGACGACCTGCAACTTTTGAGCGGATCACCAACGCGACGAAGAAATTTTTTAGATTATTTTTCTTTCACAAATCTTCCCTAGTTTTCAATTAGCTCTTGCAAGATATAACAAGGCTTTAAAGCAACGAAACAATCTTTTGAAACGTGATAATGTTTCGAAAGATGAGCTTTTTCCTTGGAATTTGATGTTGGCGGAATATGGTGCAGAAATAATCTCTAAAAGACAAGATTTTTTTAGAGCTTTTTAAATTCAAAAAAATTGAGGAAGTTTATTTTTGAAATTTCAGGTGTTAAAGATGAAATTGAAATTGATTATTTAGGTGAAAAGGTTTCGAAAAATGAAATTTTTAGCTATTTTTAAGTGAGAATATTGAACGTGATCAGATTTTGGGTTACACGAATTTTGGCCCACACAAGCATGATATTCAATTTATTTTCAATAAAAAGCCTGCACAAAATGTGGCAAGTCGGGGTGAAAATAGAAGTTTAGTTTTAGCACTGAAATTTATTGAAACTGATATTTTTGGCTGATTTAACTTCTAAAAAGACCAATTGTTCTTTTTGGATGATGTTTTTCTCTGAGCTTGACGATGATCGACAGAAATTATTGACTAAGCATTTTTCGAAATATCAAACAATTATTACTTCAACAAATGAAATTAAAGTTGAAGATTGTAAAATAACCTCGCTGGAATAGTGGAGGTTATTTAAATGAAACGTATTAATGAAGACTGCAAGTCGGGTCTATAAAATCAACTTTATATTTTTTTGAAAATATTCTTTTCTTTAGATTCAAGCCAATTTGTTGCTAAATCTTTGTAAAAAAATCATAGTTTGAACTATTACATTTACTGAATATTCTAACTGATATATCTTTAACTTCTGTTTTATCTTTCGCATCCAGATTGTAAGTTATTGAAAAGCCTGTAGGTAATGATGTTTTTGTTGCGTTTGTGTATGGTAAATGTTTAACTATAGGGTGTTTTTCAGTCAATCTCTTCATTGTTTCTGTTATTTTTGCATAGCCAGCGCCACTTCTAATTATATCGTCTCTCTCATGTTCGTTATACCAGGTTCCGTTTGGATCATTTTTGAGCTAAAGCTAATGAAATATTTGTTTTTTGACCAGATTTAATTTCGAACTCTTTCGAGGCACTTTCGAAGCCATCCTTTGATACCTCAACTTTATATTTGCCTGGCGTTATTGTATGAGTTCCATTTTGGATTTTTTTACCATTAATTGTTATATTTGAACTTTCTGGTGCAATATTGAGCAATAATTTACCGCAATAAATATCAGACCAAATCCACCAGCCTATAATTACTAACGATATTGTTCCAAAAATAGCCAAAACAGAATAAATTTTAACTTTTGTAGAATTATCAATATTTTGCATATTTTAACCTTTCCATCGCCAAACTTCAACTTCGCCGAGACTTTCCATAATCTGAAGATTCATTGGCTCAATAACGCCAGTTGTTCTACTGTGTCCAGCATTTGCAACTTTATCTTCACCATTAACCTGAACATAGAATTCTATGTGAGCTGCAGCTCCACCACCAGTTCCTGATGATATAATATCGCCTGGCTTCATATTACTTGTGCTTCCATTATAAGGGATTTTTTCATATTTATCTGGGTTACTACGCATATATTGAACAAGATTTACAACACCACAACAATGCTTAGCATATTCTGGATCAACAGTTGTACTCATAACCATAGAAACGAAGGCATCACAACTCATACCTTTTTGAACATATGGTTCACCATAATTAATTAAGCCAGTTGCACGCAAGGCTTCCATCTGCTTATCTGTCACTTCTCCAGCATAAGCAGCCGCTCGTTCTGATTCTGGCCTGGCAAGCTCCATTGCTCTATCTACGATTGTTGCATTTCCAAGTTTTCCTCCCGAAGATGAGCTACAGCTTCCTGACGATAAATCTGAAGAACTGTTTCCAATCTCATCCTTAAGGAATTTTACATAAGCTTCTTGACCCTCTGCACTATGATGAACTCCATCTGCCGCATAGAGTTTATCTCTACCGCCATTCTTTTCAACATAACTCTTCCAATCTAGAATCTTCACTTCGTTGTGTCTAGATGCGAAAGCTGAAAGTTTTTGGTTCACTACATTATAATCAACATTTTGGTTTTTCGAAAAGTTATTTACCCAATAAATTTTCTTACCTTTAAGCTTGCCGATTAAAGCTTCTGCGGCATTTTCATCAAAATTATCATTAGTTCCTAAGTTAATAACGACCGTATCATGAATTGTATTTGGTAATTTTGATGTTGCAGCAGCAATTGAATCACCAACTGTTGCAGATACATTCGAACCACTGAAAGTTGATGATATTTTTTCTTGAACACCAACTGTAATTGAATCTCCAATGAAAGTTATAGGCCCTGAAGCTTTTCCTCTACCGCTAGAACCTTTTCCCGCGAATTGTGAAAGCATTTTGTTTCCAACTTCTTCACCTTCTTTAATACGGCCAGGTCGTAGATCTTCTCTTGGTCTTTCGAAACCATTAGTCCAAGCTATGGTAGCCTCTCGGACTGTCGATGTTGATTTCACCATATTAAGAGCTCTATTCTCTGGGCCTTCTAATTCTTGCCATAAGAAATTTAGCTGAACGCCAAGGTCGGATACTGGTTTCCCTTTTTCTTTGGCATAATTTTCGAGGTTTGTTCGCCGCCCAAATGACCACTGGGCAATACCGTAGCCGATTCCGTTTCCAGCTTCAACTAGATCTGGCTGGAAATGGTTAGATTCACCCCAGAGACTTCCCATAATACCAGCAGTTTGCTCATCTGTTAATCCTTTTGATTTAAAAAAGTTCCAAATCTTTTCAGCATTATCATTACCCTCAAGATTTATATCTGCCATATTACCGCTAGATGCTGGAGCACAATCCTCGCCTGCATCATAATAGATTATATCATTCAGTTTATAAAAACGTTCATCAAATTCAGCTCTCGCAATATTTGAAAGAGTAGAAGCTAAAATCAATGATATTAAGATAATTGATGATATTTTTTTATACATTATGTGTCCTGTTTAATTAAATCTGGTGGATAGAAAGATGCTGATGTTGATGGTATTGCAGAACCCTTCGAAAGTTCGAAATGTAAGTGTGATCCAGATGAACAGCCATAGTTTCCTATAGTACCAATATTCTGACCTTTTTTAACTTTCTCTCCAGTTTTAACTGAGTGTGAATCCATGTGCCAATAGAAAGAATATACGTCTCCTTTATGTTTAATAATTACGGCATGCGGACCGCCCATCATATCGGCTGTTCCATATGTACAACCATTGTATGGGGCTACATCAAAACCGCCATTAACAACCTCACCATCAGCTACAGCATGTACTTGCGCTCCGTGTGTCCACCCTTTTTCTTCATTGGCAAAATCGATAGCTGGGTGGTTTTGTCGAACTGGTGTATTAAAACCTTGGCCATCTGATACTCCCTGTATCTGTCCATTTTTAACTTTAGTGTTTTTTAGCGGCCAAATAAATTCACCACTTAATTTTGATAGCTCTGGATCTATTCCTCCTTTTGAAGTGGATGAGTTATTATTTCCATGACTTCCTCCGCTTGAGTCTGGTTTAAATTCTTCATTCATTCCCATCTCTGTTCGAAGATCAGTTAAAAATAGTGAATACCAGTTTGCTTTAGGATTTTTTTCAGTATTACAAATTCCACCACGAGTTTCATCGTCGTCATCTTCTGATGTTCCAATTGGTGATTTTCGGTTGAAACAATATTTATCATATTTTTTCAGGTCGCCGCTCATTTTGAAGGTATCTAGTAGATTATTTGTTTCGCTACTATTATCTTTCTCTACAATATCACCCCATTCTTTAAGTTTATTAACAACTTCTTCAGTATCAGTTTCAGCGATACTCATATCAATACCGGTATAAACATTACAAAAAATATCGGTTGCAGCACCAGTTTCTGTAATTGATTTATCTTCACAAGTTTCCATATTAGCCGCAAAATTTGCACTATTAGCCGCACTTGCTCCTGGTGTAATTGATGCGAATGATCTCTGTGCTCCACTAATTATAGATGGTAATAAACCTTTAATTGAACCTAAAGTTCCAACATGGGGCATCATATTACTCACAATTGAGCCCAAGAAAGTATGGCGTGTAGTTGGATCAAATGGACTGTGAGTTTTTCGAATGTCTTCAGCATTTTCGGCAATTTGACGGTCGGTTTCTTGGCGAAATGCAACTGCTTGAGATTTAGTTAAAACGCCACCACTTCCAGCCATTGAGTTCTTTGACATTAATGCTGCAGATCCGGACATTATAGCATTTCCAAAATTCTCGCCAGTTGTTGAGTCGTTTAGGATTGTGCCAGTTAATCCTTCGCTTACATATTTCGAAATTGCACCCATAGCCTGATTTTTTAATATTTCCGTAGCAACAGAAAGAGCTAATCCTAATGCTACTGCCCATGCTGCCACTTTTACAACTTCACCGATGCATCCTAGAAAACCAGTACCCATACATTTAAGTATCGTTAATGATATTTGAGCTATACCTACTGCTACAGTAGCTATACCTGCAACTTTACAGCTTTGTCGTATAAACCAACCCACCATTCCTGTAGTTAATGTATTCATTAAACTTGCGAACCATCCAGTAATTCCAACCTGGTAGTCCTTTGCTGAATCATCTAGTTTCGAAATGCGATCATCATAAGCTACTGCCCGCCAACCTTGCGATTCGGTGGCGCTTTTGATATGGTCATTATTTGATGTGGAATCTGCAAAAAAAGCAAAAGCATTTTTTAGCCTTGAAGTATTAGAATTTTTACTATCAGGGTTTTTATTTTCTTGAGAATCTTTTCTGTTGGCAATCCCCATTAAATTATTGCCTTGCGCCGTAACTTCTTGCTGGGTTGCTTCTCCAGCTTTAATTTTTGAGGCCATCGATAGAAAAGATAAACCAAATTGAGCTAACACTTCAACCTTAGCTATTTTAGCAACACTCCACCCCATTGACACTAATGCATAAACTCCACAAACTTTGTCTACCGCATTTAAGCCATTTAAAGCGCTGCTTGCTCCTTCAAGCATCTCCAACCCCATAGCTGCTTTTTTTCAGATACGTTTCTTGCACCTTTTTTTAAGCTTATCTTTGTATGTTTTTTAGTTTTTTTCTTTAACTTTTCTAGTTCCCCCATCGCCTTTTTTTGTGTTTTTAGTTTTACCTTTATCATCAACATCATCTTTATCATCTGGTAATTTTTTTAGAATCAGTTTCTTCATCTTTGCTGTGGTCATTTGCTGTTTTTCTTTATATCCTCATCAATTTCTTCTTCGGTTTTACCTTTATTGTCTTTTTTTGGCTTTTTCGAAAGTTAAACCAACCCTTGAGCTTTTGCCAAGATTTATCAAGAAAAGATGCAAAACGACCGCTAAAACCACGGCGAAAAAGCTTGCCGCACATCTGGGTTTTTTTAGTTAAAAATATTTTTTTAATATCCTTAGAAGAATTTTTTTATTTCAATATTTTTTTCCCATCTTTAATGTAGGTTAGTTTTTGAAATTTTTTTCCTTCCAAATAAGCTTTCCTTCTCATCTAAATCAACTTTAAAAACCAGCTTTTTTTCAAGATTTTTTTGATGTTTCGGTCTGTTACTTTTTGACATTCGGCAAACTAATCCTGCTGGACTACAATTAGTGCCTTTTATTTTTAGCTTCATCACTTTAACAGAGCGATTATTCATACTTGTTGAAGCAGAATTGAGTTTTTCGGTAATAATTTCTTGAATATGAACTGGTGCAAGTGAAGCAATTCCTGTTGAAATTACAAAAATAAATGCACCACCACCACCAAGAAGGCCGCCAGTTGCTGCCATCGCTCCTTTATTTTTGAAGAATGATTTTGCACGGTTTTTCCAACCGCCTCCTGCTGAATTTGCTGCGTTTCGAGATTTATGAGTTCCACCGCCATTCACATTGTTTTGCCAACCGCTAGATTGGGCTGGTTTTGAATCTTTCGAAAGTGTTTCAGAGTCGCTAATTCCAGAATTTGAAGCGGCAGAAGTTGAAGAGTTTTCAGCATCCACTAAAGCAGACGGATTATAACCGTCATTTCCTCGAATAACTTCAGCGTTTCCCCATCTACTTTTTGCTCGTTCGAGCGCAGATTGATTCGAATCACTCAAGTCGCTAAAATCAAGATTTTCATCTCTTTCGAAATCTCTAGCTGCTCCCATTCTATTCCTAAAACTCTATAATTTATAAATTAATTTTACCACATTTATGCTTATGCTTCAAGCTTAAAATAATTCATTTGGATCTGTGTAACCATTAGTCATCATATTATCGCCCTGGCGGTTTTTTGAACTATTTGGGCTGGTTGAAATAAGTTGATGCTCGGTATCGCTGGCGATGATTTGAATATGAACGTGATTTTGGCCCGCAAAGAATAATCCTTGCCCAACTGGGAAGTTTGAAAGGCGCTTTCGTTCTTCTTCGGTCAATTTAAAGACATCACTCAAAACATCAACTGCGCTTGAGGATTGTTTTAAAAGTAGCTGCATTGAGCTGTTCGAAACAATCGCTCGCCCCATTTTTGAACCCATAAAGTCTTCAACGTCCTGCGAAATTGTGGTAAGACCAAGATAATATTTTCGAGCACGTTTTGCTAAACTAAACAAGAAGTTTGCCGAATCGTCATATTTCATCAACTGCCAAGCTTCATCAACAATAAGCATTCGTTTTTTCTGCTCTGAGCGGACAATATTCCAAATGTGAGAAAGTACGATATACATCGCAACTGGGCGAAGTTCATCTTCAAGATCACGAATATTAAATACCACCATTGAGTTATTGATATCAATGTTCGATTGTTGCGAGAAAATTCCCGCAAAAGTTCCGGTGGTATATTTGCGAAGGCGTTGCGCTAAGCTTGGACCACTTCCATCCATGTGCACTAATGTATCATAAAGGTTATGAATTGTTGGTGGTGTTGAATTATGCGTGAGAGGATCTGAAGTGATTCCAGCTCGAGCATAAGTGTCAATAATTGCTTGATCGAGATCAGCTTCTTCATTTGGCGAAAGTCCAATTGATTGCCCTGCGCTAGTTCCGCCAAGCATTAAACGAAATAGACCGTGAAGTGTTACGATATTTGCACGAAGCGCGTTATCTGCTTCTTCGGCATCAATAACGTGTGGTAAATCGAAAGGATTAATTCGAACATCTGAGTTTAAACTGAGGCGAATATAACTTCCGCCAACAGCGTCACTCAATTTTTGGTATTCATTTTCTGGGTCAATAATTAAGACTTCTGCACCCATCATCATTGTTCGAAGAGCTTCAAGTTTCACTGTGAAAGACTTACCAGCACCAGATTTCGCGAAAACCACCATATTTGCGTTTTCGAGCGTATAACGGTCAAATATTACAAGACCATTGTTGTGCATATTAACACCATAAAGAACACCGTTTTCCTGAGTTAAATCGGCGGAAGTGAATGGAAATGAAGTTGAAATTGCGCCTGTGTTCATATTTCGACGAATTTGAAGTTGGTCAGAAAGTTGTGGCACGGTAGATTTTAAGCCTTGTTCTTGTTGGCTTGATGCAACTTTAGAGAACAGCATTTGCTGACCGAGCATTGTTTCAACTTTGCTTCTAATAAAATTAAGCTCGTCAAGACTATCGGCATAAATTGTTAAATATAAGCCAAAACGGAAGAATTTTTCCGCACCAAGTTGTAATTGATCTCGGAGTTCTTCGGCATCGTTCAAAGCAGCTTCAAGCGCTGGATCTCGGGTTCTACCTTTTTCGTTATTAATCGAAAGATCGGCTTCAAGCTGAGTAACTTTTCGACGAAGGTTTTTCATGACGATTTCAGTTTCAACAGGATAAATAAACATTGAAACATCTAAAACTTCATCAGCGTTTAAAATTGGCGAAGCCCATCCCGTATAAAGCTGGCGGGGGTAGCCGTAAACATAAATTGTTTGGCCATATTTTGTGCCAAGTCGAAAATATCCTGAGTGGAATTCAAGACTTGATGGCGCGATTAAATCTCGCAAAGTATTAATACCAGTTAAAAACGCTTGTTCAACTTCAGCTTGTTCTTGTGCTCGCTGTTGGGCTGCAATATCAACCGCATCTTTTTTCTTCGCCATAATTAAAATCCTCCTTGATCTGGTCGCTCACCTTCGGCTTTTCGAACGAATAAACTTGCTGTATCACGAAAATCACCCAAAGGTTCATAAACGGCCGTATCTGGGTTATAAACATTATAATAAAGTTCACCGAGTTCTTTAGTGTTCAATTGAACTGATTTGATTCCCATTTGGTAAAGACCGCCAGTGATTGAATCAACGCGTTTTTTAATTTCTTCGCGTGCTTTATCCCAAGTGTTGCGATCGATTTTCGAAATTTGACCACCCGGTTTTGCAAAAATTTTACCAAAAAAATCCTTTCGCTGAACCCTTTAAATTATTTAAATCGCCACTCGGATAATAAGGAACTACAATAAAGAAAGATTTATCCATAATATTCGCACTTCGGCTAAGGCTATCAATAAAGTTAATGTAATCTTCCATTAAGTCGCCAAGCAGCATATTATCTTGCGCTACTTGAATTTCAGCCAATTTATTTAAATATGGTTCAATATCAACTCGTTGTGAGCGAACTAAAATCTGAATTGGAAAAGTTAATGCGTTCAAGAAACTTTGATAAGAATATTCTACACCCTCGCGTTCTCGTGAACTCATAAGATCGAAGTTAATTGATTTGCAAGCAATAACAGCACGAAAGCTTCCGTCGCGCATTACAACCATTCCTTCGCGAAGTTCCGCGATGTCAAGCGAATTTTGCGTTGAAGATGGATTTGTTGGAGCATTTATATTTGTTTGGTTTTGGCTCTGATTTTGTTGACTATTATCTTGATTATTATTCATATTACCTCAATGAAATTACTACTTCTTTTTCGCCCAAGTCGACCTCGTTCGAATTTTCTTGGGTTTTCTTTTCTTTATCTGCTAGTTTGTTTGCTTGGCGCGCAAGCGTTTCTACCGAAAGATCTTTTCCTTCTGAAACTAACCTTTTTATTTCTGCACTAATCTTATTTACAGATTCTCGTTCTGTGAGATGTCTTCTATTTACGAAAGGATTATTCTCTGGATTAGTAGAAATTCTAACTTTTGGATCTCGCTTTTCACGCTCAACAGTTTCATTAATTTGCCTAATTCGCTCAAAACTGTTATTAATTCCTTCTAAATCTTGGTTGAAATCATCTGGCGGATTTTCGAAATTGTTTTGTGGCTCTGGCTGTTGAGCTGGCTGTGGCGCTGGTGGTGTAAAATTCGAAAGTGGCTGTGGTGAGGGATGCGTAAATTGTTGCGGTTGATTTTGCCAATTTGGTGAAATTACTGTTTGATTAATTGAATCTGGATAAGGATTGTAATTTAAATGAATATTTTCATCAAAATTTTGTTGCGGTTGATTTTGCCAATTTTTTTATTTTTGCTGAAAATTATTATAATTTTGCGCTTGCGATTGATTCCAATTTTGCCAATTTGAAAAAGCCCCATTTTGCATTTGTGGCTGATTGTGGTTAAAATTCATTTGGTACTGATTTTGCTTATTTTGAGAAAAAGCCGTTGGATTAGCTTCGGCTGGTTCTGAAACTTGAATATCTTCAAATTTAATATTGTCCGAACCTTCGTATCGATTCTTAGGGTCGAAATAATAAGTTTTGTCTTGAATGTTCTCAGAATTTTTCATTCGTAAATTGAGCTAGGTTTCGAGCCATATCGAGATTCTGCATAATTTGCTGTTTTCGTCGCTGATCATGTTGGTTTAATAAATTATCAACATTCGAAGAAACTCGTGAATTATCAAACATATCTTCGGCTGCACGAGCTTCATTCGAATATTCTTCACGAACAGTTGTATTAACTGGCGCAATAGAGTGTTTAATAGCCCACCCTTCAGTATCAACAATATCAGCTAAGTAGCTGAGTCTTCGTGAGGCTTCATTTTGTGAGAGTTCTTTTGTGAGGTGTTCTTCTCTATTTACTGGTGCAGAAATTTGAATTAAATGTTCCACGCCATCTGGCTGCCAAAAACGCTTGTTTGGTTTTAAATAAAATGAAACAACTGCCGCAAGATAAGTTTCCATTGGTTGGTCTTTTCGAAGTGGTAAAGCAAGTGCGCCAAAAAAGATAATAATAGGTAGTGGTAAAATAATTAGCCCCGGGAAAATTCCCCAAAGAAAAATATCCAGCGCAATACAGCCTGCAACAATAATCAGGTAAATGAATTGCCGAAAGTTAAACGGCCCAAGCAATTTGTCATCAGCCTCAACGTCTTGAGGAACTTTATAAACGCTCATTCTTTATTTGCCCACTTCTCCTTATTTCAATAATATTAATTTTAACATATTTTCGAAAAAAAATAAAGCTTAAAAATAAAATAGGCAAAACATTTAGATTCTGCCTATTTCTTATCTTTAATATTTTCAGGTTTCCAATTTCCACCCAAAACTTTATCATAAAGATCTTTATTATTTCGTTCAATCTCTTTAAGCATTTTGCGAATTTCAGCACCCTGTACAGCATTGAGTTTTCCGTATTCTGAAGGGTTTTCATTAATCGCTTTAACACTTTCGAGTGTGGATTTAATGGTTCCATTCGACATATTTGAAATTGCTGATTTATCCCAAATGATTTTCATTGCATCATTTGAAGCTTTAATGATTTTATCATCTGAAACATTTTTAGCGTAATTGTCGTGAATGGCATTATAAACTTCTTTCGAATTCATACCATTTACAGCAATATTTTCAAGTGCTGCGCCACCAATAAATTGAAGATCGTCTTTTTTGGTTTTCTTGAAGGCTTCAACCAAGTCGTTGCGGTTAGCGTTCAGTTCTCCACCAATTTCAGTTTTACCAAGTGAATCGATAGCACCTTTCAAGTCGGTTGTTCCCATAAACTTCTCGGCTGTTGCAGCACGTAAGTTCTTGGTAATTTCGAAATCAATTCCATCTTTCTGGATTTTTTCACCCATATTTTTCGAAAAGATTTCGCTATAATCATTGCCTGAAAAATTAAGCGATTTTGTAAGGTTTGTGAGTGATTCGACTTCTTCTTTGTTTTCTTTCGAAGCTGCCACTAAAGAACTTGCAAGCGCCGAGACTTTTCCAGCTTCACCACGCACACCAGATGCTGTTTCGAGCAAGTCGTTGCTGTAGCGCATATTATTTGCCATTGCATTATTGAGTGAAAGATTATTATTCTTTTCAGCCAGTTTAAGAGCATTTGTTTGATTCATATTATCAACAAATCGAAGTGCTTGCTCGCCAAATTTCCCACGTAGAGCTTTTAGTGATGATTCACTTAAATCAACAACACCGGTAATGTTTCCATTTTCATCTTTTTTGAGCGTTGAATTAAATAACTCTGCTTTAATTTGCGAAAGTCCAGCATTTGTGCTTGCGGTTGCACGATTGAGAGCTTCGGTGGCTAACATTTCTTGATACTGAGTATCTGAATTTATTAAATGCTTTTTGCGAGCATTATAATACATGTTTGAAAACGCATTCGAACCTTCTGGCATATTTTGAATTGCGTCTCGTCTTTCATTTTCAAGTTCCGTAAAGCGTTCTTTTTGATATAATTCTGCAATCGATTTTGAAGCACCTATTCGACGTTGGCGGTTGTAGTTCATTTGATTAATTCGTACAGGAAGTGAATTTGGCTTTTCTGCAATTGCACGATTTCGATACATTTCTTGGTTTTCTGAAAGGAATTTCTTTGCACGATCAACCGGACCTTTATTCGGATTGTTAATAATTCCAGCGAATTTACCAAGCAGACTACCACTAATCCGCATGATTGTTGGTGTAATTGCTAGTGGCACAACTTGTACTACCGCACCAAGTAGAAAAATTAAAAAGCTACCGTTCGAACTCGCAATAATTGTTGTTCCGATTAATTGTGAACCTCCAAAAAGAAGAGAAATTAACGGATACATCACAAGCATTGTAGTGAATAGATCTTTCCATTTTTCGAACCATTTTTCAGTATTCGGCAGAATATTCGCTGCAAATGCAAGTGGAGCTAAGAAAACTAAAACAATAATAATTGCTTGTCGTGCAGCTAAAATTACTAACGCTACAACCGCTGAATAAATTACTGCAACTAACGCCCCAAGAATCATCATTACTGCGGCACCAATATTACCCATAGTTGCAATCGTTACGGTGTAGGCTCCATAAGCCACTACACCAGTTCCGCTTAAAACTGCAGCAGTCATATTTGACCAATCAAGATTAGCTGTTTTTATTTTATTTTCACCACCATTATTAAAAAAATACTATCTCTAATTCCAATTAAAAGACTTTGAGTTTGTGCACCTAGAATATTCGAAATATCAACTAAAATCGCACAAATATAATAAGAAACATTAATTAAAATTGCTGCAATAATTAGCTTTGGTAATAATTTTTTAATTCCGTAATTACTAATTCCAAAACCTGTTACTTATGAATAAATTACAAAAACAAATCCAATCACAAAAAAAGACGTTTGCAACATTTTCGCATATAATCCCAAACTTGAAAAAGACCAGATTGATTTGACGTATAAAGTGGTTGTACTCGTAAAAATGCTTGGAGCCAGTCATAAATACCATCCATCCATTTCGAAATTGTATTAGCAACCATACAAACCATCCAACCACCCCCACCTTCAACACTACAGAGTGACTTATCTTCATCTTTCGAAACACCATCAACTTTAACGTCTTGTGCTTCACCGTTTTGTTTTACATTTCCAAGAGCGCTTACGTTAAAAGAATAAATTTTTCCGCTTGAAACATCATTTTCGTTATCAAGAGCGATTACCGTTGTTTTATTTTCACCAGCATTTGCTGAAGAATTTTCGGCATAAAGTTTTTTTGAGCGAATTAACTCTGGGAATCTTGAAGTGTCAGAAACTTTTGAATATGTTTTTCCGTTATATGTTATACCATTTTTTGAAGAATCTGCCCATTTTGCTCCATCAAGAGCAATGGCGATATTCGAATTAAAAAATCCCAAGATTGCGACTACTGTAAAGATCGCGATGAAAAACACATTTCGAAAATCTTGAGTTTTTGCTTTTTTAAACCTCGCCAAAGTTTGCATATGACCTGATTTTATCATAATTTAACCCTTTTGTCAACCTTAAAATTAAGTTTTTTAGAATAAAACACTTGCTTTTTCCCTGAAAATGGTTTAAAGTATAATTATCATGGTAAACAAAATAAAAAATATAATAATAGTTGGGCTGATTTTGACAAGCTTTTTCGCGGCTTTTCAGAGTATTGTTATTTCGAATTATGGCTCTAGCTATGCTTTTGCTGAAGAGCTTGTGGAGGATGGTAATGGAAATATAACCACGCCAAATGGTAATAATAGTAAAAGTAGTAAATCTCCTACTGATGCAAAAACTGCAATTCTCCCCTCAGACTGGAAAATTGAAGATATTTTAAATATGGTTTTAGTTGTAGTGACTACCGGTGTTGGAATTGCGGCAGTTGGCTCGATTGTTTTTGCTGGTGTTCTGTATATTACCGCTCGCGATAATGCTGCGCAAGTTTCGAAAGCTAAAACAATGATTATGAATACAATTATCGGTATTATAGCTTATATTTTAATGTGGGCGTTCTTAGAATGGATTATTCCAGGAGGAATTTTATAATGAAAGATTATTATAGCGATTTTTATAACTTTTATGCCAGTTTTATATTTTTCGAATAATGCTTATGCGGCTGGTTGTAACGATAACCAAACTTTTTTCGGTCTCCCTGCTTGGTATCGTGGATTAACTAAATCTGGCGAAGGTGGATGTCAAATTAAAAATATTGGGCCATCTGGAAAGGGTGAAGTTACTTTAGAACAGTTTGTCTGGACAGTGGTTGCGAATGTTATTGATATGGCCTTTCGAATCGCTGGTGTCGCTGCAATAGGATTTATTATTTATGCAGGTTATCAATATATGATTGCTGTTGGTGATCCAGGAAAACTTGCGGGTGCTAAAAAATCACTAACCAATGCGATAATCGGACTAGTGGTTGCGGTTCTTGCTTCAACAATAGTAACGTTTATATTAGGGATTTTAGGATAATGAAAGAATATAGATTTTTAGCAGAAGCATCCTTTGACAAATCAAAAGTATTAAACGGGATTGATACTTCAAATAAAAACAAAGCTAGCGATGCTTCGATGCAGAATGCCTTCAATACTGCTTTTATCTGGGCTGGAATTATATGTGTGATTATAATTATCGTGGCGGGATTAACATTTATAACGGCTGCCGGAAATCCAGGAACAATTTCGAAAGCAAAATCTGCACTAATTTACGCTTGTGTGGGTATTGTAGTAATCATATCGGCCGCACTAATTGTTAACTTAATTCTTGGCGGATTACTAACGGGGTCAATATAATGAAAAAAATAATTTTAATAAGTAGTATTTTATTTTCAATGATTTTATCACCTATCGCTTTTGCGGAAGGTACAACGAATGGAACTAATGGTAGTGGAGGAACATTTAACGCTTGCAAACATGTTGTTTCTGGAAAGACTGCAGTTTGCTCTGGTGATTCGAAAAATGCTACAAATATTGCTAAAAATATAATCTCCATCCTCCTGTGGGTTGTTGGTATAGCGGCGGTTATTGTTATTATTTACGCGGGAATAACATTTATAACAGCAGCTGGAAATCCATCAGCAGTTACTCGAGCCAAAACGATGATAATTTATGCTGTTATCGGTTTGGCGGTTGCAATTCTCTCTTACGCAATTGTTAATTTCGTTATTAACACTTCAAGCGGAAAAGGAGTTGGTGGAGGATCATCTGGAAGCTCAGGCACCTCTGGATAATCTAATAAATCAAGTGACTCAACTGATACTGGATCACAAATTAAAAACCGAAATGGTGAAAATAATTCAGGACAAAGTTTGAGCGGTTCGAATAGCTAAAATAATAATTAGAATAATATAAGGAGAATAAAATGAAGAAAATTTTAATAACTTTTGGATTAATTCTTGTGGTGACTGGCTCTTTTGCTTTCAATGCTGGATTTTTCGAAAAACAAGCTTATGCAAATAGTGCAGCAGATTTAATTAAAAAAGGTGCAGATTCAACGGGGCAACAAGATACTCGTTCAGCTGGTGATATTGCTAAAGATGTTGTAAATATAATGTTCTTTATCATTGGTGTTATGGCGGTTATTATGATTATTTGGGGCGGAATTCGATATGTTCTTTCAGCCGGAAATAGTGCTACCCTCACTAGTGCAAAAAATACAATCGTCTACGCTATTATAGGTTTAGTTATTGCAATCCTTGCTTACGCAATTGTAAACTTTGTTATTAATACTGTTTCGGGTGGTAATCGGTAATCATAATATTTCAGACTTAAGTTTGATAAGTTTAACGATAACTAATAATTAAAATACTTGCAAAATAGTAAAAAAATTTGATATAATTTAAGTATATATAATTTAAGAAAGGAAATGTAATTTAAAATGAAAAATATTGTAAAAATGGCTCTATTGGCTACTGCAACAATATTCACTGTTGGTGCTACTACATTTGCAACAATTCCAGCTTACGCCGCTGATTGTAAAGTTACTGGTGGTTTGAAGTCTGCTGATAGCTGTGCTAAAGGTGTTCAAGAAGAAAATGGTGGTCCAACAAGCTTTGTTTGATGGCGACTCTCCAATTTTTCACAACAGCAATTAATATTATGCTCTTTATAATCGGTATTCTTAGCGTGATTATGCTTATTTACGGTGGAATCCGATATGTTCTTTTCGAGCGGTGATTCTGGAGCTGTTCAAAATGCTAAAAATACAATTATGTATGCTATTATCGGTCTTGTAATTGCAATCCTTGCTTACGCAATTGTTAACTTTGTTATTCATTCGATTACTAATAAAGAATAATAAAATAATAAATAAAGAGACTTCATTTTTTTGCAGAGGTCTTTTTATTTATTCAAAAAAATGTAAATTTTTAAAAAAATAAACTAATATAATAAAAAAATCCCGAAGTCTTATACTTCGAGAATTTTATTTTTCTACAGAACTTTAATTCGTGTTGCTTGAGTTTTAACTTTTGTGAAGCTGATTGTTAAAATTCCATCTTTTAACATTGCTTCAACTTCATCTTCTTTGATTGGAACTGGAAGAGCTAGTGTTCGGCTAAATTCTCCCCAGTAGCATTCTTGTGCATGATGAGCGATAATTCCCTCTTGATCACCGGGATTCAGACTTCCACTAATTGTTAAAGTTCCATCTGAAAGTGAAACATCCAAGTCATTTTTGTTTACGCCCGCAGTTCGTGCTTTAACGAAAAGCTTATCTTCTGTTTCATAAACATCAACAGCTAATTGACCAGGAAGTTCATTTTCTTCTTCCGCAATTTCAATTTGTTCAGATCCACTGAAAGCTTCGTTTTCTGAAGTTTCCATTAAATCATCTCCAAAATTGAAAGCAGCTTCCAATTCATCATTCAAAAAGCTATCATCATTTTGTCTTCTAGCCATTTTTTTCCTCCGCATTAAATTTCCTAAATAAGATTAATTTACTTTATTATACCGCACTTTTTATTATATAATCAAGAGGTAGAAACGATTTTTTTATGAAGAAAAAGCATATACGAAATAATTTTGAATTCTTTTGCACCAGATGATTGCTATTTTTGCCAGAAATTAGGCGAACCTATTTGTGAAAAATGCCTTGAATCAAGGTGTAATTTTGGTAATTCCCTTTCTCGTTCGAATAGTGTGATTTCGAAAGAATTTTATCTTTCGAAAAGGTCTGGAGAGCTTCAAAAAAATAGTTGATGAATTTAAATTTCAAAGCAAGAGGCAGAATGCTTATTATCTCGTAAAACTTTTATCTGATTTTCTACTTTCGAATAGCGAATTTATTAGTAATCGTGAAAAAATAGTTTTAATTCCAGTTCCAACACTTTCGAACCATATTCGTGAACGTGGTTTAGATCATACTGAACTTTTGGCTCGCCAGCTTGCAAGGAATTTGAAAATTGAAAAAAATCGACATTAATTAAAAAGAATATCAAAAACTACTCAACGTGGCAAAAATTTTTAAAAACGCGACAAATTCAAGCAAAAAGTAGTTATGAATTTATAGGAGAAAAGCTTTTCGAAAGATAAAATTTATATTATTTTTTTGATGATATTCGAACGACAGGGTGCAACTTTAAATTCGATTGCGAAAAATTCTCCGCAAAAAAATGGTGCAAAAAGAAATTTGGGCGTTTTATCTACTTCAACAAGAAAAAAATAACTTGAGCTTTTTAAAAAAAAGTATGTTATAATGGTTTTTCATCTGGAGAGGTGGCCGAGTGGTTGAAGGCACCGGTCTTGAAAACCGGCATGCGGTAAAACGTATCGAGGGTTCGAATCCCTCCTTCTCCGCCAAGATAGGTAATTCTGCTTAATAGCAGGATTTTTCTATTTTAACAGAGTTTTTTTGAATTTTTTTAAATAGCTTATGTTATAATTAAAATATTATGAATTTCGATAATGAAAACCGAAATGGCGTTCCTCGCATAACAGGTTTGCCTGAATCACAATTTCGAACACCTGAGGTAGGTAGCTTTATGGCTGAAAATCCTAAAGAATCTACCGAGCCGGTTTTTGAAGAAGTTAAACCCTTTAATCCAGAAGAGTATATACAAGTTCGTGAAGTTGAAAATAATCAATCTCCCACTGAAAAATATTGAAGAACGAGAAATTGTTAATTGGCAAGCTCAAGACTTAATAATTGGTGATAAAAATAAATCTTGGTATATTATATTTTTCAATTATTATTCTAGCATTTTGTCTTTTTGCAATCTTGAATCAATCTTGGACTTTTTCTTGCTTTAATTATAGTATCAGCTATTGGAATTTTAACTCTTCGAAAATCAAATCACACTCAAATTATATCTTATAGTCTTTCAACGCATGGAGTTTATATGGGTGAAACTTTTCATTCCTATGGTGAATTTCGAGCTTTTGGTATCCGAAAAGAAACTAATACTTATGCTATTATTCTTTTGCCTAAAAAAACGCTTTTTTCGCCTAGCACAATTATTTACTTCCCAAAGGAAAATGGTAAAAAGATCACAGATATTATTGGCGCTCGTCTGCCAATGGAAGAAGTTAAACTTGATTTAATTGATAAAATTATTCGAAAAAAATAAATCTTTAATCTTGCAATATTTTTAAAAAAATATGCTAAAAATTTAAATGTCTGCTTAGCGCGGAAGAACTTCAAAAAGTTAGCTACTGAAAAGTAGCGTATGCACCTGTAGCTCAGCTGGATAGAGCGTTGGCTTGCGGAGCCAAAGGTCGTAAGTTCGAATCTTGCCAGGTGTACCATAGAAAAAAAGCATCAGATCAATCTGGTGTTTTTTTCTATTTTTAGTGATATAATTATTTTTATGATTAGAAAAAAATACAAAAAAAGAAAAAAAATAATAAGATTATATATATTTCAATTATCATTTTATTACTTTTTATTGAATGGAATTATATTTTTTTAATAAAAATTAACCATAATGCAGAAGAAAAAAACATAATCAAGACATTATAAAATATTATTTTTAAAGATTCAAAAATATAATGGAATTGGTTCGAAATTTATTGAAAGAAAAAAATTCGAAAGAAGATGTTTTTATTAGAAATACCCGTTACGAAGAATAATAAAATCAATGAATTTATAAATAATAAAATTCAAGAAATTGATGATATTTTTTTAAAGATGATGCGAAAAAAATCAACTTTCGAAAATATTTCAACTGAAAGAATTAGCTATCAAGTTTATTATAATAACGATGATGCTATTTCAATTTTAATTTCAATCAAACAAGATACTCATGGAGCTAATTTGAATGATCAAAATTTATTTTTGGACGTTCAATGCTAAAAAAATGGAGAAATTATAAAGTTTAGTGATTTTTTTAAACAATAAAGAAAAAGATAAATCTAGCATTTTAGAAATTGTTAAAAAAATAAAATTCAAGACTATTTAAAAAAATAGTAAAAAAAGAATTTTTCGAACGAAATTTTTGAATGATTTAGATTTTTGAAAGTTTCGAAAAATATAATAATATTAGATAAACAAACGATTGACTTCCCTTTTTCTAAAGGTCAAATTATTCCTTCTAATTTTTTTCTTCGGTTCAATTTCAAATTAAAGTTTCAGAAATTTCTAATTTCTTGCAAAATGATTTTTTTCAAGAAAAATATTCGAAGTTCCTGATGTGCAAAATTCGAAACAAGTTCAAAAGACAACACCATTAACTTCTAAATCTCCGCTTCTAGATAAAGATTGTTCAAAATGTATTGCTTTAACCTTTGATGATGGACCAGGTATATATACCGATAAACTCCTTTCTTATCTTCAAAGTTATAAAGCGAGGGCAACTTTCTTCATGATTGGCCCAAGTGCTCAGAGATATCCTTCTATTGTAAAGCAAGTTTTTGATAATGGACATCAAATTGGTAATCACACCTGGTCTCACCCTTCTCTACCAGGTTTATCTCCTGCACAAGTTCAAAATGAAATATCCTCAACTAATAATATTTTGCAAAGTATTACAGGTGTAAAGCCTAATACACTCAGGCCTCCATATGGTGCAACCAATGCGGCCGTGCAAAGAGTTGTTTCTAGTCTTGGAATGAGTTCAATTTTATGGTCTGTTGACACTCGCGATTGGGCAGATAGAAATTCGAATATTGTTTGTAATAGAACAATCTCAAATGCACGCCCTGGCGCAATAATTTTAATGCATGATATTCACCGAACATCGGTTGATGCAGTTCCATGTATTCTGCAGAATTTAAGTTCTCAAGGCTATCAATTTGTGACTGTTGATAAGTTGCTTGGCAATCTTCAGCCTGGGAGTATATACTATTCAGCAAAATAAATCTTTATTTAATCTCTGATATATGATAAAATATAAATATTGGAGAGGTGGCCGAGTGGTTGAAGGCGCACGACTCGAAATCGTGTATGCGGGCAACCGTATCGAGGGTTCGAATCCCTCCTTCTCCGCCACGAAAGTAGCTCGCGTTTGCGGGCTTTTTTTCGTATAAATTAAAATAAAAACTGCTATTTTTAAAAAAATAATAGCAGTTTTTAAAAATTATTATTTTACCAATTCGACTTTTAAGTTTTTTTCAATTAATTCTACAGGTGTTGGATCTACATTATTTAAGATAGCAAGATAAATGCTGACAAAATCTGCTAGAATTGATCCCCAAAGAACTTGTTCAAGATAAGTTGATCCTTTTAGCTCAATATTTCGTGCTGCTGGGCGTTTTCCGTTTAAAAGCCTGTCTGATATTTCGAATCGTTTTTTTGCACGCGTGGATGGTCAAAATTACTGCGTAGATTAAATATTGCGAAAAGTTTTTTTCGACTGGGTGTGAGCTCCAACCGATAAATTCATTATGATTAAATTCCGGATATTCATTAAAAAAGCTAATATTCTTAGCATTTTCATTCCAAGAAATCTTCCATTTATAAGCCAGTGGTGAAAATTCGCTTGAACTCAAGAATACTGCACTTCGCCCCGCTGAATACAACGCAAGCTGTTTGGCATAATTTCGGTCGTTCGAAACGCTCGCGACCCAAGATTCGCTCTCTTTTCGCAAGAAATCGGCATAATGTTCGATTTCTCCGTGCTTTTCATTTGAAATAATTCCAAAATTTACCAAAATTTTTGTTAAAGCGCGAAAATTATAAATCACTGCCATTCGTGGTTGAAGCCCGGCTGGTAATTTAACGTGCGCTATTTGATTTTCACGGGCAATTTCTTCCATTTTTTTCCATGCGAAGAAATTGTGGCAACTTGTGCACCAATTTCAATTGCTTGATTTAATGCTGAAATTGATTCTTCTGTATTTCCGGAATATGAGCTAGCGATCACTAAAGTATTTTTCGAAACGCTTTTTGGTAAAGTATAATTTCGAATAATTTCGATTGGTAAAGTTATCTCATTTTCAAGCCATTTTTTTAAAAATTAAGCCAGCTAAAGCTGAGCCACCCATTCCTGTAATAACAATATTTTTGATTTCACGACCATCATTTTCTGGTGAGATAACTTCAACTTGAAAAAGCGCCTGTTTCCACTGCTCGCTAGCGACTAAAAGCGCATTTTGCGGGTCGCGCTGAACCAATAAATTAAAATTATCTAACATTTTCCACCCTTCCGAAAAAATAATCTTGATTATGCTTTTAATTCTATGATACAATATAATTAATAAAAAGTAAAGTCAATTAAATATAAAGGTGGGTTATGGAAATTGATATGAATCAAACAAGCAAAATGCCAGTTAGCGACGACCCAGAGCTCGCTAAGATTCTTTCTGGTGTTAGCGGATCTTCAGATAATTCTGACGATAATCAAAACACTGATGAACTCCAATATGAAGATTTAAACCAAGTTGAGATTCCAGCTACAGAAGAAGATCAACCAGTTACTGAGCAACCTCAGCAGACTGCAATGCCAAGCTTTGGTGGCTTAGATTTGGATACAATTAAAGGTTACGCACTTGAAGCTTTGCGTCCATTGGTTGATAAGTTAACAGTTTCGAATGAAGAAAAATTTGATATTTATCTTTTGCTTCTTCGCTCGAGTGATGATAATACTTTAATTGAGCCAGCTTATAATGCTGCTCGAATGATTGAAGATGAAGCAAAGCGTGCAAATGCACTTCTCAATGTGATTAAAGAAATTGATTACTTTAAATCTAAATAATTATAAAAACTGCAAAGCTTAGACTTTTGCAGTTTTTGTTTTTGAAAATATTAAATTTACCAAGCTATAATAAAAAAATAAGCCCCAAATAGACAGCTTGACACTCAGCACTCTAAAAATAATCTGAGTTCATGCATCTTATAGGCTAATTAAAAGACGGTTCAAATGAGCCGTCTTTTTCATGTATTCAACTATCGTTCACTAAAGGAGATTTGAAAATTATACATTGTACAATTAGGATTTTTACAAACTTTTATTACTTTACCACGCGCTCTATCTTCTGCATAAAACCATAAAACTTCTTGGCATTTTGTGCATTTTTCAGTCATATTTATTCTCCTATAGTTTATTACCGCAATGGCTACACCGTTCTGGTCGGTCGCTTGTTTTTCGTCCACAAATAGGACATTCAATAGTTGCTGAAATGAGTTTTCGGATTAGTTTAATCATATTTATCACCAACCGAATTTCTTTTGACAAGTTCCATATTCGCACTTATGGTAGGAAAGATTGTGGTAAATGGCTTCTTTGCACCAATCACATTTATTTCCAGCTCCAAGCTTTCTTTCGCAAGCACAAACCCAAGCATTAGCATTTCCCATGATAAAACCTCTTTCTACACTATTTAACCCCTAAATCTTGAGCTAATTCTTCCAAAGTATAGCCAGTTTGTCGTTGTAAGGCAAAAATAGCGTTTTGGATTCCGTTACGCCCAGCTGATGGTTCTGGTCTCCATTGCAATATATCTTGCAAACAGCTGATAATGTTTTCAAGATCCCTTATAACTGTTTCGGTTAACTCTCTTTCTTGAGTTAGGCTAATGTATTGTTCACGGTCTGCCGAAGCCATTTGCCCACCGAGTTCGTTAATATCAGCAAGATGCTCTAAACGTAATTGTTTAGCTGTTTCAAGAATTCTCATAGCCAATTCTTGCTTCTGACTATACTTATCAATGGAAGATTTTCTAATAAACCATAAAATTACTCCAATAGCTACAATTACAACCAGTAACATACTTTCTCCTTATAAAATCTATATATTTTTGTAGCAATCATGAAAAGTCGTATCTATTTAAATACGAAATACCCCCTTTCTTATTTAAACTCAAAAAAATCCCTGCTACAATAGGGGTTGAGCTTGTTTTTAGTGAACGGTCGTTTGTTAAAACAATCAAAGTTATCAATAAAAAAATATTTCAAATGCTGATTTAATAAGGTTTTAGTTACCTTGTTGGATTGGCATTTTTTTATTTTTTTCATTGTTTTAGTTGACGACCGTTTGATAAAACTGTTGATAGGTTTAATGTACTATTTTTCTAAGGATTTGTCAATCAATTATAGGTGATTTTTTCTATTTATTTGAATACTATTGCGCCTTAGCACATTATATATGGTTGCGGTGGAAATATCCAGCTGATTCGCAATCTTTCGCACAGACAATTCTTTTCGTAGATATTGCTCAATTATTTGTTTTTCGGTATCTTTAGGCAACCCTTTATTGCCAAGTTTCACACCTTTTTCTTTCGCTTTACGGAGTCCGTCTTTAGTGCGTTCAGAAATCGCTTGAAGCTCCCATTCTGCCACATAACCCAACATCAAACAAAAGAACTTTCCAGTTAAAGAATCTGTTTCAATATTTTCATGAATAGATTGAAGATGAATACCATGTTTAGTTAAATCTTCAATAATAGCAGAGAGGTGAAGCATTTTTCTGGTAAGTCTATCCAATTTATACACAACAAAATTTGTTTTAACACCTTGCTGGGCATATTTTTTCGCCATTTTTAAAGCTTTATCAAGTTGTTTTCGCTCCTGATTTCCACCAGAATCTTTTTCAATATAGAGTTTATCGCAAAAGCCGAGTGCTTCTTTTTGAACAGATAACCCCAATTCTTGCCGATTATCTGTCGAACTGACACGAGCATAGCCAATAGTAATTGAATCTTTATTTTGATATTGTTCAATATTTTTCTTCACATTTTCCTCCTTACTTTACTATTGTAGCAGGGTGGTTCTATTTTAGAGGAAAAATCAGAATAACTGTAAAGCAAAAACACTTGACACAAAAATAATATGGGAGTATAATTAGTTGAGTCGTAGGTTGTAAGCGATTACTTCCTGCGAAGCAAAATAAAAAACAGTCCCATAAATTTGTTGTGGTTTGGAACTGTTTTATTCTGTTTTAGCGTTTCTTTCTAGGAGTCTTTCGTCTCCGTTTACGAGAAACGTTTGTCTTCCGCTTCTTATTTTTTGATGAAGCGGATTTTTCATTTTGAGCATTCCTAAAATCACCTTGCCTTCGTTTAATTGATTGTGATGTCTTATTAGTATCTTGTTTTTTAAGAAGTTTATCATCTTCGTGTTGAATATGTCTAGGCTCATCATGAATTATTTTTGTCTTTTGTTTCTCGATTGTAGTTGATAGAAATTCCTTTCCAAATATGCGGATACACCGTTGTTTTTTGTTATGAATATTTTTGACTTTAGGAGAGTCTTTTTTAGTTGACGAATTATTAGTGGGGGCTCTTTCTTTTCTAGCTTTGATAGCTTGATTATACAATGAAAGAAGTCCATCCAGGGCCGCTTTCAGAAAAATCGCTATAGTTCCTGAATATTCGTTAGTGTTTTTAAAAACACTAATAACTTGCTTTGAAAATCTTAAAAACGTATCCATTGGTCTATCCTCCTTTTCATATAAAGCCAGAGTGAAACAATTGAATTATTTGCTGCATCGAAAGCATGAGCCTCCTTTCATTTATTTTCAAAACCCTGCCTATACAAGTATTAGTTCAGTCAAGTTAATATGATATTTTCATTTGGTTTGAAGGAGTTGTCTTTGTAGACAGGAAGAGAACCTATTTTTTTAATAATTACATAATACCATAAATCTAGTAAGTTTGCAAGCGCTTACAAAAAAATATTTAAATATTTTTTTATTATTCAGATTTTTTTCTTAGATTTATTACAATAAATAATGTTTCATATCGTTTATTCACTCAACAATCTTCAACGGGTAACTTAATACTATTCTTGTCAGTAAAGTTCCGCTTTTTTTAAGATATTCTGCTATATTATATTTTTCTATTTGTGATACCTTGACGATCCTTCTTTAGACATCATACAATAATAAGCATTAGTTAGAGTATTTATTTCAAATCCTCTACATCATAAATTTTGACAATAACATCAGAATCAGGCTCCCGTTTGAAATGTTCTGTTAAGTCAGTAAAGAAGCTATTATCTGTTTCAATCTCCAAATCTCAATCAGAGCTTTAGCGGTATCTGTTAAGTGAAAGGCGCTATATTCGAATGTTATTCTTTCATCGGATTCAGTGGTGAAAGTTAGAACTAGGTTATCATTTTGGAAGCCAGATAGTTCTCCTTTTTCCACAATTATCTCATGTCTGCCACCACCAGAAATTAAACCGTATTCTTTCAATCTTGAAATGTCATTTCCTTTGATACCATATTTGGTGAATAAATCTAGAAAATCAGCGTGAGAAATCAAGTAATAATCTAAAATGTAATCGTCAGAGAGCTCATCGTAAGATTCATCATAAAAAGTAAATGGTGCTATTTTTCTGAACAGTTGAAGTTCTTCTTCTGAAAAACGGTTTAAGTCTTGAAAAATACGCTTCGAATAACCGTTAGCTCGTGACACAAGTTCTTCTAATGGTCTTGATACAACTTCTGTTTCTTGGCTAAAGTCTGGCTCAATAAACTGTTGCTGTTTGTTATGCTGGCAAGCTAAGGAATAAAATAAACACTCAGCCAGAAAAAGATAAGGTCGGTCTTGGTGATTAAGCTTGTAAGACTGCTTTAAACCTAATAAAACGGACTTTTGCAGATTTTGCGATTCTTCTATTAGTTCAAAAAAATCCTCTAAAACATCAGCCAACAAGAACTTATTTTCTTTGTAGTTGGTATCGCTTAATCGCTTCTCAGCTTGAAAGATGTAGCTGGAAAAGCCTTTTTCTGTTATCTCATCTTGGACGATCCCGTAAAGGGTTCGTCCTTTATTTTGTCCTGTAAATAATTTATTGAAACTTGTGTCCGCTAGATAAGCCAAAGAGTCTTCATGTAAGACAAGTGATAAGCCCACACTAACTTTCTTTCTATCAGTCCAAGTCGTTTTATTGGCGTGTTTTAAAACGATAGAAAATAGACTAGGAATATCAAACATCAAGCACCTCCGAAATTGGCAAGATTTTTAGCACAATTATTGGCAACAAATCACGCTTGGACTCTTCTATAATAAAGCCATAAGTTAGCTAACTTAAAAACAATTATAC